>CAYFXE010000005.1:7473-50848 GCA_964347035.1 uncultured Eubacteriales bacterium | reverse complement strand
ATATCTTGAAAGGGGAAAACTAAGAAATATTGACTTTATCGAAGCCTATTCCTGCCACCAGGGATGTGTCGGAGGCTCCCTGACTGTAGAAAACCTTTATATTTCTTATAATAAAATCCTTAAATTGATCGAAACTTTAGAGTTCGAACAAATAAAAGCCTGTCCGGACATCAGGGAAGTCAGAAAACTGTATAGGCAGAAATATTTCTTCATTGAAGGAAAATTAGAGCCTCGTCCTCTCAAGCCTCTCGATAAAGACTTAGCCAAAGCCATCAAGAAAAGAAAAGAAAAAGAGGATATTTATGAATCACTGCCCAAAATTGACTGTGGGGTTTGTGGAGCTCCTACGTGCTTGACCTTTGCCGAAGATGTTGTAAAAGGAGAGGCAGGGCTCACAGACTGTATCTTCAATCTCCCCCAAAAATATTCAGAGCTCTCTCAAGAGCTGTCAGAATTGCTCGATAAATCTGCTTCTCTGAGTTCAATCAGATCGAACGCCAGGAAAACAAAAAAAAAGAGGGATTAAAGAATGAAAGTTAAAGAAATTATTGAAAAACTACATTTAGAAGTTTTAGCAGGCCAAGATAAATTGGGTGTGGAGGTAACAGGTGGATATACGAGCGACCTGCTCAGTGATGTGATTGCCAACAGTAAAGAAGGCAACCTCTGGATTACACTGCAAACCCACCAGAATATTATCGCAGTCGCTAAATTGAGAGACCTGGTCGGGATAATCATCGTCAATAATCGTGAGCCTGATGAAGCCTCACTTCAAAAAGCAAAAGAGGAAAACGTACCCCTTCTTGTCAGCAAGGAAATGGCCTTTGAAGTTTCGGGAAAATTGTATGAATTAATAGGTTCGAAGGCTTAATGCATGTTCAGACTTTTTAAGGCGGACTTGCATATTCACACCTGCCTTTCTCCCTGTACAGAATTGGACATGTCTCCCAAGGAAATACTCTTCACGGCAAAGAAAAAGGGAATAGATATTTTAGGCATCTGTGATCATAATTCGACAGAAAATTCTCTGGCCATGGTGAATGCTGCCGAGAAAATGAATATTAATGTTATCCCTGGGATAGAAGTAACCTCTCAGGAAGAAGTCCATGTTCTGGCCCTTTTTGACGATATTGAAAACGCTCTGAAACTCCAGGATTATGTCTACAGGAATCTGCCTGGAGAGAACGACGAAGAAGCCTTCGGCAGGCAAATCGTCGTCAACGAAAAAGAAGAAGTCCTGGGATTAAACAATAAGTTATTGATTGGAGCCACGACAATTCCTCTTGAAGAAGTCCTTCAACTGATTCACTCCTTCGATGGAGTAACCATCGCATCGCATATAGACAGAGAATCCTTCAGCATCATCGGCCAATTGGGATTCATTCCCGAAAATTTGGAGTTGGATGCTTTGGAAATTTCTCCCCATATGACCTACACAGAAGCAAAAAAAAAATATAAAGATCATTATCCAATCATAAGCTCTTCTGATGCTCATTTCCCCGATGACATCGGAAAAGTCCATACGTCTTTCCTACTCAAAGATGGCACCCTAGCAGAAATAAAAAAAGCTCTAAAAAATAAAGACGGGAGAAAATTGATACACTGAGGTCTCGATGGAAGATCTTTCTTTACACATTCTAGATATTGCCGAAAATTCGGTAGCAGCCAACGCGGACAAGATTGAAATAAGAATATTTGAAGACAAAAAGAAGGATTTATTGTCTCTTGAAATAATAGACAACGGTGTAGGAATGGACAAGAAAATCATGAAAAAAGCTCTTGATCCCTTCTATACCTCTAAGACGGTTCGCCGATATGGTTTTGGATTGCCTCTCTTATCTGAAGCTGCCAAAGTAGCGAATGGTCACCTTTCCATAGAATCTAAAAGGGGAGAAGGGACCAAAATCAAAGCCGATTTTCAGCACAGCCATATCGACCGAAAACCTTTGGGCGATATTGGTCAGACAATCATCACCCTTATCATAGGAAACCCTGAAATAGACCTAGTCTATGTGCATAAAAAGAATAGTCAAGAATATCGTTTAGACACGAGAAAAATAAAACTCCAACTCAACGAGACGCCCATAAATTCTTCTGCTGGGGTAAGATTGATTAGAGAGTATCTAAAAAAGATACAAAAATAATTCGTTTTCATATAATAATAGTACATGAAGGAGATATTTCATTGGCAAAAGAGGATGGACTCACAAAAGAGTTCTTATCTAGTATCATAGAAAGCATGGAAGGGGGAGTCTTAACTATAGACAAAAATGCAAGGATCACATCATTCAATCTTTCTGCTGAGGAGATCACAGGTTTCAAGAGAGAGGAAGTCCTGAATAAGGAATGTTGTCAAATTCTGAAGAGTGAGCTCTGTGAAGAATCGTGTCCATTGAAAGAGACCATGAAAACTGGAAAACCGGTTTTCAATTATGAGATTATGATCGTTAATAAAGCAGGGGATAAGGTTCCTGTAAACATAACCACATCACCATTGCAGTCCATGAGTGGTGAGATAATCGGTGCGGTGGAAAACTTCAGGGATTTAACCAAACATAAAGGATTATGGGGGAAGCTACGCGAGGAGAGAAACAAAGCACAGCAGTACCTCAATATAGCAGGTGTCATAATCGTGGCTATAAATGAAAAGGGAGACGTCTCCTTAATCAACAAAAAGGGATGTGATGTTTTGGATTACAAGGAAGACGAAATCATCGGAAAAAACTGGTTTGATTTATGCGTTCCGGAAAGATTTAAGAAAGAAAGAAAAGAAACTTTCCAAAAAGTGTTGGATGGAAAAGAAGAAGAAGTTGAAGACTATGAAAACATAATTTTGACCAAATCTGGTGAAGAGAGGATTATCGCCTGGCACAACACGACCCTGACAGATGAAAAGGGAAGAACCATCGGCACTCTCAGTTCAGGAAAAGACATCACCAAGCGCAAGCAAACTGAGGAAGAACTGATACAATCAGAAAAGCTGGCCTCTTTGGGTCAGTTAGCGGCGAGCGTTGTTCATGAGGTGAATAATCCCTTGGCTGGCATCATGGTCTATGTGAAACTGTTCCTGAAAAAATATAAAGAAGGAAAGATCCAGTCTGAGTCTACAGAAGGGCAACTGTTAAAGATGGAAAAAGAGCTGGATAGAACGACCCGGATTATCCGTAATCTTCTCGACTTCGCGCGTCAATCCGAACCAAGCATGAGACCCCTCGAAATCAATAAGATCATCGATGCAGCGCTGCTTTTGGTAGAAAATCAGATCAATCTTGAAAACATAAGCCTTGAGAAACATTTAGATCCAGATCTTCCTCTTGTTATGGCGGACTTTGATAAAATCCAGCAGGTATTGATCAATATCATCCTGAACGCGATTCAGGCCATGCCTGACGGTGGCAACTTAACAATCACCACTTCAGCTGCTAAAGGGATCAAAATCGACGATACCCCGAAAGATACGGTTAAAATTGATATTCGAGACTCCGGGATCGGTATTCCCAAAGAAAACCTGAACAAACTTTTCAACCCTTTCTTCACGACTAAGGAAAAAGGCAAGGGGGTCGGACTTGGACTTTCTGTGGTTCATGGTATCATAGGGAAACATAAAGGCAAGATAGATGTGGAGAGTGAACCTGACGCAGGAACAACATTTACGATATATCTGGAGGCCATGATTGAGAAAAAAGACTAAAATTCTCGTCGTTGACGATGAGGATATCGTACGAGAATCACTCCGCGACTGGCTGGATGGGGTTGGCCATGATGTGGACGTAGCTGAGTCGGGCGAGGAGGCCCTCCAGATTATCAAGAAGAAAAAGTTCAATATAATGCTTGCTGATTTAGTCATGCCGGGCATTAATGGTATCGAACTGATGAAAGAAGCAAAAAAAATAATTCCCACGCTATCAACAGTTATTATTACGGCCCATGCGACCATTCAAACAGCGATAACGGCTATAAGAGAAGGCGCTTTTGATTATGTCGAAAAACCATTCTGTCCGGAAAAAGTCGAACTTCTGATAGAAAAATTGGTGGAGCATCAGGATCTCATCGAGGAAAATATTTCGCTGCGGCAAAAGATAAAGGAAATGTTCCAGTTCGAGGGTATCATCGCTAAAAGCTCTAAGATGTTAAAGATATTCGAACTCATTAAAACAGTCGCTCCAACCAATGCCACAGTATTGATAACCGGGGAAACAGGTACGGGCAAAGAAGTTGTCGCCCGGGCAATCCACCATCAAAGCAAACGCCAAAACAAACCTTTCATAGCTACGAGTTGTGCAGCCCTTCCAGAGAGCCTTCTAGAAAGCGAACTTTTCGGTCACGAAAAAGGTTCTTTCACGGGTGCTGTCGGAAGAAAAAAGGGGAAGTTCGAGGCCGGAGATAAAGGCACTTTATTTCTTGATGAAATCGGCGAAATAAACGCCAATACACAAGTCCATCTTCTAAGAGCGCTCGAAGAAAAAAAGATAACCAGAATCGGAAGTAACGAAGAGATTTCCGTTGATGTCCGCGTCATAACTGCAACCAACAAGGATCTGAGAACGATGGTTTTGGAGGGACAATTCAGAGAGGATCTGTATTACCGATTAAAAGTGGTGACGATAAACCTTCCCCCGCTTAAAGACAGGAAGGAGGATATCCTCCCGTTGGCTGAGCATTTCTTAAAAAAGTATGCGGAAGAAAATGGAAAAGAGGTCACCAAATTTTCGCCTGGGGTCATCGAATTCATGCTGAATTACTCATGGCCTGGTAATGTGAGGGAATTAGAAAACATGATTGAACATGGTGTCATTCTTTCTAAGGATAATGCCGTCACGATGGCCGAACTTCCACAAGATATTATTCATCCCACCATCCAAAAAGAAAAAACTATCGAGGCGGTGACAAAACACCATATTCTAAATGTGCTCGAGGAAACAAAAGGCAACATTTCAAAGGCTGCAGCAATACTGGGCATTCGGCGGATGACATTGTATAACAAGCTAAAAAAATATGATTTTATTGTCAATAAATTAGACAGTTAGTGTCCAAATAATATACACTCCATCCCTTTCCTCCCTTTCGCAGAAAAATCCTGCCAGCCGTTACAAATCGTTTATTATTATATAGTTATGCCGATTCTAATGACAATTTTTTTGATAAAATCTTTCTTGGCACAATATTTGCTCATTTTTATGTCTCAAGATTAAAAATGAAAAAAAATAAATCTTGGAGGTTAGCATGAAAAAAGAAAATATGTTAGTCGTCGAAGACGAAGAGATTATGCGTGAGGCATTGGTCGATTATTTCTCTGATGTGGGTCACAAAGTCGATACTGCCAATGATGGCGATAAATCATTGGAAAAACTCGATTTTAAAGATTATGACGTCATGATAATCGATCTTAGATTACCTGGCCGCGATGGGCTCTCGGTGCTTGAGGAAATCAAATCAAAGAATCCAGAGGCGAAGGTTATCATCATCACGGCCTATCCCTCGGTTGAATCAGAAAAAGAGGCTATGAATAAGGGCGCTATCGAATACCTACAAAAACCTTTCGAGATGAACTATCTGGAAACTTTAATAAGGCAGTCTCTCGAAGTTGAAATCGTCCCCACGCCACCCTTCGAAGAACCGGTCGTCGAAGACACGATTGTTGCTCCTTGTATTTGGATGCAAGCGGACATTATCAAGAAGCGCAGATGTACACTCGGCTATCAATGTCAAGACGTTTGTAATTTTCATGTGGCGATGATGAAAAAAGAGAAATTCAGTAACGATCCAAGGATAAAGCCTTTCCTAGACAAACTGGCCTCTCAGTCAGGAAGAAATGAGTGCAGGTACACCATGAGTGGAAAGATTTCTGCCAGAGCCTGCTCACAAGTTTATCGCTGCGAGAGCTGCGAACTCCACCAGACAATCCAGGATGAGGTAGATCGCCAAATCGCTCTCCAGGCAGAGAACATGAAAAAGTTGCGCAGCAAGCTAGCGATGAAGCAAAAACCAGTCCGAATGGACCACTAAACCGATTGATTCTGCCACACAAAGCCTGTCCTGGGAGGATTCTTAGGGCAGGCTTTTTTTTAGTAAATCCTTAGACCTGGATTATCCACGAGTCAAATGGCAGAAATTTTTTATGAATCATTCAGGTGAAAGATGGAATGCTCACGAGTTGAGGTTGCCGTAGATGCGAGGCGTCGGCCGTATGAAGCTGTGGTAGAACCACCGCGAATGCGCCGCAACGGAGCAGATGCGGTGAATATCGACTCGCCTGAAAGGTAAAAACTGCCGATTAATACTAATAAACATTCTTTTGTAAAAATAAAATTGATATTTACAGCAATATCAGGAAGACATCCTGATATTGCTGTAATTACTGGAGATATCGGCAGTTTTTATGAGTAATTCAGATTGATTAGCCTGGCGGTGGCTCACCTTCCACTACAATTTCTGTGACAACTCTTCTTGTATACAGAAAGAACTGATTTTCTTCTTGTATCAACTCGACTTCAAAATCATCCTTTTCGTACTTCTTCTTTACCTCTTGGGCATCTTTTTCAGATTCATAGACTTCGCCATCCCACATGAATTTTTTTCCATCTATGACTTTGGCAGCATCAGGCATGAGAAACTCCCTATATTTTACATTTTATAAGGGCTTGGCCCCAACTTTTTAATCTGCTCTGTAAACTCTCTGACCACCTGTGCAAATCTAGGGCCTTCGGATGCTGAAACCCATTCCAATCGAAATCTTTCCTCTTCCAGGCCAAAATCTTCTAACATAAGGCCGATGGCTTCAGCTCTCTTCTCTGTTTTTAGATTTCCGTCTTCATAATGACAATCGCCGGGATGACAACCGCAGATTAAAACACCATCTGCTCCTTTTGTTAGGGCATCGATCACTAAATTTAGATGCACCATACTTGAACACATCACTCTTATTATTCTGATATTGGGAGGATACTGCAGCCTGGACACACCTGCCAAGTCTGCTCCGGTATAGGAACACCAGTTGCAGCAAAAACTCACTATCAAGGGTTCAAATTCATCTTGCATTATTGTACTCCTAAGGCGGCAAGGACCTGTGCGTTAAGCTGGTCCAGTGTGAATCCTTTCACAAAAATACCTTTTTTCGGACAGGTTGCCATGCAACACCCACAACCTTTACAGGCACTTTCATTGACCTGAACCGTCTTTTTTATCGAGCCTTTACTCATGTATTCGATTAAAGTAATGGCCTGATAAGGACAAGGATCAACACAGTAGGCACAGCCATCACAACTTTCATCTATTACTTCAGAAATTGTAGCTTCCAGCTCTATATTGTCTTTCGATAGTATAGTTGCTGCTCTTGAGGCGGCTGCCTGAGCCTGAACGATGCTTTCATCTATGGCTTTTGCTGAATGGGCTAAGCCGCATAAATATACTCCCTCGGTAGCAAAATCAACAGGACGAAGCTTCATGTGAGCTTCAAGAAAAAATTTGTCTTGATTTAACGGAACTTTTAGAAATTGTGCGAGATCTTCGTTTCCTTCATAAGCAACAATCCCTGCGGATAACACAACAAGATCTGCTGATATCTCAATCGGTATCTTTAATGATTGGTCAAAAACTTCCACCTGCAACCCATCTCCATTTTGTCTGACTTCTGGCTTTCGGTCCTTTTCATACCTCATAAACCTAACATTCTGTTGTCTGGCTTTTGTGTAGTAGCTTTCTCTAAATCCGTAAGTCCTTATATCTCGGTATAGTATGGATATATTTGTTTCAGGGGATAGTTCTTTTATTTTCAAGGCGTTCTTGACAGCTTCTGAACAACAGATCCTCGAACAATACGGCCTTTCTTCATCCCGAGAACCTACGCACTGAATCATCACGATGTTCTTCGGAATGAGATTTTTTTCTGGCGACGACCACTCACTGTTTGTCCCCAGGCGCTCTTCCAGTTCAATCTGGGTTACAACTTTGTCATTCTGACCATACAAATACTCTTTTGGATGATATTCTTGGGCACCGGTAGCGACAACCACGATTCCGTGTTCTAACTCTCCTGATTTCCCGTTCATGGAAATCGTTGTTTTAAAATTACCGACTGAACCTTCAATATTATCAATCTTAGCTTCTGTGTACACATAGATTTTTTCGCTTTCCATTACCTGTTTTATAATTTTTTGTAGCCCCTCTTGAGGGTCTACTCCACCCAGCAAATACTGCAGCCGTTTTAGGTTTCCGCCCAATTCTTTTTCTTTCTCCACCAAGTAAACATCATAGCCTTGACCTGCCAGTTCAATGGCAGATGACATGCCGGAAACCCCGCCGCCGATGACCAATGCAGATTTTGTTATCGGGACATATCTTTTCTGTAGAGGTTCTAATAATCGTGCTTTGGCCACAGCCATTCTAACCAAGTCTTTTGATTTTTCAGACGCCTTTTCCGGTTCCATCATATGAACCCATGAACACTGATCTCTGATATTTGCCATTTCAAAGAGATATTGGTTTAGCCCGGCTTCGCGGATTGTGTTTCGGAATAGAGGTTCGTGTGTCCTTGGCGTACACGAGGCAACAACGACTCGATTCAAATTATGTTCTTTTATGATCTCTTTTATAATCTCTTGAGTATCATTTGAACAGGTATACAAATTATTATTTGCATACACGACATCAGGAAGGGTTTTGGCATATTCAACGACGTCGGGAACATTGACCACTCCGGCAATATTGGTTCCGCAGTGGCAGACAAACACACCGATCCTTGGTTGTTGCCCTGTGACATCTATTTCTGGAGGAAATTCCTTTTTGGTGATTAAGCTGCCTCTTTCATCCTTCAAAAGTGATAAAACTTTTGACGATGCACCTGACGCCTGCATAATTGTTTCAGGAATATCTTTGGGTTCGGTGAAGGGGCCAGACACATAAACTCCATCACGGTCCGATTCAACCGGTCTAAACGGATCGGTCTTACAGAAATTGAATTCATTCAGCTCGACGCCAAATTTTTGGGCAATCTCTTCTGCAGATTCTGGGGGGACGATACCAACGGATAAAACAACCATGTCATATTCACGAGATGCCTTTTGATCATGTTCATCCAGATATTGGATTACAAGATTTTTTGTTTCAGGTATCTCTTCGATAGTCGGGGGACGGCATCGGATATAATTGACTCCGAGTTCCTTCCCCTTTTCATAATACTCATCAAACCCTTTACTGAATGCGCGCATATCCATGATGTAAATATCACATTCCAGATCTTCACCAGCATGTTCTTTGGCAATAATGGCCTCTTTCGTTGCATACATACAGCAAACCGAAGAACAATAATCCCTATCACAATCCCGGGAGCCGACACATTGGATAAACCCTATTTTTTTTGGCTCTTTTTGATCACCGGGTCTCAACACGTGGCCAAG
Organism: uncultured Eubacteriales bacterium; assembly: GCA_964347035.1. GTDB lineage: Bacteria > Acidobacteriota > Aminicenantia > Aminicenantales > Aminicenantaceae > CAYFXE01. The sequence goes on along the minus strand of CAYFXE010000005.1, from coordinate 41,453 downwards.
ATACGGTCCTGTTGAAGATAAAATCCTTTCAAATTCAATCGATGTAACAACATTAGGATAATGTCCATATCCCAAGTCTTCTTTAATTTTTGCATCAAATACATCAAATCCTGGAGATAAAACAACGGCACCGACATTCAAGTTGATCTTCTTTTCTTCTTGTTCAAAATCAATGGCCTCTGCTTCACAAACCTCCTCGCAGATTTTGCATTCTCCTTTAAGTTTGTGGACACAGTATCGTTCATCAATCGTTGCTTTGTTCGGAATGGCCTGTGGATAGGAGATGTAAGCAGCCGATCTTTTGATCAATCTTTCATTATATTCATCCACAATAGGAATGACTTCATGCTTGCTGATTTCCTTTAGCTTGATCCTTTCTGTAGGACAAATAAATGCACAGGTACCGCATGTCTGGCATACATCAGAAAGCGCATCAAAAGGAGGAGTTACTTTACGTCTGGAACCACGATTAGTAAAGCTTATGGCATTGATGCCCATTCTTTCTTCACACATTCTCACGCACAGTCCACAAAGGAAACAATCCTCATTTTTCTTGGTTAGCCTTGTTTCTTTCACACCATATTCGTCAGCTATATTTTGTATCTTCTTCGAATCAGGACATAAGGCCCATAACAGTTCGATCATATTTTTCCGAGCCTTCACGACTCTCTCAGATTCAGTCTGAATGACCAAATTATTAAGGGCTGGATAAGTGCATGAAGTTTGAATTGTCGATTTACCATTTTGGCTAATTTCCACCAAACATAATCTGCAGGCCCCATACGGGACCAGAGCTTTATGATGGCAAAGAGTCGGGACTTTTAATCCAGTACTTTCGATGCATTCCAATAGTGTTTTTCCTTCGGGAAATTCTTCCGTGTTACCGTTAATAGTCAGCTTAATCACGCCGACCCTCCGTTTATAAGATAATTACTTAATTTTTCGACGCTTGATATTTTAAGTGTCTCAATAATTTTGTTCATCGGCATTTCTGGTCTTCCCTTAATCTTCTTTGACTTCTAAATCACATCGCAGACAGCGCTTGGCTTCAATAATGGCAGCGGCTTCCCCGAATCCCAACTCAACTTCCTTGAAGCTCTCAATCCTTTGATCGACAGGAATCGATGGCATCTCGGGCCTTTTTAGATTCTTGGTTTCCTCCTCCGAAAGTTCCATTGCCTCAACTCTAACGGCTGGACGGGTCACCTCATACTTCCTTTCTAATTTCTCTCCACGGACATATTTATCGATCATTTGAGCGGCTATTTTTCCATGAGACATTGCAGCTGTCACTGTATTCGGACCGGAGACTACGTCACCTCCTGCAAATATCCCTTCCACATTCGTGAGAAGAGTTTCTGGGTCGACCTCAAGAGTGTTCCAAGCGGATACTTCCAGTCCGTTTTCACCTACGAGCAAAGAGACTTCCGGTTCCTGGCTTATGGCCAGGATTAACGTGTCGACATCAACCTTGAATTCAGATCCTTCAATCGGAACCGGCCTTCTTCTGCCGCTCTCATCGACATCACTGAGTTTCATCCGGATGCACTCGATCGCCTCAATTTTGCCGTTATCCGACAGGACTTTGATCGGAGCAGCCAGAAATTGGATGTCAATGCCTTCGAGAAGAGCTTCTTCAATTTCACTCTTAATGGCCGGCATCTCTACCCTTGTCCTGCGGTAGAGTATCGTTGTTTCTTTTCCTAAACGTTTAGCCACTCGGGCCGCATCTATCGCTGAATTTCCACCGCCGATGACTATGACTCTATCGCCGATGTTCACTTCGTTTCCCAGGTTGAAATCCCGGAGGAATTCCACGGCATCTAAAACTCCTTCTGAATCTTCGTTAGGTATTTTCATCTTTAAGCCTTTATGCGCTCCGATAGCGATGAAGACGGCTTTATATTCTTCCTTGAGTTTTTCAAGCGGAATATCTTTTCCGATCGTCGTATTGGTTTTGATTTCAACTCCTAATTTCTTGATCCTTTCAATTTCATGATTCAATATGTCTTTGGGCAATCTAAATTCTGGAATTCCGATGGCCAGCATACCGCCGACAATAGGAAGACTTTCAAACACTGTGACCTTATAGCCTTCAAGAGCAAGGTAATAGGCACAAGTCAACCCTCCAGGTCCGGAGCCGATGATAGCAATCCGTTCTTCTCTTTCAGGTTTTGGTTTTTGGTCGGACTCAACATCGTGCTTCATTTCATAATCAGCAAGAAAGCGTTTGAGAGCTCTGATCGCTATCGGGTCGTCCCATTCCCCGGCTTCACATTTCTCCTCGCAGGGCGTATCACAGACACGGCCGCAGATGGACGGGAGAGGATTTTCTTTTAAGACGATTTTGACGGCTTCTTCAAATTTTCCCTGAGCAAGATACCCGATATAGCTGGGAACATCCTGTGAAATCGGGCAGGAGTGCTGACAGGCAGATGAAATGATTCCTTTACACACGAGAGCAGGACATCTTTTATATTTGGTGTGTTGGACGTATTCATCCTTAAAATATTTTAATGTGCTCAATACCGGGTTTGGCAGCGTCTGACCCAGTCCACACATAGACGCATCTTTTATGGTTTCGCTGAATTCTTCAAGGATCTGAAGGTCGTTTTCGTCACCTTCGCCTCTGCATATTTTTTGGAGCACCTCGAGTAAAACGGCCGACCCTTCTCGACAAGAAGTGCATTTCCCGCAGGATTCATCATTCGTGAATTCGATAAAATATTTGGAGACATCTACCACACACGTATCTTCGTCCATCACAATTAAACCACCCGAACCCATTATCGAACCGGCTTCGGTCAGCCTTTCAAAATCGACAGGTAAATCCATTAAACTGGCAGGAATGCATCCTCCCGAAGGTCCTCCTGTCTGGATAGCCTTAAATTTCTTGTTCTTCGGAATCCCACCTCCGATGTCATAAACGATCTCTTTTAGAGTTATACCCATCGGGACTTCAACCAAACCCGTGTTGTTAATCTTTCCCACGAGAGAAAACACTTTAGTGCCCTTGCTTAATTCCGTGCCTATGCCCGAAAACCACTCTGCTCCCCTATTAATGATCGGAGGAATCGTTGCCCAAGTTTCAACATTATTAATATTGGTCGGCTTTCCCCATAATCCAGATACAACAGGATAGGGAGGTCTCTGCCTCGGTTCAGGGGGACGGCCTTCAATAGATGCGATAAGGGAAGTTTCCTCGCCGCACACGAACGCCCCGGCCCCCTGTTTAATATGGATGTCAAAATTAAGATCCGTATCGAATATATTTTCGCCGATAAGTCCGTATTCTCTCGCCTGGTCGATAGCGATTTTTAATCTCTCCATCGCCAGCGGGTATTCAGCTCTGATATAGATATACCCTTCAGAGGCACCAATAGCTCTTGCTCCGATCAGCATACCTTCTAATACAGAATGGGGATCAGCTTCGACAATACTTCTGTCCATGTACGCTCCTGGATCCCCTTCATCTGCGTTACATATGATATACTTAGTGTTATCTTGTTGATTCCGGCATAACTCCCATTTTAAGCCGGTGGGAAATCCTCCTCCGCCTCGGCCTCGAAGACCTGAATTTTTGACTTCGTTTATGATCCCTTCTGGAGTCATTTCTGTCAGAGCTCTTGCTAATGCCTTATATCCATCTCTTGCTATGTATTCATCGATGACTTCGGGATCAATCATTCCTCTGTTCCTGAGAGCAATTAATGTCTGGCGGGCAAAAAAACCAATATCCATCATCTTGGGAATGACAATTTCTTCTTTCTCTGGAGTGAACATGAGTTTCTGTAATGGTCTGCCCTTCAAAAAATGTTCTTCCACAAGATGAGGTATAATGTCTTCGGTTAAGCTTTGATAGAATATTCCATCTGGCATAACGACCATGACAGGACCTACCGCACAAAACCCATTACACCCTGTCATCACAACCAGAACTTCGTTCTCCAGCCCCTGTTTTTTCAACTCGTCTTCCAATACTTCCTTTATCCTGAAAGACTTATTAGAAACACAGGCAGTCCCCGCACAAATCATTAAATGCAACCTGTATTTATCTGGGTTGTATTCGTTCATGATCTATTTGACCTCTATTAAGATCCTTAGATTATTTTGAAACATAATTAATAAAAAATTCAGCTCGGCAACTATTCAGGACATCCTCTCGCTGCCTCTGGCCAGGGCAAATTCTTCAACAATTTTTCCACCCATAACATGTTCTGTTAATATTCTCCGCACTTTTTCAGGCGTCAAATCGACGTATTTGATTGGTGCTTCGTCTTTTAATTCCACTGTTATCATTGGCTCTTTGCTACATAATCCTGCACAACCTGAGTTTGTAAGGATAACATCATCTAGTTTATTCTTCTCAACTTCTTCCATTAACGTGCTCATAATTTTCCTTGCTCCAGCAGCGATTCCGCAGGTCCCCATATGGACGGTGATTTTTGCCTTTCCAGCCCCTTCCCTCAGAAGAACCGTCTTCCTGACCCTCTGACTAATCTTGTCTAAATCTTCAATTTTCAATTTTGGCATTGTTTTTACCCGTTAAAAATGATTATCCTTAAGCACTTTGATAAAAATTCAACAATTCTGGGACTCTTTTCTTGTTCATCTGACCATGTATCTCTTCACCGACTTTTAACACCGGAGCCAGCCCACAACATCCGATGCAACGAACGGCCTCGAGAGTAAAAAGCATATCTTTTGTTGTTGATCCTCTTTTTATCCCGAGTTCACCTTCAAATGTTTCGGTAATTCTCTCGCCACCTTTCACATGGCAAGCCGTTCCCAGACAGATTGTTATGATATGTTTACCTCTGGGCTCTAGGCTGAAAGCATTGTAAAAAGTCGCAATTCGGCACACCACACTTAACGGCAAATTCAATTGATCGGCGATATATTTTAAGATCGTTTCTGGCAAATAATTATAAGTATCATTAGCTTTCTGCAGGATGGGGACTAAAGACCTTTCCGATATTTCAAAATCTTTAATGATATTCTGCACGATTTCCATATCTTTAACAGAAATATCTATTTTATCTTTTTCTGGTGTAACGTAGATGATGTTTTGGACTGGACAATTCGTGACACAGGTACCACAGCCTGTGCACTTTTCTTCATCTATAAACCGAGGTCGCTTTCTTATTTCTATTTTAAAGTTCCCAGCATTCCCTGTTATTTTTTCTACCTCAGCTAGTGTAATTACTTCTATATCTTTATGTCTGCCGATTTCAACCAATCTGGGCGCCATAGTACACATGGCACAATCATTGGTGGGAAAAGTCTTATCAAGCTGGGCCATCACTCCACCGATAGAAGGTTTCTGATCAACCAGATAAACCTTTATTCCGGATTCCGCTAGATCGAGTGCTGCCTGCATTCCACCGATCCCACCGCCCAAAACCATGGCGGCACCAATCTTTCCGTTTTCTGTTTTGTTATTATGCATTTTCCAACACTGCCTCTTCAGGCACCTGCTGTTGCAGGGCCTTTTCTTTAACCGTGTGATAATAGATTGCCAAGGTGCGATACAACAGGTGTGTCCATTTGCCGAAAGGCACGATGACAACCAACCATAAAAACGCTACTATCAGGTGGACTACATAGGAATAATATGTGGCCAGTGGCAGTCCCATGTATCTGAATATGTGGACAAAGATACCTGTCACCGCCATCAACAACAACAGTATCGGAAACATCCAGTCCATCAGGTCGGAAAACTTATGAATTTGTTCACGCTTCCTGATGCGACCGACTATGATCTCCGCTGTGAAATAGATAAGAACTGCGGCAGCGAAATAACCCACCCATCTCTGAGGATGGTAAATTGGATAGATATTGTCTGTCTGAAACCACTCCAGGAAGACAACCACTAAAGCAAACATTATCAGGTATCCTGCCACAATCAAGAAGTGCTTCATCCATCGACTCTTGTTGTCTTTACAGCTCAGAAACAACTTCTGAGTGAGTGCGTGGACGACTATTGTCTTTGCTTCTATAAGGAATATAAAAAGAGGTATCCTTAACTTCTCGCCATTTTGAAAAGTGTACCCAAAGCCATCCTTTATAAAACCTCGTATGATATCGGGTATTCTGAAGCTGGTCCCCGGGTGCATGGTGAGCCAGTACATACGAAATGCGTTTGCGAATAGGATTAACAAGACTAAAGAAGCCACGGTTATATCGAACAAATGTACTGTATGGGCGGGGGCGAATGTGTTGAGCTCAACTCTGTCGGTTACGATCGGTCCATGAAAAAGAGCTATCAGGAAGGCCATGAAAGCGCCCGAAAGAATTAGAGCTGCAATTTGCCATGCCTTTGACCGGTAGAGCTTTCGAGAGGTGCCCGTCCAGTCATACTGTCCTGTGAGATAGCGTCGGAGACTCATCATAGCTTCCCCAGGCTCAGTTTCTCTCGGACAAGCCGTAGAACAATCGCCGCAATAGTAGCATAGCCACGGCTCTAGACTGCTCAGCAACTTATCTTTCAAACCGAACAGGACATATTGCATTATTCTTCGCGGAAAGGAAGCCGAATTCTTTGCTAAGTCACAGGAAACCGTGCAACTTCCGCATTGGTAACAGGCATTGGGATCGAAATTACCATACTTTCGGACCTCGGCCGCCAAAGTGGGGTCACTAACGTTTTTTTCCATGCTTACACCATTTCACTAAAGAAGTCCTCGGTTTTCAGTTTATAATACATTTCCCAAAGTGCTTATTGTCTTGGAAAGAATATAGGGAGGAGTGTCAGTTTTGTCTATGATTTTCTCTTTGGATAAGAGCATCGATCGAAAATAAAAAAATAATAGGCGGTCTAAAGAAGTATTATTTATGATCGGACCGCGCGAGACAAATATTAAAGCAATTTAAAATGGTATTGTCAAGGAGCCTTTTATTAAATTTGACATTGTAAGTTATTAATAATATATTATTTATCGTAAAAATAGATCATATCTATTTGATATGAAACAGTAGTGAAATAATAAAAAATCATTCCCATCAAGAAAGGAGGAAAACTGAATGGAAATAATTAACAAAGGATCAAAGATTTTAGTTATCGATGACGATCCTGATTTTTTGAAAGTGGTGTCTATGATGTTAAAATCAGAACCTTACAATGTCATAACCGCCAAGAATGCTCAAGAAGGCAAAGAGAAGCTCGTTTCGGAGAAGCCAGACTTAATTCTTCTTGATATCATGATGGATAGTCTATTTGATGGCTATTCTTTATGTCATGATATTAAAACTTCCAAGGAGTACGAAAAATTCAGAGAAATACCGATTATTTTTGTTTCGGCTGTGAAAGAAATCTCGGGTTCAAGATTTGATTTTGGACCGGGTGAACAAGGCCTCAGAGGTCCTGATGACTACATTGACAAGCCAGTCCAATCAGATGACCTATTGAGCCGGATTGAAAAACTGCTAAAGATATAACCTTTCCTCGTTATATGCAAACGTAGCAAACTGCGATAGAAAAACCTGTTAAATAAAATATGCCGCAATATTATGTTTCGTAAGAGCTTGGCCGTAAAATTAATTTTTTATATAGGTATCATTTTAGTGGTAACTATAAGTCTCTTTTTTTACATAAATATAAACATCCAGAAAAAATATCTGATCGAAGAAATGCAACAGAATGCTGTCCGACTCAGCCAAACCATCGAAAGAAGCATCAGATATGAAATGTTGACTGCTAAAAGCGATCATATTCAGAAAACATTAGAGGACGTTGGAAAACAACAAGGAATTGAACACATAAGGATATTCGATAAAGAAGGAAAAATAATTGCGGCTAGTTCTAGGGAAGAACTCGGAAAAATTATCGATAGAAAGGCAGAAGCGTGCTACTCATGTCATATCGATAGAGAGCCAAAGAAAAAACTATCCACCCCAGACATGACCAGGATTTTTAAGTTAGAACAAGGGCACAGAGTACTCGGCATTATTAATCCCATCTATAATGAACCTAGGTGTTACAATAGTGCCTGTCATTTTCATCCTCAGGATAAAAATGTTTTAGGGATAATGGATATCTTGATTTCTCTAGCTCGCTTTGACAGGCAGATAGCAACAAGCCGAAAACAAATCCTGATCTACTTTTTATTCACATTCCTCACTATATCTGCAGGCATCGGCCTATTTATCTTCTTTTTTATTAATACTCCGATCCGCAAGGTGATTGAGGGGACTCGAAAAATAGCTAAGGGAAACCTCAATTATCAAATCGGAGTCTACCCGTCAAACGAGATAGGAGAAATGAGCAGATCTTTTGATAGGATGACCGACGAATTAAAGAATTCCCGTGAAGAGATCGAACAGTGGAATTTGAAGTTAAAAAATGAGGTGAAAAAAGCGACCGAGAAGCTAAGAAAGAAAAATGAAGAACTGAATATTGCAAACACAAAACTTCTCCATCTCGACAGCATGAAATCTGAATTCATGAGAAGGATGGAGCACGGATCCCGCTCCCATCTTGCTATTATTCAAAGCTGCATGAAGCTAGCTCTGGGAGAATACTATTCTGAGCTGAACGAACAACAAAAGGATTTATTAAAGACAGCTGAGAGAAGAAGCTCCATGATGTTGGAGTTGCTTGATGATATTTTATTGCTTTCTTATCGCAAATCCACTAGAGCTGTTTATGATATGGAGCTCATTAATTTGACCGACATTATCCAAAAGGCTATTGATGACATAAAAAACCAGGCCCAAAAGAAAAATATCGTGATAGATGTTCAGATTCCCTCCGATCTCCCCCTAGTGTGGGCTGATCGAAAGGCGCTTTATGAAACATTCGCCAATTTGTTAACAAATGCTGTAAAATACACGAACGGGAAAAATGAGATCAAAGTATCCGCAAAACAGAAAAGAGATTTTATCGAAATAGAATTGTCAGATAAGGGCATCGGGATCGCTACAGAAGACCTGGCAAAAATTTTTGATGAATTTTACCGAGCTCCAAATGCTAGATCATATGAAATTAAAGGGACAGGGCTTGGATTAACCATCGTGAAAGAAATAGTTGAAGCCCATCATGGCAGCCTTAAAGTTCAAAGTGAGCTGGGAAAAGGGAGCACATTCCGAGTCACACTGCCCATAAAGCGCCCTCGTAAAAATAGTAAATAGAAGGTAAAGAAATGCCGAAGAAGGAAATACTGGTCTTAGAGGAGCTCCTCGGGTCTAACAAGAAAATTGCCGCAGACATTCGGAAGGAACTGACGCAGAGGGGCATTTTAACCATAAATCTTCTCAGCTCTCCTGGGGCAGGAAAAACCACCCTTCTTGAACGGATGGCAGAAAGCCTGAAACCTGACTACAAGATGGCTGTTATCGAGGGGGATATCGAGACTGAGAGGGATGCTGAAAGAATCAGAGCCAAAGGAATCCCGGCCTGGCAGATTATCACCGGGGGCGCCTGTCATCTCGAAGCCAAGATGGTAGGAAAGATATTCTCTGAAATCCCTCCAGATCTGGATTTCCTGTTCATCGAAAACGTCGGAAACCTTGTCTGTCCGGCAAGTTATGATCTGGGTGAGACTCTCAGATGTGTCCTTCTTTCTACTCCCGAAGGGGATGACAAGCCCAAAAAATACCCTAAGGCCTTCTCTACAGCCGATTGTCTTATCCTCACCAAGGCCGACCTTGTCTCACTTCTTCCTTTTGATGTCGAACGAGCGAAACAGGAGGCCTTGGATATCAACCCGAAGCTTAAGATTTACATCACCTCTGCCCTTCAAGGCATAGGGATAGATGAGTTGGCAGATTATTTTATTTCTTCCCTCCTCAAATTACGAAAACAGAATGCATGAACTCTCTATCGTCGCCAACCTTTTCGAGATTCTCGAGGAAAAGGCCAAGGAAAAAAAGGCCAATAAGATCACTCTGGTTAAACTTCAAGTCGGCGTCCTCTCGGGAGTGGTTCCTGAATTCTTGATGACGGCTTTTAATATCTACAAAAAAGACACCATAGCTGCGGACGCGAAACTGAAGATCGAAGAGGTGCCCCTTAAGACCAAATGCCTAAAATGCGGCCAGGAAGCGGTTAAGAATGACTTCGTCTTCATCTGTGAGAAATGCACCTCCCGGGAGTTGAAGACTTTGAGCGGGACCGAACTTCTCCTAGAAAAGGTCGAGCTGGAGATTTAGCTCAGCCGCATTCCTCTTGTATTTAAAGTTTCAATTATGATACATTAGCTCCATGTTCAGTCTTGGGGAAGATCAATGAGCTTACTGGAAATTGTCTTAAAACTTCTTCTGGCTGTCGGCCTCGGGGGACTGATCGGTCTGGAAAGAGAATCAAGCCACAAGCCCGCCGGTTTCAGGACGAACATCCTCATCTGTGTCGGATCAGCCATGATGATGATTGTCTCCATGCTTGTTCTTCAAGGAAAGGAGGGAACCGCCGGTGATCTGACCCGAATCGCTGCAGGTGTAATTGCAGGCATCGGATTTATCGGGGCCGGGACAATCATACAAGCCGCAGAAAGTGTTATGGGTTTGACGACAGCGGCCACGATCTGGGCCGTAGGGGGACTGGGCCTTGTCATCGGGGCTGGACACTATATCCCCGCCCTCATCTTCACCGGGATCATCATGTTGACTCTCGTCATATTCCGGCAGATCGAAAGCCAGTTTGTGAGGCAAACTATCTACCGGTATCATCTCAAGACAAAGTATTCCAAGGATGTCCTGATCCATATCAAAAAATTAGCCCTTCACGAGGGGATAAGAATTCGAGAACTTACCCTCAAGAAAGAGAAGGATCTGTCCATCGCCGATTTCGCCTTTTCGTGCACTCAAGAGAAAGAGCAAAAATTCAACAAGGGCCTCCTCGAGCTAGAGGACATTCTAGAAATTAAGATTGTCTGAATATAAGCTTCTCGTCGCCACGACGAATCTCGGTAAAGCCAAAGAAATTCAAAACTTCCTCTCGTCGTTCAATTTTCAGATATTCTCTCTCAGCGATATCCAGATTACAGCGGCATTTCCAGAGTATAAACACACCTTTATCGAGAATGCCCGAGGCAAAAGCCTTTTCTACAGTCGGTGCTGGTCTGATCTGACTTTGGCCGAAGATTCAGGTCTCGAAATAGAGCATTTGAACGGAGCACCAGGGGTTTTATCGGCCCGATTCTCAGGCTCCCAAGCCACAGATGAGAACAATATTCAGAAGGTGCTGAAACTGATGAAGGGAGTTCCTTTTGAACAAAGAAAAGCCCGATTCGTCTCGGCTGTTGTACTTTCCCGAAAAGGCAAAATCCTGACGGAATTCCAAGAATACGCCGAAGGCTTCATCGCCCCCGAGAAAAAAGGAACACATGGATTTGGGTATGATCCTGTTTTCTACTACCCGCCGTTAGACAAAACCTTTGCCGAGCTACTCCCAGAAGAGAAGAACAAGGTCAGTCATCGCGGCCGGGCCCTTAATAAACTAAAAACCTTCCTGGCTAAGTTTGCAGAGCCATCCATGAAGACTGAAGAAAGTTGATGGAGAAGGGGTAGGTCCCCTTCTCTCAACCGTTTTTCGGCTTTTGCCCCACTGTAATCAAGTTCTTTAGTTTCAAGAAAGTGTTCTCCCCGATTCCTCTGACCTTCATCAGATCCTCGATCCTGTTGAACCGGCCATGCGTTTTCCTGTAGTCGACAATCCTCTGGGCCACCTGGGCTCCGATGCGGGGCAGCTGCTGGAGTTCTTCGACCGAAGCTGTGTTGATATTGATCTTCTTGCTGCTCTTGCTCTCCATGGCCTGGATGTGACCAACCCAAACACAGGAAAACACAAAGCCAAGAACAACAACAAATGCCAAGCCTTTCATCTTGAAATCTCTCATGATAACCTCCTTTCGTCTCCTTGAATGCAACATTCAGGCCAAACTTGATATTTCATATCCTTATTATTTTCTAGTAGTTAATAATAAATCAGAGAAGAAGATGTTAACAAGCATTGACAAAACACTGATTTCAGTGACAACCGAAGTTTCCGTTCAGTTACTCAGGGACTCAGATAAAAGAAAAATATTTCTTCGTCTACCTTTAAGATTTCGTTCCTGTTCTTATTCGTCATTCCCGCGGAAGCAGGAATCCAGATCTATCTTGATAAAATACTATTTATTACTGGATTCCTGCTTATGCAGGAATAACATAGGAATGCCAAAATGTTTTATCTGAGTTACAGTGTTACTGTTTCAAGAGCGGGGATGACTTTTGCGGTAGACGTCCAGCAATTGCCGCAAATCGATATGGGTGTATTTTTGAGTTGTGGCCAGGCTTTCGTGTCCCAAAAGCTCTTGGATGACCCTTAAATCCGCCCCTCGACTCAGTAGATGAGAAGCGAAGGAATGGCGAAGCGAGTGAGGACTTATTTTTCTTCTCAAAGCGGCGCGCCTGATGTACTTGTTCACAATCCTCTCAACAGAACGAGAAGTGAGCCTCTTCCCCCTGTAGTTCAAAAATAGGGGGGTTGCCTCGATGTTTCCTTTGTTTATGAGGCTTCTTTGCGCGATGTATCCACGAAGACTCTCCTCTGCTTTGCTCCCGAACGGAAGCAGCCTTTCTTTCTTGCCCTTACCTCGAACCATGATCAAGCGCTCTAGGAAATTCACATCATCCACATCCATCCCCACAAGTTCACTCACCCGAATTCCCGTTGCATACAAAAGTTCAAGAAGAGCTCTATCCCTCAAGTCAAGAGCTTTCTCTGGCTTTTGAGGAATGTCCAAGAAGTGTTTCATCTCCTCTTCTGAAAGGAATGTGGGCACATGTTTATCCTGCTTAGGTGTGGACACGACTTTGGCCGGATTATCCTCCAGCCATTTTTTCTTCAGACAAAACTGGAAAAAAGAACGTATCGAGGCTAATTTTCGAGCGATGGTGGATTTCTTATTGTTCATTTCGTGGAGCCTGGCCAAGAATCCCCGAAGGACGAAATTATCAATGCCTCTTAACTGGACCTTTCTCTCTTCCAGATACTCGGCCAGCTGGCTAAGATCCCTTCGATAGCTGGCGATCGTATGGGGAGAAGCATTTTTTTCATGACGAAGAAAGTTAAGGAAATCTGAAAGCTCTTGCCTCATCGTCCTTTAACTCTACACCACTAAATCAGTTATCAGTAATCAGTAAAGAAGAAAATCTTATTCTAAACTTAAAACTGTGAACTGAGTCTCTGATAGCTGAATTACTGACATTAAAGCTCTTCCGAATCTTCCTTTTTTTCCCAGATTTTCTCCCGCTCTATGGTCTCCTTGTAGTCGCACTCCTCATTGCTGCAGTAGACGTACGGTTCCCCCCTAATAGTATTTTTGCGGAGAATAAACTCTCGTCCACACTTAGGGCATGGCTTGGCTAAAGGTTCATCCCAGGTCGCGAATCTACACTTGGGGAAGGTGCTGCATCCATAAAAAATTTTTCCCTTTTTTGTCTTTTTGCGGACGATCGTCCCCCCACACTCTTCCGGACAAGGGATGCCCGTGTCCTTTTTCTCTGTTTTGGTATACTTACACTCAGGGTAATTCGAGCAAGCCACAAAGGTTCCATACCGGCCAGAACGCAAGACCAAGTTTGATCCACATTGAGGGCACTCCTCTTCCAAGGGTTTAGCTTCCTTCTTGAGCAGGCTCTCCTTGTAGTCGCATTCGGGATAGCCCGAACATGCTCTAAAAGGGCCATATCGTCCTTTCTTGATGACGAGCTGTCGACCACACTTGGGACAGACTTCATCTACTGGGATGCCCTTCTCCTTGAACCCCTCTCTTTTCTCAGCTTGATCCAAGTCTTCCTTCAGCATTGAATGATATGATCCTAAATACTCCAACCAGTCCAGCTGCCCTTCGCTTATCCGGTCAAGCTCTTCCTCCAATTTGGCTGTGAATTCAAACTCCATCAAATCGGGAAAATTTAATATGAGGTAGTCTGTCACGAACATACCTAAATCGGTGGGGATAAACTTTCCTTTCTCTCTCACAACATAGACTCGATCCTGCAGCGTGGAGATGATAGGAGCGTAAGTGCTGGGGCGTCCAATCCCTTTGGCCTCCAGATCCTTGACGAGACTTCCCTCCGTGTATCGGGGCGGGGGTTGAGTGAAATTCTGCTTGGGCTCAAGATCGAGAAGATTTAACTCTTCTCCCTTTTCGGCTTTAGGCAGGACTTTCTCCTCTTTTTTCTGTTTGGGATAAAGAACGAAATAGCCGTCAAACTTTATGACCTCCCCTTTTGCTATGAACTGATATCGGGAAGCTTTGATATCAAATTCGGTCTCCTCGATCAAAGCCGGATTCATCTGAGAAGCCAAAAACCGATTCCAGATCAATGCATAAAGGTTATATTCCTCTTTCTTCAGATAAGGTTCGACGGCCTCTGGAGGCAGGGCAAACGTGGTGGGACGGATTGCCTCGTGGGCGTCTTGAGCCTTTTTTTTGTTCTTGTATATGCGAGCCCGTTCGGGGAGGTAGTCAGGCGCATAATTTTCCTTTATGAATCGGCGAGCTTGAGAGAGGGCATCATCAGAAACACGCACTGAATCGGTCCTCATGTAGGAGATCAAACCGACCAATCCCATCTCACCGATTTCCAGACCTTCATACAGCCTCTGGGCAACGGCCATCGTCTTCTTCACAGGAAAATGGAGGAGACGATAGCCATCCTGCTGGAGAGAGCTTGTGATGTAAGGAGGAGGAGGAAATCTCATCTTTTCTTGAACCTTAATGTTCTCCAGAGAAAAAGGAACAGTACGCAGTTCAGAGGTAATCTCTTTGGCTTTCTGCTCGTTTGGTATCTTGGCCTTCTTCTCTTCGATTTTGTTCAACGAAGCCTTGAAAGAAGGGGGGTGACTGGCTTGAAGATGAGCGGTTATCGTCCAATATTCCTCGGGAATAAAATCCTTAATCTCCTTCTCGCGTTCACAGATGAGACGTAGGGCAATGGATTGGACTCGGCCGGCACTTAAACCCTTCCCGATCTTTTTCCACAACAAAGGGCTGATGCGGTAACCGACCAGTCTATCCAGGATTCTTCTTGTCTGTTGGGCATTGATCTTTCCCTCGTCTATCTCTCCTAAGTTCTGGAGGGCCTGCTGAATGGCCTTGTTCGTGATCTCATGAAAAAGAATACGGTAGATGTTTTGGTTTGAATCCTCTAAAACCTGTCTCAAATGCCAGCAGATGGCTTCTCCCTCTCTATCCGGGTCGGCAGCCAGGAGAACAGCCTCACACTGTTTAGAAAACCTACGTAGCTCGGCCACGGTGCCTTTTCTATTAGGTATGATTTCATACTCGGGTTTAAAATCGTGGTCGACATCCACGCCAAATCGTCCCTTGGGGAGATCACGGATATGGCCCATCGAGGCCTTCACCAAGAATCCTTGGCCTAGATAACGATATATCGTTCTCGCTTTCGCCGGAGACTCGACAATGACCAGCTGCTTTTCCATCACCATCTCCTTTGATAATACTTGCCTGGACTCTGAAAAATCAATCCCTTGAGCTCTAGGTTGAGTAAGAGCGAGAGGGCCTCGGAGACAGAAACATCGCTCTTATCCAAAATCTCATCAATATGCGTCTGGGAGTCGGGCTTTAAAAAACCATAAAGCTCCTTTTCTTTTGTCGTCATGGAAGGCCTGGCCTTTTCCTCGTCCTGAGAGAGAAGCTGTTCCTTCAATGGTGAAGGTAATTCTTCAGCAACGTCCTTCCAACTTTCCACGACCCTGGCCCCGGATTTTATCAACCAGTTGGTTCCCTGACTGAGATGAGAAGTGACGTTGCCAGGAACCGATAAGACAGCCCTGTTTTGATCGAGGGCTAATCGAGCTGAGATCAGAGACCCGCTTCTCAGCGTCGCCTCCACAACGATTAACGCCAATGACAGTCCGCTTATGATCCTGTTTCTTATCGGAAAATGGAAACCCAACGGCTTTGATCCTAAAGGAAACTCTGTGAGGACAACGCCCTGTTCAATAATCTTTTCAAAAAGAGCTCGGTTTTCTCGAGGGTAGATGTTGTCTAAACCTGAACCTAGCACAGCAATTGTCCGACCTCCTTTCAAAGCTCCCTGATGGGCGATGGAGTCTATCCCGCGAGCCATGCCGCTGACGACGACCAAACCCCTTGACCCAAGGTCCTCTGCCAGGCGGGCAGCCACATTTCTTCCGTAGGCAGATGGTTTTCGCGAGCCCACGATGGAAACGGCAAGCCCCTTCAGGGTTTCAGCTTGACCAGCACCATAAAGGACGACCGGAGGATCAAAAATTTCTCTAAGATAGCTCGGGTATGCTTCGTCTTCCAGGGTGATGACAAAATATCGGCTCTTTTCGAGCCGTTCAATCTCCGCAGAGGCTCGATCGAGAATCAACGGCGAAGTCAGGATGACGGCTTCATCCTCTGCAATTCCTATGGCGACAAGATCTTGCTTGGAGGCCATAAAGGCCTCTTGTAGGCGAGGATAACAGTCGACAATTTTCTTAGCTGCCCTTATATTTTCGACTAAGACAAGGTTTAAAGCAACCCAGTATCTTCTGTTGTCTTCCACCTTCAGCGAGCACATTCAGAGGGAGGAATAGCAAAAATCGGAACATAGGCATAGGAAAGGACTTTCTCAGTTGTGCTTCCTAAGAAAAATCGCTCCAGCTTGCTCTGGGTGCAGGTGGAAATCACGACAAGGTCATAGTGATGGGTTTCGGCAAAATCAACAATACCAGTGGAGGCATTGATGGCCCGGTAGATCTCTTCGGTCACTTTGAGGCCTTTCTTCTCCTCTCTTTTTCTCTTCTTAAACCTCTTCATAACAGTGTTGAACATATCATCCAAGACTCTTGGGGTAAATTCATAGTCATGAAGCTCGAGGACGTGGAAAAGAGTGATTTCGGATGCCCCCAAGCCTGTCGCCAGTTTCCAGGCGTAGTCTCTTTCCACCTCTTCTTGATCCGAAAAATCTGTGGGCACGAGTATTTTTTTAAACTGAGGTTTTCCCCTCTTTTTCTTGGTCACTAGCACCGGGACATGGGAATTCCTCAAAACCTGATTGGCCACACTCCCGAGGAAGAGTTTTTCAATAACCGATAGGCCGCGTCTCCCGATCACGATGAGATCGACCTTTTTCTCCTCGGCGACTTCGATGATCTTCTTGGAAGCTGCTCCTTCTTTAACAATGATCTCAAAGGAAATGCCTGTTGATTTTTTTATGGCCTCGAGTTTCCTTTTGGCTTTTCTTTTCATCGAGCTTATCCTCTTGGCCAACTCTCCCTTGATGACAGCACTCATATCGTAGGAAGCGGGTCCCAGATCAGGAATGACGTTAAGCCCGATCAAGCTGCCCTTGTATGCTTTCCGGAAGGCGTCGGCGTAAAGAAGCGCCTCTTTAGCCTCGTCCGAGAAATCCGTAGCCCAGAGTATTTTTTTCATAAATCCAGCCATTTCCTTCACCTCATCTCAGGTATGCTTGAAGATTGTAACGAATATTTTAACAATAAAAAATAAAAACACAAGAAAAAAGCCCCCCTCGCAATTTTTATCCTGCCATGAATGTTCCAACGCTATTACCCTCCGAAAAGAATCGAGCCCTCCCGAAAAAAAACTCCGGCCACGGCTCCTGTCATAAGACTGGCCAGTGTTGCTGCCAGGAGCGCTCTGAATCCCAAGCGGGATAGATCCTTGAGGCGTTTAGGCGCCAAGGCCCCTATACCGCCGACAAAAATGGCCAATGAGGCAATGTGAGCAAATCCACAAAGAGCATAAGAGGCGATAATAGCCGAGCGAGGATGCAGAAGTTTCCCCTCGGCGATTAGCTGAGAAAGATGTTGATAGGAGACAACCTCTGTGGCCACAGTTCTCTCTCCGACGATTTTGGCCACCTCGAGTGCATCGACCGGAGGAACTCCCAAAATTAGTGTAAAGGGATAAACGATATAACCCAATATAGATTTAAAGGACCATTCAAAGTCCCATCCAAACCAGGAATTAAAGGTGCCGCCTAACCCACCCAGGATAAGGTCAAGGAGAGCAAGAATACCCAAGAAAGCGAGAAGGAGGGCCACGATGCCGACAAGATAGCGAACGCCGCTGTTGGCCCCGTTGATGATGGCCAGGATGAGGTTATCCTCTCGCTCATAAAAAGGCTTGACATTGATACCGAGAGTTTTTGGCTTCTCCGTCTCGGGCACGATGAGCTTAGCCATGATGACAGCGGCTGGGGCAGAAAGAAAAGAAGCAGAGACGAGATGTCCGGCGATTGTGGGAAGCTCTCCCTGAAGAAAAAACACGTAGAGGGCCAGGACCGTGGAGGCGATCGTTCCCATTCCTGCTGTCAGAATGGTGACCAGCTCCGATTTTGTCATCTCATGAATATGCGGCCTGACGACCAGAGCGGACTCGACTCCCACAAAAATATTGCTGGAAGCACAGAGAGATTCGGCTCCAGAAATCCTCATCAGCTTGGTGAAGACATAGGCGAAACCCCTGATGAGAAGGGGCATAATTCTCAAATAATACAGAGCTCCGACTAGGGCGGCAAAGAAAATTATGGTGGGCAGAGCCTGAAATGCAAGGATATTACCCAGAGAGCTTTCACCCGCTTCGTTCGTAGTGCCTGCGGGGAGAGCCAGACGGCCAAACAGAAATTTTGTCCCGGCTGTGGCACTTTCGAGGACGACCACCACCACCTTGTTCACGAGCAGGAAAAACTTTGCCCCGACAGGGATCACAAAAATAAAGAAGGCAAAGACAATCTGGAGGAGAACACCCCAGAAAATGACACGCCAGTTGACAACCCGCCGATTGGCCGAGCACAACCAGGCAAACCCGGCTAGGATAAAGATTCCGAAAAAACTCACAAAATTATAAATCTCCATTCTTATCAATCCTCAACCGAATTTTCTTTATCTTTAAGAGGCTTGAGAATCAAGGCATTCCTATCTTCAACTTCAAGACACACAACTTTACGACGTGACTTTTCTCCCTTTATGATGTTCACTCCAGATTTAGGAAGGGCAAAGGCAGAAGCGAGCATCTCGATGACTTCTCTGTTGGCTTTCCCCTGGGCCGGGGGAGAGAGGACACTCACTCTAAACTCAGCCGGGCCTACCTCCTCGAGTTTTCGTTCTCGAGCCCGAGGCTGAACTTTGACGGAAATATAAACCTTCTCTCTCCCCTTCACAGAGCCTCCACATGGAAAGACGTTCAAACTGAAGCAAATCTATCAAAAAGATAACACCTGTTGTCTCAACAACTGGCGGGCATACAGAGAGAGAGATTTGACCAGGAATGAATCCATAAAGAGGATGATCAAGATCACGATGATGGGGCTGATGTCGATTCCACCCAACCTAGAGGGAGGAATAATCCTGCGCAAAGGTCTCATCACTGGTTCGGTTAAATAATACAGGATGACATGGAACTGGTACAAAGAAGGAACATTCACCCAGGAGAGGACCGCTCGGATAATGACAATCCAGACATAGATCATCAGGATGATGTGGAGGATTTTGGCAAGAGCATTCAAGAAGTTGGCGAAAAGAATCATGATGAGCTATCTCACTATCGAAATCGAAGATGTCATTCTCCAGAATCATTCCTGAGGAGAAAAATCGGAGAGATCAACGCTTCCTCATATCCCTTGTAAGGCGAGTGATCTTCCTCATTCGGGACAAAGCCTAATCGATGATATCCTTGTATTTGGCAAATAGCTCTTTTAGCTGTTGTTTAGAGATGATATAACCGCTGATGTATAAGGAAAGCGATTGCCGATAAGGGTCATTAGACTTGACCAAAATATACTCTCTCATCAATCCCTTTCTCGGACGAGGAGGAATTCTGATTTCGATCTCAACCTCCTTCCCCGCGGGAATTTTAAGAGGAAAATTCGCCTTTTCACCTCGATTGTAAAAAACCGCATCTTTATGGGAACATTCCACACTCAACTCCAGTTCGCCTTTATTCCTGATCTTTGCCCTAGCCTGAATTTCTTCCATATCCAAGACCAAACCGACATCCATGCTGTAGCGATCTAAATCTATCCTGGGTCGGGGAGGGACATCTATCTTTGCCATCACTGTCAGCTGCTTTTGCGGTTGTTTAGGGTCGTTGGTCTCTATGAAGACAGATTTGTTTAGTTGTCCCTCAAATCCCCTGGTATTCAAGGTGACTTTAATCTTCCCGCTCTTTCCAGGCGCAATCTGCTTCTCCGAGATAAGGGCAGCCGTACAACCGCACGTTGTCCGGACCCTCTTGATCTGGAGAGGAGCATCGCCTTCGTTGGTAAAGTCAAATTCATGAGTAAGGACTTTTCCCTGGTCAACCTTCCCGAAATCCCAGGAATCCTCCTTAAAACTAACTCGAGGGGCCTTTTCTCCCCAAAGCAAGAGAGTTGACAAAACAAAGACAGATAGTAGGACAAGAGTTTTTGATGTTCGTTTTTGTCTGAACAACCACTCCATAGCTTCCTCCTCAGATTTTTCTTAGATATTAACATGTTTTGAAAAAAACAGCAAAAACAAGCGGGGATGAGAGATAGGGATCGTCAGCACGCTGATTTTCTCCACCGATACCCAAATCAGCTCCCGTTCGGACTTCACTCGGGGTCAGGCTTCGTTATCTTGATAGGACTTGGACGAATTGCTTACTCCTTAATCCATGCCTCACGATGAAGCCTGCCCCCCGCTCAGTTTGAATCTATCTGTTTGTCTCCTTGACAGGGTCGAGGGGCCTTCTCTATAATTTAACTGACAATTAATGCACTTTTGCTCATGAAGGCAAAAATAATAATATTCCTCATCATCGCCTCCCTCCTCTCCCTCGGAGCCTTCGAAGCCCAAGAAACCCCGTTGAAACTTAAAGTCGTCACTGAACAGGCAAATATCCGGCTCAGGCCGGACATCGGAAGCGTCATCATCAGCCAAGTGCCCAAGGGAACGATCCTCGAATCTTGGGAAAAGTTGGCGGAATGGTACAAGGTCAAGGTCAAGGAAGAAGAGCCAGAGCTTGTCTTTGGGTACGTCCATGAGAGTCTGGTTATGGTGATCAGCCCTCTTCCTGCGGAAAAAGATAGAGAAGAAGTTATCAAGGAAATCGAGGAAAAGGCAGAAAGAGAGCCGACTCAGCCTAGGTTCGTTCCTCCCAGCCTTCCCCCTTCAAAACCAGAAAAACCTCTATTCGCTCTTTTTCTCGCGGGGGGAGGAAACATCGTCTCAGGAGGAGACATTAATGCAGGAGCTCAAGGATTAGCTGCGTTCTACAGCGATGCCCTGGGCACAGCAGGGAAAGGAGATGTTGATCCCGTTCGCCTCGGAGTTATCTATGGTGCAGAATTAAGCTACCCCCTACTTCCCAACCTATTCCTCGGGTTGGGAGGAGATAACTTCCAGAGCGAGGAAACCAGTCGGGTGGAATTCCAAGCCACCGAAACCTCGAATACCTTCATCACCAAACCTCAAATCAAGGCATTTCCATTAAGATTCTTCATCTCCTACTATTCTTCACCTTCTTTCTACCTGAAGATAGGTTTGGAATATTATTTCGCCCAAGCTAATTACTTCTATAGGTTTGAAACAGGGGCATCTTGGGAGGAATGGAAGGGGGAAGCAAAGGCTCAAGATATCGGATTTCTGGGCGGACTCGGTTTCGAACGGAAGCTCTTTTCACCTCTCAGCCTTGTTATCGAGGCTGTGGGCCGCTACGCCCGGGTTTCGGGCTTTGAGGGGGAAAACACATACATGGATTCCGATGGATCTTTAGTCACAGAAAAAGGAAAGCTTTACTTCTATCAGGGAAATGTCGCGGGTGATAAGACCTATCCCCTTCTTTTTATACGGGAGACAGAGCCCTCAGATGCTGATGTTTCCGACCTGAAGGAAGCCTCGGTGAACTTTTCTGGCTTCAGCCTCAAGCTGGGGATCAAGATCAGGTTTTAGTCTTTCCTCAAGAGCACCAGATGCTGAGCATGAATCCCCTTGAATAGAGGATAAAATTTAACTGCTTCTAAGCCTGCTCGGGTTATTTCTTCTAGCAATTTCTCTCCTGAAATCATACTGATTCGCGTCTTTGTCTTCTTTATTTTTCTCCGCATTTTTCGCTGAATCCGATGGAGAAAAGATCGTCTGTAAAAAGATAGAACCACCCATCTTTGGGAAACCGCTGCGAATTCTCTCAGGACAAACTCGCGGTCCTCTCTCT
The DNA here is from genome assembly GCA_964347035.1 of uncultured Eubacteriales bacterium. Lineage (GTDB taxonomy): Bacteria > Acidobacteriota > Aminicenantia > Aminicenantales > Aminicenantaceae > CAYFXE01. The sequence goes on along the minus strand of CAYFXE010000005.1, from coordinate 19,293 downwards.
CGTGCAGGTGATGGAAGAATCGCATGGAAAGGAGAACAGTGAAGGTCTCCTTCTGGAAAGGTAAGCCTATCTTGGCGTCGGCCACGACTCCGTAATGTACACCCAAAGACTCCACCTTCTCTATCGACCGCTTCACCATATGGAAGGAAAGATCGCAGCCGACGAGCGACATTCCTCGAGCAAGAAGGATCCTAGAGAAACGGCCGTAACCGCTCGGAATATCCAGGCTTAACCCAGAAGAGGCACCGATCCTATCGAGGATTTTTCTCAATATCTGCTTTTCCCTCCAGTCGACCAGTCGCTGGTCCAAGCCTCGATACCTTTTACGCTCATAATCTTCGACCTCTTGCTTCTTGAAGGGGGAGTTAGGAGACTTGGGTTTTTTCATCTATTTGAAAAACACGTATTTTGGACTGCCACTGATCTGGACACGATTATCAGTCAGAGAAATTTTTTGGCCATCCCTGTTCAGGACTTCGAGGACTTCTCTCGAAAAATTATGTTCTAGGGCATCGCCTGTGGTCCAACAGATGGCGAAATCTATCTCTTCTTTTTGGAATATGAATATCTCCAACTCAGGATGGAGTTCTCGACCCAAGAATGAGCTCTTCTCAAGATGAGTGGTTATCGTCCGCAGGGCATGAAAGCTCGGTCTTTTCCTCCAAATGTTCTCTCGGCTGTCCACGAGCCCATAGCCTGGGGCTACGAGCTGCCACCAATAAATCCTATCCACAAACCCGCAGGCGAGACAAAGCACATAATACCGAACGAGGTAATCCGCCTGTTTCTCTTCTGAGACGTTGGGCTTTCCGGAGGCCGGAGAGTATTTTCCCGTTCCCTCCAAGGGCCAATTGACCTCGGTGATCCACAAGCCCCGCTCCTTCTTGGTGACGACATCCACGATGGCTTTCAACAGGGCGAGTTTTCGTGAGGTGTTCCAGCCGTATTGTTTATTCTCTGGGGCTCCCATCCTGTCAACGTACAGAAGAGAGCTAATCCTATCGAAGTGAACAGCATCCAGGACAGGGGGGTAAAGATGGAACTCAAAATCGATGACCGCCGGCCCGATGATCTTCACCTGATATTTTTCAGCCAAGGATGAGGCAGGACGAGCTAAGCTGAGATATTCTTGATAATCCCAGATGCCCCATTTGGTTCGATTCCAGGCATGACCGATCTCAAAATAAGAGGTTACCTGTCTGAAGCGAGAAAAAACATCCTCAAGAAAGCAGGCCCAGCGCTGAGGATCGAGAATGTCCTCTCTGTTCTGGAGTAGAGCCGTTGTTAATTCTAATCCTTGGGAAAACAGCGATTTGGCGAACCTTTCGTAGAGATCCAGCCTTTGCATATCCCAGGAGGGAATCCGAAACAGCGCTTTGTGAATATCCAACTCGCGAAGAAGCGCCAGGACCTCTTCTTCTCTCCCTGCCGCGGGAGAAACAGAGACGCAAAACGGATCCTCTAACATCACTCTCTCCTGATACATTCTTTTCCAGTATTGCCTGTAGAGAGCTAAAACGGGACGCATTCTACGGAAGTTAGAGGCAAACAGACTAAAATAGGTTCCTCCATGTTTGAGGTGATGCTTAAGGCGTTCTCTACGGGGAGCTATGTTATGGGGTTGATCCGCATACGGATTCCATTCAAACCTGAAAGACATCTTACTGAATCCTCAATTTTCGTACCAGTTGTCTGAGTCTGAGCTTTTTCTTCAGCTCGATATACCCTGAAAAGACTATCTTGTTCAGTCTATACCACCACCATAGATGTCGGTGGATCTCTGGGCTTTCGAGGTATTGGGATAAAAACATAGGCTGGGCCTGTGCGGGAATTCCCAGACGGATGAGATTTTTTATCCTCTGCCAAATGCTGATGCGTTTCTTGACTCTGATGCGATTGGTATCGATCATATGAAAATAGAATTCCTTGTGGTTCTCCCTCTTAACCAGGATATTCCCGTCTGAAAGGTCCCTGTGAAGAATTCCTCCCTCGTGGACTGAGCGGAGGTAGGCGGCAAGGGAAGCAAGCAGAGCTTGAAGCTCTCGGGAAGTGAGTCTCCGGAACAAGGTGCGAATCTCTTCCACCCCCTCGATTTTTTCGCTTAAAAAATAGCCTCTCTCTAGGAAAAAATTCCTTCTTTTCTCGAGATAAGCGACAGGAAAAGGAGTGCCGATCGATCTATCCAAGAGAGCCTGAGCTCCTGACCAGGATTTAAGGGCCTTCCCGTGAAGGAATAAACTCTTCAGTCTGTTGATGCCTCGAGGAAGGAATTCTTTAACGACAATTTCGACTCGGCCTCCATCTTTTTGAGGGAAGGCAATAATCCCGACTCTGTTCCGCTCTTCATGCAGGATCTGGCAGGCTGAACTATTCAAGAGGGCTTCACAATCTGAAAGCGCTTCAATGAATCGAGGAAAGTCGTATTTTGACTCGATTCTTCCCTTGAATGGGGGGAGAACAAGGGCCTGTCCCCATTCTTTTTTCAACGGTATTTCTCCCTTGAAGAAAGGTTAAAATGCCTTTCCAGGATTCTGGCGAGGAGGCGCCCGATGGCCACGGGCGAAAAATCTTGACTCACCAGGAGATACCCTTTTTGGGCTATCCTCTCCTTCAGACCAGAATCTCTTTTAAGCTCGAGGATCGCCCGGGCCAGTTCGGAGGGATCGGGCTCTGAACACAAATATATATTCTCCCTATGGGTAAAAATTTCTTTTACCGCAGGAGTGTGGAGAGTGATCACCGGTTTCTTCATGGCCATGGCTTGAAATATTTTATGGGGAATCACACGTTTTGTTTTTTCCCCTTCCCCAAAAATGCCCAGACAGATGTCGGCGGCAGCCAGTCTTGAGGGAAGGGCAGTCTGCGGTAGCCAACCCTCGAAATCAACATTGGCCACTTGAAGGGAGGATGTCATAACTTTAGCTTCAAGCAATGTCTGTCCTGATCCCACGAAATGAAAGTGGATAGTCGAATCTTCCTCCGTGACTATTTTTGCTGCCTGGATGATGGTCTTCACTCCATGCAAAGGAAGAAAGGAGCCAAAAAAAAGCACGGTGAACGCTTCTCTTCTCGTTTCTTCCTCGTCTTGAGGAGTAAAGTGAAACAGGTCGTTGTCGAATCCGACAGGGACCACCTCGACTCTAGCAGGATCGAGCCCGTATTCGTGACAATAATATTCCTTGTGGGCCTGGGTATCGGCAAGAACGAGGTCAGCTTGACTGAAAGCCCAGGAATCGACTTTAAAGTTCCATCGGGCCTGCCAGGAGTCAGCCGGTTTCCTTTTCCAATCCATGATTTTTGTCTCGAAGCGGGAAGCCAATGGGTCGAACACAACTCTTGTTTTAGCGATACTTGAGAGGAATCTCGCCAATGGCATATCCTTTTGGCCAAACTCAGGGACAAAAAGAATATCGTTATTTCTAAGGTAACGCCAGGAACGAAAAAAAAGGAGAGGGTAACGCAACCAAAATTTATACTTGGGAGGAAGCCAACACTGGGATAACGAAACTCCATTGGCTGTCAATCCTTTCCTGAGGATTAAATTCCTGGGATAATCCGGATCATAGGCTCCAAAAAAACACAGCTTCATGTTTTGCCTAAAAATAACACCCCTGCCCGTGCCCTGTCAAACCTTGGGGTCAGACCTTCATAACTTTTATAATTTCTTCGCCGATGTTCTGATCAATACTACTGAACAAAGACGATTGGTTTTTTGAGGCGAATTAGAAAAGTTATGAAGGTCTGACCCCATTGATTGACTGAAAGAACTTGGATAGGTTAAGATAGCCTGAAGGAGTGAAACGATGGTCCTCGATCCACAACTACTTGCCATCCTCGCCTGCCCTCTTTGCAAGACAGACGTCAAGCTCACCGCCGATGAGAAAGGCCTGAAGTGTGTGAAATGTAACCGGGTCTACCCTATAAAAGACGAGATCCCGGTGATGCTCATCGAAGAGGCAAGCATTGAACCAGAAAGGGAAACCAAAAATTGATCCGTCCGTCATAAAAAAGATTCTCCTCATCAGGCTGAGACGAATCGGTGATATCACAATGACCACTCCTGCCCTGCGAGTGCTGAGAGAATACTTCCCCGAAGCTTCCATTTCATTTGTCGTGGAGGAACCCTATAGAGAACTCGTCGAAGGGCATCCGTATCTGGACGAGATCCTTGTTTTACCCCAAGGTCAGACCAAGGCGGATTTTCTCCGTTTCTGCCACCGCCTCCGAAAAAACACATATGATGTGGTCCTTGATTTCCACGGGGGACCTCGAGCATCTTGGATGACTCTCCTCTCCAAGGCCGGGTTGAAAGTCGGCTATAAGATAAAATACAGGAATTTTATCTACGATATTTCACTCCCGAGAGGTCGCAAAAAAGGCTATTACCACAGCGTGGAAAACCATATAAACCTGGTAAAAGCGCTCGGTGTGGAGATCCCCACCATTCCTGAACTCTTCCTGCCGCAGGCCAAGGAAGAGGAAATCCGAAGGATAAACACACTCATCGACGAACATGAAATCCGTGATTCCAAGAGGATTGTCCTTCATGTCAGTGCGGGAAACGAATTCCGGAACTGGGGAGCGAAGAGAATTATTGAACTGACAACTCTTCTTTCACGGCTTCCCAAGGTTAAGATAATTCTTGTCGGAGCCGCAGAGGATAAGGATGCTGAAAAGACCATCCTAGAGAGAGGCTCGTCCAGACTAGTCTCGCTGGTTGGACAGCTCAACTTAAGGGAATTACGAGAGCTCATCCTGACCAGCTCTCTCTTTGTCGGGCCAGACAGCGGGCCGATGCACATCGCCGCTTCAACCCCCACTCCCATAGTCGCCTATTTCGGGCCAACTCTTCCTGCTCATTTCTCTCCTTGGAAATCCGAATCGCTGTTAATCGAGAAAGATTTTAACTGCCGCCCATGTAAACAGAGGCAGTGCATCTACAAGGATTTCAGATGTCTGCACACAATCACACCGGAGGAGGTCTATCAAGCCTGTCTCACTTTCCTCAAGAAACAAGGAAGGCAATCATAGATGAAATCAAGAAGAACTGTCTATAGAACAAAGCTCCAATCCCTTTCCATCTCAACTTTTCTGATGCTCACCATCGCCTTTTATCTCTTATTCTCGATGGTTTCCATCAGCCTTAGTCAGATATTTCTTTTCTTAGCCTTTATTTTTTGGCTGACAATGCTGGTCCGCAAAAAACAATGGCCACGCTTTCCCTCCTTTTTCTGGCCGTTGCTGGTATACAGCCTTCTCTCTCTGCTGTCGTCCTTTTTCTCTGTCAATCCTGAGATAAGCCTGAGGGACAGCCGAGAGCTTCTTCTCTTCCTCGTGGTTCCCATCGTCTATGGCGGCTTCACCCAAGAAAAAACACTTCTCCGAACCCAGCTAGCACTCTTAGCTTCGGCCTGCTTCAGTATCCTGTACTCTTACATCTATTTCCTTTTCAGGTCGTCTGCAGGAGAGAGAATTGCCGGGTTCATGGGACATTATATGACTCAAGCTGGACTCTTGTTCCTTTTCAGCACGCTGGCTTTAAGTCTGTTTCTTTTCTCCCGGGATAAACTCCGGTATCTCTGGGGATTAGGGTTTGTTCTTGCCCTAGGAGCATTAATCCTCACCCTGACACGAAGCGCTTGGTTAGGAATCCTTGTGGCTATCTGTCTCCTCCTGCTTCTGTATCAACCCAAGAGTCTTATCATCGTGCCAGTGGCTTTGGCCTTCTTCTTCATCCTCAGTCCCCAGAACATACGACAGAGGACGCTCAGCATCTTCAGCCTTAAGACGCCTTCAAACCAATGGCGGATTGAATACATGAAGGCCGGGATAAACATCATTAAAGATTACCCTCTTCTCGGAACCGGCCCAGACACGGTCGATATGGTTTTTCAGAATCCCAAGTACGAACTCTCTGAAGAGGCGAAGCAGAACGTCCATCTCCACAACAACATCATCCAAATCGCTTCGGAGAGGGGAATTCTGACTCTCCTCGCTTGGATTACCTTCTTGATCTGGACATTCATTTCTCTTATCAAACAGCTGGATAAAAACGAGCTCTATACCTATCCTTTCGCCGCCGCAGGTTTGGCTGCGATGTGTGGGCTATTCGCGTCTGGTCTTTTCGAATACAACTTCGCGGATTCTGAAATCATCACCCTCTTCCTGTATATGATGACCATCCCTTTCACCCTCAGTCGAATCCGAATGAATGAAATGGCGCAGGGAAGATAAATGCTAGGGAAGACATCTCGGACTAAATTATTTCTTTTCGCCTTCCTGATCATTATCCTGCTCTATTCTCTCTGGTTAAGCATCCAACTGCTCAGGTTTAAGACCTACGAGGGATATCTATCGAAGGTCTCCGAGCTGGAAATCCAGGGGGCCTATCACATCCATACCATTCATTCCGATGGCCGAAAGCCCATTGAAAAAATCTCAGAGCTCGCTTCCCAAGCGGCCCTTGATTTTATCATCATCACCGACCACGGCAATCCCAACCAGGAATCGCTGGCCGAACAAGGATGGAAAAACGGGGTCCTCGTGCTGGCTGGGTCTGAACTTTCGGTCAATCGCGGTCATCTTGTAGCCATCGGCTTCACACCTCCAGAAAATCCTTTCTCCCAGAATGCTGAGAAAGCGGCCGCTCAGATAAGATCGGCAGACGGAATGTCCATCATTGCCCATCCCTACTCAAAAGCGAGTTGGACCTGGGGGACGTTCGCCGAATATTCGGGGATAGAGGTCTTAAACGCCTATTCGCCTTTCCAGAGAAACTTCCTCCGGATGATTCCCTACCTCCCCTCTTTTCTTTTGCACCCCCAATTCTGGCTCCTTAAAATGCTCGATGCCCCAGAAAGAAACTTAAAAAAGTGGGATGAGCTGAATACTTCCTATTTCGTATACGGCTTTTACAGCATCGACGCCCACCTCCTCTACCGCCCTCTTCTTCGCCTTTTCCATCTCCATCTCCGTCTACGTCAGCCTCTCTCTACATCCTTTGAGGAGGCACGAGAACAAATCTTGAGAGCATTAAGGAAAGGGCGATTTTATAACGCCATCGATGCCGCCGCAGAGGCGAGGGGATTCAGGTTTTGGGGAGAGACAGACGAGAAAAAAATACCGATGGGAGCCAAGACAAAACTCCGTTCTCCTCTCTGGCTTCAGGTAAAGGCTCCGTTTCCTTTTGACAAGGAGATCCATCTGATTCACAATGGAGTAAGGATCCTGAGTTCACAAAAAGAAAAGCTCAGGCAAGAGGTTACGGAACCTGGAACCTACCGGGTTGAAGTCTATCTTAGAGAAAGGTCTCCACTCCGGAAAAACATACCATGGATCATCTCTAACCCGATTTTAATAAGAAAGGAGAAGCCATGAAAGCTATCGATATGAAGAAAATGGAAAAAATCATAAGCAATTTCCCCAATAAAACCGTCCTTGTTCTTGGAGATTTGATGATGGATAAGTACATCTGGGGAAATGTCTCCCGCATCTCTCCTGAAGCCCCCGTGCCTGTGGTCGAAGTCAGAAAAGACACTCGCTGCTTGGGCGGAGCAGGAAACGTGAGCCACAACTTGGAAAGCCTTGGAGCCACCACTCTTCAGGTGGGTATCGTCGGGGAGGATGATGAAGGCGAATGGATTAAAAAGAGATTTACGAAAAACAAGGGAATCTTTGTCGACGAGAAAAGGCCGACCATCGTCAAGACCCGGATTATTGCCCATCACCAACAGGTAGTCCGCGTCGACCTGGAACACAAGAGTTCTATTCCTCCCAAGATGGAAAAGCAGATTTTCCGATTCATCCAGCAGGAAAAATACGATGGCATCCTCCTTTCTGACTACAACAAGGGGACGCTTACCAAATCTCTGATGAAAAAACTTCTTCCGTATGCTGTGGAAAAGCGGATTCCCGTTTTCGTGGATCCCAAGATCGAAAATTTCTTCCATTTTTCTCCTGTGACACTGATTACTCCCAACCACCACGAAGCAGAACAGATCGTCCGTCATCCTTGCCTCTCTGATTCTGAAGTGGAGAATGCAGGAGCAAAAATTCTGTCTCGAATCTCCTCTCGGTATCTCATCCTCAAAAGAGGTGAGCAGGGGATGACGGTCTTCGAAAAACAGAAAAAACCCTACCATATTCCGACCACAGCCCGGGAAGTCTACGATGTCACCGGAGCCGGAGATACCGTGATCGCCGTGGCCGCCTTGTCTCTTCTCGCCGGAGCTTCGATCGAGGAGGCAGCCGTCCTGTCCAACACAGCCGCAGGAATCGTGGTCGGGAAATTGGGCACTGCCGCCACCACTTCCAAAGAACTCATGGCGGATCTTAAGCTTCTCTCGTTCTGATGGGGACGTTTCCCAAAGTGCCATCCTTATTTACCCCTGTAAGATTCGCAACCTAAGCTTCATTTCATTAAAAAAAAAGACTATAATGTCAGGTGAGTCGAATATGTGCGGTATCGTAGGAATTTACGGAAACGAGGACGTCTTCAAAGACCTCCATCAAGGCCTTTTGGCCATCCAACACAGAGGCCAAGACTCAGCAGGCATCATCACCTATGACGGGCGTTTCCACACCAAAAAGGGAAACGGCCTAGTCCAGGATATATTCACCGCAGAACACGCCCTTCGGTTGAGGGGAAACATTGGTCTTGGCCATACCCGCTACCCTACGGTTGGAGGTGGGAGGGGCGAGGATGCGCAACCTTTCCTTGTCAATTCGCCGTTCGGAATCATGATGGCCCACAACGGGAATGTTATTAACTACGCTCAACTCAAGAAATTCCTGTTCGATAAACACCACCGCCTCCTTAACTCGGATAACGATGTCGAGGCAATCTTAAATATCTTCGCTCAGGAACTCGCTGAGCAGAAAACCAAAGCCCTCAAGCCTCAAGCGGTAATCAAAGCGGTGGAAGGCGTTTTTCAAAAGGTCAAGGGAGGTTACTCTGTCGTCGCTTACATCGCAGAGCAGGGCTTCGTTGCTTTCCGAGACCCTTACGGAATAAAACCTTTGGTTTACGGAAAGCGAGAAGAGGGGCGTTCTCCATCGTACGCGATCGCATCAGAGAGTGTTTCTCTCAACATCATGAACTTTGCCGACATCAAAAATGTCGAGGCAGGCCAAGTCCTGTTCATCGACAGAAATCGGCGGATACATACCCGTAAAATAGCGCATTGTCCCCATACACCCTGCCTGTTTGAATGGGTCTACTTTGCTCGCCCTGACTCCTTCATCGATAATGTCAACGTCTATGACTGCCGGGTTCACTTGGGAAGCTTCCTGGCCGATGAAATAAAAAAACAAAACCTGAAAATCGATGTTGTCGTCCCCGTGCCCGATTCCGCTCGAGATGCGGCCATCGAAATCGCCAGGAAACTCAACCTCAAATACAGAGAAGCCCTGGTGAAGAACCGTTATATCGGCCGTACGTTCATCATGCCAGCTGACCAGGCCCGAAAAACCTCAGTCCGCCACAAGTTAAACCCGATCACTTCAGAGCTTGTGGGTAAGAACGTTCTTCTCGTTGATGACAGCATTGTTAGAGGAAATACGTCCAAGGCCATCATCCAGCTTGTTCGCGAATGCGGAGCGAAAAAAGTCTACTTTGCTGCCTACTCTCCACCTCTGAGATTTCCCTGTGTTTACGGCATCGATATGCAGACAAAAACCGAGTTCGTAGCCCGGGGCGCCGATCCTGATCAGGTGGCCGAAAAAATCGGGGCCGACAAGGTCATTTATCAATCATTAGAATCGCTAAAAAAGGTTGTCCAGCTCGGAAACAAGAAGCTTGAAGACTTCTGTGGAGCCTGTTTTGACGGAATTTATCCTACTGGCGATGTCACGCCTGAAATCTTGGAAGCCATCGAAAAAGATAGGAAGGCGGCTCAGGAACGACAACTCGAACTCAGCATCCAATAAAAAGGGAATTTCTTAGTTTTTTAAATATGACTCCGCCAGTATTCCAATAAATCACGAAGGGATTGATTCAACGGAATCTTCGGCTCCCAGGACGTCTGCTTCTTGATTTTTCGATTGTCACCAACAAGAAGGGAAATATCTACCTTCCTAACCTTCTGCTGATCCACCTCAACTTCTATTTTTTTCTCGGAAAATGAGAGAAGAATATCCAGGACTTCTTGCAATTGAACAGCTCTACCAGATGAGACATTGTAGGCCTCTCCGCTTCTTCCCTTTTCCAAGAGAAGAATGTAAGCTTTGACGACATCCCTGACATCAGTAAAATCTCTCTTGAGCTTACAGTTTCCAACCTTTATAACAGGCTCCTCTTTTCCCTTTTCAATGCACGCAATCTGATATGCCCAATCCGAGCAGACAAAATCGGGGCTCTGCCCAGGGCCTGTGTGGGGAAAAGAGCGGGCGATGACGATATCAAGCTTCTCCAACTTGGAATAAAACTGACTCAGCATTTCCCCGCATATTTTGGTGAGGGCATAGGGATTCGCCGGACGCTGAGAGACCTCTTCGTGGAACACTCCTTCCCTTGGCATTAAAATCCCATAGACATCCGCAGAGCTCACGAAAAGGACCCGAGCTTTTGGAGCGAATTGTCTTGTGGATTCCAGAAGGTGGAAAGTTCCCATCAGATTTATCTCCATCGTCTCTTTCCTTTTCTCCCATGATTGTCCCACATTGGAGACAGCGGCAAGGTGGAAAATCCAGTCCGGCTGGATCTCCCTTACCACCTGGAGAACATCTTCATCAGATCTTATATCTAAATAGAAAATCTTATGTCCCCGAGCACCGCTCTTTTTAGGTTTCTCTGGAAAGGAAGTTCCAAAAATCTCGTATTCCGGCGAATCCAAGCAATCGATGAGATGGGATCCGACAAAGCCGGTGGCACCACTTATGAAAACCTTAAGGCCCAAACTCAGACTCTCTCTCTCCAGTAATCGAGCAAATCTCGGATCGAATCAAGAAAAGGAATTTTTGGCTTCCAGCCCGAGATTCTCATGAATTTCGTGCAGTCAGAGAGAAGGATCGGAACATCTGAGGGACGCAGCCTATGAGGATCGACCTCGACATTAACATTCATTTTGCTCATTGAAAGGAGCATATCTAAGACTTCCTTCATGGAGTATGCCTTCCCCGTCCCGATGTTATAGACATCACCTTCTTCCCCTTTCTCCAGGCTTAACCAGTAGGCACGGACAGTATCTCGAACATCAGTAAAGTCTCTTTTCGCCTCTAAATTGCCGACATGAATGAGGGGCTCTCTCTTTCCTTTCTCGATCTCGGCAATCTGCTTAGCAAAATTGGAACATATGAAAACCTCGCCTCTGCGGGGTCCTGTATGATTGAATCCTCTTGTCCGGACTGTTTTCAAGCCATAGCTCTTGAAGTACTGCCAGGCTAACAAATCCTGGGCAACCTTGCTCACAGCATAAGGGCTCAAGGGCCGCAAAGGAATGGTTTCAACCATCGGCAGCTCCTCAGGATGGACGAGCCCGTACTCCTCACTGGAACCAGCAACCTGAATCTTCGGGGAACGCTTAAGGCTAAGGATGGCCTCGAAAAGGTTAATCTGCCCGATGGCGTTAATGGAAAAAGTCTCAGCTGGACAATTCCATGAGGTGGGAACAAAACTCTGGGCGGCAAGATGAAAGATCCACTCTGGTTTTATCTCAGATAGGCACTTCTTTATGGAGATGATATCCTTGAGGTCCCCTTCAAAAAGACCTATCCTCTGTTCGATGTGACGAATGTTTTCTCTCTGGCTCCGCCAGCGAATTGTCCCGAAGACTTCAACGTCAGGATGATTTTCCAGGATATAATCAGCCAGATGGCTTCCGG
>CAYFXE010000005.1:0-7463 GCA_964347035.1 uncultured Eubacteriales bacterium | reverse complement strand
TGATTCCCGTGATCAAGACTCTCATTTATTCACTTCTAAATACAGAAAATACTCTTCTGGGTAGACCGTCGGCCTATTTTCTATATTTGTAATAATTTTTGTAGAACTTCTGGAAATCCTTGCTTTTCTTCTTGATATTTTGCCACCACACTGTGTTCTCTTCATACCAGCGGACGGTCGAAGTCAAAGCGTCTTGGAACTCAGCCTGAGGTTTCCAACCTAAGGCATGAATTTTTTGACAGTCCAGGGCATAGCGTTTGTCATGTCCCAGCCTGTCTGGAACAAACTTTATCAGGCTTTTGGGCCGCCCTAGGAGCTCAACGATTCTCTCTGCAATAACGATATTCTGGACCTCGTTGCTCGCCCCCACATTGTAAGCTTCTCCTATCTCTCCTTTTTGCATTATGAGATCAATGGCCCGACAGTTATCCTCCACATAAAGCCAGTCCCGCACATTCGTCCCTTTCCCGTACAGCGGCAGGTTCCTTCCTTCTAAGGCATTGGTCACAAAAAGCGGGATGAACTTTTCAGGGTACTGGTAAGGACCGAAATTGTTGCTGGGGCGAAGGATAATAATCGGGAGCTGGTACGTCACCCAGTAGGAATAAGCGAGCCTATCTGCTCCCGCCTTGCTTGCCGCATAAGGCGAGGAAGGAGACAACGGATCATCTTCCTTAAAAAACCCAGTTTCTCGACTGCCGTAAACTTCATCGGTGGAGATATGGAGGAAAAATTCGATAGATGACCCCACATTCTTCAGGGCTTCCAGCAGGATAAAAGTACCGTAAACATCAGTCAGCACAAATTCTCCAGCATCCATGATGGAACGATCCACATGAGTCTCTGCGGCAAAATGGATAACACCCTGCACTCTTTTGAAGATGTCCTGTACAAGCTCCTTGTCTCGGATATCCCCCTTGATGAATTCATAGCGAGGATTGTCTTCGACATCCTTCAAATTGTCCAGATTTCCAGCATAGGTCAGTTTGTCGAGATTGATGACCCTGCATTCAGGATAATTGGCCAGTACATAATGGATGAAATTGCTGCCGATAAAGCCGGCTCCCCCTGTCACCAAAAGAGTCAATTTTTCTATTGTTCGTTCTTCATCCATCCTTTCTACTCCAGTCATAGGGAATCTCATTTTTATGAGGATCTAAGCGTTGTTCGTCCGGGTTTTTATAATCATAGACTTCCGTGGGAATATTGACAATTATGGCTTCTTCCTCGCTAACACACATCCATCCGTGGTAAATGTCTGGAGGGATCTGGATAAGCATCGGATTATGGACACCCATGTAGATTTGGCTGACCTCCTTGAATGTGGGTGAATCTTCCCGGGAATCATACAAAGCCAGTTTGATCATCCCCTGGACACAGGCGACATTGTCTGTCTGTTTGACATGCTTATGCCAGGCCTTAACCACACCAGGATATGTTGTCGTCATGTAGACCTGCCCAAACTTCGAAAACAGGCTGTCATCGGCTCGCAGTATTTCCATCAGCCGCCCTCTCTCATCAGGAATCACTCGCAGTGTTTTTGTCTTCACTCCATCAATCATTCTTTCCTCCTCAGGATAGGGAAAGTCCTTTTTTTTTAACATAACCACCACCGATAATCAATAATAACGGAGATTGTCCTTATATTTGTTGGTATGATTTAGGAAATGCTAAAAAATCGGGATTGTCCTCTTTTTTATTTGATGCCGATCTCGCTGTTATCGCCGACCATGAAGCGGTAGACCGATGGTTTAGGGGGGCATTTGAATATCTTGACCTCTCGTCCAATCAAGCTCTCATCAATTCGGCTCCCCACATCTTGGATCTCGCTTCCCTCGAGGACTATGCTGTGTTCCAATTCGGTTTTAATGATATGACATCTTCTTTGGATGGAGGTGAACGGTCCTATATAAGAATCCACAATATCACATTCTTCTCCAATAATAGCCGGACCTCTGATAATGCTGTGTTTGATAGAGGTGTCCTTCCCTATTATCACTTGACCATTAATCTTGGAGGTCTCATCAATCTTCCCTTCCATTTTCCCTTGGATAGATTCTAAAATGAGACGGTTAGCTTCCAGGATATCTTCTATTTTACCTGTATCTTTCCACCACCCTGTCACAATATGGGGATGAACGTCATAGCCTTTATCGACGAGGTATTGAATGGCATCGGTGATTTCAAGCTCATTTCTCCAGGAAGGCTTTATGGAATTGACAGCCTCGAAGACATGAAAATCAAACATATAGACTCCCACTAAAGCCAGATTGCTTTTGGGCTCTTTGGGCTTTTCCACAAGCCTTACCACTTTTCCATCCTCAAGCTCGGCCACTCCGAACATTTGAGCGTTCGGGACCTCGGTGAGTAGAATCAGAGAATTAAGTTTCTTTTCCTGGAACTCTTCGACTAAAGATTTGACTCCGCTCTTTAAGATGTTATCCCCCAAATACATAACAAAGGGTTCCTTCCCCAAGAAACCCTCTGAAATCTTCACGGCATGGGCCAACCCTAAAGGGGCCTCTTGCTCAATGAAGGTGATGCGAATGTCCCAACGGCTGCCGTCTCCGGCTGCTTCCATGATTTCATGTTTAGTGTCACCGACCACAATGCCAATCTCCTCGATTCCCGCTGCTTTCAAGGCCTCTATGCCATAGAACAGGACTGGTTTATTAGCCACGGGAACCAACTGTTTTGCCTGGGTAAAGGTTAAAGGACGAAGCCTTGTTCCCTTTCCGCCACTGAGTATCAACCCTTTCATTTAATATCTCCTCTTTATTTAGCAAAAGAAAAATGAGGAAGAAAAGCATTTGACTCGTTTCTTCATTTCTACTCTGCCCTTTTTCCTCCTTATATTATTGGACTCTAGTATAGGCCATCAGAGTCTTTCTTCTCAATATCCTCCCAATATATCGGTTGTCTTCCCGATGTTTCCCAACCCGAAGGAAATTCGGAACTGCGTTTCAGGTTTTTCTCGAAAATAGAATATCTTGAGGTCAGCCTTAAAACTCAGGCATTGATAATGGTAAATCAAGGAAGCAAGTGTGTACAGCATCTTTCTTTCCTTGATGTTAAAATCAAGCGTCGTCAGGGCCTCTAGGTTAATTTTCCGGATGACCACTCCCCCCGTGAAACTGATTTGATGGCGATCATAGACTTCATCTTTGTAATAAGGATTAGTGCCTTTAAACCAGTTTATGCTACACATCACCGGATCTCCTATCCTCCCCAGGCTTACTCCCAAGCGTAAGCTCGGAAAAACCTTTTGATAAGGATTGTATGCTGTTGAAACATCGATGCTGTATTTATGAGAAGGGTAAAACCTTATGTATCCTTCGATATCAGAAAACGAAGGGATGTCTCCATCAAAAAATTGTTCAAATTGTTGAAGGGGGCTCTCCTCAGGCGCAAGATAATAAGTCTGTGATATCCCTAAAGTGAAAACCTCCCTCGGCATGTCGTTCTGTTTTATCAAAAAGCGGTTAGTGAGCCTATAGTTGAGTTGATGATATCGAAAAAAATAAGGAATCAGGGTAATAATCCTATCAGAAGCAGAGACCGGACTGTCATATTGGTAGCTTACAGATGGTTCAATGATATGCTTTAATTTTGGGCTGCCGTCCGCCCCGAAAAAGACCTTGTAAAAAATGGGGCCGATGAGCTCGGTACGCATCGAATAATTGGTGCTTAACAGAGCTTCGTCAACAACATTGCCTGAGGCAGGAAAACGACCAGGAATGCGAATTATTCCTGGTTTGTAACTTTTGAAATAATAATTAAATTTAGCCACAAATGTAGAATTCAGGGTAATCCAGGGTATAGCTGTAAAAGGAAGAGTCAGTTCAGGGGTAAGCTTCAGGCTCTGTGAGCGTCTCTGTGTTCCAGCTCTGTATTCACTATCCCAGCCAAATTGCCAGCGCTCGAAGATGGAGGAGAATGAAAAATATAGAGGTGAGAAAACTTTTATCTGGGAAACATCAAAAGATAGCTTGGGAAAATCTTTCTTAATACTCGAGATATTTGCCTCGGCATAATAAGATTCAAACCTGGAGACACGGGCGCTAAAGTTAAAATTGGACCAGGCTCTTGACAGATAGACCACTGAAGCCCGGTTAGAAACGACTGCTCGCTTAAAATTATTGTCGAACTCTCTTAAAAAATCAAAAGAGCTTTGATAATCGACGTTGGCAAAAAGAGAGAAGTTCAGCGGCAGGGGTTGGTTGTGATTAAAACGGATGATATAGGCATTGTCGATAGGCTCTTCTTCTGGATCCTTCTTAAATTTGAAGACGTATGCTTTAAGATCCCCTCCTGTTCCTGAAGAAAATAGGTATCTATACTCCAGTCCGCCTCCAACGCCTCGAGCAGAATAATAATCAACGTTAAAGGATGCATCCATGTTTCTCTTTAGAGCCAGATAAAAGCCCTGGGAATAAAAGAGTCCCTTGACTCCTGAATAGCCGAGTTGGGGCATCAAAAAACCAGTGGCTCTTTCCTTATCCAGCGGATACCGTAAATATGGAAAATAGAAGACAGGGATCTTTTTTATAGACAGGACAGAGTGCCACATCTCGATATAATCATTTCTCTTGAAGTTAGCTTGAGCACAGGAAAATTTCCAGCGAGGGACAGCCTGCGCACAGGAAGTGATTTTTGCTTTTTTGAAATTGTAAAGGTTCGCATCCTTTCTTTTGATCGAATCCGCTTCATAATAAATGGATTCCTGAATGCTTCCGAAAACGCTTTTCAGCTCTCCTTGAGAGGAATCCAAATTGAACTGGAGCCGTTCACAATTTATGACCTCATCAGGAAAATGTATCGAGACATTTCCTTCCGCAAAAACATCCTTGGTTTCAGTGTTGAGCTCTATTCTGTCGGCAAAAAGCTTTATATCTTTGTAATGAACTTCAACATTTCCTGTAGCGAGGATGCGATCCTCCAGCTTTTCCTGATATTGAGCGATGATATTGACGTCCCCGAAGGAAGAACCTGATTCTTGGCAGAATAAGACATGACCTATCACAGGAAGGGCGATGATAAAAAAAACAACGAAGAGGAAAATCCGCATCTTTGTTATCATGTTATGGTCCTCTGAAAAAAATAACATATCTCCCCTGGAGAATCAATATATCGAGACTTTTTCGTTTCTCCCTCAAGTACGTTGATCATACTTTAAATGATCTTTTATTTAACATCAGGACATGTAAAAGTCTCATCAATTCGTCTTAACATCAGAAATGTCGACTTTGACAAATAGTTCCCTTCAGATTAAAGTATCAAAAATACTTTTTTTTAAGCCGGAAGGCCCCGTATGGCACGACACTCGAGGAGTGAGAGTAGAGACTTACTCTCCCGCGTCATTTCCAAGAAAAAAAACAACCGAAAAATTTTTAATAATGATCAGGATAAATTTTATTTTTTAAACCTTATGGAATTAGATTTGTCTGTCTAGCCGTCTCATATATATTTATAATGTATTCCGCCCAGCAATCCGGATTTTAACTATCGGATATACAGAACAACATAATCTGTTATGTCGATTATTTCTAAGGGCGGTAGCGTCTAATGTATCTTTTCTAAAGGATTAAACAAGAATGCAAAAAAATATTACCTTTGCTCCATTTTCTATGCAGGTATTCCATTTCAAAAGTCAAAATTAATATTCATTTCATGGAGAAAAGGAATGAAAAGTGATGAAAAAAATATCCTCTATCATGGAATCATCATTTTAGTATACGGCTTAATAGGGATATTATTTTATTTTATTGTTACCCCTGAATTCGTGGCAAAATATTTATCACAAGATCATCTTCTTACTAGTAAAAGTCATAATTTTATAAAGAATTTAAGATATATAGCCTTGCTGTGTGGTAGTGTGTTTTTGATTCTCTCAACAATTTTCGCCATATTTAAAAACAATATTTATTATTCAAAATTAGGTCAGTTCATTAAGAATTATCAGTATAAAATTCATCTTTTTTTTGTCGGAGTAGCAATAATTGGCTTCAGAACGTTATTTAATATTGTTATCTTCCAAGATTGGTTTGGCACATATTGGCTATTTACGTATAAATATGGTTTTATCAAAAGAGGATTAGTCGGAAGTCTCAGTAATGTGCTATTTGGTGAGTTACATGAAAAAAAGGCTTTTATTCAATTATTCACCTTTTTAATTTTTTTATCTTTATTATTACTTTTATTAGTTTATACGTGGAGAGCAATAAAAAGCTTTTGTCATTGGAAAGCTACTTTACCTATTCTAATTTTTTTCTCTTCTTCAGCAACTGTATCCTTTTTTGCTTCAGAAATAGGTAGACTTGACCAAATAAATTATTTACTCACATTGATTATATTAATATTTTTAATTCGACACACATCATTAATTTTATATTTTGGCATAGGGATTATTTGTGCTATGGCAATACTTATTCATGAAGCCTTCTTATTAATGAATTTTCCTATAATTATTGCCTTGAGTATATTCACTCTTTATCATCAAAAAATAAGTTTTAGACGAATGATCAAACTAATAAGCTGTATTTCAATACCTGTATTATTATCTTTTATTACTGTTCTGGCTTTTGGAAACCAAGAAAGTATCTCTTATAATAATTTTATTCATGAAATAGGTTTATCTTCCGATTTTACACCTCATGAACATTCTATAAGGGTACTTTATGTGACTTATCAGGATAATCTTAAGAATACAATGCAATATTTATTTAGTACTGATAGCTTAAAAGTAATTACCTCATCTTTAATTGGATTTATTCCCTCTCTAGTCATTTTATTTTTTATCTGGAAAGAAATATTCCATAAATTCAAAACAAAAGTTAATGCATTAATATTGAGATTTATTTTTATTAGTAATTTTTCTATAACAGGCCTCTATTTTGTTGGGGTGGATTACGGAAGATGGACAGCATTATTAATATTCAACTTATACATCAGCGGTTTTTATATCGCCATGGTGTTGAAAGATTGTCGTTACTTAGAATTAAGAAACTACAAATGGGTGGGTTTTGTTCTTATAAGTCTTATATATTCTACATGGCTTGATACCCTTCACTATGTAAGAGGATTTGAAAAAATAAGAAATATTTTTGAATACCTGTTTTGACATCCTCAGATCTTTAGGATATCAATAAAATCCTTTACTTCCTTTCTACAATTACAACATCGATGTTTTTTTTCTTTCCATCTATCTGGCTATTTTTCGTCCATCTCTTCTCCCTTATCCTTTAATTCTCTACATCCTATTGACTTTTCTGAAACTTTTCAGGTATACTTGTTCAGAGCTTGAACGATGTTCATGGCTTGAACGCATCTCCTCTGATATGCTTTTACTGAGAAGGAGGTAGTTTCAGATCTCTACGGCGGTAGCCTGCCTTTAACATCTCCCTTCAACATCTAATTCCAGATGGATAATCTAAAAATCCTCAAGGAACTGTCAAAGGACAAGA
>CAYFXE010000004.1:82504-115935 GCA_964347035.1 uncultured Eubacteriales bacterium | reverse complement strand
TCGATGACAGGCACCAACCGTTTAGCTGCGATATAGACCTCCCCTTCTGTCTCGAGGGCTGCATACTCAAAGTCCGGATGGAAAGCTATAGCCAAGTTGGAAGGTAAGGTCCAAGGAGTCGTAGTCCAGATCAACACGGAGACTTTTTTATCCTTTAATTCAGGAAATTTCTGAGACAGGTCTGAGACCATGGGAAATTTAACATAGATCGAATAAGATTTTCGGTCCATATATTCAATTTCTGCTTCTGCAAGAGCTGTCTGGCAATGTGGACACCAATGAACAGGCCTCTTTCCTTTATAGATATTCCCAGAAGCAAAAAAGGAAGCGAGATAACGGACCACTTCTCCTTCATACTCAGAATCCAAAGTTAAATAGGGCTTCTCCCATTCACCAAAGACTCCTAATCTCTTGAACTGGTCCCTCTGGATACCAACATATTTCAAAGCATATTTCTTGCATTCTTCTCTAATTTCTATGATAGACAGCTCCCTCTTTTTCTTTCCCAGCAACTGGTCCACTTTGATTTCGATTGGAAGGCCGTGGCAATCCCAGCCAGGCAAATAGGGAGATTTGTAGTCTTGCATCGTCTTTGTCTTGACGATGAAATCTTTCAATATTTTGTTCAGAGCTGTCCCGAGATGAATGTTTCCGTTAGCATACGGGGGCCCATCATGAAGAACATAGGTTGGCGCGTTAGATCTTTTGTCCTGGATCTTCTGGTAAAGATCCATATTTCCCCATTTTTTTATAAGCTCTGGCTCCTTTTGAGGCAGCTTGGCTTTCATGGAAAAGGCTGTTTGAGGGAGGTTTAGGGTTTCTTTAATGTTGTCACGTCCAGCCATGATATTCTCCGCACGTCATCTGTTTGTTTGATTATTATAGAACAAGTTATTTTAAACCTCCACTGGAAAAAGTCAATTAAGTAACTCAGGAAGAGAGGAACAGATATTTCCAATCTTGATGAGTCACTGAGTTACCGAGTCACGGAGTGACCGAAAACTGATTCTGGGACACCTTCACTCCGTAACTCAGAGACCAAAGAAAAGGTATTTTTATCTTACTGAGTTAGTGAGTTACTGATTATTCTTTTATATAATGAGCTCCTCGACTGACAGGGTTGTTGATAGCCGCGCGAGTGATCAACAGGGCCACCTGAATCCCATGTTTGAGGCCGACGATCTTAGGGTCCATCCGAGCCTCTTTATAGAATCTGTCGATTCTGTGGCGGAGATAATCCAGGTCGGCTCGGGCTCGCTCTAGCCTCTTACTTGTTCGAATAATTCCAGCATAATTCCACAGGGTGGACCGGATAAACACCCAATCCTGGTTGATGAGCGCCGGATCGATCTCCTCTTCCTCCCTCGGGTAATACCACTCATGGATATCGGAGGGCTTATAAGGCAGATGGGATTTAAAATGCGTAACGATATGTCTGGCTGCTCGGGATCCCCAAACAAGCCCTTCAAGGAGAGAAGTGGAAGCCAGGCGATTGGCGCCATGAAGACCAGTGCACGCAACTTCCCCAACAGCATAGAGTCGTCTCAGCGAGCTCAGCCCCCAAATGTCCACCAAGACTCCTCCACAACAATAGTGGGCAGCTGGAACCACCGGGATGGGATCCTGCGTGATATCGATTCCATACTGTAAACATGTTTTGTAGATAGTGGGAAATCGCTTCTTGATGTTAATTTTGGCATGAGAGGCAAGATCGAGATAGACATAAGCTGTGTTGGTGTTGGTCATTTCCTCGTAGATAGCCCGGGTAACCTCATCTCGGGGAGCCAATTCTTTTTTCTCGGAATAATCTTCCATGAAGCGACGGCCGTCTCGGGTGATGAGTTGTCCGCCTTCTCCCCTCACTGTCTCGGAGATCAAGAACCCGTCCGCATCACGGTGGAAAAGAGATGTCGGATGAAACTGGATGTACTCCATGTTAACTATCCTCGCGCCGGCCCTGTAGGCCATCGCATACCCATCTCCAATAGCACTCCGTGGGTTTGATGTATAAAGGTAGAGAGCTCCACAGCCTCCTGTTGCCAAGATGGTATAAGGGGCAAAGATGGTTTTGACCAGTTGAGTTGTGTTATCCAGAACATAGGCTCCAATGCATTCCCCTTCCTTGTAAAAAGATATCGGGTTTTTAGAATGATGAGGAATCGTCAGAAGATCGACGGCTGTTTGGTCAGATAAGAGTGTTACGTTCGAGTATTTTTTTAGAGCGGCGATGAATTTTTCTTCGATTGTTTTCCCTGTGGCATCTTTAATATGAAGGATTCTTCTCCTCGAATGACCAGCCTCCTGAGCGTAATCCAGTGTATCCGGTGAGCTGCGGGTGAAGGGAATCCGAAGCTCTTTGATCAGGATGTTTTCGACCGCTTCTTTTCCTTCGCTGGCCAAGATATCCACGGCTTCAGGATTATTGATGCCATCACCCGTTTGAATGATATCCTCCTTCAAGAGTTCAGGGTGATCGTCGTAGCCCAGAGATACGATCCCTCCTTGGGCATACAAGGTATTAGATTCTACAGGATCCGAGTTCTTGGTGATAACTGTCACCTTTAATCCGCTTTTAGCGGCTTCCAAAGCCGCGCTCGCTCCTGCAATTCCGCAACCTATGACCAGGACATCTGTTGCCAAACTTTTTACGCTATCCATCTTTATTCACTCATAAACTCGAGGGCAATATCCACTGATCGGTAGGAATGAGTCAGGCTCCCGACCGATATGAAATCGACACCGAGAGAGGCAATACTCACGATATCTTCTAACCCTACGGCCCCTGACACTTCAACAGGAATTTTCCTCCTAAGCCAGTCAACAACTTCTTTCATTCTCTCCAGCGACATGTTATCGAGCATAATCATATCGACTCCTGCTTGAACGGCTTCCTGAGCCTCAGCTAAGTTGGTGACTTCCACTTCGATCTTAATGCCAGGCCTCACCTTCTCTCGAGCCTTGAGTACAGCTTCCTTGATACTCTTAAGGTGCAGAAGATGATTGTCCTTGATCAGAACCATCTCAGAAAGATTGAGACGGTGGTTCTGGCCTCCACCCATCCTGACGGCATATTTCTCCAGGACCCTCAGTCCTGGCGTTGTCTTCCGGGTATCGAGAATTTTGGTTTTTGTCCCGGCGAGCGCGTCAACATACTTTCTCGTGGTCGTGGCAATTCCAGATAGACGTTGAAGGAAATTTAGAGCTGTCCGCTCCCCTTTAAGAATAGATACAGTAGGACCTTGCACTTTTGCTAAGGTTGTCCCCTTCTGGAAGAGCTTTCCATCTTTAAGGTGTTTCTCAAAAGCAATCCGCGAATCGATCAACTCGAACACACGTCTCGCCACCTCAATCCCAGCCAGGATTCCATCTTCTCTAGACAAGAAAATAGCCTCTGACTGAGATTTGGCCGAGATTATGCTCTCCGAGGTGATATCACCATTGGGCATATCCTCCCTCAAGGCTGCGTGGATGATAGGATCGACATTTTCGAAATCCATCGGAAATGATTATAGTTTTTTCAATTTGGCCCGTCAAATATGATGACTGCTTACCCTTATTCCTGTTGACGATCGGTCCCCCCTCTCAGCAGACTATTTGCTTTTAGATAGTCTATATATTATGATAATAACGGTTTCCGAAAGATTAGGGCAAAAAACCCAATCTGGAATTCCTGCCTTGAGAAAGAAGAATCACTTTGCGTCTTGAGCTTCATTCATAATAGAATTTAACGAAGAGGTTGGACAAAATGCCAAAAAAACCTATCAAGAAAGAGGATATAAGACGAAAAAAATACCTTAGAGATCTTCTCAACCGAGAGCCAAAAGATTGCAAGTTCTGCGTTATCGGCGCCGGGCATGGTGGCCTGGCTATGGCTGGGCATATTGCCCTCAAGGGATGCCAGGTTCATATGTATAATCGGAGTTTCGATAAAATCCGGGCTGTTCGGCGGAGAAGGGGCATTAAGATTGAAGGGGAAGTCAGAGGGATCGGGAAAATCGAACTCGCCTCGAACAACATCGAAGAATGTCTGAAAGATGTCGAAGTGGTGATGGTTGTTGTTCCTGCTAACGCTCACCGGTTTATAGCCCGTATAAGTGCTCCCCACCTTAAAGAACATCAAATCGTCATTCTCAATCCCGGCCGAACAGGCGGTGCTTTGGAGTTTCTCCACACACTAAGAGAAGAAGGATTAAAAAAATTTCCTTTCATTGCCGAGGCCCAGACTTTTATCTATGCCTCGAGGGCGTTAGGGCCAGCCCACGCCAAGATTTTTTCGGTAAAAAACTCAATTCCCCTGGCCACACTTCCGGCCTACTGGATTCCAGGTGTCATTAAAGTCATCAATCGTGTTTTCCCTCAATTTGTCCCTGGAGACAACATCATCAAAACAAGCTTTGATAACATCGGGGCGGTTTTCCATCCAGCCTTAACCGTTCTCAATGCGGGCTGGATAGAAGAGACTCACGGTGATTTTGAGTACTACATCCAGGGTGCAAGTCGTTCGATAGCCTCTGTCCTGGAAAAATTAGATAAAGAAAGACAGAACGTGGCAGCTGCATTAGGGATAAAAGCTATGAGTGCCCGCAACTGGCTGTATACTGCCTACGGGGCCACGGGCAGAGACCTTTACGAGGCAATCCATGATAATCCTGGTTACCTCGGGATCAAGGCCCCTGATAGGTTATTCCATCGATACATCGAAGAGGATGTTCCGATGAGTCTTGTTCCGATTGCTTCCATCGGAGCCCAGCTCAAGGTGGAAACACCGACCATAAACGCCATCATCCATCTGGCTTCTATCATGAAAGGCGAGAATTTTTGGGAAACGGGAAGGACTGCAGACCGGTTAGGATTAAAGGAGTTATCCCTCAAGGAGATTCGCCTCCTGGCGGTCACAGGAGAGATTTAACTCTCCGAAAAATTGAAACCTCTGTCTAGAGTCCTCATCTGATCGTCATTAAAATTTTCTGAGCTTCATAAAAGACAACAGATGAAAGAATCTGTATTGCCCTTCGGAAATCTTTTTCCTTTGAGTCGAGATGATCTGGATCATATTCTGAAAATATCTCTCTCTAGAGGTGGTGAGTTCTCAGAGATATTTCTTGAACGTAAGATTCATCATTTCATAAACATGGAAGAGGATATTATCAAGGAAACCGCAGAAAGTATTTCTCTAGGTCTGGGCATCCGGGTCATTTCTGGAGAAGAGACGGGCTATGGTTACACAAATGATCTCTCATTGGAGAAGGTAAAAAAAACCGCGTTAACGGCTGCAGCTATAACTGCTGGAGAGAAAACAAGAAAACTCATTCCTCTGCATTCTCTGTGCTATACCCATAATTTCTATCCTCTCTCTAATCCTCCCGAGAAAGTAGACCTGGCAAGGAAAATTTCCTTGGTGGAGAGAGCCTATGCAGCTGCCCTGGAGGTTGATCGAAAAGTCAAAAAGGCCAAGGTGATTTATCTGGATCAGAGCCAATCGATTGTAGTGGCCAATTCTGAGGGATGCGTCGTATCCGATACCCGTCCACTCGTGAAACTTTCATGCTCAGCCATCTCTGAAAAAGGGAGAAAGAGAGAAGCTGGATATTCTGGTGGTGGAGGCAGAGTGGGCCTCGAGTATTTTTCGGAAGAACTCCCGCCTGAGCAAATTGGTCAGGAGGCAGCTCAAGAATCGCTCCTTCTTCTTGACGCCGTCGATCCTCCAGCAGGAGAATTGCCCGTGGTTTTAGCCCCTGGGAACAGCGGCGTTCTCATCCATGAAGCCGTCGGACATCTTCTCGAAGCCGATTTTAACCGGAAGAAGACATCCATATTCTGGGATAAAATGGGGAAAAAAGTCGGCTCAACCCAGCTCAATATCTACGACGATCCCACGATTCACAACTTTCGAGGATCTTACAACATAGATGATGAAGGAACGGTTCCTAAAAAAACTCCACTGATCCAGGAAGGGAAGATGGTCGGTTTGCTTCAGGATAGACTCTCAGCCAAATTGATGAAGATGCCGTTAACAGGACACGGAAGAAGACAGGATTACACATGCATCCCGATTCCCCGGATGAGCAATACCTTTGTGGATAGAGGAGAATACAATCCAGAAGAAATCATTCGATCAGTGGACAGAGGATTTTATGCTCACAAATACCAAGGAGGTCAGGTAGAGGATTCAGGAAAATTCACTTTCTCCATTAGTTCAGGATTCCTTATCGAGAGTGGACGGTTGACTGCCCCTGTCAAACAAGCCACCCTCATCGGGACCAACATCGATATCCTGGAAAAAATCAACTGTCTTGGTTCTGACCTCCAGTTCGGTCTTCAGACCGGGACCTGCGGAAAGGGAGGGCAGAGCGTTCCTGTCAATGAAGGCTGCCCGACAATCAAGATTAAAAAGATGACAATTGGAGGGAGACTTTGACGGATAAGGCCGGGATGTCCTTGATGGGCATGGCGGAAGACATCGTATCCTCCGGTCGAAAAAATGGTGCAGATGAGGTCGAAGTCTCCATCATCCAGAGCTCTGAGTTCAATGTCGACGTCCGTCTTGGCCGAATCGAAAATTTGGTCGAGGCTGGCTCTAGGTATTTGGGTTTGAAAATCATCAAGGATAAAAAAACCGCATATGCGACCTCGTCGGATCTTTCCCCAGACACACTCCACAGACTTGTGAAAAGTACGATCAAGCGGACATCCTACGCTCAACCCGACGAATTCTGTGGTCTCCCTGCCCTTCCGCAGAAGAAGATAGATATTCACTCTCTCGCACTTTACGATTCTGAAATCCCGGAGTTGGATTTGGACCGGAAGATTACTCTGGCTATAGAAACAGAGAGGATCGCTCTCAAAGAGAGGAGAATCACAAATTCTCACGGAGCGAGTTTCGAAACAAAGGATATTAAAACCGTATTAGCCAACTCGAACGGCTTTTTCAAGGAGTATAAGGAAACATTTTGTGGCCTTAGTTTAGGTCTTCAGGCTGGTGAGACTGACTCTAGAGTTGAGGACTACTGGTTTTCGACCGGACGTCATTTCAAGGACATCGAACGACCTGAGGAGATTGCCGAGAAAGCCGTCGCCAGAACCCTTAGGCAGCTCAACCCCAGGAAAATCAAGACGCAGTATGTCCCTGTCCTATTCGAACCGATGATGACCTCTTGGCTGCTCGGATTTCTTTTTGCCTGTGTCTCTGGTGTTGCGATCTACCAGAAGGCTTCCTTCTTAGTCGACAGACTGGATGAGCAGATAGGGAACGAGAAGATCACCGTTTATGACGACGGTCTTATCCCTGGAAAATTGGGCACCAGGCCCTATGATGCCGAAGGGATCCCTGCCCAGAAGACGATGGTCATCGAAAAAGGGAGACTTCGGAACTATCTCTGTCATACCTACGCAGCTCGGAAACTTAAACTCAAATCCACATCCAACGCTGAAGGTGCCGGAGTCGGTCCCAATAATTTTTATCTTCAAGCCGGGAAAGATTCACCTTCAGATATGATTTCCTCGTTGGAGAAAGGATTGATCTTAGTACGGACGCTCGGTCATGGGCTCAATTCCCTCACTGGAGATATCTCGCGAGGAGCCTTCGGTCTTTGGGTTGAAAGGGGGGAGATTTGTTACCCGGTCTCTGAAATCACAATCTCTGGAAACCTTGAAGGTTTTTTGAAGAATGTTGAAGCGGTCGGGAGTGACCTTGAATTCAGGACCTCTGTCTGTGGACCAACAGTCCTCGTAGGGGGAGTCTTGGTCTCGGGTGAGTAGATCAGCCCGTTTTTGCTCGGGTGCTTTACATCAAAATTTATTGAAGTGAATCACATCTTCTAATTTTCTCTTAGGGACATGGAGTTGCCCGCTTTTATCCTTCCAATATCTGACGGAATCTTTCATTTCCTCCACAAGGGGCGATTCATCCGGATACCCTAGGGCGATCACAGAATCGATACTATAACTCTCCGGGATGTTCAGGATTTCCTGAAGAGGAGAGCGATCGATGGAAATGATCCAGCAGCTCCCGATTCCATGTTCCCAAGCTGCCAGCATCAGGTTTTCTGCAGCTGCTCCTGCATCGCGCTCAAATCCTTTGTCTCGGATCTTTGTATTAACAAGAGTAACCACATAAGCCATCGGTTCATGACCCGGCTTGGGATTGCCTTCAGAAGCGATGTAAGCAGCCCACCTCAGACAAGAGAAAACTTTTTTTCGGATTTTTTCATCATAAACGACGATGAATTCTAGAGGCTGCAGGTTAGCTGCGGAGGGTGCCAACCTGGCCGCATCAACCAGTTTATTCAGGATCTCTTCAGGAATGGGCTCAGACTTGAATTGACGGATCGATCTTCTTGAAAGGATAAGATCATGGAAAGTCATCTTTATCCTCCCCCTAATAAGAGTTTATTCCTTGGCCAGTATCTTTCTTAATTTTTCGGCATACTGCTGGCTTTCTTGGTCAGAAGTGATAAATTCTATTTGATCTGGTCCGGAGATGCCTAGTCCCAATTCAGCTGCTCTGGCGATCTGTTCTTGTTCGAATATCTTCCGTCCCATAATGGCTTCGTTAGAACCCAAGTCTTTCAATATGGCTAAACCCGCAGCATCAACAGCTACTCGATCCTTGCCAGCCAAAAAGACATTAGCTACTTTCTTCTCTCCTGTCATCGGCCCGCCATCGACGAAGGCTTCTATCCCATCCAGAATAATTAATTGAGGGGCATAACCGACGTTGATCTCGGCGATCATCTTCCGCATATCTGGGGAGCGATGGAGTTCACGCATTAATTTTTTCGGAGTGAGTCCGACAGATAATTTTAAGGAAAGAGTAAAGACACCGCCGTACTGGTGTGTTTTCAGACAACAGGTGGAGACGATGATATCAGTTTCAACTGCGGGTCGGGGTAGGTCAAAACCCTCTTGCCAATGGTTTCCAGGGGGATTAAAATGGATCCAATCGTTTTCTTCTAGGTCTTCAAAATTGATGATCTTAAAATTCAGGTCTTGGGCGAGAGCGAAGATTTCTTTTGCCTCGAGAACATCCTTGGTCGGAGGTGGCCCGCTTCTCTCCCCTACCGTTATCTCTGAGGCTCCTCTCTTTCTTATCTCCAGCACAAGCTGATGGAGGGTATCGTTATGCGTGGAGCCGGGATTCGGATCCGCAGTGTTGAAGTTTGGCTTGATCATAACGTTTTTACCGCGCATATTCGGAACATCGAAGAGCCGACAGATTTCTTGGACCGCCTGTTTTCTATCTTGAGTTTTGATCAATGCAATCTCAGCTTTTTTCTTATTTTTTCCAGAAGATAGCATGCCGAGGCTTGAAACACAGGCCAAGCTTAAGGATCCCTTAAGAAAATCCCGCCTGTTGAATGTTTGGATTTGAGTTTTTTTCATTTTTATTCCTTAGATTGTATTTTTCTCTAACAAAAATGTTCTAAGAATCGTCCTCCCCATTTTCTTATAACTCATAGAACGAATCAATCGTTTTTTCTCATTTTTTCAGATTTTGCTGGCTACCCAAAGAGCGAAGTCAGCTTCCGACATCGCTCCGCTGGTTCTTCCGATCTCAGTTCCTTTCCTCATGACGATAAACGTCGGAACGCCTTGGACGCCGAAGGCTGTTCCCATCTGAGGATAAGCCGTCACGTTGATTCTGACCACCATCAGTTCCCCTTTTCGCCTTGTGGCCAGTTCATCGAGCACTGGATGCATCATCTGGCAGGGAGCGCAGGTTGGTGAGTAAAAGTCGACCAAAATTGGAAGGGTCGAATTCTGGAAAAGGTTATAGGCCTGCTCGGGCTCAGGTTCAACGGCGGTCCCTGGTATAGGAAGCGCGTTTTTGCATCGACCGCAGACGATTTTTTTCCCGTACATATCAAGCGGGTAGTTATTGGTTGTCCCACAAATGAGACAGCTGACTTTGATTTTTTCTACCAAGACGTCACTTTAAAAATTGGATTGAATCTTCCTATTTTATTTTTTTCGGATAAGGAGGAGACTTCGGCGGAGAATTCATCCATCAAACACACCTTGGGCCCGATCCTCACGGCGTCAGGACCCACACTTTTTTTCTCATAATGCCTCCTCTGCACGGAATGTGGTCATATGATGAACGAATGAATATAACACATGCGCAGACATCCCTCAAGTCACTTTCGAAGTTGATTTTTTGAAACCATGAAATTAAAATGTTTAAAACGTTGAAGGAGTTCAGCACATGGAACTGCTCAGTAAAGAAGTCATCGAAGCCACCAAGAAGAAGTTCGAAGAAGACCTTGAAAAACGAGTAACTCTTATCCTGTTCACCCAGGAACCCCGGCGTCTCACTGTTCCGGACTATTTAAAAGGACAAGAATGCCACTTTTGTAAAGAAACGAGACAGCTCGTCGAAGAAATCAGCTCACTTTCTGAAAAGATAGATCTGGAAATCTATGATTTCGAAGGCGATAAGAAAAAGGTTTCTTCCTTCGGTATCGATAAGATTCCAGCCGTAGCCGTCCAAAGCGAAAAAGATCTCGGAATTCGTTTCTTCGGCATCCCGTCGGGGTATGAGTATACCAGTCTGATCGAGGCTATAGTTGATGTCTCAAAGGGAAGGACAGGCTTGAGTCAAAAAACAAAGGAGGCCTTGACCAGCCTCAGCCAAGATATCCATATCCAAGTGTTCGTCACGCCGACATGTCCATACTGCCCGCTGGCAGTCCGTTTAGCCCATCAGTTTGCCCTCGAAAGCGAGAGGATAAAAGCCGATATGGTGGAATCGACAGAATTTCCACATCTGGCACAAAAATATAGCGTGTTCGGGGTGCCCAAGACGATCTTTAACGAGGATGTCTCGTTGGACGGAGCCGTACCAGAAGATCAATTCCTGGAAAACATTCTTAAGGCTGCCGGAAGCAGGAGTTCAGAAAAAGAATGAATAGTCTTAGACGAAAGCCCTCTCCACTCGACCCGATTTTCTACCCTCGATCTATGGCGATTATCGGTGCCTCCCGTCAGCTTGGAAGCGTCGGCCAGTCTCTGCTAGCTAACGTTATTGACAGCCGCTATCAGGGGATCGTCTATCCTGTCAACCCCAAGGCCAAAGGAATCCTAGGCATCAAGAGCTATCCCAGTGTCATGGATATTCCTGATAAGGTTGATTTGGCCGTGATTGTTGTCCCTGCCCGATTCGTCCCGGGAGTGTTGGAAGAGTGTGGCGAGATCGGCATCAAAGGGGCCATCATCATCTCCGCCGGGTTTAAAGAAATCGGGGGGGATGGCGTCGAGTTGGAGAAAGAGACACTCGAAGTTGCCCACAGCTATGGTATTTCTGTTGTCGGGCCCAATTGTCTGGGTGTGGTGAACACGGACAAAATCAGTTCTGTAAACGCTACCTTCGGGACTATGATGCCTAAAGAAGGAAATATCTCATTCATCTCCCAAAGCGGGGCTCTGTGTGTGGCAGTCCTGGATTATGCGAGAGAAGCGAATATCGGCTTTTCCAAGTTTATCAGCATGGGGAATAAAGCCGGCGTGAATGAGAATGATCTTCTCCTCTATCTCAAGAACGACTCCAAAACCGATGTTATCTTAATGTACCTTGAAGATCTGGAGGACGGGAGGGAATTCATCAACATCGCCCGAGATATCACCAGCCATCCCACGAATCCCAAGCCGGTCATCGCTCTGAAAGCTGGCCGGACTCTTCTCGGTGCGAGAGCGGCCTCTTCACACACGGGCTCTCTGGCCGGATCTGATAGTGTGTACGATGCGATCTTTCATCAGTGTGGTGTGATCCGCGGTGAGACCTTAGAAGAGGTGTTTGATTATGTCAAAGTGTTTTCAACACAGCCATTACCCAGAGATAACAAGGTAGCTATCATCACCAACTCAGGAGGACCGGGGATTTTAGCCACGGATTCCTGTATCCGTTTCGGCTTAGACATAGCCTCTTTTTCTTCCCCGACAAAAAAAGCTCTTAAAGCTCTCCTTCCTCCCACGGCGAGTATCAATAATCCAGTGGATTTGATCGCCGAGGCCCAAGAAGAACAGTATCAGGGAGCACTGGAGAGGATCCTGGCTGATAAGAATGTCCACTCTGCGATCATCATCCTGACCCCTACCGCCTTCACCAAAGTGGAAAAGATTGCTGACATCATCGTCGAAACTGTTAAGCTGAATAAGAAACCTGTCGTGTGTTGTTTTTTAGGAATATATGATGTCTCCAGGGGCATCGAGATTCTGGAAGAGAACGATATTTCTTCCTTCCGGTTTCCCGAATCGGCAGCAAGAGCTCTGGCCGAGTTGAACAGTTTTGCTGTTTGGCTGAAGCGACCTCAAACACGCATAAAAAAATTCCGAGTCAACATAACGAAGGCCAAGCGCATCATCGAGAGCGCCAAAAAGGAAGGGCGTGCTTTCCTCCTCGAACACGAAGCCTACCAAGTTTTAGAAGCCTATCATTTCCCCGTTATCGAAGCTCACCTAGCTGAAACTCAGACTCAGGCTGTCGAAGCCGCTCAAGAAATCGGTTATCCTGTTGTCCTCAAAATCGCTTCTCCTGATGTTCTGCACAAGTTTGACTTCGGGGGAGTTAAAGTCAATCTTCAGAACAGCCGTGAGGTTCGCCAGGCCTATCAAGAGATCTGCCGCAACGTCCGTTCTCGCAAACCCGATGCCCGGATCAAGGGCATCCTGGTTGAAGAAATGGCTCCTCCCGGGAGAGAGGTGATCCTTGGAATGAATAGAGACCCTCAGTTCGGACCGATACTTATGTTTGGTATGGGCGGGATTTATGTCGAAGCTCTAGAGGATGTGACCTTCCGGCTGGCCCCTATTCGTGAGTTGACGGCCAAAATGATGATAGGGAGAACAAAGACGCATAAAATACTCAATGGTTTTCGAGGAGGACCAGTCTATGATATAGAAACGATAGAAACATGTCTGAAGAAGCTTTCTCAACTGGTCGTTGATTTTGAGGATATCGAGGAACTAGATATAAACCCTCTCATCGTCTACGAGAAAGGACGAGGGTGTAAAATCGTCGATGCCAGGATCATTCTTGAAAAAAGCTAGTTAAAATAAGCCTGTTCACTCTTTTTCTCCGTTTATTCAAAACGGATAGCATCTCCCAGGGCTTTGCCTTCATTACTCCTATCCATACTTCATCTGTTCTCGTAGCAAGGAATATAAGAGGTTCCGTTCAAAACGTTTCAAATTGACAATGTCTATGTCCTTGTTATAATAGGATGCTTCATGAGTTTGTTCAGAAGAAAAAAGACAAAGAAAGTATGCGTCATCGGGTTGGATGGTGTCCCCTATTCGCTTGTCATTGAGCTGGCCAAAAAGGGTATTATGGAGACTATGGCCAAGCTCTTGGATTCAGGACATCTTCATCGGATGAAGGCGTCACTGCCAGAAATCTCAGCAGTCAGTTGGACAAATTTCATGACTGGCTCAAATCCAGGAGCTCATGGGATCTTCGGGTTCACAGACCTAAAAAAAGAATCTTATGATCTACATTTTCCCAATTTTCTCGATTTGAAGAAGGAGACGTTTTGGGACCGTCTGGCAGATATCAAGAAAAGATGCATCATCATCAATCAGCCGTCCACTTATCCAGCTCGGAGGATCAACGGGATTCTGGTCTCAGGATTTGTAGCCATCGACCTGGCTAAAGCAGTCTATCCTTTATCCTACAAAACAGCTCTGGAGAGCATGGGTTACCAGATCGATATCGATACGTATAAATCGCGGGAAAATTATGAATTCATGTGGCAGGAGCTTTCCCGTACGCTTGAAGGGCGGCTTAAGGCTTTCGAATCTTTTTGGAAAGAAGATTGGGATTACTTTGAGTTCGTGATCACAGGCACAGACAGACTTCAACACTTTCTCTGGAATGCCTACGTGGATGATCAACATCCTTATCACCAGAACTTTTTGGACTACTTCAGGGAGATTGATCGAGTCATCAACAAGATCATCTCCTCATTCCGGAAATATGGTCAAGGGGATGAGAGCCTCTTCTTCCTCTCTGACCATGGGTTTACAGGGATAGAGCAGGAAGTCTATCTCAACGCCTGGTTAGAAAAAGAAGGCTACCTGAGGTTTAAAACGAGTCCTCCTAAAGACCTGAATGAGATCTCGAGCTCCAGTCTTGCTTTTGCTATGGACCCCAACCGGATCTACCTCAACACGAAGGGGAAATTTCCTCTGGGGTGTGTAGATGAATCTGAGATGGGAGCGTTAAAACGGGAAATATCCCATAAACTCGGAAAGTTAGAATTTGACGACAAAAAAGTCGTCAGGAACGTTTTTGATGCTCACGAGGTTTACTCCGGTCCTTTTCTTGAAAAGGGGCCGGATTTAATTGTCCTCTCCGAGTATGGCTTCGATATGAAAGGATCGGTCAAGAAAAAAATAATCTTCGGACGAACAAACCTCCAGGGCATGCACACCTGGGATGATGCCTTTTTCTGGGCGCATCGGAATTTTGGTGAAGATCTCTGTATCTCGGATCTGGCTTCAATCATCATGGAGCAGTTTTCATGAAAGCAAGACGTCTGTTCCTCCTAATTTTGCTTCTCGCCTTTCCTCTCTCGGCTCAGGCCTACATAGGCCCTGGCGCCGGGTTTGCTTTCCTGAGTTCATTTCTAGTCCTGTTCCTCACTTTTTTCTTGGCTGTGTTTTCCTTCCTCTCCTGGCCCTTCCGTTTGCTGCTCCGGATGATCAGGGGGCAGAAAGCTTTTAAAAAAAGCAAAATCAATAAGCTGATCATCCTTGGGCTGGATGGCCTAGAGCCCAAGCTAGTCGAAAGATACATGTCTGAAGGACGACTTCCCAATTTTTCCAAGCTAAAAAAGGAAGGCTCCTACGCGAGGTTGAAGACCACAACCCCAGCCATTTCGCCTGTGGCCTGGTCTTCCTTCATGACAGGAGCCAATCCCTCCAAGCACAATATTTTTGATTTTTTGACTCGAAATGCCCGGAATTATCTTCCCGACCTGTCTTCGGCCAAAATCGGCAAGCCAAAGCGAGTACTATCATTAGGTAGGTACAACATCCCTCTCTCCAAGCCGGAAATCAGAGGGATGAGGCGGAGTGTCCCTTTCTGGAAAATTCTCGGGGAAAAAGGAATCATGAGCACTGTGTTGAGAGTTCCGATAACCTTTCCCCCCGAGAAATTCAAGGGACATCTTCTCTCCGGGATGTGCGCTCCTGACCTGAAGGGGAGCCAGGGGACGTTTTTCTTCTACACCTCTGACAAAGACAGGATTGAGAAGCGAGAGGGAGGGATCAATATTCCTGTCACGGTCGAGAACAACCGCATCGAGACCTACATCTCCGGACCAGAAAACACGCTTCTCGAGGAAAGCGAAGAGATCAAACTTCCGTTGACTATCATCCTTGACAAGGATAATGGTCAGGCCCACATCCAGGTCTCTGGCCAAAAATTCACCTTGAAAAAAGAGGCTTTCTCGGATTGGATTCGGTTGACTTTCCGTCCTGGACTCGGAATCAAGATCAGGGCCATTTCCCGGTTCTACATTTCTCAAATCCAGCCTCATTTTGAGATGTATCTGTCGCCGCTCAACATCGACCCAGAAAAACCGGCTCTTCCAATCTCTCACCCCTACATCTATTCCGTCTATCTGGCGAAGCTCCTAGGCAGCTTCATCACCCTCGGCGAAGCCAACGATACCTGGGCTTTGAATGAAGGCATACTCAGCGAACAAGCCTTTCTAGAATTCACGTATGCCAATCACGAAGAATGGGAGAAGATGCTCTTCAACGCCATGGACAAGACGAAAAAGGGGCTCGTTACCTGTGTCTTCGAGACCACAGACAGTATCCAGCACATGTTCTGGCGTTACTTGGACCCTCAACACCCGGCGCTCGAAAGAGCCCAAGCAAAAATGGGTAAAGAAGTAATCGAGGACTTGTATGAAAGGATGGATGAACTGGTGGGAAGAGTGCGAGCTAAGATGGATGATAAGAGTGTCCTTATCATCATGTCCGATCATGGATTTAAATCCTTCCGCCGGGGATTTAACCTTAACTCCTGGCTCTATCTCAACGGATATCTCCGTCTCAAGGAAGGGAAGGAAGAGAGTGGCGAGTGGTTTGAGGCTGTCGACTGGTCTAAAACGAAAGCCTACGGAGTGGGTTTGGGAGGGATTTTTCTCAATATCGTAGGACGGGAAGACAAAGGGGTCGTCTCACCAGGAAAGCAGAGCGAAGCTCTTAAACAGGAGCTCATAGCCCGGTTAAACGGCTTGAAAGATGATGAACATGATACCGTGGCCATCAATAAGATTTATGATAGAGATCAGCTTGCTCCGGGCCCCTACAAGGAGAACTGTCCTGATCTTATCGTCGGTTACAACGAGGGTTACAGAGTCTCGTGGGACTCGGTAACAGGAATTGTCAACAAGATCGTTTTTGAAGATAATCCCAAAGTGTGGTCTGGAGATCACTGCATCGATCCCCGGCTGGTTCCAGGAGTCTTCTTCTGTACAGAGAGAATCAGGCGCGAGTCTCCGGCCATTATCGATATCGCTCCGAGTGTTTTAAATCTGTTCGGTATTCCCTCCCCGCCTCATATGGACGGGAAGGGCTTGATAGATATAAATAATCTGAGTTATGGTAAAATCAAAGAAAAACAAGGACGAAGTGATGAATAGAAGGAATTTCATAAAACTTGGACTTACGGCCGGGTCTCTTTTTGCTCTAGGCAACGGTTCTGAGCTAATCACAAAAATAAACGGAATTAAGGAGACAAAAAACAAAATCCTAGTTCTCGGTTTCGATGGTATGGACCCCCATCTCGTCGACATCTGGATCAGGCAGGGGCTCCTCACCCATTTCGAGAGACACCGGCGGCAGGGCGATTTCCGTCCTCTCCAAACGAGTATCCCACCTCAGAGCCCTGTGGCTTGGTCGAACTTCATCACGGGTTGTGATCCGGGAGGACATGCCATTTTTGATTTCATCCACAGAGATCCAGAAAATTATATTCCTATCTTCTCAGCTTCTAGGACAGAGGAGGCCGGCAAGACCCTATCCATCGGAAACCTTGTCCTTCCTCTCTCAGGCGGAAAAGTCGAGCAGTTGAGGAAAGGAAAAGCGTTCTGGCAGGTTCTTGAAGAGCGCGGTGTTCCAGCGACACTCTTTAAAATTCCTTCCAACTACCCCCCTGTTACAACCAAACAGAAGACGATCTCTGGTATGGGAACGCCCGATATTCTTGGCTCTTACGGGATATTCAATTTCTATACAACCCAATCGACTGAAGTCGACGCAGACATCGGAGGAGGGAGGATTCATCCCGTGTATGTCATCGGGAATAGAGTCGAGGATAAGCTTCCGGGACCAACAAACACATTTAAGAAAGACCGGCCTGAATCGACAATTGACTTCAAGGTTTTCATCGACCCCGAAAACCCGGTGGCCAAGGTCGTAATTCAAGACCAGGAATTCATCCTCAAGGAAGGAGAATGGAGTGGCTGGAAGCGTATCCACTTCAACATGATTCCCACCCAGAGCATCAGCGGCATCTGTATGTTTTATCTGAAGCAGGTTCGTCCTGAATTCAAGCTGTATGTCTCACCGATTAACTTCGACCCGGGACGGGCCGCTATCCCTCTCTCGACACCAAAAAGCTATGCCGAGGAACTAGAAGAAAAATTCGGGCCATTCTTCACCAAAGGTCTTCCTGCTGACACCTCGGCCCTCGACAATGATGTTCTCGACGAAGCGGAGTTCCTCCAGCAGGATGACTTTGTTCTCGAGGAAAGATGGCGGATGTTAGATTACCATCTGGAACGGTTCGACTCTGGGCTTCTCTTCTATTATGTCTCGAGCACCGACCAACGACAGCACATGTTCTGGCGCCTTCTTGATAAAAAGCATCCCATCCATGACCCTCTCTTAGCGTCCAAATACGGAGACACAATCAGGAATATTTACATCGAAGCCGACAAAATGCTGGCCAAGGCCATGGAAAAGGTGGATAAGG
Source organism: uncultured Eubacteriales bacterium (assembly GCA_964347035.1). GTDB lineage: Bacteria > Acidobacteriota > Aminicenantia > Aminicenantales > Aminicenantaceae > CAYFXE01. The sequence continues at coordinate 97,949 of CAYFXE010000004.1, read as the reverse complement.
ATACCATCATCATGGTGATGTCTGACCATGGTTTTACTCCTTTTCGACGAGGTCTGAATCTGAACACCTGGTTAAAAGAAAACGGCTACCTCCACCTGATTAATATGTGGCGGCAGGGTCAGGATTACTTCTTCGAAAACACGGATTGGTCAAGAACCAAAGCCTATGCTTACGGGCTTAACAGCCTGTACATCAATGAGAGAGGGAGGGAGGCCGAGGGGATCGTCACGGCTGGACCCGAAAAAGAGGCTCTCGTTCGAGAAATCGCTCGCAAATTGGAGGAGTATCGGGATCCGAAGACAGGCGAACAGGTTGTTCTTCGCGCCTACGTGGCCAAGGATGTCTATAAAGGCCCCTATATCGAGGAGGCCCCAGATATCGTCATAGGCTATAACCGAGGGTACAGAGTTTCCTGGGCCACAGGTTTGGGAAGAATTCCAAAGTCTACGATTGAAGACAATACGGAGAAATGGAGCGGGGATCATTGTATGGACCAGAGTGTGATTCCAGGGATTTTATTTACCAACCGCAAGATACAGGCGGCCTCAGCAGCACTGTATGACCTGACGCCGACAATATTGAACATTTTTGGTATAAGCACGCCCAAGGAAATGATAGGGAAATCCATATTTTCTGTTTGAGGTGAACGCGATGGGAAAAGCAAAGGTCAAAATTGAGAAGGATTTGATGGACAAGGTGAAGAAATTTGCCGAACTGGCTGGCTATTCCTCTCCAGAGGAGTTTGTGACCCATTGCTTAGAGAGAGAGATCTCTAAGCTCGAAGAGTCGGATTCAGAAGAGGAAATTAAGAAAAAGCTCAAAGGACTGGGCTATATTTCCTGAGCAGTAAACCTGAATCCAGTGCTTTTGACTCACATCTTTTCATTCTAGTCGAAAGGAAAGGCTGAGGACTCTTAGGATGTGGATATTCAATTTGTTTTTCGGGAAAATCTTTGACATTCTCTTTTTGCCTTTTCGCAGCCTCAGTCCCTGGTATGGAATGATATTTATCTCTTTCCTAACTGGACTGTTCATGCTTTTTGTTTTCCGTTACACTTCCAACCAACAAGGGATAAGGAAAGTCAAGAATCTAATCAAGGCCCATCTTCTCGAGCTACGCCTGTTCAAGGACAGCTTTGCCACTTCCCTCAAAGCTCAGGGAAGTATCTTACGCTGTAACCTGAGGTACATCGGCTTCTCAGCTCGACCGATGTTGGTGATGATCATACCTCTGGTGCTGATTATCATCCAGCTCAACCTTTGGTTCGGCTACCATTCACTGTCACCTGGAGAGAAGGCGATTTTAGAAGTTATCTTAAAGGATGGCTTTGATCCCTTAGAAGTCAGCCTCTCCCTGAAGCAATCTCCAGGAATTGAGGTCGAAACACCTCCCCTCCGGATCGAGGAGGAACGGGAAATTGATTGGCGCTTCCGAGCTAAGGAAAAAGGCATCCACGACATCGTCCTTGTTTCTGAGGGGACTGAAGTCCACAAAAGGATTGCCATTAACCAGAAGATTCTGAGCAAGATATCCCCCGTTAAAGTCGGTAAGAACTTTTTCGCTCAAGCTCTGAATCCCGGGGAACCTCCTCTGCCTTCGAGTTCCCCCTTGGAATCGGTTAAAGTCATCTATCCTTCCAAGAATATGAATTTCTTTGGCTGGGGGATTCATTGGCTGATCGTGTACTTCGTTCTGGCTATCATCTTTGGTTTTGCCCTCAAGGGTGTGTTCAAGGTCGAAATTTAAAGATAAAGTAAGGAGGGGTGATGAAAATTGAACCCTTCGAGATGGAGCGCATGCAATCCACATGGGAATTCGAGGTCGATTATAACCTTTCCGAGAGCGGTGTTCATCCCCTCTCTTTTCGAGAACTGATTACCGCAGAGAAGTTAGAGGAGATTCTGGACACAGAGTTGGGATATATCCAGACCAACGGTCCAACTGCCTTGAGAGAAGCCATAAGCCGTTTCTACCCGGGAACTACAAAAAAGAATATCCTGGTGACGACGGGATCTGCCGAAGCGAATTTTCTCACAATCTGGAGCAGGGTTGAACCTGGGGATGAGGTGGTCTTCATGCTGCCCAACTACATGCAGATGTGGGGACTTCTCAGAGCATTCGGAGCTCATGTCCAACCTTTTTATCTTAAAGAGGATTTAAGTTGGGGGCCTGATTTGGATGAGCTCAAAAGCATTGTCACCAAGAAGACAAAATTGATCATCGTCACCAATCCCAACAATCCCACCGGGGCTGTGCTGAGTTCTGAGGCCCTCGATACGATCGTGAGCCTGGCCGAATGGGCGGATGCCTGGATTTTGTCCGATGAGATCTACCAGGGAGCAGAACTAGACGGAACAATCACGCCGAGTCTCTGGGGGACAACCGAGAAAGTTGTGGTTACCAACGGCCTTTCCAAAGCTTATGGACTTCCTGGATTAAGGGTGGGCTGGATGGTTGGATCCGACGAGTTTATCCAGAGTACATGGCCTTATCATGACTACACGACTATCTGCTTGAGTGCGGTCAGCTATCGGTTGGCTCTGGTCTCCCTCCAATCAAAAAACAGAGAGAACATTCTTAAGCGGACACGAGACATCTTGACGACGAACCTTCCTTTGCTCGAGACTTGGTTGAAAGAACAAGAGGGTCTTTTCAGTCTGATCTCACCGCGAGCCGGAGCCATCGCCTTTCCCCGCCAAAACCTCGATCTCAGTTCCGCTCAACTTATTGACAGACTAAGACGAGAGAAAAGTGTTCTGTTGGTTCCTGGGGAACATTTTGGGTTGGAGAATTATATTCGCTTCGGATACGGGACGAAGAAAGAGGATCTCCTTTGTGCTCTGGGTCTTATCGAGGAACTCCTCAGAGAAATCCGAAGATAACGAACTCTCTAATCTAAATTCTATTCCTTGATCTTATTGAACCACACAATCTCTTCGAGAGTCCTTCGTTTTTTCGGTCTTGAGGGTTTCCGGTCATAGTATCCGAGCGAGAGCATCGAAACAATTTTATACTTTCGCGGAATCTGGAAGAATTTCCGGGCTTTCCTCGTGTTGAACCAACCGATCCAGCAAGTCCCTAAACCCAACTCCTCTGCTTGGAGAACGATATGTTCGCCTGCTATGCCGATATCTATGAGATAGAAATGAATGTTCTGGATTTGTTTGCCGATCCTGTTGGCAATGATATCCAATCGGGCCAGGATGAGGATCAAGACAGGAGCCTTGACCGCAAACTTCGAGATAAAATAGATTCCTGAGAATACTTCTTTGGCAAAAGTTGTCTTTATCTTGGGGTCATCGATGATCAAAAATCTCCAGGGCTGAACGTTGTCAGCTGAGGGTGCCATTCGCGCGGCTTCGATGCAGGTCAAGATTTTCTCCCTCTCCACAGGTTGATCCCGATAACGGCGGATACTTCTTCTCTGGACGATGAGATTCTGGAAGGGAGTCCGCTTCATCTCTTTATGTTTTCTCTTCATCTTGGATGGTTCATATATTCTAATAGGAATAGATTTTTCTTTCAATTGCCCGATCATCCGGAATCGTTCATGAGCCTGCCTGAAGGAATCCTCCTCCAAACCATATTAACAACCTAACTTTTCATTGCGAAACGGCTTACTATCCATAATAATAGAAAAAGCCATAAGCATAGAATAGAAAGTAAAAAAACCCGGAGGGTAATGTGTTTAGGAAAACTCGAATCATCATAGCCTTTATCCTGCCTTTTTCTCTTCTCTCTCTGTTCGGTACGGATGAGCCTCTCTGCGAACAGATCGCCAACTACACGATGGACATCCGTTTGGATACACAGACACATATAATCCAGGGCAAGGAAATTCTTTCTTGGACAAACACATCTGATATGGCGACCGAGGAACTTTGGTTTCATTTATACTGGAATGCCTTCCGAAACAATATGAGTACCTTTCTCCAAGAAGCTGGAGAATGGGCCACTAAGAGTGTGTCTGACTTCGAGACAGACGACTGGGGATACTGTCGTATCGAATCTATTAAGATTCATGAAAATCCCTTTTTTGATGATCTAGATTTAACACCATTCCTCGAGTTCAAGAATCCTGATGATAACAATATCCATGATCAGACAGTCGTAGCTGTCAAGTTGCCGAAGCCCGTTCGACCAGGTCAAACAATTCTTCTTGTTCTCGATTTCCAATCGAAAGTCCCCAAGCCTATTTCCCGCACGGGTGTTTGGAAAGATTATTATTTTATCGCTCAATGGTATCCAAAAATCGGAGTTTTTGAGGATGGTCGCTGGAACTGTCATCAATATCATGCTGAGAGCGAGTATTATGCTGATTTTGGGACCTACGATGTCCGCCTCACCCTCCCCTCTTCCTATATCGTCGGAGCAACGGGTGAACATAGAGAAAAAACGGAAAACAGTGATGGTACTGCTACCCACCGTTATTACCAGCACAGTGTGCATGATTTTGCCTGGACAGCCAGCCCTCGTTTTCTCAAGTACAAGGAAACCTATGAGTATTCTCTAGGAAAAAAAATAGTTATAACGCTCCTCCTCCAGCCCCAACACAAAAGCCTCAAACATCGTTACATGGACGCTGTTAAACATGCCATTCGGTATTGCAGCCAACTTTATGGTGATTATCCTTACTCGACTGTCACCTGTGTCGATCCCGCCTATAACAGCCGATCGGGCGGCATGGAATACCCCACTTTTTTCACCGGTGGCTCATATTTTCTACACAAAAAGGACATTCCCAGTCCCGAGGGTGTGACCATACACGAGTTTGGTCACGGATATTTCTACGGTCTGATCGCCAGCAACGAGTTCGAACATCCCTGGATGGATGAAGGATTTTCCTCCTTCTTGGACACAGAGATCTACTACAAAGCCTACGGCCGACCCCTGTATTCCAAGTTCTACTTCGGGATACCCGTGACCTTCAAAGATGTCAAGATACCGATAGAATCCGAGGGAATATCCGAGCATCGCCTGACTTCGAATATGGATATCATGCAGCGCTTCTCTTGGGATTTTTTAAGGGGCGATAGTTATGGAGCCAATTCCTACTCTAAAGGTAGCTTAATGCTTAGAACTCTGAAAAGGTTCATGGGCGAAGTGTCATTCAACAAGATGATGAAAGCTTATTCCAAGCGCTTCTGGTTTAAACATCCTCGTCCCCGGGATTTCTACGGGGTGGTCTCAGAGTTTGCCGGCCAGGATATGAGCTGGTTCCTGGATCAATTTGTTTATGGTTCTGGAAAACTGGATTATGCGGTAGGTCGAATAACCAGTCGTAGGTTGAAAAGACCTCGGGGATGGTTTGACGGAAAATATGAAGAGGGAGACTGGAGTGAGAGGAATAATATTATGTTCGAATCCGAAGTTATAGTCAGGCGTCTTGGCGAAGTCAAGATTCCCGTGGAGGTGTTGGTAATCTTCGAGGATAGAGAAGAATTCAGGGAAACATGGGATGGCGAGTACCGTTGGCATAAATACACCTACATACAGCCAGCCCGGATAAAAGCTGCCATCGTTGATCCCGATTTTAAGCTGGTTCTCGACCAAAACAGGACAAACAACAGTAAGACGCGAAAAGCCAACAGCTTAGCTCCTTGGAAATGGATGTCCAACTGGTTGATCTGGCTCCAGCATGCGCTGGAGGTGTTTACAGTATTTGGAGGATGAGGATAAAACAGATGAAAGTCTTCATCAACCTCGTCAAGGGTTTCAAATCTACGGGAAAAACACTCCGGATGATCCTGCTGCTCTTCTTGATCAATTTCATGATCTCTTTGATCCTGGCTATCCCTATGTATCATGCTCTGCAGGAGTCCTTCGGCGCGAGCATGGTGGGAGAGAGGATGGCCGAAGGTTTTGACTATCTCTGGTGGCAAGAGTTCAGGGATGATGCTCGAGGACTGGAATCGACATTCCGTCCTTCTCTTATCGGTAAGGGTGCGCTTCTCGATAATCTTGAGTATCTGGTCCAGATGCGGTTTTTCGATCTCCCCTCCCCCATCTTGGTATTGGGGCTCATCTATATTATCTTCCATACGTTCTTGGCAGGGGGAATTCTATCTGTGTTCAAGCCCGAGAATCCCCGGTTTACGATAACAGGTTTTTTTCAAGGAGCAGGGAAGTATTTTTCCCGCTTTTTCCTACTCATGCTCATCTCCTGGGTTTTTTTCCTGATCATCGGCCTCATCCTTGTTCAAGGGTTTCTACCGATTATCGATGAAGTCGACAGGAATGCCATATCAGAAATCGGCCCGTTCGCTCTCGGGATTGTGTTCAGTCTCATCATTCTCTTCCTCCTTTTCTTCGTTCAGATGGTCTTTGATTACGCCCGGATTCGGGTGGTGTTCGAAGAGGGAGAGGATATAACTTCAGTCGTTGGGAGAGCTTTTGGATTTGTCTTCCGGCATCTGGGTTCGGTCTTGGGCCTCTATTATCTGATTTTTCTCTCTTCTATTCTAATTTCTATTTCATACAGCCTACTCGTTGGCTTGATTCCTCAAAGCCATTTCTTGACCGTTCTCCTTGCCTTTCTCATCCAGCAGCTGTTCATGTTTACTCTCATCTGGGTCAGATGTTGGCTTTACTCATCCCAGCTGGAGCTGTATAAATACCTGTATCAGTGATACAGTAGCTCTGTAACTTCGTGACTCAGCAAGATTAAAAGAAATTGACTCCGTAATTCTGGAACACAAAAATACTCTTTTTCTTTTCTTCCTGAGTGACTGAGTAAGTGAGTTACTGTGTCGCTTATTTGATCAAATGGAATTTGGTTTGACGGCTATCCAGGAAGTGGATTCCCCTCTTGGTGAAGGCTGCGTCCTGCTCGAGAGCAATCCGGACTTCCTGTCCACCCCACTCGGGGATTTTTGTTTTGATGTTGAGCTCGATAGAGTGGCATGTGTCAGGATACAAGGGATAATCTCCCTTTCCAGGAACTCCATCCTGTTTGTCCCATAATCCGATGATCGGGCCTGCTCCATGGCCATGGTATCCCAAAGGATGGGTGTAGATCTGAGCTTTCAGGCCCTCAGCCCTGGCTTTTTCCAGCGCTGCCGACAGAATCTCATTCCCTGTTCGTCCTTCTCGGAACTCAGCTATGAGTATATCCTGAAGCTGGTTCCCTAATTTCATGGCATCTAAGAGTCCCTGCGGACAGTCCTCCTCACCTTCCCGAAGCACATAGGCGTGCTCCTGAGTGTCGGTGTTGAGCCGGAGATAGGTGATCCCGATGTCACAGTGAAGGAGATCTCCTTTATGGATGACATTTCCCTTAAAGGGGCTATCTTTCGGGCGTTGGATAGAGACAGATGGCTGAAACCAGGCTGTCAATTTTAGCTCCCGGTATTTCTCTCGTATCCACCAGACCACATCTTGCATGGTCGTGATCCCTGGAGTAATGACGCGGTTGGAGAACGCCTCAGCAATGATCTGATGAGCAATGGACACGATTTGAGGATAGACTTCGAGCTCTTCTGGAACTCGCCTTTCTAACCAACCGACCGCCAATCTTTCCGCCGAATGGAGACGTGAGGAATATTCGGGACCAAGAGCTTTGATGAGCCTTTTTTTCAAGTGCGCAGAGAGACCATCCCCGAAGGCGAAATGTTCTGCTTCGTTGATCCCGATCCTTTGCGGGTCTCTATCTTTAATGACTTTGGCCAGGCAGTCCCACTGGTCCATCTTCTTCGGATTCCATACAGCTTTATAGAAGTCTCTGATTCCGTAGCGGCTCACGGCCAGGCGCTCTACTCCTTTTTCTTTTCGATCATAGAAAACAAGCATGGTCAGTCGGCGGGCAGCGAGAGAGGTAAATGGGACCAAGGTGAGATAAACAGGATCTTCGTTGTACTCACGGCAGATCACGAGCCACATATCGAAGTTTTCGCGACGCATGATTTCTGGCAGCACTCTTTCCAATCGTATTTTGAGCCACGAATCAACAACTGGAGCACGGTCTTTCATACTCAAGATGACCGGGAATTCCCTCTCCATCGATGATAACGGAGTAAGGATGAAGATGATAATGAGAAGGAAAAAAAAGGATTTTTTGAATTTAAACATTGCGCCTCCTTGAATAAGAATTATCCATCCAGTGTGAAAAGCGTCTCTATTTCTGTGACTGTGGTGAGGGATGAGGCTTCCTCACTCCTCATCCCTCGCCCTTTTCAATCCATCATAGATGTTAATACTTATCATGGTGTTAGAGATGTGTCTGCGTAATGTTCTTTTATATCAAAAAATATTTGTTCAAGGAAATGATTTTACCATGCTGCTGGGGTCAGTCCTTGTCGTCCGAAAGCGCTTTGTTTCTGCCTTAACTTGAGTACAAAACCTTGGGATAAGTCCTGACCCCAGCTCACTACGATTTTAAAAATGGTTTGCTCAGCAGGAGTGATTTTGATATATAGACGTTAATGAGTTTTTAGAAATAAAGGAGGTAACATGAGAAAGTACGCAGGTCTCACTTTGGCACTCATTCTCGTCATCCTCTCTTTTTTCGCTTGTGAGAGAGGACCATCCATTCCCAAGGCAGGCTCGGCAAAGGTCAAGGATATGCTCAGTCTTGTCCCCGAGGATGCGATAGGTGTTGTGTTTATTGATTTCAACAGAGCCATGGCTACGGAGATCTTAGACAAAACCATAAAGGAGAGCAAAGACTACACGAAATACCAAGAATTTGTCGAGATCACTAAGATTAATCCTCAAGAAGATATTTACTACGTGACCGTTGCTCTCGAAAAAACGTCCGAGGAAAAGGATCCTCAAGGCGGCGCCATCGTCAACATGAAATACGATAAAGAGAATCTGTTGAGCTTGATCAAAGATAAGTTGGCTGAGGAAGAAAAGGAGTTGGAAGAGGAGGATTACAACGGCACGGTTCTCTATTCAGTTTTAGAGAAGGAGGGGGAAAAAGATTATTTGTCGTTCATCGATGACTCAAACATCCTTGCCGGAGATGAAGCTGTTGTCAAATCGATCATAGATGTGATTCAGGAAAAAAAAGAAAATATGTTCAAGAACGAAGCTCTCTCCTCCCTGGTCGCTCAGACTAACAAAGAGGCCATGATGTGGGGAGCTATCCTCATTCCTCCTGAAGCCATAAGTCAAGCGGTCTCGCAGAACCCTATGCTTAAGAATTTGGAGGCGGTCAACGCAACCGCTATGTACTTCGATTACAAGAATGAAAGCATCATCGCTGAAATCAAGGTAATGAGCGGCGATGAAACGAAAAACAAGGAGGTGGCAGACCTGTTGAACGGGTTCAAGGCCATGGGAGGAATCATTGCTGCCAAGAAGCCTGAAATCGGCGAATTGATCAACAAAATAGAAGTGACCTCGTCGGCTGATTATGTCAAAATCTATGCCAATATTTCTGAAGATCTTATCAATAGAATAAAAGAAACTGAAGAGGAGACTAAAGAGCAGTAGAGAGACTTTTTGACGAGGTCAGATAGCGTTGACCCTCCTCTATAGAGGGATTCCATCCTCCGTTTTTTTGATATCCTTCAGGAGAAAGAATCTTTCTTTTAATCCTGGAGAATATATTCCTTCTGGGAGAAAAATAAAGATGCCAGAAACAGAAAAATCCCGGAGATGAACAAGAGCATGAGTATTGCCACGCCTGGAGGTGTGGGTTCCAGCCGGAAGAGCAAGAAGGAAAACTGTCCACTCGAGGGAGATGGCAACAAAGATTTAAGGTAGTGAACTATGGCAAATCGCTGGGTGGACCCAGGAAAATACTGAATCACGTTTTCCCAGCCAAAGCTGAAGACCAGCCCAAACAGGATAGATTTCTTCAAAAAGGTTCCGATAAAGGTAAAGAAAGCCGTATAACAGATAAGTCCCAGCGTCAGCACGGTGAGATCTCTTAAAAAAATCATATACAGCGAGAAGTCAAGAAGATTTTCCATGTTCAGGATAAGGAACGCAAACAGGAGGCCGACACCTGTCATAATGATGGTCAAAAATGTGTAGGCGGCATATTTTCCTACAATGATGGCGGATTTAGGCACGGGCCTGGTCGTCAGGTAGGTTAAAGTTTTCCCCTCTAATTCTTCAGAACAGATAGATGTTCCAAAAAACAGAGCCAGGATGAGGATCAGGAATTGGAGGTAGAAGACCATGATCATGTTGGAAAAGATGGTTATGCCTTGAATCTCTCTATGGGCATAAAAAAATCGTAAGAGTTTGATGACTAAGGCCATCAAAACAGGAACAAACCCTATAACATAGAAGACTTTTGTCCGTCTCGATTTCTTTCCGAGTGAGAGGAAAAAAGAAAAGGCCAACCTCACAGAATGGAAATAATTCGGTAATCTTTGTTTTGTCTTAACGCTCATTTTATTTTCCGACGAGATAATCAAAGACTGCTTGAAGATTATCATCTGGGGACGTTATCTCTTTCACCTCAATATCATACTCCACAAAGAGTGCTGGGAGGAGATTAAAGAATTTGTCGCGATTGTTAGTCTCCACAAGCAAGGAATCAGAAGTTGCCCCGAAATGAACCTTCAAGACAAAATCGTGATAGATGATTTTTTCGGCTAGAGTCCTCGGGTCGGTGCACTTGATAGAGATGATATGGGGATGGGTCTCGATCAAATCCCGGATGTAATGAATGTTTCCCTGGGCGAAGATCTTTCCCTGGTGGATCAGAATGATTCTCTGGGTCATGGCTTCAATTTCAGGCAGGACATGGCTGGAGGCGATGATCGTCCGCCCTTCTTTTTCATAGGATTTGATCAGCTTGATAATCTTTCGTCTTCCCAATGGGTCTAGGCCGTTGAGGGGTTCATCGAGGATCAGTATCTCGGGATCATGGGCGATGGCCTGGGATACTTTCAGGCGCTGCCGCATCCCACGGCTGTACGATCTTATGACTCTGTCTTTATCGTTCGTTAATTCGACGATGTCCAGAGCTTTTTCGGCCTTGGCTTTGGCCTCGACTGAAGATAGATGATACAGCGTCAGGAGGCTTGTTAGGAATTCCCATCCTGTTAGCTCTCCGTAAAAGGAATCCTGCTCCGGACAGAAACCGAGGATGTGAAAGAGTGAATAGTTATTCCGAATTAGCTCGCCTTTGATGGTCACTTGACCGATGTTCGGCTTGATCTGACCGGTTATAAGCTTCAGAAAAGTAGATTTACCAGCCCCGTTTGGCCCCAGGATCCCAGTAATACCGGGTTCGATTTGGAGAGAAACATCGCTCAAGCCGAGGATGTTCCCGTACCATTTGGAAAGATTCTTTGTTTCGATGACCGCTGTCATTTTATGACTTCCACACCTCTTACCCTTTTATTTAACACCACACTGGAAAGAATACAGAAGAAGATGAGAACCACAAGCGATAATACCCACGGGAAATTATAGGGTGTTCTCTGGTTGAAAATCATCGCTCCTACTTGCTGCAGGTTCGACTTAATCGAAAGAAGTGCAAAATACGGGCTCCGGAATATACCGTAAAAGATGCCAAATAGAATATCAGAGAAGAAATAAAGTCCAAAGATAAAAATGGCCACATACCTTCGGTTTTTGCTTATAGAGGATAGAAACAGGGTGTAAAAAGAGAAAAATCCGGTGACGAACAAGGAATACAGGATGATAGATACAGGAAGCCAAGGATAGGAAGCGAAGAAGCGGAAACTTCCCGCAAAAATGAGCTTCATCAAGAAAAGAATGATCCCAGGAATGAGGGTGATCAGGAATAAGAAAAAGGTAATGACCGAGACTTTTCCCCAAAAATAGTCCTTTTTCCTGAGTGGTCTTGAAAAATAGAGCTGAAGGGAATTGTATTTGAGGTCATCCGCAATCAGGCCGGCTCCACAGAAAACCAGGATCGCCACAATCATGAACAACAGAAAATCGTTCGTAAAGTAAGATTTGAAATAGGCTGGATTAATCTGCACAAAATTTTGAGATTCCCTGATCATGAAGCGGAAATCTTCGAGTCTCTCTGAGATATAGATTCCGGCCAGGAAGACGATAGCCGGGATCAGGGATATGAAGAGCAGAAGTTTAAAAAATTTTTTTCTGAAGGTGAGTCTTATTCCCCATCTCGTTATAGGAAGCCAGCTCAATCCTGTCTCTTTTAACTGTCCGTCCCAATGGACGTATCCCCTCTCTTTTATAGTCATCAATCCACTCCGACAGCTTCGGCAAATAAATCTTCGAGCGATGTCTGGCTCTTAACGAAATGCCTGACTTGAACATGCTCTTCGGAGGCGAGTCGGAAGATTTCCTGAGGATTTTGATTTGGAGGCATGTAAATCTTCAGGATGCCTTCCTCAGTCTCTTCAACCTTGCATTCCAAGGTTCTCAATCTTTGTAAATAGTGTTCGGTCTCCCCCATGAGTTTGACTTCGTAGAGACTGTAGTCAATTTCCTTGAGTTTCGCCATTTCCCCTTGGGAGGCGACCTTCCCTTTATTCAGGATGGAGACATAAGAGCAGATGACTTCAATATCAGCCAGAATATGGGAGGAGATTAAAACTTGAATATCTTTCTTGGAGGAGATGTCTGTGATCAATTCCAGGATTTCTTTCCTGCCTTGTGGGTCTAAGCCACTGGTCGGCTCATCCAGGAATATCAACTTGGGGTCATGGACGATGGCTTGAGCCAGCTTGAGGCGCTGCTTCATCCCTGCCGAATATGTCTCGACCAAGCGGTAGCGGCTTTCTTCCAGTCCCACGTAGAAGAGAACCTCATGAGCCCGCTTCATCGCCTCTTGATTGGGCATCCCGCTCAACTCACCGAGGTAGGAGGTGAAGGACACTCCATCCATACCGGGAATAAAGCAATCGTCCTCTGGCATATAGCCTACGAAGCGGCGGATATTGGCTTGTTGGCTTTTAATATCATAGCCCAGGACTTTCCCCTCTCCTCTGTCTGGGGTGAGGAAGCCAAGAAGGATGCGTAAGAGAGTGCTTTTACCGGCTCCGTTCGGACCTAAGAGACCGATTGCTCCTTGGGGAAGATCCATACTCACTCCGTCCAGGGCCTTAATCTTTCCGTAGCTGAAATGCAAGTCTTTGATCTCAACACTCATGACTAGAACCCTATCTCTGTCTATTATTATACGTTATAGGGTAAAAAAAGTTCCTTGGATATATTTCTCTAATTCTAAACACGAACTCGAGTTCCCTCCCCATAGACCAAGGCTCGGTAAGCTTTTTCGACGCGATCCCAGTTCTCTTCCCGGTCCAAGGCCCAGAATCGGCCCATGACCGTTACTACTTTCCCTAAGGAGAGACGCTGACACATCTCCTCGACCTTCCTGACATAGGCGGCTCCACTCTCTGGCTTCTCGCCTCTCCGTCCGATCAGAGGATGGATGAAGAGTTTTTCCACATCCTGATACCTGGCCATTTTCAGCAAAGCTTCGAGGTGCCGGACCGTTCCATGAGAACTGTAATGAGACACAATGCCTAAAAGATGGAGGGCCTTCCTTTCCCTTTTGGCTCCGTGCATGGCCCAAAGGAACGCCTCGTTCTGGAAAAAACTTCCATCTTGAATGGCGTGGTCTATCCTGACTCGATCCAGGAAAACCCTCCTTCCTGCCCCGAGATGCAGATGTCCAGCCTCTGAATTTCCCACAGTGTCCGGAGGCATGCCCACGGCTTCTCCTGAAGCTTTGAGACAGATATGAGGAAACTCAGACCAAAGGCGGTCATAGTTCTGCGTTTTGGCTTCTGAAATAAGATTGCCTGCATGTTCCTCTCGTAGCCCCCATCCATCCAAAATGAGGAGGAGGATTCTTCTGTTGTTTTTTTCTGTCTCGTTGACATTGAAAAGAAGGCTCTCACCCGTCATTTCTGAAGGTTTTGGCAAGCTGAGCATTTCGAGGATTGTTGGTGCCACATCGGCCAATTCTCCCTCTTCCTTGAGAACAGGAGTTTTCGGATCTTCGAGAGAGAAATCGGCCAAGATGAAGGGCACCGGGTTTTTAGTGTGACCAGTGTTGATCGTTCCGTTATCATAAAGCCATTCTTCGACCGTGCCGTGATCAGAGGTCACGATAAGAGCTATTTTTTGATCTCGGCAGGCCTCGACCACTCGACCCAAGGCTGTGTCGACAGTATGAACAGCGCTCAGAATAGCGTTTCTGTCCTCGACGTGGCCGACCACATCCACGTTGGCGAAATTGGCGATAATCAGCCTGTAATTCGGCTCCTTGACCTTCGAAACAATCTTATCCGCAACCTCTTTGGCGCTCATCTCCGGCTTGGTCGCATAAGAGGCAACTCCCGACGGAGACTCGATGATGAGTCTTTCTTCTCCAGCGAAGATCTCTTCACTCTTCCCGTTCATGAAAAAGCCGACATGGATAGCTTTTTCGGACTCTGCGATTTTCAGCAGCCGCAATCCCGCCTTGGTCACGACCTCGGCCAGAGTATTCTTGATTTTTTCTTCGGGTGGAAAGGCCACATTAACATCCAAAGTAGAATTGTACTCAATCATGGTTACAAAATTTAATCTCAGGTTTTGTTTGATCGGAAAACAATCAAACTTGCTATCCGTCAGACTCTCTGTGATTTGGATCTCTCTTTCTCCCCGAATGTCATAAAAAATGACATGATCACCACCTTGGAATCGTCCTATTGGTTGACCGGAAGAATCCACAGCGACGATCGGATTTAATTCTTCGTCCTCTTCCCCTGCTCTGTAGGCCTTTTTGATAGCGTCAACTAGAGGATAGTAAGGACCTTTGTCGTTCATCATGTTTCTTATTAAGCCTATACTATAGAGACGATGAAAAAAGTTGTCAATGTTCGCTTGACGAATGGAACCAGGCCGATTAAATTAAGGCTGATAATAAGAACCAAAGAAGGAGGGACCATGAGAAAACATGCGTTCGTTTTCCTGCCACTTTTTATTTGTCTTTCGATTATTTTGATACCCTCAGAGAAAAAGCCTCTTGCCTTTGATGATTTCATCCGGATCAAAAGAATCAATGATCCTCAAATCTCGCCTTCGGGAGAATGGATCGCTTATGTAGTTACTGTCATGGACAAAGAGCAAAATTCCAGCAACAGCGATATCTGGATCATTCCCTCCCAAGGTGGAAATCCTTGGAAGCTCACATCGAGCCCCAAATCCGATTCCACTCCCCGCTGGTCTCCTGACGGACACAAGATCGCCTTCATCTCAACAAGAGAAGGAACACCCCAAATATGGATCATCAATCCCAGAGGTGGAGAAGCTCAGAAAATCTCTAGCCTATCGACTGGTGTGTCTGGCATTACTTGGTCCCCGAGCGGCGATCATCTGGGTTTTGTCTCATCTGTCTATCCAGATTGTCCGGATGATGAATGCAATAAGAAAAGAAACGAGGAGAGGGCGAAATCTTCTGTCAAGGCTAAAATGTTCGACCAGCTTCTGTTTCAGCAGTTTTTGAAAATCGATTCCAATCTGGCTTACGACCTCTTACAGTTTCAATAA
>CAYFXE010000004.1:67601-82494 GCA_964347035.1 uncultured Eubacteriales bacterium | reverse complement strand
GACCAGCTTCTGTTTCGTCACTGGAACTCATGGAGAGATGAGAAAAGGACACATCTTTTTGTCATCCCCTCCAAGGGAGGGAATGCCGTGGATCTCACGCCTGGAGATTATGATACCCCACCCATCTCTCTCGGTAGCCGCCACGATTATGCTTTTTCTCCTGACGGAAAGGAGATGTGTTTTGTTCGAAATATTGATCCGGAACTCAGGGTTTCCCTCGGAACCAATAACGATCTTTTCATAACACCAATCCATGAAAACCGGATAGTGCCGCTGACATCCAACAGGGCCAACGATAACTCCCCTCACTACTCGCCGGATGGCCGTTTCATCACCTTCCGAGCGATGGCCAGACCAGGTTTTGAAGCCGACAGATATACACTAAAGCTTTACGACCGAAAAAACAAAAAAATTTCCGATTTGACCAAACAATTAGATCGCTCTGTCGGCGAAATCCTGTGGTCTCCTGATAGTTCTCAGGTCTATTTCACTTATGAAGATCAAGGCCGGATTTCACTGTCGCGGATTAGCCTCGAAACCAGAAGGATCGAAAGGATTTTAGAAGGACATTTCATCGGCTCCATCCGGATATCTCCTGACGGGCAAACCCTGTTTTTCCTCAAACAGGCGCTCCATCTGCCTGCTGAGCTTTATTCCTTCGACCTGAAACCAAAGAGGATGATAAGATTGACGAACATCAATGGCGGACTCCTGGCTGATATTCAGATGAATCCAGTGGAAGAATTTTGGTTCGAGGGAGCGGAAGAAAAAAGAATCCACGGCTTCCTGCTCAAACCGCCTCACTTCGATGACTCGAAGAAATATCCCCTGGTAATGCTGATTCACGGAGGTCCTCAGGGAGCTTGGTCGGACAACTTTCACTACCGCTGGAACGCCCAGATGTTTGCCTCTCCAGGACACGTAGTGGCCATGATCAATTTCCACGGAAGCACGGGCTACGGACAAAATTTCACTGATTCCATAAGCGGTGATTGGGGAGGAAAACCGTATCAAGATATCATGGAAGGCCTGGATTTTCTTCTCGAACGTTACGATTTCCTGGATAAGGACCGACTCGCCGCGGCCGGAGCTTCTTACGGAGGGTATATGATCAACTGGATCGAGGGCCATACTGATCGGTTCAAATGTTTGGTCTCTCATGCAGGTGTGTTTGACCTGAGATCCATGCATGGGGCCACAGAAGAACTCTGGTTCCCTGAGTGGGAATTTCGAGGCCCCTACTGGGAAAATCCTGAAATGTACGAAAAATGGTCTCCGATTGCTTTCGTCAAGAATTTTAAAACGCCCTGCCTGGTCATCCATTCCCAGAATGATTTTCGTGTTCCCGTCAACCAGGGCTTCCAGCTGTTCACGGCTCTTCAAAGGGTGGGCGTTTCCTCCAAGATGCTCTATTTTCCTGATGAGGACCACTTCATCCAGAAACCACAGAATGCTGAGCTCTGGTGGAAGACTGTCTTGGAATGGATAGCGGCTCATACGGAATGAGTCTGACCTAATCGAAAGGAAAGCTGAGAAGTGAAGAAGGGTCGATACGACTTCGGGAGATCTTCACTCCCCAATGGAGATGGGGGCCGGTTACCCTGCCAGTAGCACCGACTTCGCCGACGATCTCGCCCTTCCGCACCATGTTGCCTCTTTTTACCAGAAATTTAGACAGATGAAGGTACAGAGTGAAAAGGCCGAGGCCATGATCAATGATCACGGTTTTTCCAGAAAAATAGAGATTGCTGGCGAGAACCACCTCTCCTGAGTTAGAGGCTTTTACCGGCGTACCGGCAGGAGCTGAAATGTCCACTCCTCCATGAGAAGACCGGGGCTGGTTGTTGTAGATTCGTCTTTCTCCAAAATTGGCAAAATTTTTCCCTTCTACCGGGATGATAAATCGTCCCTCTCCCAACCATTCTAAGGAGAATCGGCTATAGATTGCTTCCAGGATTTCTGACTCGCGCTTTATTCTTTCCCTCATACTAGGGGGTGGTGTGACGAATTGTTCTTCTACCCACAATTTTTTTACGGGGAACTCTCTCGAAGCGATGGTGATGATTCTTTCAAAGGCTTCCCATCTACCCGCTGAATTCAGGATGAATATTTTAACCGGATAGGCTCCAGGCTTTATCCCTAAGTCAAGGCCGACGAAAGCCTGTAACTCGGACCTGTTCTTGATTCCTCTCATCTCAAATTTCCTGTCCTCAAAACGAATTTGAGCCTTTTGCACCTTCGGGCTCTTGAGGGTCAAGATGAGGATTTCCCCGGGTTGGAAAGACCGGTACCTGATTTCAACTGGATATCCGCTTGGACTTGTCCATTGCTCAATTTCAACAGTAAATAGAGGAATGGACAGGAAGAGGAAACATAGAAGGCTGAGCAGTCTTTTCATGATTCCAGGGAACGAAACACTGTTCGATTTAGCTTACGCATGTTTTCTCAAGACCATTCCTGGCAGGTTGCCCGTATGTTCACCTTTTTCAACAACAACCTGCCCGTTGACGAGGACATACTCGATCCCGACGGGAAATTGGTGGGGCTCGGTCCAGGTGGCCTTGTCAATCACTCTCTCTATATCGAAAACAACGATATCTGCGTGGTAATCCTTTTGCAGGGATCCTCTTTTCTGAAACCCGAATTTCTCAGCTGGGATAGAGGTCATTTTTTTCACCATTTCTTCCAGAGGAACAATCTTCTCTTCCCGGACATACTTACCCAAGACGCGAGGGAAGGTGCCGTAGTGGCGGGGGTGGGGCTTGCCGCGACCCAAAGGTCCGTAAGGAGCAATGGCGGATCCATCCGATCCGACTCCGACCAACGGATGAGCCAAAATTTTCCTCAAGTTCTCCTCTTTCATCATGAATGTCACCATGCCCACTCTGTTTTTTTCCTGGATCAACAGATCTTTCATGAAGGAAAAGGGATCCTTCTTTAATTCCTTTGCTCCTTGCAGAACACTCTTCCCCTCGAAACGTCTGTTTTCCTCGGAAAAAACGGAAGCAATCACGACGCGATCCCATGACCCAAGCTTTTTTTCTTGTTCGGCCACGTGGGTTCTGAGTTTCTCTTCGAGATTCGAAGCTTCTAGCCTGGCTAAAAATTCCTCTGTTGTGCCTTGTCTGGCCCAAAGAGGAAAGTAGTAACTGAGGTCGGTTGACCCGGCTATGTACGGATAGCGGTCGCAAAAGATTGAAATTCCCTCTGTTTTGGCTTCTTCGATTTTAGTTAGAGCATCGTCGACTTTGTGCCAGTTGCGTGGATAAGCAATCTTGAAATGAGAAATCTGAACACCGATGCCTGTTTTTCTGGCGGCTTCGATGGTCTCGTCAAGGGATTCAAGCAGGGAATCTCCTTCATTCCGCATATGGGTGGCATAGATCCCACCTGAACGGGCGGCCACATGACATAATTCGATGATTTCATCAGGATGGGCGTAGCCACCAGGCGCATACTCCAGTCCAGTGGAGAAACCCACAGCCCCCTTCTCTATGTTCTCTTCGACCATCATTTTCATCTTTTCCAATTCTTCTTGTGTCGGAGGACGATCATCAAATTCCATCGAAGCTCCTCTGATTCTGCCATGTCCGACGAGTGAAGAGAAATTCAAGGCCATACCTTTTTCTTCTAACCTTGAAAAAAAGCCAGTGATATCGTCCCAAGTTAGATCAAGACCATACTCCTCATCGAGCCTCTCTTTCATCTCTTCGTAGGTCTTTTCGGTTAAAGGAAAAGGAGAAGAGCCACAGTTGCCGCTGACGAGAGTTGTCGTTCCCTGACGAATAGCACTTTCCGCTTTAGGATTTACAAGGAGTTCTATATCAGTGTGATCGTGGACATCGATAAAGCCTGGACACACAGTTAAATCCTTGGCCTCGATGACCGATTTACCTTGGGCAATGGGTATGTTCCCTATCTTCCGAATAAGGCTCTCGTTGATTCCGATATCTGCTTGGAGGGCCTCATTCCCCAATCCGTCAAGGATAGTTCCGCCCTTGATGATCAGGTCAAAATCTTTTTTCGTGCTGCAGCCTTTGAGCAGAAGACTCGAGCCTCCTAGGCCAGCCACAGCCAGGGCCGATGATGATTTTTTGAGAAATTGTCTTCGAGTGATTGTTTTCATCCATATCTCCTTCGGTCTGAAGTCATCGATTATTGGGCCATTTTAATTTTATAAGATGGGAGTGATAGAAAATCAAGGAATATGTGTTTATGGTAAGCATCTTTAATCCAGTACGAACGCCTAGATTCCTCAAACATGTTATAATACCATTCGATTCACAAACCTTAAAAGGATAAAAAAATGAGATTATCCCGGAGAGATTTTTTATGGATGTCAGGATTGGGTTTCGGCTCACTGCTCAGGCAACATCCTCGCAGAGAAGGAAAATCACCTAATCGACCTCTTGGAGGAATTAAAAGTTCATTTTTTGATGGTTGGGTAGAGCTCGATTTCAACAACATGTCTTGGAATCTGAAAAAACTTCAAGAAACGGTGAAAGTGCCGATAATGGCTGTCATCAAGGCTGATGGCTACGGACACGGTCAAATCGAAGTGGCTCAATTCCTGGAAAACCAAGGGATCGATTCCCTTATGGTGGGTAAGATACAGGAAGCGCTGTTTCTCAGAAAATCGGGAAACACGTGTTCTCTCCTCAACTTCGGTCCGTTTGGGTCTCAAGAAGCAGAGGAGATCATTCAAAATAACATCTCTCAATCCGTCTTTACACCCGAAGTCGAGAGTTTGAACTCTGCAGCCTTAAAGATAGGCAAGAAGGCCCAGGTTCATGTTCACATCGATACAGGCATGGGAAGAGCAGGAGTTCCCTATTACCAAGCCCTACCATTCTTGGAGAAAGTCTCGAAGTTAGAAGGGATTCAAATCGTCGGAACCTCGACAACACTGACTGAAGATTCTGAATATGACCGAGAACAGATCAAACGCTTTCTATCAGTCTGTCAAAAGGCCGCCCAACAAGGCATTTCTCTAGGCCGAAAACATGCAGCCTCGAGCGGAGCCATCTTGACTTTCCCTTCATCTTACCTTGATCTAGTAAGGCCGGGTATTACTCTCTACGGATACTATCCATCTGAGGAGACCCAGGAAAAAGATCTTCTTAAACTCAGGCCTGTTCTTCAGCTCAAAAGCCGGGTTTATGATGTCAAGACTCTTCGCCCTGGAGATTCGGTCTCTTACCATAGAGCTTATATCGCCAAGAAGAAAGAGAAGATCGCTCTAGTTCCGGTCGGATACTCTGATGGCTATCCGTTTCAAGTGATCGGTAAAGCCTCAATCCTCATCCGTGGAAAAAGATTCCCCCTCATCGGGGCTGTCACAGCCAACCATATGGAAGTTCTTCTCGGGAATGATCTCTCGGTCATGGCTGGTGATGAGGTCGTTCTCATCGGCAGTCAAGGACAAGAAAATATTACTGCCGACCAACTAGCTAAGTGGGCTGGAGTATCCGTATATAAGATTTTGATAGGATTAAACTCTCTGCTCCCGAAACAGAACATCTGATCGGAAATAGCACTTCTATAAGGACACTCGATCAGTGCCGGAGTAAGTCTTTGTGCATGGCCTTTCTTGTTTCGTGCAGATGGTCATCGGCGGGGCTCTATCCAATCTTCCCAATTCTTAAATCTGGGAAAATACATGAAGACAAGGACCAGGGAGACGAAGAGGAGGACGTAGAAATCTCTTTCGCTCCCCCCTAAAATAAAAAGAACCAGTCCAAAAAGAGCTGGTCCCTCGCTCATGGCCATGGTGATTATAGCGGTCCTCTGGAGTTGACCGATTAAAGTTCGACGGGTATCGGATGGAGATTTCCTGAGGAATGCTCCCCTCAGGATTCTCAAGATGATGACTGTTCCTACAGAAAGGGCGTAGAAAATATAACGCAGCATCCGGATGTCTTGGATTTCGGGCAACCTCCATGTGGGAGCAGGCTGGGACTTCAACAGGAACACCACTATCACATAGATAAAAAGACTGGCGATGATTCCTATCCCGACGAAAAGTGAAATATTAAAGGCTCTTTTCAAATCATCCTGATTTTCCATACAATCCTCTTTGAATGACTTTATATGTAGAGAATTGAAATCGTTCTCGCAAACCTGTTCGGTCAAAAGGTAAATGAGATGGTGAAAGACTGTCTGTGTGGCACAAACTGAAGATCCACCTGGAGATTCTTCTTCCCCTCTTGCCTATGCCATGCGGCTATTTTTTTAGAGATGAAGTAACCCATCACTGCTCCGAAGAACACGTCAGAAGCCCAATGCGCACCGTCATGAATCCGGGAAACTCCAGCGAGAGAGGCGAGACTGTATGCGATGAGGTCCACGATGAATTCTTCCGAGTGGTCGGCAATCATGGTCGCTACAGCAAAGGCTGAGGCCGTATGTCCCGAGGGAAAAGATCGATAGCGAGAACGGAAAGAGAATGGATGGAAAGTTGTGCTCGTCTCTTGCTTATGCGGACGTGCTCTACCGATCAGAAATTTCATGCCCCCGACGATGCCTCCCGAGATCAACCAGGTTTCTAGGCTTAACAGAGCTATTTTTCGGAGTTTGATATTATCGATGATCTCTCCGGTCACATACAGGGCTGTGATAGTACTTCCTAAGAAAATTCCATGCCCCAATGCTTCGCTGACACTTGATATATCATCAGTTGCCGGACTCCTTCGTTCCTGCATCCATTGATGGATATCTTGATCAAAGACAAAAATCAGTGTTCCCGAAGCAATTAGCGCTGAGAGTTTTATGAGATCCTTCCCATCCCATCCCTTCGGAGCGATAACAACCCGGCCGAAGTCGTTTGCGAAAGACTTTAGGAATTGTGTATTCAGCTTGTATTCTGGAGAAGCATTCTGTTTCTGGAGGGCATATGCCTCCGAAGAAAAAACAAGGATGAGAAGGATGAGCAAAACAGCAGGTGGTTTCCTAAGGTTAGACCTCCGGATCTCCATCAGGCCCTCCTTATCAAGGCTTCGATGGCCCTGAGAGTCCTTTCCGTGGCTCCCTGGAGGGAGATCAATGTCCTCTTGGCTTTTTCCCCCATGTTCTCTAAGAATTTCTGGTCTTGAAGCAGAAACATATCCAACAATTCTTCTTTTCTGTGGACGACTCGAGCCGCACCCGCCTCAAGAAATTTTTTAGCTAGGAACGAAAAATTATCCATATGGGGCCCAAAAAAGACTGGTTTTTTATAGAAGGCAGGTTCAAGAAGGTTGTGCCCTCCCCAGGGGATGAGACTCCCTCCGATAAAAGCGATATCGGCCAGAGCATAAAACTTGGTCAGTTCTCCGAGGGTGTCCAGGATGAAGACCTCCCATTCCTTTCGCTGGGAATACGTTGTTTTTCTTGCTACATTGAGGTTTAAAGATTGGCAGATTTTCTCGACTTCCTCAGCTCTCTCGATGTGTCGAGGAGCTATGATGAGGAGAAGATCTTTTTTCTTGTTCCGAGCCTCGGCATAAGCCTGCAGGATCTTTTCCTCTTCCCCCTTCCTGGTGCTCCCGGCGATAATCACCCGTTTTATCCCCTGTATACCGAGATTCTTTCTTTGTTTAGATACTTCCTCCTCGTTCAACTCCGGTAGAGTGATCTCTGTCTTTAAGTTTCCTGCGACTTCGATCCGTTCGTCCTCGACACCTATAGTTTTAAGGTTTTCCCTGTCTCTTTCTGTTTGGACCAAGAAGAGATTGATATGCCTCAATATTTTTCCCGCTAGCTTCTTAACCTTTGTGTATCTTCTCAGTGATCGATTCGAGATTCTTCCGTTTATCAGCAGAATACCTTTGGTTTGCCTTCTGGCTTCTCTGAGAATATTCGGCCAGAATTCAGATTCAGCTAAAATGAAGACATCTGGATGAAGAGATCTGAAAAATCTTTTCACGACACACTTAAAATCAAAAGGAGCAAAGAAAATGCCATCGACTTCATCCAATCTTTTCCTAGCCATGCTCACACCCGTGTTGGTCAGCGAAGAGAAATAGACCGTCCAATCAGGATGATCTTGTTTGATCTTTTTGATGAGATTCTGGAGAGAGAGAACTTCCCCTACCGAGACAGCATGAATCCAGATTGATGAGCCTACTTTATCCATTCGTGAAATCGTGAGCCCCAATCTTTCTTTGAGATGGAGGCTTTCTCCTCGCATCAATCTTATTCGGACAAAGTAAAGAGGAATGTAGAAGACAAGAGATAAGAGGAGAAGAAGGGAGTAAATCGTGTACATGTTCATTGACTATACTAAATTCCCTAGACCTGTGCAAGATAACGTAGATAGGAACGCTCTTCAAAGTACCACCGCTTAAAAAAACATTGCTCTCGCTGGCTGTATTTTGGTAAGCTATGAAGACCTGCAGGTGTCATTAAGATAGAAAGGATACAAAATGGCTGAAGAGAAGAAAGACAAGAACGAAAAAAAGGATAAAACTCCAGAAACTGAAGAAAAATCAAGAGATAAAAAACAGGAAACCAGGGAATCAAAGCCAAAAAAACAGAAAAAGCCAGACAAAGAAGAACAGAAGAAAGAAAAAGCTGAGACTGAAAAGGTTGATAAGGAGGCCAAGAAGAAAAAGGAACCAAAAAAGGCTGAAAAAAAGGCGGAGCCTAAAAAGGTTAAAGAGAAAGTCAAAGCAGAGGCTCCCCCGGAAAAGAAAGAAAAAAAGAAGGTTGAGAAGGAAGTTGAACCAGAATCTCGAAAAGAGAAAGAAGAAGCCATTCAGGCTGTTGAGGAGGAATTGAGAGAGGCTGAAAAAGTAGAGAAGCCTGAAGAAGTCGAGAGGGAAGTCAGGGAAGAGCTTCCTCCAGAGAAAATAGAAGAAAAGAAGCTTGAGGAAGCAATTGAGATAGTACCTGAGGAAAAAATAGAAGAAGCCAGACCAGCAGTCGAAGAAGAAAAAAAGGTTGAGGAAGAGGTCAGGAAACCCAAGCTAAAACCAGAGCCAGAAGCTCCCTTGCCGCCGTCTAAAGCAAAAAAGATCAATAAGATGTCTTTAGCCGAAATCGAAGCCAAGTTGGAAGATGTCAAAGAAAAAATGGGAGGCTGGAACTCCAACTATGCCCAGCAACTTATCAAGAGAAAGAATTATCTTGAATCTTTGCAATAGCACGGATTTTCTCCCTCATTTTTGAAAAAAATCTTCTCTTACGAGAACTAAAATTTCTTGGAATTCTTCGGGATTTTTCCCTTCTTCATGATCATCCGGCTTCGAATCCGATAGTATGGAATGAGGATCAGGATGATTCCGAAAAGAGAAAAGAAATAGTATTCGCTCACACCTTCTTCGATCCGATGCGCAGTCAGGATGATGCTTCTTTGGAGATGGATGAAGAGAAGATTGAAAAAAATGAGAGTTAGGAAGATAAATTCTCTTTTTAAGCGAGAATTGAGGGATTCCTGCCCGGCTCTTCTGTTTTTCTTGATCATGATTCTCTGGAGATACCAGAAAATAAGACAGAAAAGAGATTGCGAAAACGGGTAGATAAAGTAGAGGATCGATTTGTTCATGAACAGAGTTTGTTGTCCCAGAAAGTTTATCCATACTGGAATTCTTAAAGGAAGACGCGGGTAAGCATACAGAGCCATTATCCAACCGGCACCCAGGAGAATGATATTAGCTAGGGCAAGTAAGAACATCACCTTCTTACTGATACTCAGACCCGACGTCATTCTTTTATCCTAGAGTATACGGGATAAATCATCAATGGTCAGCTTATCAAAGTCTACCAATAATCTTCAGCCACAAGAATAGACAGATGGGAGTTGGTAAGCATGGATGATATTCATGGATTCGGACGTTTTTCTTATGCTTCTTATGCGATTTACTTCTGGATGGTTTTCTGTTATGATAGTCCATGATTTCATTAGGAGTGGACACAGGTGTTGAATAAAGAGACTAAAACAAAGATTGTCAAAGACTATAAAACAAACAAAACGGATACCGGCTCGCCAGAGGTCCAGATTGCCCTTCTCACTGAAAGAGTCAATGACTTAATCAGGCATTTATCAGAGAATAAGAAGGATTATCATTCTCGGACAGGTCTGATGAAATTGGTGGGGCGCCGCAAAAGGCTTCTTGAATATTTGAAATCTCAGGATGTCAATAAATACGAAAAATTAATCCAAAGGCTTAACCTCAGAAAATAGGCTAAGTTCCTGTGCGAAAAAATGTTGAATGAGAAGATAAGCCTTGAGATAAATAACCGTTTCCTCTCCATCGAGATCGGAAAAGTCGGCAAACAAGCTGACGGTTCTGCCTTCCTCCGCTATGGAGACACTATCATGTTTGTCTCCGCCACCTCAAAAAAAGAGGTTAAGGAGGAAAAACCATTCCTCCCTTTGATCGTGGATTATCGCGAGAATACCTATGCCGCCGGCAAGATTCCAGGAGGATTTTTTAAGCGAGAAGGGAAACCCTCAGAAAGAGAAATACTGGTCAGCCGACTGATCGACAGGCCCATCAGACCGCTCTTCCCAGATGGGTATTTCAACGATACCCAAATCGTAGCTCTTCTTCTGTCAGCTGATCTTGAGAACGAACCTGATACTTTAGGAATCATCGGGGCTTCAGCAGCCCTGTATTTATCTGATATTCCTTTCACGACACCTCTTGGAGCCGTTAAAATCGGCTATATCAAAGATGAATACATCATCAACCCCACTATGAGTCAGCTCGAAGAAAGTCCCTTGAATATGATTGTTGTCGGATCAGAGGAAGGTATCGTGATGATCGAAGCTGGAGGGATTGAGGTAGCTGAGGAGATCATTGTCAAAGGAGTCAGCGCCGCTCAGGATTCCATAAAAAAGATTATCGAAGCCCAAAAAAAGCTTTTTTCAAAATACAACATCCAGAAAAGAGAATTTATTCCGAAGGAGTTAGACCAAAAAAGGCTCGAAAAAATAGAAAAGGATATTTCTTTTTCTTTAGAGGAAGCCATGCAGCGTCCGAACAAAAAAGATCGGGAAGAGACGACTAAAAATATATTGGAGGGGCTTCTGGAGAACATTCCAGAGGAGGATGAAGAAGAAATCGATGAGATTAAGGAAATGTTCTTCACCATCCAGAAAAAAATAGTCCGGGATATGATCTTGAACAAAGAAAAAAGAGTCGACCAGAGAAAGTTTGATGAAATCAGGCCTGTCTCTATCGAAGTCGGGATTCTTCCCCGAACGCATGGCTCGGCTCTTTTCACTAGGGGGGAAACCCAATGTCTGGCAACCGTCACTCTTGGGACATTTGAGGATGTCCAAAGATTAGATGGAATCGGCATTTTGGGTGAAAAGAGGTTTATGCTTCATTATAATTTTCCCCCATTCAGCGTAGGCGAAGTCGCCTTCTTGAGGGCCCCTGGTCGGAGAGAAATCGGTCACGGAGCTCTAGCCGAAAAATCCATTCTTCCCTCGGTGCCTGATGAAGAAACATTCCCGTATACTATCCGTATTGTATCCGATATTCTGGAATCCAACGGCTCATCCTCGATGGCGACGGTCTGCGGTGGTGTGCTTTCCCTTATGGATGCTGGAGTTCCTCTGTCTATGATCACGGCCGGCATTGCCATGGGGTTGGTCAAGGATAATGATCGTTATGCTCTCCTCACGGACATCGCTGGCCTCGAAGATCATTTCGGGGATATGGACCTAAAGGTAGCGGGAACAGAGAAAGGAATAACGGCTATCCAGCTCGATTTAAAGTTACCCGGGATTTCCCTCCAGATTTTTGAAGAAGGTCTCCAAAAAGCCAAGCAAGCTTGCCTGAAAGTCCTGGATAAAATGAAGGAAGCCTTACCAGAACCTCGCTCTGAAATCTCGCCATATGCCCCCCGGATCATTAACCTGGTTATCAATCCTGAAAAAGTGAAAGACGTGATCGGCCCGGCTGGAAAAATCATCAAGAAAATCATCAGCGAAACGAATGCCAAAATTGACATCGAGGAAAGCGGAAAGATTACCATAGCCTCCGTAGATATCGAATCTGCAGAAAAGGCTCGACAGATGATCCGGGAAATCACAGTCGAAGCCGAGGTCGGCAAAACATACGTAGGTAAGGTTGTCCGCATCGAGGATTACGGAGCCTTCGTCGAGATCCTTCCCAACATCGTCGGGCTCCTTCATATTTCAGAGATAGCCCATTACCGGATCAGAAATATCAGGGATGTTATAAAAATCGGGCAAACCGTCAAAGTCAAAGTGCTCCAGATCGATGAAGACAACAAGATGAAACTGAGCAAGAAAGTCCTGGAAAGAAATACCTCTCGTTCTTATGACTCAGATCGAAATCGACCGGGAAGATCGAATCATCATCGGAATCGTGACCATAAAAGTCGCTACAAGAATAGATCTTAATATATTCGGGTGCTTTTCATGGGGAAAAAATATCCGCACCAGAAGGGTTTCACTCTCGTTGAGATGCTCGTGACCCTGACTGTTCTGGCCATTTTAGCTGCTGCCATCATGCCTCTAACCAAAGTGGCGGTGAAAAGGGAAAAGGAGATCCAGCTTCACCGGAATTTAAGGACTATCCGAGAGGCCATCGATGCTTACAAGAAGCTAGCAGATGAAAAGAAGATCGAAGTGGAAGAAGATACAGAGGGCTATCCCCCCGATTTAGAGACCCTGGTCAATGGTGTCGAAGTCAACGTTGATTCTGAGGAGGAAAAATCGGGGAAAAAAGTCATAAAATTCTTGAGACGCATTCCCAAGGATCCGATAACAAATTCCTATGATTGGGGCTTGAGATCGTACCAGGATGATTCTGATTCGGATTTCTGGGGTGGAGAGAATGTCTACGATGTGTACACCAAGCACGAAGGAAAAGCCCTAGATGGGACTATGTATAAAGACTGGTGATCGTATGAATAAGAATTGTTCAAGCCGGAGGGAAAGAGGATTCACCCTCATCGAAATGATCATCGTGTTTACTTTGATCGGGATTCTCGTTGGTCTTGGACTTCCTCAGTATAAATACGCCACTAAAAGAGCAAGAGAATCGGTTCTAAAAGAAAATCTCTTCCAGTTGAGAAAACTCATAAACCAATATTACGTTGATAAAGGGAAATATCCGTTCACTCTCCAGGATTTGGTCGAGGAAGAATACTTAAGACGAATTCCCGTTGATCCGATGACTAAATCCTCCGAGACATGGATTGAGGTGAGAGAGGAACTTAGCCCAGAAGACGCTATGATGGGAATCGAACCTGGGGTTATGGATGTGTTATCAGGATCCGAAGAAGAAGGGTTGGACGGAACTTTGTATAACACCTGGTAGCTTTAGCGCCAAGGTCATGGAATGAAAAAACAGAAAGGCTACTCACTGATTATTCTTCTGGTGGCGATCTCTATCATGAGCATCGCTCTTCTCGTTGCTGTTCCTGTCTGGAAGACGCAAATCCAGAGAGAGAAAGAAGAGGAACTGATCTTCAGGGGAAAGCAATACGTCGAGGCCGTCCGGATATACCAGATGAAGAATCCCGGGAGATTCCCGAAAACTCTCGACGAACTATTAGAAGAAAAGTGCATCCGTAAGCTCTTCAAGGACCCGATCACCAAAGGAGGCGATTGGAACATCATCCTCCATCAAGAGGCTGTCAGAGCCGATAAAAAGCAGGCGGCTCAGAAGGTCATGGTCGCACCCCAGAATGCGCTTACAGCCATGGACAATCCCCAAATTCTCGGAGTTGTCAGTTCCTCGACAGAAAAATCTATAAGAATCTATAACGATCAAGAAACCTATGATAAATGGCTGTTCTTTTATGGCCAAGATCCCCGTAAGATGCCAGAAATCGTCTATTATGGTCAGTCCAAGAAAGAATGATGACTCTGTCCTCATCATAGCCGGCGAAACGTCCAGCGATAAATACGGAGCTCTCCTCGTCCAGGCATTCAACAGACTCCACCGGTCCATCTTATTCTTCGGCATCGGTGGAAAACATATGGCAGATGAAGGCGTAGAGCTTCTTTTTACTGTTCGAGATATTTCATTAGTCGGCTTCGAGATTGTTACTCACTTTTTCAATTTGCTAAAAATATTCAGACGTCTTGATCGTGAAATAAATCTGAAAAGGCCCGCCGCTGCCGTCCTTATCGACTCGCCTGACTTTAATCTCCGCCTCGCCAAAAAGCTTAAAAAAAAATCAGTCCCCGTCCTTTACTTTATAGGGCCTACTATCTGGGCCTGGAGAGGACGAAGACTGAAGACCATCAAAAAAAACGTAAAAAAAATGCTGCTTATCTTTCCCTTCGAGGAAAAAATTTATCAAAACCATCAGATTCCGGCTTCGTATGTCGGGCATCCCCTGAAAGACATGATCCGCCTCTCCCTCACCAAGCAGGAGTTTTATGAAAAGTACGATCTCGATACGCAAAAAAGGCTTATTACCCTCTTGCCTGGAAGTCGGAAGAGCGAGTTAAAGTTTCATATGCCTGTTCTGCTCGAATCCATAAAAAAATTACACAGAATGTTCAACGCCCAATTTCTTCTATTGAAGGCAGAACATCTCGATGATCACTTGTTCTCTAGGTACCTCCCCTCTCCTATCCAAGACTTCAAGATGGTGACAGAAGATAAGCATGAAGCTATGGCCTACAGCGATCTCGTCCTCGCGGCTTGTGGGACAGCCAACCTGGAAGCCGTGTTCCTAGAAGTTCCGCTCATATCTTTCTATCGAATATGGCCTTTCTATTATTGGGCAGGGGTAAGGTTTGTGAAGATTAAAAATTACAGCATCGTGAATATTCTTGCCGAGAAAAAAATCGTACCGGAATTGATTCAAAAGCACTTTACGGCAGAAAAACTTATCAGAGAAGCCCAAAAAATCATCGAATCAGATAACACGAAGGCAGATATGCTGAGACACTTTAAGAATATTAAGGAGAGTCTCG
>CAYFXE010000004.1:43101-67591 GCA_964347035.1 uncultured Eubacteriales bacterium | reverse complement strand
CGAAGATAGGTTGATAGAAATAAATCCAAGAGTTTCTACCTTTATTTACCAAAAAGAACTAATTGCTCCATATTTAGCGATAAAATTAGCATTAGGTGAACTTACTGAAGAAGAAGTTATGAAATACCATTCACAAATTGATTATGGTCGTCGTATGGTTAGATTTATGGATCAAATATTCCACAAGGGAGGCGAACAAATTCTATGAAAAATCCGCTTTTCAAAATGTGGCAAATGAACTTAAGAATATCATTGATTTTGGATATCGTTTTTGAAAAAAGTGAATCAGATTATTAAGGTCTGGTCCTATCCGAGAGAATGAACTCAAGCCTGTCATAAAGCTTCAATCCATGATCTCTCACGTTTCCTGCCTTGAGCTCTAAGACATACATGGCTGGAATCTGAGGGGAATAGGACGGACAAGGGTCGTCTTGGCAGGGCGGGACATCACATTCGATATGGACGATCCTTTTTTCCTGGTCTAACCAGAGAATATCGAGAGAAAAATTCATGTTTTTCATCCAGATGGCGAAAAAATTTTCTTCCTCGAAGACAAGAAGCATACCTTGATCCGGGTTGATTCCTATCCGGAACATCAGCCCCAGTTGCCGTTGCTCGGGTGTCTCTGCCAATTCAGCAGTGACGGAAGATCCGTCCGGAAAAAAAACCTTAACAAACTGAGTCTCTCTCGCTTCCAAAAGGCAAAAAAGACAAAAAACAACCAACAAGACGAGCAAGTGAGGTTGTAATTTTTCCGTTGCGGAAAAAAGGGGATTGACATTGTGTTTTTGCGTTTTTCCAAACATTTAATGCTCAGATATCAGCGGAACAAAACGGACTGGCAGGAGCCTTTTCTGTTTATATTTTTTCTTTCCTCGGATGATGAGAACCAGCTCTTGGAAGGCCTCTCCAACCGGGATGATCATCCGGCCTGAGAGTTCCAGTTGTTCTTGGAGTTGCTTCGGCACTGATTCTGGAGCCGCCGTAACCATGATGGCATCATAGGGGGCATGTTCTTCCCAACCGTGAGAGCCATCGCCGATCTTAAAAAAGATATTTTTATAACCTTGTTGTTCGAGAACCTTCTGGGCTCTGAGAGAGAGGCTCTCGATGATTTCGATGGTGTAGACCTCTCGAGCGATTTCGGCTAAGATGGCCGATTGATAGCCAGATCCTGTTCCCACTTCCAGCACTTTCTCGTCTTCTTTCAGATGAAGTATTTCTGTCATGTAGGCCACGATATACGGTTGGGAGATCGTCTGCCCTTCCCCAATAGGAAGCGGTTCGTCATTGTAGGCATAGGATTTTAGGGTTTCGGAGACGAACGCATGTCTTGGGACTTTTCTCATCACTTCAAGAACTCTTTGATCCTTCACACCCCGTGCTTCTATCTGAGACTTGACCATTCGCTCTCTTTCTTTATCGAAATTCTTTTTCATCCCCTATTGCCTGTTGAAGAGCGTGCCGTCTCTAGCAGAAGTTTAATACGCTCTGGCGAAATAGACAAAATTCGTAGCTTCCTTCGTGCAGAGAATACACTTTCCCGTGGCATCTGTTTGATCTTCCTTCAAAACGATGACCCTGATAGTGGCCAAGGTCTCATCCTTGATCTTTTCCTCGCACGCCTCGCTCCCGCACCAAAAGGTTTTAATAAATCCTTTTTTTGACTCTATGATGTCCTTAAATTCCTCGTAGGTTTGAATTTGGTGGGTGTTTTCTTCCTGGAATTTCAGAGCCTTTTCAAAAATGTTTTTCTGGATAATATCGAGCCTTGTCCTCACCCCTTCTTCGAGACCATTGATCGGTATTGCCTCCCTGTCCATCGTGTCTCTTCGCACGAAAAGGACTTGGTTGTTTTTGATGTCGCGAGGGCCGATTTCAATCCTCAAAGGGACGCCTCTCATCTCCCATTCCGAGAATTTCCAGCCAGGGGTGAATTCAGCTCTATCATCAAGCTTGACTCTCACACCTTTTTTTTCGAGTCGGTCTTTGATGGTCTGGGTGACAGGAAGCACTTCTTGCCGCCAATTCCCGACTGAGATTGGAATAATAATCACTTGAACAGGGGCAATCTGTGGAGGAAAGACCAAACCCGAATTATCCCCGTGGGCCATGATGATGGATCCGACAAGACGAGTCGAAACACCCCATGAAGTCTGCCAGACATGCTGAAGTTTCTGGCTCCGATCCTCGAACCGGATGTTGAACACCTTTGAGAACTGTTGTCCGAGATTATGGGACGTCCCCATTTGGAGGGCCTTGCCATCTCCCATCAATGCCTCTATAGCATAGGTTTCGAGGGCTCCGGCGAATTTCTCTTTTTTCGATTTTTTGCCAGCGATAACCGGAATAGCGAGTTCTGTCTCGACGAATTCCTTATACAGGGAGAGTATCATGAGCGTCTCTTTTTGAGCGTCTGCTTCTGTTTCGTGGGCTGTGTGCCCCTCCTGCCACAGGAATTCCGTCGTTCTCAAGAAAGGGCGGGTGACTTTTTCCCAGCGGACTATGTTGGCCCATTGGTTTATCAAAACTGGCAAGTCTCGCCAAGAGTTAATCCACTTGGCGTACATATTGCCGATGATGGCTTCTGAAGTCGGCCGCACCGCTAATCTTTCCTCCAGCTCGTCTCTTCCTCCATGCGTGACCCAGGCGACTTCAGGAGAAAATCCCTCCAGATGCTCGGTTTCTTTTTTCAGAAAACTCTCTGGAATGAAGAGAGGAAAGTAGGCGTTGGTATGACCAGTCTGTTTGATTCTCAGATCTAGGAGCCGTTGAATGTTTTCCCAAATCGCATAACCATAGGGTCTTATGATCATCATCCCCTTCATCGGGGCATAGTCGGCTAGCTCAGCTTTCTGGATGAGTTCGATATACCACTTTGAAAAATCAATGCTCTTTGGGGTGAGTTTGGTGACAAAACGTTCTTCTTCCATCCGCTCTCTGTTTTTCAGATTCTCGGACATTCTATATACCGCCTGATTTTTTGTCAAGGAAGGAGCAGGCGAAAATCCAGGGTAACCCAAAAAACAGGAAATTCA
Organism: uncultured Eubacteriales bacterium; assembly: GCA_964347035.1. Classification (GTDB taxonomy): domain Bacteria; phylum Acidobacteriota; class Aminicenantia; order Aminicenantales; family Aminicenantaceae; genus CAYFXE01. Next base: position 64,553 of record CAYFXE010000004.1, on the reverse strand, counting down.
CCCCTGAATTCATCCGAAAAGGTGATTGACCACTCTTGAGAAACATGTGATTTTATACTCGAAATAAGGAAAAGGAAGCTTTCATGTTCGAAAAATTATCTCTCGATGACCTGAACAATCATAAGACATCAGGAAAGGGATTCAAGCTTCCTCTCCCGGCCTTGGTGGAGGGGAGAAACTTGAGCGGGAAGGGATTCCGAGAAAAGACCACTTTATCTTATATCAGTTACCAAGGCTCCTCATTCTGGTTGATGAATTCAGTTTCTGTGGGACACGAATTAAAACTCATCATCGATCTCCCTCAAAACCTTTCCGATGATAAGGATCTTCAACTCATCATAAAGGGAAAGGTCGCTTTTGTCGAGGCAACCAACGGCAAAAATGGCAAGGAGCGCATATCTCTTCAATTCGACAGAAAGTACGTCATCAGGGAAAATGTAAAATGAGACGGTGATTATGTTTTCAAGGATTACTCCAAGATGACCTCTTCCTTACCCTCAAGATAGAGATAATCTTTACGCAATTAGTCACCTTTTTAACCAGTTTAGATGATAAAAATCAAGCAAAATTCACCCTAGGAATCATCCCAAAGAGCGATTGAATGGCTCTTTTCGCTTTGGCACAATGCGCCTAAGATGAGACAGTCAAGATTCGTGCATAAATCCTCCATCCAAGATACCCCCAAAGCAGTGAAGAGAGAGCGAAGCTTTCGGCTCTCTCTCCCAACGTTGGTCAGGGGGATTGATGCCTACGGAAATATGTTCCAAGAGCAAACCGAACTTGTCTCCATCAGCTCACAGGAGGCTACTTTTTCTCTCAATTCAGGCGTGACGATCGGCTCTCGACTTCAGTTGTACTTGGATATTCCGAAAACGCTTATTTTGGAGAACCACCTCAGGATGCTTCTTATGGGAAAAGTGAGTTATGTCAGAGCCGAATTAAACAATAGAAAAAAACAGATGATTATTATAGAGCTGGATAACAACTTTAAAATCAATTCATGGCCTAAATAGATACCCACCTTTGTTTTTTTTTGTTTCCTTATCCCCCCTTAAATTTTTTGATTTTATCGCCTCGGTTAATTTCGCATGTTTTGAATCTTGTTCCCTTATCTCTTTTAACACCCATTAAAAAAAGACTATAAACCCTAGTGAAATGTCTATAGTCATTGAAAAGGATATGTGTACCATGACCTTCGTGACTTGACAATGATTAATTAGTTTTATAACATATGCAAAAAATTAGAGACGTCATGATTATCAATCAAAACTTTTAAGGGGTAAGAAAGTATCCACAATGGCAAAAAAAACCCAAGCATCTGAGGATAAGAAACCCGAGGGAAAGAGGATTAGCATCCTCATCTACTGTCCCTCGGATTTGATCCTTTCAGGAATTATGAGATCTCTAGAAGCTGCTAAAGAAATAGAAATCAGCAACATCGAGAAGACCACGATAGAATCCTTCTTGGAGTCGATCAAAAGTTTAGAGCCTAATGTGATTCTCTTTGCCAATTCTGAACCTCTCCCGAATATCCGTGAGATCTGCAAAGCGATCAAAGAAATTTCAGAGGGAAGAGCCAAGTCACAGTTGCTTCTTCTTGGGAATATTCCCTCCCATGAAGAAATCGTTAGCTTAATGAACGTCGGTGTGAGAGGATATTTTGACCTGAATGCCTCCGGGAGTGAATTGCCAGATGCGATCCGCGTCATCCATAAAGGAGAAATCTGGTTGCCCCGGGACAAAATGAGCAGCATCATGGATCGGATTATCTCTGTCGTCGGTAAGGATCTCAAGGAGAAAACACTCGATCAGCTCACTCCTACGGAATTCCAGGTCCTCAGACTCATCGGCCAAGGCAAAAGCAACGATGAAATCGCAGAGGCCCTGTTTATCAGCAAAAACACAGTCAGGTCTCATATCAAAAGTATCTATGCCAAATTGGACACACACAGCCGCCTCCAGCTCGCTCTTTACGCCATAAATTCTGCCCTGTTCTAGGCTTGATGAACCATGAGGTAAAAATGGAAAAAAAAACATCTCAAACCAAGAAGACGAAAACCAAGAGGATAAAGAAGAAAAAACCTTCTTCCTCCGACGTTACGGTCGACAGAAGAAAAGAATGGAGATTTGAACTTCCTCTCTCAGCCGTAGTAGAGGGAAATTTACCGACAGGAGAAAAATTCAAGGAGAGCGTGGTCCTGGAGAACATCAGCTCCGGCGGGGCCTATTTTTGTCTCGATTCAGGAGTGATTGTTGGTTCGAAGCTTAACCTCGTTATCGATGTGCCTACGGAATTAAGCGAAGGGAAAAGGTTAAAACTTTCGCTGGGGGGATTGACTATCCGACTGGAAAAGGCCAGTAAGAAACGGAAGAAACAAGGTGTTGCCCTCCGCTTCCGGAAGAGATTCGAATTCATCTCAGATTAGCCAGAACTTCACAGGTCATCCTGAAATCAACCAAGCCCTCCATATGATCTCCCTTATCTTCTTTTGATTCCCCGAGAGAAATTTTATAAAATACGCGTGGATTTTTTCGATGCTTTTAGTTTCTCTCACGGGTGGAATAGCCACCGGGAAATCGGTTGTCGCGGGTGTGTTTCAAAACCTTGGTTGCTATATCCATCATGCGGATGAGGTGGCTCATCGACTGATGGAGCCTGGAACACCTGCCTGGAAGAAGATCGTGGATCACTTTGGAGAAGAAATCCTGAATAGAGATGGAAGCATCAACCGCCCCAAACTGGGAGCCATTGTCTTCTCCAATCAGGAAGAGAGAGGATTTCTCAACAGCCTCATCCATCCTCTGGTGATGAAAAAGAAAAAAGATGTGATTCGGCGGCTGAGAGAGGAGGGACAATATAAGATATTCATTTCGGAAGCGGCCTTAACCTTAGAAGCAGGTTTTGTAGCATTTTTTGACAAGGTTGTCGTCGTCTTCTGCCAGCCTGAGATTCAGATTAGAAGACTGATGGAAAGAGACAGCATCTCACGCAAGCAGGCCCTCCGAAGAATCCATGCCCAGATGACCCCAGAGGAGAAAACAAAATACGCCGATTATATTATCGATTCATCTGGGACGCTCGAAGAGACTGTGGAACAGACAGAAAGAATCTTCAGAAATCTGATATTGGATTATGAGTTAAAGCAGAAAAAAAGATTCTGAGTCGGGGCTTGAGCAAAGGTTGCCGATTAGGGGCAATCGTCCTCGAACGAAGCCCCTCCTATTTTTTTGGTATCAGGTTTTTAGTGAAGCTGCCAAAAGGGGCACCATGAACTCGTGATGCCCGATAAAATAGAATCCCCTGCCCTTCTTAGACAGAGGCCTTTTCACAACGTTTTGGTCGGGCCGATAATGGTGGATGAAATCGAAAACGGCTGTGGAGAAAGCCTCGAGCTTATAGCCTTTATTCCTGACTAAGGACACGGCCTTAAGGAAGACTTCGGGCAAGATGACAGCTGATCCAATGTTGAGAAAAATCCCCCCACCCTCGAGATTCTTTAATAAGGAACAGAAGAGAAAAAAATCATGCAGGCTTAACTTTCCGATAGCCTCTCCGCTTACACTGGGATGAATGTGGATGATGTCTGTCCCGACAGCAACATGGACAGTGACAGGAATGTTTAGTCTCTCGGCTGTCCAGAGAAGGCTCGACTCTTTGTGCTGTAAGTCAGCCTCGATCATCATTTTTCCGATCGACTCCCCCAAACCGAGTCCTTTCTTTTTACCCAGATTTACAGCCTTGTTGAGCATTTCTCCTGTTTCCTTGGCCACCCCGAACTGTCCCTGTTTGATCTGAGATGCCACTTCCTCAGATGTATGGCCGGCAAAAGCAATCTCGAAGTCATGAATGATTCCAGCGCCGTTTAGAGCCAAAGCGGTCACCCACCCTTCTTCCATCAAATCGATGATGATGGGGCTGAGTCCGACCTTAATCACGTGAGCACCCAAGGCAAAGAGAATGGCTCTATTCTTTTTTTTGGCATTTTTGATCAAAGAGACGAATGTTTTAAAATCTCTTGCAGCCAAGATATCGGGGAGGCTTTTCAGGAAGGCCTGAAAGTTATCCTCGGGTGAGAAGGGACGCGCGAAATGGGAAATCTTGACTTTACTCTCCCTTGATCGGAGGGATTGGGTTTTCAATCCTTGAGGTGAGATGGGTTTTATTTTATTTGATATTTTTTAAATCCTGACCAGGCCTGAATTTGATCCTTTTCCCCTTTTTTATCTCAATCTGTTTTTTGCGACGGATATCCCTGCCGTAGCCTGTTTTCTTAGGAACGACTTTGAAGCTGGCAAATCCACGGATTTCGATTTTTTCTCCACTGAGAAGGGCTTTTTTTAAAGAAGTAAGAGTTTTTTCTACGATTAACAATGATGTAGCCCTGTTGAATTCCGATTGTTCTTCGATTGCAAGGGCGATATCATTCTTAATCATCAGAGTCTCCTTTTTGTTTGGCATAATAATAATTAATTTATTAAAAATAAAATGTCAACTAATTTTTTTAATTTCTTCGACTTAGGTTTAGGTAGCCTAAGTTTATTTTGTACTCTTAGATATAACGTTGTTATAGGTTGACCTGGAGAGTTATGTGGATTGATGAGAGGATTATTGGCTCTTCGTTCCAGCCAGCTCCGTTCTCGCATCTACCTCAGGAATATCCGGCTTCCTGGCTTCCACTCTCCTTAATTATTCATGTTTTTCGCTTATCGACCGTTTCTTAACAATGGCAAAATCAGCTAGCTTTCCCTGATATGTAATTACACTTGCTTTTATTTCAACATGAACGTCGCTTCCATCTTTGTGCTTTATTATTGTATTATAAACAGGGGGAACATCCTCACCTGCTATGCGTTGAATGTAGTATTTTGCCAACCTGGGAAGTTCATCAGGATGAACGTAATGTGCAAACGAGGTTCCGATAACTTCCTCAGGAGAATAACCTAATAAATGTGTCACATACGGATTTACATATTTTATTAACCTATCTTGAATTATAGCTATAGTGTCTTCTACGTTCTCAAACAATTGTCGAATTTTCTCTTCAATTTTCCGCAGTTGGTTATTTGTTTGTGTTCTCGTGATTTCTAATTTCTCCAGTTCAGCAATTCGTTCATGTAATTCAAGCAATTTTTTTTGCCTCAGTTCTTTTGATTGATTATCTTTATTCATGTGAGCCTGGTTTTTCTATTATTTCAGAAAATTCATTTTTCTATGTATTTTGTACTATAGAAAGTAAAAACCAATGCTTCTAATTTATCCTGCTTGCCGATTTGTCTCTATTGCTCTTTCTATGTAAATATCTCTGCGAGTACATCAATATTGGAAGATGCAATCATCCTCTACATCTTCTTGATTGAATTTATTGGGTTGAGCGAGTGTTGCTCAAGATAAATTATTGACTTGGAATTATTGCCCTCCTATAATGAAATCAAAGAGATGAGAAAATTAATAGTCATTCTATTTGTCCTCCTTCTCCCTGTGCTCTGTAACTCGGCTATTTTGAAAATAGATGTCTCAGCTCCCATCCACCCAGTCACCTCAGAGTACATCCGGAACACGATCGATCGAGCCGAAAAAGAAGACGCCCGCTTAATCATCATGACCTTAAATACTCCCGGTGGTTTAGATTCTTCGATGAGGGAGATCATCGAGAGCATCTTAAGTTCGAAAGTCCCAGTCGTGGCCTATGTCCATCCCAACGGAGCCCGGGCGGCTTCGGCCGGATTCTTCATCGCCGTAGCCTGTGACATCTTTGTCATGACTCCAGGGACAAACACTGGGGCAGCCCATCCTGTCGGCGTTTCCATCACTGGACAGGCAATGGATAAGACGATGGAGGAGAAAGTCACGCATGATGCCGCCTCGTACATCAAGACCCTAGCTGAGAAAAGAGGACGGAACATAAAGATGGCCGAGGATGCCGTGAGAAAAAGCCTCTCCTACACGGAGACAGAGGCGCTGGAAGGGAACCTCATCGATCTTATTGCTCAAGACGAACAGGAGATCATCGATTATTTTGACAGTCGAACGATTAAAAGATTCGATGGCGAAGAGGTTCCACTCCGGCTCGAAGGAGAGGATGTGGTGGAAATCCCGATGACTGCCCGGCAAAAATTCCTGATCACCATCTCCAATCCCAACCTTGCCTATATCCTTTTAATGTTGGGTTTGCTCGGCTTGTATTTCGAGTTCTCCAATCCAGGAGCCATTTTACCAGGTGTTCTTGGAGGGATCTGCCTGCTGTTAGCCATTTTTTCTTTCCAAATCTTGCCTATCAATTATGTTGGCTTGATTTTGATTCTCTTGGCAATCGGATTGTTTATCCTCGAATTGAAGGTTCAGAGTTATGGAATTTTAACCATAGGAGGAATCATAGCCATGGTCATCGGCTCGATAATGCTAATCAATACTCCCATACCAGAGCTTAGGCCGAGTTTAAACTTCATCATCCCGGTCGCCGTTGCCATCTCGTTGATTTTCATCTTTTTGATCACCCTGGCCATTAGAGCCCACATAAAAAAGGCGGCTACGGGCAGAGAAGGGCTTGAAGGTGAGATCGGCACAGCTCAAACGGATATCGATCCCGAAGGGAAAGTCTTTGTCCACGGCGAAATTTGGAATGCTGAATCTAAAGAAAACATCCCTAAGGGAGCCAAAGTGAAAGTCGTGGAAGTCATGCGGAATTTAAAGATCAAAGTCACAAAGGTCTAACATCGAGACAGAAATATCTTGAAATTTTATACAGCTTCGAATAGATTGAAAACATCTCAAAAAATCAGCGAAACATAAGGAGGTTACAATGTATACTTTCCCCATAATCATCATAGCTCTCGTTGTTCTCTATTTATTGAATGCGATTAAAATACTAAGGGAATACGAAAGAGGCGTGATCTTTCGTCTCGGCCGTGTCCTCTCCAAACCCAAGGGGCCGGGAATTATCCTCGTTTTCCCTCCTATCGACCGCATGGTCCGAGTCAGCCTTCGAATCGTTGTCATGGATATTCCACCTCAAGATGTGATTACCAAGGATAATGTTTCCGTTAAGGTCAATGCTGTTGTCTACTTTCGTGTCATGGACCCTCAAAAAGCGATCTTGGAGGTTCAGGACTTTCTTTTTGCCACTTCTCAGCTTGCCCAGACGACTCTGAGGAGTGTCTTGGGAGAGGTTGAACTGGATGAACTTCTCTCTGAAAGAGAAAAACTCAATGCTCAGCTTCAAGAAATCATAGACATGCACACAGATCCATGGGGTATTAAGGTTCAACTCGTGGAGATGAAACATGTGGATCTACCGGATAATATGATCCGAGCCATCGCCAAACAAGCCGAGGCGGAAAGAGAACGAAGGGCCAAGGTTATCCATGCCGACGGAGAATACCAAGCCGCCGGCAAGCTGACCCAAGCTGCCGATATCATCTCGACCAATCCTCAGGCTCTTCAACTCCGTTTCTTGGGGACCCTGACAGAAGTTGCAACCGAGAAGAATTCTACCATCGTTTTCCCGCTTCCCCTTGATATGTTAAAAGCTTTCATGTTTAAAGGATCGAAAGAGAAAAGCGATAAGGAATGAAGACCAAGGATTACAGAGAAGTCCAGCTTTCAAGCTCCTCCCTCGTGTTCATTTTTATCGCCATCCTAATCTTGGGCGTGGTCATCTTTCTACTTGGTGTCTCTGTAGGTAAGAAACAGGCTCAAATTCTTAAGGAGTCAGAATTTCCGGCAGAGGCTAAGTTAGAAAAAACTAAGGAAGAGGAGCCAGAGTCATCTGGAGAAGAGAGGGATGTTATTCAAAAAGAGCTGGCCATGCACCAGCGGATTAAGAAAGAGACCGAGAAGAAAAAGCCGTCCGAAGTCCAAAGCGAACACCTTTATTTTGTCCAGGTGGGGGCTTTTGCCGACACGAAAGCTGCTTCCTCGGTGGCCGAAAAATTCAAGAAAGAGGGCTACCGCGCTTTTGTCCTCGATCCTCTATCAACGGACAAAAAGCCTGTCTATCGAGTGAGAATCGGGAGCTTCCCATCCAGGGAACAGGCGGAGAAGATAAGAGATAAATTAGCCGAGTCACAGAAGAAAAAGAAGAGCGACTACTTCATCGTCCGGAAATAGGTGTTTTTGCTCTCTTTTCCTAAAAGAAGTATATTTGTTGAAGCTTGAGAATAAGAACGGTTGATATTTTTCTGGCCTTACTGAGCGGACTCATCACGGCCCTCTCTTTCCCGAAGTTCAGCCTTTCCTTCTTCGCTTGGATTTCGCTCATTCCCCTTTTTTTTGTCATCCTCAAGTATCAGCCCAAGCAATCCTTCCTTTTGGGCTTTTTAGCAGGAATTTCTTACAATGCTCTTCTGATCTACTGGATTCCGTCTGTTCCAGCTCATTATGGCAATCTCTCCCTTCCGTTCAGTTTCTTGATTTACGTCGTCTTTGTCCTTTTCCTCGCTCTTTTTTGGGCCTTTTTTTGTCTTCTCTTCTCGAAAATTCTCGGATCATTTCCTAAACTTGTTTTTCTGATTTCTCCCTTCCTCTGGGTCTCTTTCGAGTATGCCTTGACTCACCTGTTTACTGGATTTCCTTGGGGGCTTCTCGGCTCCAGCCAGTACAGAAACCTGCCGTTTATCCAGATGGTCTCTGTCACTGGTGTTTACGGCCTTTCCTTCGCAATGGTCCTTTTCCAATGTCTTTTTGTGTTTTCCATGAAACATAGAAAAAAATATCCCTTTTTTATTGGGCTCGGTTTCATCCTTTGTCTCTATGGATTGGGACTGTGGAATCTGAAACAGGTTCCTCCGGGGAGAGATACGTTTAAAGCTGCTGTTATCCAGGGAAACGTATCCTCAGATATTTACTGGGATCAAGTCTCGACTCAAGAAATCCAAAACTTATTCGAAAGACACATGGACCTCAGCAACCAAGCCTACCGTGAGGGAGCGCAGCTCATCATCTGGCCTGAATTTTCTGTCACCCTTTGCTTCAGTTGTCCTCAGGAACTTTACCAAGAGTTTAAGCTCAGGCTTTTTCGGTTTGTCCAAGAAACAGGCTGTACGCTTCTTGTCGGGACGAATGAAATCGCCGTTAGTGGAGACACTATCCTTTATTATAATACGGCTATATGCCTTGGACCAGACCTTTCCATGAGCCAGTACTATAAGATGCATCTGGTCCCGTTCGGAGAATACACTCCGTATAAAAAAATCTTCTCCTTCATCCAAAGAATGACACATGCCATCGGAGATATTACTCCAGGAAAAGAGCACACCCTCCACAGGTTTGAGAGTTATCCGTTTGGCTCTCCAATATGCTACGAGATCATCTTCCCCGATTTGGTCCGCCGGTTTGTCAAGCAGGGAGCTCAATTCTTAGTGACCATCACCAACGACGGTTGGTATGGAAAGAGCTCTGCCCCTTACCAGCACTTTTCCATGGCCGTGTTCAGAGCCGTCGAAAACAGGCGGTATCTTCTCAGAGCTGCTACGACAGGAGTCAGTGGCATCATCGATCCCTACGGACGCATCATCACACAATCGAAGATGATGACTATAACTCATCTCACAGCCCAAATTTATCCTTCTGTGGAAAGAACAATATACACCCGTCATGGCGATATCCTGGCCTTCCTCAGCTTGACTTTTTGTGGTGTATTCCTTATCCTGACCCTAGTACAGAGGATTCATGCCAGAAAAGCCCGTAAAAATTCCGCTCTCTGAACTCCAGGCCAAAATCAAGGATTACCTCTCTAAGTACGATAAATTAAGAGGTTTTCTTTGACATAGCCGGCAAAAAGTCTGAAATCGAGAATATCAACCAAGACCTCTCCGCACCTGATATCTGGAAGGATCAACAAAGATATCAGACCCTTCAACAAAACAAAAAGAGGCTAGAAAAAGACCTTAGTTTCTTCACAGGGATGAAACAGAAAATAGTAGAGATCGAAGTCCTCGTCGAATTGGCGGAAGAGGGAGAACAGGTGGAGGAGGAGCTGCAGCAGGCGTTGGTCTCTATCGAAGAGGATTTGGCTGAGGCTGAGTTGAAGACGTTATTCTTCGATAAGGATGATGCGCGGAATGCAATACTGACTGTCCATCCTGGAGCCGGGGGGACAGAATCACAAGATTGGGCCCAAATGCTCCTCAGGATGTACCTTCGGTATGCCGAGCGAAAAGGCTTTAGGACAGAAATCCTAGATATTCAGCCGGGGGAAGAAGCCGGACTGAAAAGTGTCACTCTCCGGCTGGTCGGAGATTATGCCTACGGAAACTTGAGCCAAGAGTCAGGGGTGCATCGATTGGTCAGGATTTCTCCTTTCGACGCCAACAAAAGACGACATACTTCCTTTGCAGCTGTCTTCGTTTATCCAGAGATCGAAGAGGAAATCGAGGTTCAAATCGATCTTGACGATCTAAGGATTGATACTTACCGTGCTTCAGGTCGTGGGGGCCAACATGTCAACGTGACCGACTCAGCCGTCAGGATAACCCATATTCCTACGGGAATCGTGGTTCAATGTCAGAACGAGAGATCCCAGCATAAAAATAAAGCCTCGGCGATGAAGGTCTTGAAAGCCCGTCTGTACGAATTAGAAAAGAAGAAAAAACTGGAAAAGCTGGAAAAGCTGGAAGACGCCAAATCAGATATTGCCTGGGGAAATCAGATTCGATCCTATGTTCTCCACCCCTACAGGATGATCAAGGATCTCCGCACAAACGTCGAAGTCGGAGATGTGGATAAAGTTCTCGACGGGGATATCGATGAATTCATCAAAGCCAGCCTTCTGCAAAGGATGAACAACAAGGGAGAAAACTAGAATTTCTTTCAACAGGTAAACTTTTATTAATCTGAGTTATTACACGGAAATGACTTCGCTCCCTTCAGATTTTTAACGCCATTCCCTCACCGTCTCTCTCGGCGCCTGCTGGGGTCATGCCTTGTCGTCCAGAAGCGCTTTGTCACACTATCTTTACCCGAGTACAAAACCTTGGGATAAGGCCTGACCCCAACTCAAACACACTCGGCGGCCGACTACATCGGCTTCCCTCAATGAACGATTCAGGAGGGCTGGGATAGGTTGGGTCGAGGTCTTCAATGTCGCTTCATTCATTTCCTTGCAATTTAAATGTTATAATTGATCACTGAAAGCATAAATATTATTCATCGTTCTTGATGTCTTCCCAAATTTTATCCATCTCTTTGCAGCTTGCTTGGTGGATGCTTTTGCCTTCTTTCCTGAGCCTCTGTTCTACTGATCTGAATCTATCGACAAATTTACGGTTGGCCTGTTTAAGAGCTATTTCTGGATTGACTCCCAGTAAACGAGAGACATTGGCCATGGAAAATAGCACATCCCCGATTTCTTTTAGAACCTCTTCTTCTCTTCCGGCCTTCAGAGCGTTTTCAAGCTCCGATACTTCCTCCTTTATTTTTTGAAGAGCATCCAACGTCTGGATCCAATCAAAACCAAAGGAGGAAGCTTGTTGTCCTATCTGAAAAGCTTCGAGAAGTGCCGGAGAGGATTTCACGATACCATCGAAAAAAGATGTCCTGCTCTTCTCTTCTTTTTTCAGGCGTTGCCAATCCTGGATACCCTTCTCTGGCGTTTTGCGTTGTTGCGTGGTGAACACGTGGGGATGTCGCCGGACCATCTTTTGAATGATATTCTCCAAAGAATCAGAAATAGTTAACTTTCCCTTTTCTTTGTAAATCCTGGCTAGGAAAACCACTTCCATCAAGACATCTCCCAGCTCTTCGGCTAATACTTGGTAATCATTCTTATAGACAGCATCGACGGCTTCGTAGACCTCCTCCAAGAAATAATCGGAAATGGATCTTTCATCCTGTTCCCTATCCCAGGGGCAGCCTTGTTCTCCCCGCAGAGCATCCAAAATCTCCACGAGTCTTTGAAATTTTTTCCCGGCTGTTGCGGCATCATCCATACTTCATCTCCCTTGCTTTATCGAAGAGAATATTGTAATATTTTTTGTCAAATCATCAACAACATTTTATTCGATCCCTTTCTTTTCACTCCATATCCGGGGAAGTAAAATGGCAGAAAAAGGAAAGAAGACAAAGGAAAAACCGAAAAAGAAAGAAGCCGAGAAACAGAGGGTCATCCTTCCGCCCCTTGATTTTAGTTCAATCGTCCTTCCCTTTTACACCCAGGCTCTGATCAATCTCGGGCTGGCTGAAGACCCGGAATCTGGAAAAGTCCATGAAAACCTAGACTTAGTCAAGAGGCTGATCGATCTTCTTGACCTGATGAAAGACCTGACAAAGGGGAACCTGAAACCGGAAGAAGATAAGTTTCTGGACTCTTGCCTCCAACAGCTGAAGCTGAATTACATGGAAAAAGCGAAAATTATCAAGTTATAAGGCGATGAGAGTCATACGAGGATTCGAGAATCTTCCTTCCTTCTCGAAACAGTCAGTTGTCACGCTCGGAAATTTTGACGGTGTACATGAGGGCCATAGATCGATTCTGAACTTGGTCACCAGAAAGGCTAAGGAATCGGGCCTTATCTCTATCGTGCTGACTTTCTCTCCCCATCCGGAGAAAATCCTCGGAAAAAAGAGAGTCAAGTTGATTCAGACCCTGGATCAAAGACTTGCAGAAATCCGTAAGTTTGGCCTTGATGTCGCTCTGGTCATCCCGTTCGATAAAGAATTCTCTGGTTTGACAGCCCGGGAATTCGTCCGAAAGATCCTCATCAATCTTCTCAAGGCCAGGGTGGTCGTTGTGGGAGAAAATTTTCGCTTCGGCCGGAACCGAGTGGGCAATAGCCGTCTTTTATATCAACTCTCCTCTGAATACGACTTTCAAGTCATTTCCCTGCCTTCGGTGACCAAGGAGGGATATTCCGTCAGTAGCAGTCTGATTCGAAATCTTCTCCAGGAGGGACAGATAGAACAAGCCAATCTTTTGCTAGCAAGATTCTATGAAATTTCAGGAGAAGTCTTTCGGGGACAATCCCGAGGAAAGAGCATCGGATTTCCGACAGCGAACGTCCGAACGCCAAACGAAATCGTCCCTCGCGGAGTTTTTATCACGGTGGTGGTGATCGATGGGAAGACATGGCAGTCTTTAACCAACATCGGGCGACGACCCACATTTAGACAGAAAGACATCATCATCGAATCTTATATTTTAGATTTCAATGAAAATCTCTACGGAAAAAAAATAACCATTCAATTCGTAAAAAAAATCAGGGAAGAAATGAAATTTACCACTCCTGAAGAACTTACCGATCAGATTCAAAAGGACATCGAGACTGCAAAAAACTATTTCAGAAAAATATAAACATCATTCAATAGAAGATTCCCATCCTTCGACCTCTATTTTGGGTATAGTTCTTTGTCGAGTTCTAGCTAGTCAGGTCAGCACCATTCATTGAGGAAACATCGCAAAATCCTAGATGCTAAAAACCGTTGAAAAATATAAGGGTCAGGTTGAATGCTTAGAAAACCCTGAGCAGGGCTGAGGGGGCATGGTTCCTCTATGAAATAGACGAGAGCGAAGCCCGTATCGGAGCGGGATTTTCTCGCTGGGGAAATCCCGCGTGTTTTCAATGCATTCAAACTTGCCCCACCTCAGATATCTCCCCTTGACTTTTTATGATGATTATAGCATGTTCTTAGGGAAAGTCAGCACTCTGAAGAGAGTGTCCTAGACTATCTACGACTCAACTTAAACGAGTTGGGAATTTGACTTACCAGTCAGGAGCTGTTTCATGGAAGATAAAATAAAAGCAAGGATCATGGATGCGCGGAAAATAAAGCGGGTCCTGCATCGGATGACGACAGAAATCATCGAGCGGAACCGGAACCTCAAAAATCTCGTTATCGTCGGGATCAGAACTAGGGGGATTTACGTTGGTAAAAGAATTTCTAAATTGATACATGAAATGGAGAAGATCAAAATTCCTGTAGGTGTTTTGGATATCACCCTGTATAGAGATGATTTTTCAGAAATCGAAGCTCAGCATATGGTCAAAAAGACAGAAATCGATTTTTCGGTGGGCAAAAAGGATGTCCTCCTTGTCGATGATGTTCTTTTTACCGGAAGAACCATCCGAGCCGCTATGGACAGCTTGATCGATTTGGGAAGGCCTAAAACAATTCAGCTTCTCGTGCTCATCGACCGGGGTCACCGCGAGCTTCCCATAAGGGCTGATTATGTCGGTAAATTCCTACCCACATCAAAAAGAGAGATCGTTCAGGTCAAACTCAAGGAAATCGATGAAACAGACGAAGTTCTGATTACAGAACCTCCCGGGATAAAATAGGAGAAGACCGTTGTCTTTTAATCATAAACATCTCCTTGGGATTCAAAATCTCACTGATTCTGATATTCTCGCCATCTTGGATACAGCCGATTCGATGTACGAAATTTCTACTCGGGAAGTTAAAAAGGTCCCCACGCTCAGAGGAAAGACAGTCATCAACCTTTTTTTCGAGCCGAGCACCAGGACGCGGAGTTCCTTTGAGTTGGCAGCCAAAAGGCTCAGTGCTGACATCATCAATTTTAATCGATTGGCCAGCTCTGTCGTAAAAGGAGAGAGCCTCAAGGATACGGTGTTGAACCTTGAGGCAATGAATCCAGATGCGATCATCATCAGACATGCCTCTTCCGGAGCCCCCCATTTTATCAGCACCTTTTGCCAGTCCCATATCCTCAATGCTGGCGATGGCTCTCATGAACATCCGACTCAAGCTCTACTCGATGCCTTCACTATCAGGCAATTCAAAAATACGTTCGAGGAATTGAAGGTCGTTATCGCTGGGGATATTCTCCATAGCCGAGTGGCCAGATCCAATATATTTTGCCTGAACAAACTCGGAGCTCAAGTTGTTCTCTCCGGTCCTCCACCCCTTCTTCCTGTTGAATTCAGTAAGTTTGGAGTGGAAGTCGAATATAATTTTGATAAAGCTTGTGAGGGTGCCGACGTGATCATGATGCTCAGGATACAGCTCGAAAGGCAGCAGAGAAACTACTTCCCATCACTCCGAGAATACAGGAATCTTTACAGCTTAACCAAGAAAAGATTCCGCCGAGCCAAAAAAAATGCCATCATAATGCACCCTGGTCCCATAAACCGTGGAGTGGAGCTCTCGGCCGATATGGCCGATTCAGCCAAGTCTGTAATTCTCAGACAGGTAGAGAACGGAATCGCTGTCCGGATGGCTATCCTTTATCTCTTATTGGGAGGGAAAGAGCGTGAGCCTGCTGGTTAAGAATGGACGGGTGATCGACCCAGCAACAAGTACAGATGAGACCTTGGATATCCTGATAGACAAAGGCAAGTTTATCGAGATAAAACCCAGAATCGATGCCAAAGCCTCGAAAGTCATCGATGCTTCCAGACGCGTGGTTGCGCCAGGATTTATCGATATGCACACTCATCTGCGCGAGCCTGGACAAGAGGACAAAGAAACCATCCATACAGGATCTCTGGCGGCCGCAAAAGGCGGATTCACCTCCATAGCCTGTATGGCCAATACCAAACCCGTTAACGATAATCGAGGAGTGACCGAATACATCATTTCTGAAGCCAAGAAGAGGGCGGTAGTCAATGTTTTTCCTGTTGCCGCTGTTACTCAGGAGCAAAAGGGCGAGGAGTTAACAGACATGGCTGACTTGGTGGAGGCCGGTGCTGTTGCCTTTTCCGATGACGGGCTTCCAGTCAAAACGAGCGAAATCATGCGTCGAGCCATCGAATATACCAAGCCTTTGGAAACTGTCATCATCGACCACTGTGAAGACAGAAGCCTGACTCAAGAAGGGGTGATGCATGAGGGGTATTATTCCTATCTGTTCGGTCTTCGGGGGATGCCGGCCTCATCTGAAGAAATCATCGTGGCTCGAGATCTTATCCTGGCCGAGAAAGTCAAGGCAAGGATTCATATCGCCCACCTCAGTGCCAAGGGAGCTGTGGATCTTATCCGGGAAGCAAAGAAGAAAAAGGTCAAGGTCACAGCGGAAGTCACACCTCATCATCTTTTACTCAACGATTCAGTGCTCGAGAACTATGACACGAACCTGAAGGTCAATCCTCCACTCAGGAGTAAAGAGGATTCGGAATGCCTGATCGGGGCCGTAAAGGACGGGACAATCGACGTCTTCGCTACAGATCACGCCCCTCATACCCTGGACGAGAAGAATGTGGAATTCGATCGGGCTCCTTTTGGTATCAACGGGTTAGAGACGGCTATTTCTCTCCTGTTGGATAGACTGGTTAGCAAAAATATTATTTCTCTCTCCCGGTTTATCGAGATGATATCCACTTCTCCTGCCCTCATCCTCGGGCTTGAAAATAAAGGTAGGATTGCTGTGGGGGCGGATGCAGATTTGACCCTGCTCAATCTCAACAAAGAAATCATCGTTGATATCGACCGGTTCAAATCAAAGAGTCGAAACTCCCCGTTCCATGGCTGGAAATTGAAGGGGGCACCTGTGATGACCATAGTCAGAGGAAGAATCGTTTATTCAGCTTGATGTTCAGATGAAAACAAATCTCTCTCAAATCGAGAAAAAGATTGGCTACACATTCAAAAAAAAGGGAATCCTCCTCCAAGCCCTCACCCATAGTTCTTATGCTTATGAAAACAATCAGGTCAGAGGAACAGACAACGAAGTATTAGAGTTTTTGGGTGATTCTGTTTTCGGCCTGATCATCGCCGATTTTCTGTGCGTCACATACTCTGATCTCTCCGAAGGGGAATTATCCAAACTAAAATCTGCTGGAGGAAGCACGTCTTCTTTGTCTTATTTTGCCCAGCGGATAAAACTGGACAAGCAGATTCGGCTGGGCCGAGGAGAAGAAAGGAGCGGAGGAAGGAAGAAAAAGACGATTCTCGCCGGCGCATTCGAGGCTTTGATTGCCGCCATCTATATAGATGGCGGACTCAGCAAGGCAGAAAAATTCCTCTTCCCTCACTTAAAATCCCTGTTTAAAAAAATGAATGTCGAGAATTTTTTTGTCAACAACTATAAATCTGTTCTTCAGGAATATTTTCAGAAGGAAAACCTCCCAGCACCCGTCTATAAAACCATCACCACCAAAGGTCCTGATCACAAGAAAATTTTTACCGTGGAGGTGCTCTCTCAGGAAAGGTCCCTGGGGAAAGCCAAGGGGCTGTCCAAAAAGAGTGCCGAGAAAAGGGCAGCCCAGAAAGCTTTAAAAAGTCTGTTGGGAAAAAAGATAAAGACTCTAAATTCTGATACATTCCTGTTAAAAAAGAAGAGATGATCGATTCCTATTCGTTCGGTCGTATGGTTGTGGATAACCGAACCTACACTTCTGATCTCATCATTTTTTCTGATAGGATTCACTCGTCTTGGTGGCGGAAAACGGGGCATAGCCTCTGTGTGGAGGATGTTGAGGAGGTTTTCCTGGAAGCCCCTGAAGTCCTCGTTGTCGGCACAGGATTTAGCGGTTTGATGAAAGTGATGGATGAAGTCAAACAGCGCGCTCAAGCCAACGGCGTTGAGTTGATTATAGAGAAGACAGAGGCGGCTGTTCAAAGATTTAACGAGCTTTTAATCAGGAAGAAGACCATCGGGGCCTTCCACCTGACATGTTGACAGCTAATCACTGACTGGAACCTTCGATGGCCAAGTGTGTCAAATGCCAAAAACGTAAGTCGAAACGATTCTGCATTGCCTTGGGTGAGTCTATATGCAACCTCTGCTGCGGTCTTCTTAGAGAAAAGGAGATTCATTGTCCGTCTAACTGTACATATCTTGTTAGGCACAAACCTTACCAAGAGGATAAGATTATTGAGAAGAGGCAAAAACAGGCAGCAGCTAGGGCTCTTCCCGATCAAGACATCTTGAGAGATGAAAGGATGGCCTGGCTCGCCTTTCAAGTAGAAATGACGATCAAAGCCTTGGCCGATAAAACAAAACCTATTCAAGATAAAGATGCTTTGCTGGCCTTGGAATACGCCAAAGATAAGCTGGAAAAAGGGAAAGGAATCCTTCTCCTCGTCGATCAGAAACCTGGTCCCCAGAATGAATTAGGGGAGGCGATACACCGGACAATCAGAGACTGTCGTTACGAGAAGAAAATTATTCTTCCTGACGAACAGACCTCCTACACTCTAGAGGAAAAAAGCAAATGCTTGGACAGATTGATTCTTGCTGTCCAGTCTATAGCTCAGGGGAATTTTGAAGGTCGATCTTACCTCGATAAGCTCGATGAACGTTTCTCACGCTTCCAGAAAATCTCGGATCAGAAAAAAATCATCACCCGAAATTGATCTTAATCCTTGCTCATCAAAGAAGCCACAAACTCGAGAGAAGGAATATTGTTACAGACGATTTTGATGATGGCAGCAATCGGAACAGCCAAAATCATGCCTGGAATTCCCCATAGCCATCCCCAAAAAAACAAAGAAAAGAGGACCACCAGAGGACTGAGCCCTAGCCCTTCTCCCATCAGCTTGGGTTCGATAAAATTGCCCATAGCCATCTGGATTGTGCCCAGAATGAGAAAAATCCAAAAGACAGGCCAGAGAGTCTCAAACTGGAAGGCGGCGATGATCAGGGGGAGAGCCGTGGCGATGATCGAGCCGACAGTGGGTATGTAATTCAAGAGAAAGGTCAAAAAACCGAAGACGATAGCAAAATCAACACCAAAAATCGTCAAGACGAGGGTTGCCATAACCCCTGTAAAAAAGCTGACAACTGTCTTTATCGCTAAATATTTCTGGATTTGATGATCAATTTTCTGGATGACGTTTATGATTTTATCACCCCTCCAGGCGTCGAATGTAACTTTGATCTTGGCCTTTGTTTTCCCCCGCCCGGCCAGGATGAAGATAACGAAGACGAATATCAAGAAAAGATTCGAGATGAACGAAAAAAACGGGCCTAACGAGGAGAGGAGTAAGCCTCCCACGCGGTTAATGTCCAGCTCGCCTACCCATTCCAAAGGGGCCCGAGTGGACCCAGTGTGTTTAAATTTTTCTTGGATAGTGGATAAAATAGAGCTAATTTTTTGGCCGTACTTTGGAAACTCAGAGGCAAAGGTCTTACCGCTGGAGTAGAAGAGCGCACCCAAAAGATAGATAACAAAAAAGGTGATGATCAGGATAAAAATAATCGAGACTGCCTTAGGAATTTGTAGTCGTGTCAGAGAATCCAATGCCGGTGAAAGTATAAAAGATAAGAAGATCGCTATGAAGAAGGGAAAGAGCACTGGCTTAGCCAGCCGTAAAACGACACCAGCTAAAAAGATCACAATGATCACCAAAGAAGCGGTGACGACTTTATTCCCTTGCATAGCCTTTCTTTGTTCTCATTATAATCAATTCATTTAGAGAATCAAACCTTTAAATGAACCTGCCAGCCTGAATGCTTCCTGCTAATTTGGTTGCTTCGGAATAAAAGATAAAACTGGGGTCAGGCTTCATCGTGAAGAGTGTATGAAGGACAAAGCATTTTGTCCAAAGCCAAACATGATAACGAAGCCTGACCCCGATAGACAAGATAAAGAAGCCTCACCCCGAGCGAAGCCTGAAATCCTGGGTGTTTTAAGCCCACTAGCCTGAGCTTCCCCTAAAGAGGTGATGGGCAAGGAGGGAATATCACCCCATTAATCACCTTGAAAGGCGATTGACCATTCTCTATCCATAAATAAAATCAACAATATACATAAGGAAGAGACCATCATGAGAGTGCTAATAGCCGAAGATGAACCCATTTCCTGCAGGGCTTTAGAGAGGAGTATCTCTGATTGGGGATACGATACGGTAGTAGCCAGGAACGGCCAACAAGCCTGGGACGCCATCGAGAAAGATGAGGTCCAATTAGCCGTTTTAGATTGGATGATGCCTGAGATAGATGGAGTCGAGCTCTGCCGACGTATTCGTAATCGATATCGAGATAATAAATCCAAACACATTTATATCATTCTCCTGACCGGCCGGGATCTCCAGGAGGACATCATCACCGGTCTTTCAGCTGGGGCTGATGACTATGTTGCCAAACCCTTCAATTCTCTCGAGTTAAAGGTTCGAATACAAAACGGTGAACGTATCATCAAGAAAGAAGAGGAACAGGTGGATTCGGCCAGCTACGACAGACTCACCAAGGTTTGGAATAGGAATACCATCTTAGGCTTTTTCAATGAGGAGCTTTATTTGGGCCGGAAAGAAAACAGAGCGACGGGTCTGATCATCGTGGATATCGATGGCTTCAGGAAAGTCAATCGTTTGCATGGACATTTTATCGGTGACGCTGTCCTCTTCGAAGTGACCAATCGGCTAAAGAAGAACCTTCGAGGGTATGATCGGCTGGGCCGTTGGGGCGGAGATGAGTTGGCCGTGGTTCTACCCAATTGCGGATTAATCCACGTCGAGTGCATTGCTGAACGTCTCCAGCAGTGCATCAGCGAAGAAAAAATAGAGACAGGAAGAGGATCTTTAGATATCACAATTAGCCTCGCGGGAACATCCTCGGATGTTTCACTCCATGCTATGGGAGATGAACTCTGGCAAGCCTGCGACAGGGCTCTCCATTCTGCCAAAGAAAAAGAACTGAACACAGCCGTTATCGTCGAAAAACTTTAGCCGGAGAATGAATGAAGAAACAACTCGATAAACAGGATCAATTATCTTCTCTGGAGAGTCAACCTACATGGAAACGACGAGTAAAGAATTAAACCGGGTGCTCGAAGAGATCGAGAAGATCACAGATTTCGATGCCCGGATGTATCGAAGCTCGACCCTAGTAAGAAGAATAGGATTGAGGATGAAAATCACAAATTCTAAAAATTATCAGGATTATCTGGAATGTCTAAGAAGAGACAAAACAGAATTTAACAAATTTTTGGAGGCATTGACCATCAGTGTCAGCGATTTCTTTCGGGATAGATGGGTGTTCCGCACACTCAGGAAGAAAATTCTTCCCGATCTCATCGAATCCATTAAGAAAAAGGGCCAAAAGAGAATCCGCATATGGTCTGTGGGATGTGCGAAAGGTCAAGAGCCCTATTCCTTGGCTATTCTCCTTCACGAGATGTTAAACGACAAAATAAGTGAATATCAGATCATCATCCAGGCGACAGATATGAGCAGGGAGGCACTGGAGAGCGCCAGGAGAGGTTTCTACTCTGATAAAGAGATAAAAAATATGCCCAAGAAGTACTTGAGTAAGTATTTTGTGAGGAGAGACGGAGGATATAAGGTAAAGACTAATCTCAAAAATCTGGTTCGATTCCAATATCACAATCTTATAAAAGGTCGGTCTCTCGGTAAATTTCATCTCATCCTCTGTCGTAATCTCTTCATTTTTTTCCAGCCCCTTCTCCAACAGAACATGTTCGAAAAGATACATTCCTCACTCAAGCCAAACGGGATCTTGGTCTTAGGAAGCGCCGAGGCTCCGAGGAATGAGGAGCAGAGCGGGGGAGGGGCTCGTCGGATTCTTCCAAGCAGTGTGGCCACGATCAGCTTTTTTCCG
>CAYFXE010000004.1:41339-43091 GCA_964347035.1 uncultured Eubacteriales bacterium | reverse complement strand
GAATGAGGACCTGTTTCAGATCCTTTTTTCTAAAGACCATATCTATCAAAAACGAAAAAAAGTCATTTACTCAAAACATAACCCTACTGCAAGAATTTAAAATGGCTAAACAGAAATCCGAACGAACAAAGTCATTCGAACAGATGTATGAAATTTTAGGTCAGGACGTCCAGGTTTTGAAGAGGCTCTGTGCAGATATCGAAATGACCAGGAAGGACATGTTCCAAAAGCACAAAGACAAGTTGATGATGAACAAGAAATTAGAGGCCTCGGAAACTCTGAGGGCTTTGAATGAAAAGCTCGTGGCCACGACAGAGGAATTGAGAGCTTCGAACGAAGAGCTGGAGTCAACCAACGAAGAGCTGAGAGAAAGGCAACAAGAGCTAACTGAAAGGATGAAGGAACTCAAGTGCCTGTTTTCCATATCAGGCTTGGCAGAGAAAAAAGACACGCCTCTTGAGGTTCTTCTCCAGGAAGTGGTTGATCTAATCCCACCAGCCTGGAGGTACCCAGAACACACCTGTGCCCGAATCCAGTTGAGAGATCAAGAATTCAGCACAGATAACTTCAAAAAGACCAAATGTTATATGATGGAAAACGTCAACCTCAACGGCGATTGCATAGGAACTGTGGAAGTACATTATAAGGGGGAGATAACCAAAAAAGGAGTGGGACCATTCCTTGATGAGGAGAAGAGCCTACTCGAGACCATCGCCAAGAGACTGGCTGAGATTATTGAACACAGGAAAGCAGAACAGAGGTTGCAGATCGAAAGAGCGCGACTCGACCAATTGTTCGAGAACGCTCAAGAGGCTATTGTTATGGCTGATTCGGATGGGCAGGTGCTCCGTATCAACCATGAATTTAAAAGGATGTTTGGCTTTGCGAAGGAGGAAATTCTCGGAAAACCTTTGGATAAATTGATAGCCTCCAAGGATGACCATCAACAGGCCGCCTCGATCACGAAGAAAGTGGCTCAAGGGGAAAGCGTGGCTTTTGAGGCGGTCCGTCTTAAAAAAGACAAAACACATATCCATGTCTCTGTTCTTGCTTCTCCCATCATGGTCAATGAAAAATTAGAAGCCGTCTACGGAATTTACCGTGATATCACCGAGAGCAAGCAGAAGGAAGAGGAACTACGCCAGAGTGAGGAGAAATACCGGACTGTGCTGGAACAGAGTGCCGAAAATATATACATCCTGGACGTCCAGACTAAAAAAATCCTCGAGACTAACGCAACCTTACAAAAATTGCTGGGGTACACAGCTCAAGAGATGAATAACCTCAGTGTTTATGATTTTGTCCTCCATTCTCCTAAAGAAATCGATCAAAAGATTGAGTCCATGACGAGGAATGAACGCGCATTCCTCGGAAGCCAGAAATACCGCCGGAAAGATGGAACGCCTATCGATGTAGAAGTCAGCGCCCATGTGATCACTTGCGGTGGCCGTAAAGCGCTCTGCGTCGTCTCGAGAGATATCACCGCGCGAAACCAAACAGAAATGCGGATTGGACGCTTAAATCGATTAAAGGAGAATCTGCTAAAGTCCATAAGCCTTGAAGACAAACTCAAACTGATTACTGATGAGGTTGTGGCCATCTTTGATGCTGATTTCGCTCGTATTTGGATAACAAGGCCAGGAGATAAATGTGATTCAGGTTGTCCTCATGCGAAAATAACCGAAGGACTGCATGTTTGCCAGAATCGAGATCGTTGTCTTCATCTTGTAGTCAGTTCAGGTCGTTATACAC
>CAYFXE010000004.1:18902-41329 GCA_964347035.1 uncultured Eubacteriales bacterium | reverse complement strand
CACATGTTGACAGTAAGATACATAGCAGAGTGCCTCTCGGATGTTACAAGATCGGTCAAGTAGCAACCGGTCGAGATCCCAAGTTTCTCACCAACGATGTGACGAGCGATCCCCGAGTACATAATCACAACTGGGCCAAAGAGCTTGACCTGGTTTCCTTTGCCGGATATCGGCTTCTCTCTGCTGAGAGGGAAACCATCGGTGTGCTTGCTCTTTTTAGCCAACACAGTATTTCTTCTGATGAAGATGCGCTGTTGGAGGGAATTGCCGAGTCAACAGCTCAGGTTATCCGTTCAGCTAGGACAGAAGTGGCATTACGGGAAAGTGAGGAAAAATACAGGAATATTTTTGAATCCTTCCATGATATTTATTACCGAACGGATAATGAGGGTCGGGTAACAGTCATCAGCCCTTCTATATTCTCACAAGCCAGTTATACCCCAGAAGAAATCATCGGTCATTATGCCTCTGATTTTTATGCTAATCCCGAGGAAAGAGAAGTATTTGTTAAGGAATTAAAAGAAGCAGGAGGAAAACTGAATGATTATGAGATCAAGCTGAAAGCTAAGGATGGAAGAGTAATCGATACTTCAATCAATGCGCGCATCATGTACGATGAGAATAAACAGCCGACAGGAGTGGAAGGAGTGCATCGGAATATTTCTGAACGAAAACAAGCAGAGGAGACCCTCCAGAGGGAGGCCACCAAACTCTCAGCGATTATTTCAAGTTTAGAAGAGGGGATCGTTTACACAGATAACCAGGATAAAATTATTGAAGTGAATGATTATTTTCTCAATCTGATCAACAAAAAGAGGTCTGAGGTTGTAGGTAAACCTATATGGGAGATAGATTCATTTTTTATAGATGAGAAGATAAGGAGTGAAATTGAAAACTTCAAACACAATCTCAATTCACCACCGGTCTCTATCCAAAAAACTTTATCCGAATTAGAAACAATTTTTTGTTTCCAGCCTATCTATCACAAAGATAGCTATCAGGGATTTGTCTTCAATGTTACGGAAGTCACAGACTTGGTTCGAGCGCAAAAAGAGGCTCAAGAGGCCGACAATGCCAAGAGTGAATTCTTAGCCAACATGAGCCACGAAATTCGGACACCAATGGACGGCATATTGGGAATGACTGGCCTAGCCCTCAACACAAACCTCACTCCTGAACAACGAAAATACATCGAGGGAATACGCTCATCGGCTGAAGCTTTAATGGTTCTCATCAATGATATCCTTGACTTCTCGAAGGTTGAAGCCAGGATGCTTGAACTGGAGATGACACAATTCAACCTTCAAGAATTCATCTACGAGACCGTCTCCTCTCTTTCTGTCCAAGCCCACAAGAAGAAGCTCGAGCTAGTCTGTGATATTCCCCACAATCTTTCTTACGATGTTCTTGGGGATCCAGGAAGACTCCGCCAGGTCTTGATCAATCTGATCGACAATGCCATCAAGTTCACGGAAAAAGGCGAGGTTTTGGTTTCTTTGGAAGAAGATTCAAATAACCAAGAAGAGGTTTCCGTCCATTTCGCCATAAAGGATACAGGCATAGGCATTCCAGAGGAAAAACAGCGGCTGATCTTCGATGCTTTTGCTCAAGCTGACGGCTCGATGACGCGAAAATTCGGGGGCACTGGACTGGGATTAGCAATCTGTTCGCAACTCGTCGAACTGATGGGTGGGAAAATATGGGTTGAGAGTCAGAGAGGAATGGGTTCGACCTTCCATTTTACAGCCCGTTTCAGATTCCCCGTGGCCAAAGAAGAGACTATTTGCAATTCTCATCTCAAGGGCATTGAGGGATTTTCAGCTCTGATAATCGATGACAGTGCAACCAACCGCGATATCCTCAGTAAAATGCTCACTAACTGGCGGGCGATCCCGACAGAGGCCGAGACTGGCGAAGAAGCCAGAGTGCTTATCGATCGGGCCCAAAGCATGGGCACTCCCTTTGCCTTCGTGGTGATGGATGCCTACATGCCAGGAATGGATAGTTTCATTTTGGCTCAGGAAATTAAACAAAATCCAAACCTTGCTAAGTCCACCATCGTCATGTTAAATTCAACCAAAACCAAGGGCGATGCCGTTCCTTGGCAGAAGCTTGGAGTGTCAGCCTTTATTACCAAACCAATAAGGCAGTCGGAGCTATTGAATGCAATCATGCACATTTTGAAGAAGATGCCCGAAGATAGGGTGGTTGAGATATCTCCCACCCAGTCTTCACCCAACGAGCCTTGTCCCGCCTACCGGATACTCGTTGCTGAAGACAATCTTATCAATCAAAAAGTGGTGTGTTATATGCTCGAAAAGAACGGACATCAAGTCACATCAGCTCACAATGGAAAGGAGGCCTTAGAAGAATTCGAGAAGCACCTTTTTGATGTTGTCCTGATGGATGTACAAATGCCTAAGATGGATGGATTCGAGGCGACTGCAGCCATTCGGGAAAAGGAGAAAGAAACGAACGGTCATATTCCCATCATTGCTTTGACGGCCCATGCGATGAAAGGTGATCGCGAACGATGTCTTGAGGCCGGTATGGACGATTATGTCTCGAAGCCGATAAAGCCTGAAGAACTTTTTGCTACGATTGATCGTGTGCTAAAGAAAGCGAGTCCGAAACCTTCACAGCCAAATGTTGACCGTTGGAGTCACTCATGATGAAAGTTCTCATCGCCGAGGATGACAAAATTTCTTCCAAGGTTTTGGAAAAGAACATCAAAAATTGGGGCTACAAAGTGGCGATCACCAGCAATGGTCAACAGGCCTGGAAGGTTTTTCAAAAAGATGAAATCCCGCTAGCTATCCTGGATTGGATGATGCCCAAGATCAATGGATTGGAGCTGTGTCAGAAAGTCCGCCATCTGAAGAAAGACAATTACACGTATATCATTCTGCTGACTTCTAAAGATCGTCAAGAAGACCTTCTCCAAGGATTCAGGGCCGGGGCGGATGATTATATCGTCAAACCCTTTGATCCTCTGGAATTGAAGGCACGGCTGCAAACTGGGAAAAGGATCGTTGACCTTCAAAATCAACTCATATACTCAAAAAAAAAGATAGAAGAACAGGCCAAACAAGACAGTCTGACTAAACTCTGGAATCGGGCCGCGATCATTCAACTCCTCGAAGAAGAGCTCGATCGAAGTCGAAGAGAAAAAAAACCGGTGGGGATGCTCCTTGTCGATATTGACTATTTCAAGAACATTAACGATACCTACGGTCATCTCGTCGGCGATGTTGTTCTTATCGAAGTGGCTTCACGCATGAAAAAGAATGTCCGTCTTTACGACAGGATCGGTCGGTACGGAGGAGACGAACTTCTCGTGGTTCTTCCCAACTGTCGTTTAACTCAGGTCCAAGTCATCGCTGAACGACTGCGCTTGGCTGTCTCTCAGAAAAAGATTAAAACAGATATGGGCTCTCTTGGTGTTACCCTTAGCCTGGGCGCTTTTTCTTCCGAAAATCAACCTGAGATATCGACTGACAACTTGATCAAAGCCAGCGACAATGCCCTGTATCAAGCCAAAAGAAACGGACGCAATTGTATCGTTATCAATAGGTATTCCTAAATTTCTTCCCAATGAGAGGCTTAAAATGGATGACTTGATACCTTCTAAGACCACGGCTCCCATAGACGTATCTTCTGCCCTGGAAAGAATAGGAGGAGATGAGGCCTTCCTGTATGATCTTATCACTATCTACACTGAAGATTTTTCAGAAAAGTTTACAAAGCTCCAAAGGGCTGTTGAGAGTGAGGATTTCGAGCAGATTAGAGAGCTAGGACATAATTTGAAGGGGTCGTCTGCGAATTTAAGCCTCGTCCATCTTCAAAAAGCCTCCTACGAAATCGAAGAATCGGGAAAAGAGAAAAACATCAAAAAAGCACAGGAATCCCTTTTTCTTCTAGACCAGGAATTCAGGAGACTGCAGGATTATCTATCCCAGAAAAACCTAAGCATTCTGGATTAAAATTATATCAATTTTGCGGACGTTGATGGGTTTTCAAAGAATTCAGTAAAGCCTCGAGATATTGTTCTCCCAACTTTTCAGATCCATCCTTGATTTTCATCACGCCACAGAGGTAATTCTTAACATGAGCTAGGAAGATATGTCCATAATAGCGGTCCTTGAGGTGATATCCAAGAGATATTTTCTCAGGATTTCCTTGTTTTCGCTTTTCTAAATACTTTTTCAACATCTGTCGGGCGTCTTCTGCAGTTTTTCCCTCGATGAGGAAACAGTCAAACTCCAAGTCTCCAAGTTTAAAACTGGCCACATAGCCGTTTTCGAGAAACTCATATCCTAAAAAA
Source organism: uncultured Eubacteriales bacterium (assembly GCA_964347035.1). GTDB lineage: Bacteria > Acidobacteriota > Aminicenantia > Aminicenantales > Aminicenantaceae > CAYFXE01. The sequence goes on along the minus strand of CAYFXE010000004.1, from coordinate 37,005 downwards.
TTGCGCAGGATAAATTTTTCACTGTTGGGGATGATGCCTTCCTGTTTGAGGACGCTGAGAAGAGGAGGAAGCTGTCCCTTATCTTCGATATTCTTCAGGATCTCCTCAGAGAACAACCTTAATACCGGCTCTGGATTCTTACCGCAATCAAAACACAAGAGCTTGACATAGTACTTTCCCACGATAAAATTCAACGTTCCTTCTTCCAGATAGCCCTGGTTACCGACTGAAATAAATTCGGCGTCTGCGAATCTCTCGGCACTGTAAATCCCGAAAGAATTGAAATCATTCCCCATATCATAAATCTCAACAGAGAGAGATGCATCACTCTTATTCATCTGGTATTGGCCGACGATGAGCTGATTAAAGTTATACCCAAGGTATATCTCCGCAGCTCCGTTGATATATTCGTACAGGGTTTCAGGAAAGTAATCTTGAGGAGTTTCGGAAAAATTGAAGGATTCAACCTTCGGAAGAAGATAGCGAAGGGATGAATAACTTTTTTCCTCGGAGCTGCTAGTCTGTAGGCAAAATAAGCCGAAACAAATGATGATAAACACGAATGCTTTGGATGTTTTTTGACGTCTCATTGCCGATTCTCCTTCAGTCAGTACGTATTCTTTAATATAATCTCCGATTGCTTTTTTGACAAGCCCTGAATCTCTTGAGGGAGCATTTTTTCTGCTGCTGGGATCAGGCCTTGTCGTCCGGAAGCGCTTTGTCTCCACCTTTACCCGAGTACAAAACTTTAGGATAAGGCCTGACCCCAGTTCAGAGTCATGAAGGATTGTTGACAACGCGGTGAAGGAGGAGTATCTATTAAGTTGAAACCAGGAACAATGTCAAAGGTCATCATAGTCAGGGCCAAAGGAATCTTGGATCAATCTAGAGATGCCAAACATAAGAGGCTGGCTTGCATGTGCAAAACAGCCATGGAGGCTTTGATACAAGGAGGAAATCTCCCAGAGTGTTTTCTCTCAATCTTTAGCAAAAAAGATCGAGTGGGGATAAAGGTCAACACTATAGCAGGAAGCAAACTTTCCACTTCACCTGATGTCTCTGTTTGTCTTGCCTCTCTTCTTTCAGAGTGCGGTCTGAATCGAGAAAACATCGTTGTCTGGGACCGAACAAACAGGGAATTAAAGCAGGCAGGTTATCGCCTCAACATGAATAACAAAGGTATTAAAGTTTTTGGGACCGATACTAACGGCGTGGGTTATGAGCGCGAGTTAGTTTCGCATCTTAACATAGGCAGCCTGTTCTCCCAGATTCAAGCTCGATACGTCACAGCTTCGATAAGTCTCGCCATCCTAAAGGATCATGGTCTGGCAGGAGTGACGGCTGGGATGAAAAACTACTTCGGGGCGGTCCACAACCCGAACAAATACCACGATACAAATTGCAATCCCTTTGTAGCGGAACTCTTCGATACCGACCTCATCAAAGGAAAACACAAATTATCCATCATCGATGCTTTGATTGTCCAGTATCATCGGGGACCTTCCTACCACTCGAGATGGGCCGAGAATTATGAGGCACTCATCTTCAGCCTTGACCCTGTAGCCGCCGATGCCGTGGGTTGGAAGATTATAGAAGATTTGCGATCCCGAGAGGGACTGACTTCCTTAAAAGAAGAGAACAGACAGCCCGTATACTTGGAAACAGCGGAGAAAATGGGCTTGGGTACAGGTAGCCTCGATAAGATTCAAATCATAGAAAAGGACACCTGATTTGGAACGAAGTGGATGAAACACAGACTTGGATATAGCCATCTCAGGCTCAGTTTCTAATGTTCGAGCTTTACAGACATCCGCAACCAGTTTACGATATAAGGAGAATGGACAGAAGATATTTTTTTAAAGCGGTCGGAGGAGCTACTCTTTTGGCCTCCTCAGGCCTAAAGCCTCTTCTGATGGACCTCTATGCCTTTGGCGAGGAGGCCAATCTCTCCAAGGTAGAGGCTTGGTATTATAAAAAGCTCCCTGACAGAGAAATAGAGTGTGAGCTCTGTCCTCGATTCTGTAAGTTGGGTGATAAAGAGAGAGGCTACTGCGGTGTTAGAGAAAACATAGGCGGCACATATTATACCCTGGTTTATGGGAAAGCGTGTGCGATCCATATCGACCCCATAGAAAAAAAGCCTCTCTTCCATTTTCTGCCCCGGAGTACTGCGCTCTCCTTGGCCACAGCCGGCTGTAACGTGAACTGTAAATTCTGTCAGAATTGGGAAATTTCCCAGGTTAGACCTGAACAGGTTCGTCACTACGACCTTCCTCCTCATCAGGTCGCCGCGCTCGCTCAAAAAAATCGCTGCCCGGTTATTGCCTACACCTACACTGAGCCCGTCGTGTTTTTCGAATACATGTACGACACGGCCGTGGCATCAAGAAAAAAGGCGATAAAAAGCGTGGTGATTACAGGGGGTCACATAAATCCCGCACCTCTGCGAGAGTTAACTCAGGTGGTAGAGGGGATTAAGATCGATTTAAAGGCCTTTTCCCAACCTTTCTATACCGATTATGTAAGAGGAGAATTGGAGCCCGTGCTTGAGGCGATAAGAATTGTCCATCAAAGTCAATCCTGGCTTGAAATCGTGTACCTTGTCATCCCTACCCTGAACGACAGCCCCGAGGAAATCCGGAAGATGTGCCGCTGGATGATGGAGGAAGTCGGACCAGATGTCCCAGTGCATTTTTCGCGATTTCATCCGATGTATCTGGTTAAAAATCTTCCTCCCACACCCATCTCCATCCTGGAGAGATCGCGGCGCATTGCGCTCGAAGAGGGAATTCATTATGCTTACATAGGAAACGTTCCTGGACACGAGGCTGAAAGCACGTACTGTCCTCAATGTCAAAAAGTGATCATCCAGCGTGTTGGTTACCAGATCAAGAAAGTCGAGATGGAAAAAGGACAGTGCAAGTTCTGTCGTCACCCTATCCCTGGGATTTGGACTTGATAAACGCTTTGCCTCCCTTCCTTCTCGGATTCCTTGCGCTTTCTTTCCAAATCTTTCTCCTGAGAGAATTTTCCGTTCATTTCTACGGCAATGAAATCACCTTCGGGCTTCTGCTGGCCTCCTGGCTCCTCTGGGGAGGATTGGGGAGTATTTTGGCTTCGAAATTCAAGTACAGCCAGAAGAAGTTCCCACGAATGTATTATGGAGTCATTCTTGTCTTTCCACTCTGTCTCATCAGCCTCAGGTTTTCCCGATTCTTGTTCGGGCTTCTTCCTGGGGAGATAACCGGGATGGTGCCGATGTTGACCTTTTCTCTGGTCATCAGTTTTTTTGTCAGCTTCCCCCTGGGCCTGCTTTTTGTCTTCAATACGTATTTTCTGGAGGGGAACCTGTCTCGTGTCTACTTGCTCGAATCCATCGGGGCCTCGACTGCTGGAATTGTTGTTTATCTTTTGTTCATTCCGTTGTTTTCGAACTGGCATGGTGCGGCACTCATAGCTGCCATGGCGGTTGTTTTTGTGTTTGTTTCTTTCGGAATGAAGAAACAGAAGTTACTACTCTTTTTTCTCTTGATCTTGTTGGGATGTTTCAGCCTCTTCGATGTCCGTAGCCAGAGAATCTTCTGGGAGCCTTATGCGCTTCAGGAGAGTCAGGATACCCCCTATGGTAAACTTCAAATCCTCAAAACAGAAGAACAGATTTCTCTGTACAACAACACGATGATGGTTTATTCTTACCCGAACCTGGCCGTCGCCGAAGAATCTGTTCATTTTGCTCTTCTCCAGAATCCCCTGGCCAAAAATGTGTTGTTGGTGGGTGGAGGCGTGGGCGGGAGTATGAAGGAGATTTTAAAATATCCCCACGCCCGGGTTGACTATGTGGAAATTGACCCTGAAATCATCAACCTTTCCTTGAAATACCTCCCTGTCGAGGAACAGGATGTTTTCCGGAATGAACGGGTCAACACCTTTTATCGAGACGGGAGAGCCTTCCTCAGCAAAGCCGATCAAAAATACGATGTCATCATCCTGAACCTTCCTGAACCGGCCACAGCTCAAATCAACAGGTTCTACACCAAAGAATTTTTCCTGATTGTCAAGGATAGGTTGACCGAGAATGGTGTCTTCTCTTTTCGAGTGCCTTCGGCTGAAAACTACATCAGTCGTGAACTCCAGAATTTTCTGGCCTCCATTTACCATACGCTCAGGAATGTCTTTCCTGAAGTGAACGTCGTCCCTGGAGGAACAAACATATTTCTCGCCTCTTTTTCTTCCCTCTCCATTGATATCGATAACCTCATTCGGAGAATCGAAGACTTCAATCTGCAAAATGTGCATGTCAGCCCCGAGATTTTGTTTTCTCGATTGAACTCGCTCAGAGTCAACATGCTCGAGGACAAGATTTCAGAGGGCAAAACGCAGATCAATCTGGATTTTGTTCCCATAAGTTACTTCTATAATTCGGTCCTCTGGAGCAGCCAGTTTGTAGGCTTGGAGAAGAAGATATTCTCCTTCTTGTCTGATCTGCGGCCGTTCTGGCTTTTGGATTTTCCGTTGTTCATATTTATTGTTATTCTCTTCATGCTCTGGTTGAAAAGAAAAAAAACTTCTTTTTTTCTGGTGCCCTTGGCTGTGATGGGCTTGACGACGATTATATTTGAGATCATCGTCATTATTTCCTTCCAGACTCTTTACGGCTATCTTTATCAAAAGATTGCCCTGCTTCTGGCAGCCTTTATGATAGGCTTGTCCTTGGGGGCTTTGCGGGGTAGAAAAAGGAGAACAATCCGTTTCACACAAATCCTCTTCATCCAATTCGGTTTTATTCTCATAGTCTTAGCTTTCTATCTTTTGTTGCACATACATCTTCCCGAGATGTTATTCTTCCTGTTTCTGCTTGTCCTTGGTTTCTTGGGAGGAGATTTATTTGTCGTTTCGAATCATCTTTTTTTGAAGGAGAGAAACAACTTTGGTCTTGGCTACGGCTTGGATCTTCTGGGATCCTTCCTAGGAGCGTTGGCTGCTTCCTCCATCCTCATCCCGCTGGTGGGACTTCCACTCCTCTTGAAATACCTCTTTCTGTTGAATTCTTTCTGTCTTCTTTTCCTTGTTGGAGGATTGCTCAGGCGTTGATAAATTGCTCGAATCATAGAACAATCGAGCCATTTTTCAAATTATCTTGACAGTGTATATAATTTATGTTTTACTATAAGGTACTTTTACTACCATAAATCCTATAGAATATATAGGTTATAAAAGTCCTAACCGCGATAGAGTCGATTTGCATGAGAATCAACATATCTAAATGCAAAGTAAAAGATGATTTTGTCCTCAAAATTCAGGAATTGAGTGGTCAGAATCTTTTGGCCTGTTACCAGTGCGGGAAATGCTCGGCTGGCTGTCCAGCCGTCTCAGAGATGGACATCCTTCCCAACCAAATCATCCGCTTCGCTCAGCTCGGGTTCAAAGATGAACTTTTAAAGTCAAAAGCCATTTGGATCTGTGCCTCGTGTATGACCTGCAATGCCCGCTGTCCCAAGGGAATCAACATCGCCGAAATCATCGAGGCCTTGAGACAGTTCTTATTGCGGAAAAGGGAAGATCATGTCGAGGTGGACAAACTCTCGGACAAAGAGAAAGAGGACGTTCCTCCGATTGCCCTGATCAGCAACTTCAGGAAATTCACATCTTAAATTTAATATGTTACATAGTTTTATGATTTCAAAAAAAACAAGGTATCATAATGAAAATAAGCTATTATCCTGGTTGCACTCTGAAAAGCAATGCAAAGAATTTTGAAGAATCAACTTTTTGTGCCCTGAAACACCTTGGAGTAGAGGTCGAAGAACTCCCGCGATGGAATTGCTGTGGAACAGTCTTCTCCCTAGCTACAGATGATCTTATTCATCACGTAGCACCCATCCGAAACCTGATTCGTGTCAAGGAATCCAACTCAGACCGGCTCATGACCCTGTGTGCCATGTGTTACAACACTCTAAAAAGAGCCAATGAACGGGTAAAATCAGATCCTGATAGCTTGGATAAGATAAATAAATTCATGTACCGAGAGGAAATTGAGTATGAGGGGGATGTGAAGATCGTCCATCTCCTGGAATTGCTCAGGGATGAAATCACTTTTGAGACCATCGCGAAGAAGCTCGTGAAGCCTTTAGAGAACCTGAAAGTTGCCAATTATTATGGCTGCTTACTCGTTCGACCCAAGGAAATAGGTTTCGATGACGTCGAGAATCCGACGGTATTAGAAAATTTGGTTACAGCCTTAGGAGGCGAGCCGATAGATTTTCCGTACAAGACCGAGTGTTGTGCAGCCTATCAAACCGTAGACAAGCCAGACATCGTGGCTGACCGGACCTACCACATCCTCACCTCGGCTCAAGACCAGGGAGCGGATGTCGTCACCGTGAGCTGTCCTCTCTGCGCTTTTAACCTGGATCACAGGCAGAAACAGACCTTGAAAAAATATCCTGAATTCAAGAATATTCCTATCCTGTATTTTACCCAGCTCCTGGCTGTTGCCATGAATTGTCCAGAGAAAGATTTAAGGTTTGATTGTCATTACATAGATCCCAAACCCGTATTAAAAGAGAAGGGATTGGTCTGAGGGACAAATGGTTTATTTTGGCGATTTAAAAGAAAAAAAGGGCAAGATTCATATTGAAAAGGATAGATGCAAAGGTTGTTCATTTTGTGTGGAATATTGTCCAGAAGATGTCCTCGAAATGTCAGATGAGTTTAATGTCAAAGGCTACCATCCGCCGTTCGTGAAGAACGAGGATAAATGCCTCTACTGTCAGCTGTGCGAGACGATATGCCCTGAATTTGCCATCTTTGTCACCCTCAAAGAAGAAGAGGAGGAAGAAGGTGAAAAAGGTGAAAGCAGACCCTAAGGGAGTTTTAACCGGATCTCATTACTTAGATGGAGACTATGCCATTGCCGAGGGCGGTCTGGCTGCGGGATGCCGCTTCTTTGCTGGTTATCCGATCACTCCCTCGACAGAAACAGCCGAAAGATTTGCTTCAAGGATTCCTGCTGTGGGAGGAGTCTTCATCCAGATGGAGGACGAGTTGGCCTCTATCACGGCTCTAATCGGTGCTTCCTGGGGCGGTCAAAAGGCCATGACGGTCACCTCTGGTCCAGGTTTTTCCCTGATGATGGAGAACATAGGCTTAGCTTGCATGATGGAAACTCCCCTCGTGATTGCCAATGTCCAAAGAGGTGGTCCCTCCACGGGTCTTCCCACCTTAACTGGCCAGCAAGACATGATGCAGGTGAAGTGGGGTTCACACGGCGATTATGAGATCATCGCCCTCTCCCCCGATTCTCCTCAGGAGTGTTTTGATCTGACCATCAAAGCGTTTAACCTGTCTGAACTCTACCGCGTGCCGGTTTTCGTGATGACGGATGAATGCGTCGGCCATATGCATGAGAAAGTGATTATCCCTCCAGCAGAGGAGATAGAATTGGTGGAAAGAAAGTGGTACCACGGGCCCAAGGATAAATTTTTGCCCTACAAGAACGACAAAGACGGTATCCCCTTCATGGTTAAAGCTGGAGAGGGCTACCGTTTTCATACAACAGGATTGACCCATGATGAGCGTGGTTATCCTGTGATCAATGCCGAGTGTCAAGATGTCTGCGTTCGGCACTTGGTCGACAAAATCAAGAATAATGCCGATAAAATCGTCGAAATCGAAGAAGAAGAGACGGATAAAGCAGATGTCGTTGTCATCTCTTACGGAATCACTTCGCGGGTATCCATAAGAGCTGTCCAAAAAGCGAGAGACGCGGGCATTAAAGTCGGGACGATACGGTTGATCACAGTCTGGCCCTTTCCAGAAAAGCGGATAAAGGAACTATCCAAAAAGATTAGAGCGTTTATCGTTCCTGAGATTAACTATGGCCAGGTCGTCTATGAAGTCGAACGGTGTGCTGCCGGAGAGGCTCCAGCCATCCATGTTCCCCATTGCGGCGGCTGGGTCCATGACCCAGACGATATTTTCAAAGCCATCAAGGAGGCGGCGAAATGAAAGAAGATAAGCATGTAGAAAAAAAGAACCCGATGGAACATTTTCTGAGGATGGATAGAATACCCCATATCTGGTGTCCGGGTTGTGGAATCGGAACCGTTGTCACCTCCTTTGCCGAGGCTTTACGCAAGAGCGAGATAGACCTGGATAAGGTGGTGGTCGTATCAGGAATCGGATGCACAGGACGTGTCGCTGGTTATGTCAAGCTCGATTCTTTCCACTCCACACATGGCCGAGCGGTACCTTTTGCCACAGGGCTCAAATTGGCAAACCCAGACTTAAAGGTTGTCGTTTTTAGCGGAGACGGAGATATCGTCGGGATCGGAGGCAATCACTTCATCCATGCGGCTCGGAGGAATATGGATATCACGGTTATCTGTGTCAACAATTTTAACTATGCCATGACCGGAGGCCAGGTAGCCGCCACAACACCTTTAACGGCTAATGCCTCCACAGCCCCGTTTGGCAATTTTGAGTATCCCTTCTCTCTCCCCTACCTCGCCGAAGCTTCAGGTGCGACCTACGTAGCTCGATGGACAGCCCTGCATCTGAGACGAGTGACCAAATCCTGTCAGGAGACCTTGGCCAAGAGAGGATTCTCGTTCATCGAGGTCATAACCCCTTGTGTGACCCTGTATGCTCGAAGGAATCGTTTGGGCGATGGGTTGAATCTCTTGAAATATTACTATGAAAAATCTGAGATCCAGCATGGAGCAGATACCAGGACACTCGATATCAGCTATCAAGGAAAACTCATTGTCGGCAAATTCGTCGATATCGAGAAGCCAACTTTCCTTGACGCCATGAACGATCATCTCGGGAAGGTTTTAGGCGAGAAATATCAACAATACGGAGAAAAGAAATGACTGAAATAAGGTTTTCTGGTTTTGGTGGGCAGGGAATCATCCGCTGTGGCCTGATTACAGGGAAGGCCATCTCCTTGTATGATAATAAGCATACCACGATGACTCAGAGCTTCGGGCCAGAGGCTAGAGGAAGTGCTTGCAGCTCGCAGCTGGTTGTCTCCGAGGATCGAGTCCTCTATCCCTATATAACCCGCCCAGAAGTCCTGATTTCTATGAGCCAAGAGGCTTATGAAAAATATGAGCCAGAGCTACAAGATAATGGCTTCCTTATCATCGATACAGATTTGGTCAGGCTTAAACCGACAAAGAGAAAAGTCAAACTCTACTCTATTCCTTCGACAAGGATTGCCGAAGAACTGGGCAATCGAATCATCGCCAACCTGGTCATGCTCGGATTCTTTACAGCTATAACAAAGGTTGTCTCTCCGGAGGCCATGAAGAAAGCACTTCCGGGTTTAGTCCCCGGCCGGTTTTTGGATCTCAACATCCAAGCCTTTGATCGGGGGTATGATTACGGACAGGAGCTCCTGGCCAAAGAGAAGAAAGCCAAGCCAAAAAAGAGTCCAAAGACGACTCAGAAGAAGGGAAAAAAATGAAAAAAACAGGCGTGTTTATTTGCCATTGTGGAATAAATATCGCGGGCACGGTCGATGTCAAAAAAGTCGCCGAGGAACTCGCCAGACATCCCGGAGTCGGCCATTCAGAGGAATATGTTTACATGTGTTCTGATCCTGGCCAGAACATGATGAGAGATGCGATAAAGGATAAGAAACTAGATAAGGTCGTTGTGGCCTGTTGCTCGCCTACACTCCATGAAACCACCTTTCGGAATGCTGCTAAGTCCGGGGGACTCAATGATTTCCAGTGCGAGATTGCGAACATCCGAGAGCAGTGCAGTTGGGTGCATAAAGACAAACAGAAAGCCACAAGAAAGGCAGTAAAAATCACAAAAAGTGCTGTGGAGAGAGTTCAGAAAAATGAATCCTTGGAACCCATCACAGTTCCTGTGACCCGGAAGGCTCTGGTCATCGGTGGAGGTATTGCCGGTATCCAGGCTGCCCTGGATATGGCTAACAGCGGGTTTGAGGTGATTTTGGTCGAAAAATCACCATCGATCGGCGGACATATGATTCAACTTTCTGAAACTTTCCCGACCTTGGACTGCTCTCAGTGTATCCTCACCCCAAAGATGGTGGAGGTGTCCAAGCATCCCAAGATCAAGCTCCTAACATACAGCGAAGTTCAAGAAGTCTCTGGTTATGTAGGGAATTTTAAAGTCAAAATCCTCAAAAAGCCCACCTATGTCGATCTCGAGAAATGCACACTATGCGACGAGTGCACCAAGGTCTGTCCGGTTGTGGTCCCGAATGAATTCGATCTCGGGCTGACCGGACGGAGAGCCATCTACATTCCGTTTCCTCAGGCTATCCCGGCAACGTACACCTTGGATATCAAAAACTGTCCGGGTCTTCTACCGATTGCCTGCGGCAAATGTGCGGATGTCTGCGAACCGGATGCCATCGACTACGACATGAAACCCGAGATCATCGAAGAAGACGTCGGTGCGATTATCGTGGCTACAGGCTACGATCTGTATGATAAGGAAAACATGGCCGAGTATGGATACGGAAAATACCCGGATGTCCTGGACGGCTTGCAATTCGAGCGACTCTGTTCAGCCTCTGGTCCGACACAAGGGGAGGTTTTAAGGCCTTCCGACCACAAGGAGCCTAAAGAGGTTGTCTTTATCCAGTGTGTGGGGTCCCGTGATCCCGAGATGCACTGCGCCTACTGTTCAAAAATCTGCTGCATGTACACCGCCAAACACGCCATGCTTTACAAGCATCACGTTCCCGATGGCCAAGCGTACATCTTCTACATCGATATCCGTTCCGGAGGAAAAGGGTACGAAGAATTTGTCCAGCGAGCTGTGGAAGAGGATGGGGTTTTATACCTTAGGGGAAAAGTCTCGAAGATTTTTGAGGATAAAGGAAAAATCAAGGTTTGGGGTGTCGACACCCTGACAGGAAAAGATATTGAAATCGATGCCGATATGGTGGTTCTGGCTATGGCCATGCGCCCTTCTGAAGGAGCCGAAGAACTGGCTAAGAAGCTCAAGCTGGCCATGGACAAGGATGGATTTCTCGCCGAGGCCCATCCTAAGCTGAGGCCAGTCGAGAGTGTCAATTCTGGACTCTTCCTTGCCGGAGCTGCCCAGGCGCCCAAAGACATCCCGGAAGTCGTGGCCCAGGCGAGCGGAGCAGCGGCCAAAGCGATCGCCATCCTCTCTCAGGATCGACTCTATCATGCACCCACCGTGGCTGAAGTCAACCGCAACCTCTGTACGGGATGCGGTATGTGTGTCTATGTCTGTCCTTACGATGCCCTGACTCTGAAAAATGGAAAAGCCGAGGTCAACGAGGTCCTGTGTGAGGGGTGTGGGACATGTTCGGCCACCTGCTTAAGAGCCGCAATTCAGGTTAAGAATATCACCCCACTCCAGATCAACGAAATGATCAAAGCGTGCCTTGGAGGCTGATGATGACAGAAGAGTTTGAACCCAAGATCGTCGCTTTCCTGTGTAAATGGTGTTCTTCAGCTGGAAGCGATCTTGCCGGGGTTTCCCGGATGGAGTACCCCCCCAACGTGGTCCCGATTACAGTCATGTGCTCTGGGAGTGTATCACCTCTTTATATTCTTTCGGCCTTCAACAAAGGAGCCGACGGTGTCTTGGTTTCAGGCTGTCATCCTGGTGATTGTCATTACATTAAAGGCAATTATTATGCCCGGCGCCGCATCTCCTTCGTTAAGGAATTGCTGGAGTTTTTCGGTCTAGAACCCGAACGCTTCCAGATGTCCTGGGTTTCGGCTGCTGAAGGAGTGAAATATACCCAGATCATCAAGGACTTTGTTCACGAGCTCAAACCCCTTGGTCCTCAAAAAAAGCTGAGGAGAAATCCCTAATGGTCAACATCCAGGATCTAAGAGATAATGCCAAGAAACTTTTAAAAGAAGAGACCATCAAATACATCATCGGGTTTAAGAGGGGATCGAACGGGCTGATGCCGGTTCCGGCTTTTATCGATAAGCCCGAGGATGTGGACAAACTCATTTGGGATCCTCTGTGTATTCATAACCTGACTCGTTTCCTTGTGGATGAAAAGCGAAGGAAGGATAGACAGAAGGAACCTGACCTGCGGCCGGTCGGGCTTGTGGTCAAAGGCTGTGATAGTCGGGCCGTGAATGTCTTGCTCCAAGAAAAGCTCATAGACCGGGCAGATATCCACATCATCGGGGTTTCCTGCGAGGACACAGGCGTTGTTGACGAGAAGAAACTTGCCGAGAAACTCAAAGAGAAGGCAATCAAGAAAGTCGAATTCGGCTCTAAAGACGAATTTGTCGTCACCACAGACAAAGGTAAAGTCAAGATTAAAGCTCGCGAGATTCTGGCTGAAAGATGCCTGGAGTGTCCGGCTCATGTTCCTGTCGTCTATGATGTGCTTATCGGGGACAATACCAAGCGGAAACTCGATGAGCCCTATAAATCCTTGGATAAAATGGAATCCTTAAGCCAGGAAGAAAGATGGGCTTTCTGGAGGGGACAAATTCAGAAATGTATCCGTTGCTATGCTTGCCGGTCCGCCTGTCCGATGTGTTACTGTGACGAGTGTGTCGTGGACACGATTACTTTTGCTGTCACCGCAGACACCACGGCCGAAGAAAAAGCCCAGAAAATCAAATGGATCGAAAAATCCCCTGTGCTCTCTGAAAACTTCATCTATCATTTCGTCCGAGCCATCCATCTAGCGGGGCGCTGTATAGATTGTGGGGAATGCGAAAGAGTCTGCCCTCTCGATATCCCGCTAAGATATTTAAACAAGAAATTGGAAAAAGAAGCTAAGAGACACTTTGGGTATGATGCCGGGTTTGACGCAGAGGCTCCTTCTTTAGTTTCTTGCTTCAACGAGGAAGACCCAGAAGACTTTATCAGGTGAGACGATGGAAAAAATGCTTAACAAAAAATCATTCCCCCGTTGGGTCAAGAAACTCGATGCCTATGAAGTTTATGCTCCTTCCAGAGATGGTGATCTCTGGAATTATGCCCTGATCGAGAAACCTGAGGACCTTAGATTAGATCATACCAACACGGTTCTTTCTCCAAAGACGATCATCTTTCCCCAAACAGAAATCTTACTGGAATTCGCGACGTCTAACGAAAATGACCTCCAAGTAAACGAAACTCTTCCTCAACAACAGCCCACCGTTATTTTTGGCGTCAGACCCTGTGATGCCAAAGCCGTAACTCTCATGGATAAAGTTTTTGGCGGGGATTTCGTTGATCCTTACTACTGGAATAGAAGGAATCAGACAATTTTTGTTGGATTGGCCTGCAATATTCCTCCCTCTCCCAACTGTTTCTGTCTGTCTGTGGATGGCTCCCCTCATTCAAAAGATGGTTTGGATATCCTGTTGACTGATATGGAGAATAGATATTTTGTGGAATCTTTGACAGAAAAAGGCGATAAACTGCTCAACCTTGGAAAAAGTCTTTTTGATAAACCCACAGCTAAGGATAAGAAAGAATTGGTCAAGATACAGGCCAATTCCGAAAAGAACCTGAAGCGTCAGCTCAAGAGCGCAAAAAAGATCTCCTCTGTTCTAAAGGACATGTTTGAGTCTTCCTACTGGGATAAGGAATCAATGAGTTGTCTCCGGTGCGGGATCTGTACCTATCTCTGTCCAACCTGTCATTGCTTCGATATGAACGATGAAGTGGCCGTTGCCTCTGCACTAAAAGGAAAGAGAATCAGGACCTGGGATACATGCCAATTTCCAGATTTTACGATGCATTCTTCCGGACATAATCCGAGACCAGATAAGGCCTCGCGTCTTCGCCAGAGAGTATTCCATAAGTTTTATTATTTTCCCGAATGGTTTAAAGAATTCCAATGCATCGGTTGTGGACGCTGTATTTCGAAGTGTCCGGTAGGGATTGATATCATTCAAGTCCTGGATGGAGCAAGTGACCATGGAGCATAACACCTATATTCCTAAACTTGCGGAAATCATCCGAATCAAAGAAGAGGTCTCAGGAGCCAGGCCTATCAAAACATTCAGAACACATTTTCTCAACAGCAACGATTTTTTGTTCCGCTGCGGCCAGTGTGCCATGCTTTCTGTGTTCGGCAAGGGAGAATCCATGATCTCCATCTCCTCTTCCCCTCTCATCAAGGATTATCTGCAGTTCAGCATCCTGAAAATGGGAAGAGTCACCTCCGCTCTCCATGAAATGGAAGAGGGTGATGTCATCGGGATCAGAGGACCTTACGGAAACGGTTTTCCGATTGAGGCTTGGAAAGGAAAAGATATTATCTTTATCGGCGGAGGGATTGGGCTGGCACCCATCTGGTCAGTACTCCACACTGCCCTCGGGAATAAACAAGACTATGAGAATTTGACGCTCATCTACGGTGCGAGGACAAGTCAGGATATTGTCTTCAAGGCTGAACTGGAAGAGCTTAAGACAAAGATAAAGGTTCATCTCTCGATCGATGTCGAGGAGCCAGACTGGGAAGAATTTGTCGGGTTTGTTCCCCAAAATGTCACCGATAAAAAGCCATCGCCTAAGAACGCGATCACAGTCACTTGCGGTCCCCCGATCATGATCAAATTCGTCATAAAAGCCTTGGAGGATCTTGGCTTTGAAGACGAGCAGATATACACCACAGTCGAGAACAAGATGAAATGTGGTATTGGCAAATGCGGTCGGTGCAACATCGGTCTGCACTATGTCTGCAAAGATGGGCCTGTATATTCCTGGGCTGAGCTTAAGAATCTTCCTCAAGAATATTAAAAGGAGATACGAATATGGCCACACGAAAGACTGCAAAGAGTAAGCCGAAGAGACAATCTAAAACGAAAAAAGCCGCTGTAAAATCCAAAAAGGTTACCAAACTGACAAAAGAAAAAGACGAGAAAGGTCTGGTTACCGTCTATATCATGGGGAAAGCTTACAAAGTCCCGAACGATGCCACGATCATGGGGGCCATCGAATACTCGGGCTATCAGATCAAACGTGGGGCTGGATGCCGAGAGGGATTCTGCGGAGCCTGCGCGACTGTCTACCGGCTCCCGGGTGATTACAAAATTTATACGGGCCTGGCCTGTACGACACTCGTCGAAGATAATATGTGGCTCTCGCAGCTACCAGCGATTCCTTCCCAAAAACCTGTCTACGATATCGATAAACTCAAGCCAGACGTGGCGACGTTTCAGAAGCTCTACCCGGAAGTCTTCCGCTGCGTTGCCTGCAATACCTGCACTAAGGCCTGTCCTCAAGACCTAGAAGTCATGGACTATATCCAGGCCGCAATGCAGGGAGATTTCGAAAAAGTTATGGATCTGTCATTTGACTGCCTTTCTTGTGGACTCTGTGCGATCCGCTGCCCGGCCGAGATCGTTCAATTCAGCGTGGGAATCCTGGCCAGAAGACTTTACGGGAAATATCTTTCCCCTCCGAGCGAACAGTTGGAGAAGAGACTGAAAGAGGTTAAGAAACATAAATATGATAAGGAATATAAAGGATTGATGAGGATGAAGAAGGAAAGCCTAAAAAAGAAGTATTATGACAGAGACTTGGAATAGGATGATTTAACCTTTTTATAACAAGGAGTTTGAGATGTATCCTGAATACATGCGAGAATCATTGAACAAAGTGGCTCAAACGCGGAACAAGAGGTTTGAGTTGGCCAAATCTGGAAAACCTGTCTATCCTCCGATGAGCGCTGAAGAAAGGGAGGAAGTCCTGAATAAATTCCATCCCGATTACAAACCTGAAGCAAGACGTAAGGTTCGGGTTGGCCCCAACAAGGGTGAGTCCATCACGACCGAAGTGGCCGATATTCTGGAGTCTCATTCTCGCATCAAACCAGAGCTGTTTGACCTGACCAAGCCCGACTACGAAACCGATATCCTTATCATAGGTGGTGGCGGCGGCGGATGTGCGGCTGCCATCGTGGCCATGGAGAAGGGAGCCAAATCCATCATCTCGACAAAACTTCGCCTCGGCGATGCCAACTCGATGATGTCTCAAGGGGGAATGCAGGCGGCCGTAACCTCTCAAGATTCCCCTACCCGTCATTATTTAGATGCCATCGGCGGGGGGCATTTTGATAACAAACCAGATCTCGTTCGCGCTATGACAGAGGACGGTCCGGAGATTGTTAAATGGCTGGAAGAGTTGGGAGTCGTTTGGGATAAGGATGAAGAGGGTAATCTTCAGGTCCTTCATGGAGGAGGGACGTCCAGAAAGCGGATGCATTCCTGCCGAGATTATACCGGAGCAATCATCATGAGAACCCTGATGGATGAAGTCAGGAATCATCCGGACAAGATCCAAGTCCTCGAATTCATGCCGACTGTGGAATTATTGATGGACGGAAGAGGCCGGTGTGCAGGTGGAGTGGTGTACAACCTGGAGACCGAAGAATATTTTACCGTTAAGGCCAAAGCCACGATCATCGCCACCGGTGGTTACGGAAGGTTACACATTAGAGGATTCGACACCACCAACCATTATGGCGCCACCGGCGATGGATTGATCATCGCCTACAGGGTGGGAGCCAAGCTGCTGTACATGGATTCTGTCCAGTATCATCCCACAGGATCTGTGTTTCCTGAGCAGATTGCAGGTTTTCTGATCACGGAGAAAATTAGGGGTGCTGGTGGTCAGCCTTTGAATAAACACGGCGAGCTTTTTGTCTTCCCTCGTGAGCCCAGGGATGTCGAGAGTTCCGCATTTATCCGAGAATGCTTGGAGAAGAAAAACGGGATCGCTACACCCAGCGGTCGGGTCGGTATATGGCTGGACTCGCCTCTTATTGATATGCTCCAAGGGGAAGGTTACATCAATAAACAGTTTCCAGCCATGCATCGCCAATTCATTCGTTACGGCATAGATATCACCAAAGAGCCCATGCTCGTCTATCCATCTCTTCATTATCAGAACGGGGGAATCGAGATAAACAATAAATGTGAAACCAACATCCCTGGACTGTACGTCGCCGGAGAAGCCTCGGGCGGTGTGCACGGGCGAAATCGGTTGATGGGAAATTCAGTACTGGATTACAACGTCTTCGGACGGCGATCTGGGAATTATGCTGCTGAATACATAAAGTCTGTAAAGCTGGGACGATTAACTTTGGATCATGTGCGCCGATACGAAGCGGAGCTAAAAAGAGCGAAAATAAAAACAGAAATGATTGCTCCTGTCCTTCTTCCTTCCTACACCCCCGAAGACGTCAGGAAGCGACAGCTTACAGCTCACTACGAAGGAACGTTAAGATAATTTAAAGGCCCTATTCTGCAGAATGGGCCTTTTATTCCCTTTTCATTACGCTATCGTTAATAACCCTGGTCGGCCACGACTAAAAATGTAGATGTTCCCATGTTGCCTAGAATCATGGAAAGTACAGTGGCGCTGTTTCATCTGTTTTCTTTGACTTTTATCGAATTTATTTGATATATTGAAGTCGATATCAATCTGACGAGGGCTCAAAAGGAGGATGATTATCTTTTTTCGCACCAAACTTGGAGGCCCGGAGGGAACACAAGGATATGGAAAGAAGATTATGCGTTAGGTTCGAAATCCCAGGGGCAACAGTCAACTATAAGAAGAAAGGTTTTCTTCACGGCAAAACCGAGTTTGATGAAGAATTTTGTCCAGTCCTGAATATCAGTCGGGGAGGTTTGCGTTTCCTCTGTCAGGAAGATTTAAAGATTAAGAGCAAAGTTGAATTACAGATCTCTGTCCCTGGTGAGAAGATCCCCATAGCTCAAAAAGGCATAGTCCGCTGGACCTCTTTTGCAGCAGGCAAGAGCCATAAATACCAGATAGGGATTCAGTTCAATCCCTACGGAGAAAAAAAGGACCAAAATTATCCTGGGAATCTTGTGAAAATAATTGCCCTAGAGCAAAAGTATGCTCCTAAAGAGGAGGGGGCAACAGAAAAGACTGAGAAATTTGATATCGAGGATTAATCTCTCCGTTTTTTACCTCTCATCTATACAAATACGTCATTCAATAAACTGCTTTATCCAAACAAATGTGTCATTCCTGCTCAAGCAGGAATCCAGACCTATCTGAATAAGAATCTTCCATGGAAGCATCTTTTTTTTTCGTGATAGGAAAGGTATTTGGGGATGGATGAAGAGACCATTGAAGACACCGA
>CAYFXE010000004.1:9659-18892 GCA_964347035.1 uncultured Eubacteriales bacterium | reverse complement strand
CAAAGTCGACTTGCGAGTATGTCTGAGCGAAGCGAGTTACGCAGCAACCGAGAAGGCAGAATGGAAAATGGCGTGAAAAATCTGAAGGGAAGCGAAGCCATTCCTAAATACACATTCCAGGGCTTTCATCACGGGAAAAAAGATGCTTACATCTTCCATTTAATTGTTGGCAATTTTCTCATTTTTTGGTATCATCTCCAAAAATTAAAAAAATGCTTTGGGTTTGGGTAACGATTCTTAACTTCCTCTCAGCCCTGGAGTTTAGGATTGCTGACAAACTGGGAGAGGGCGTGGCCATCGGGAGTCATTTTTTTCTGTTCTGGATTGTGCCCATCATCTTGCTCTATCTTCCGCTGAAATTTTTGGATGTCCTAGGAATCATCATCGCTCTGTTTTACATCTATGTTTTGGCTGGCGATATATTTCTTTCTGTTTTTGGTCACGAAAAACTAGAAAAAAAGAGGGGAATGATCGATATCACCAACGTACGCGAAATGAGAGAGGAAATCATCAGCGCTCTGATAAAGTTCACAGGAGGAATCATCAGCTTTGCCACCATCTTTAACGGCCTCCAGCATCTAACCCAGGGAAGAGCTTTTGTTATCTCCCATCCCTCACCCCTTCCCTATTTTGATCTTCTTTATTATAGCATCGTTACAATCACGACTGTGGGATACGGAGATATTCAACCCGGCCTCTGGTTCTCCAGGGCGTTTGCTATAACGGAAATCTTATTTGGGATCGGATTCGTAGTCCTTTTCCTGACAATGCTCATTTCGATCTACATCGATATTCAGCATAAAAAGAAATATGAGTGAATGAGATAAAGAAAGGATCAAATCATGGTTCTTTTTCGAAAAAAGAAGGAATCTTGTGAAACCGAAAGGCTCGTCCATCTGACCATTATTCACGGTAATAATGAGACTGACGACACACCCGGCAAAATATTTGATCTTCAGTGTGGAAACAACGTCATAGGGAGGGATCCTCTGTGTGAAGTTATCCTGAATTCAGAGACAGTTTCCCGTAGACACGCCAATATCAAGGTGAGCTACGATAAAAAGAAATTTACGGTTATCGACCTGGGAAGTGCTAACGGAGTGATCATCAAACCTTCAACCCTTCTTAGAAGCAGCAAGAAATCCCTTAAATCAGGGGCCGAAATCCAAATCGGAGAAATCCTCCTCAAACTTCTGGCGATCGATCAAGAGGAAGGACTGCAAACCTTAACTGTCGATATGCAGGATCTAATCGAGGATTTTCCCAAGAAGGGACCAAAGGAAGAATAGCTATCCCTCCACCACCACTCGGGAATAATCGGCAACTTGAATTAAAAGTTCGCTGATTCCCTGCAGGAGAGCCAAGCGGTTTCGTCTGATTCGCTTGTCATCCGTCATAACCAGGATGTTGTCAAAGAATGAATTGATCACCGACCTCATCCGGAAGATGAACCGTTGGGCTCGTGCGAATTCTCCTGATGAAATGAGCGGGAGAACATTCTTCTTGATTATGGCGAAGGTGGTGTAGAGTTCTTTTTCTTCTTTCTCGGCGAATAGGTCGGGATTTATCTTGTACCTCGGTTGATCCCGCAAGATGTTGTTGACCCTTTTGGCGATGAGGATCATGGGCTCAAAATGAGAGCTCTCTTTCAAACTGTCCAGCGCCTTCAACCTCAGGTAGGAAAAGTAGATATCATCATCTGCTGCGCCGAGGGCAGCCTTAACAAGGTCATAACGGAATCCTGCTTGTTCATAGATGTATTGAAGCCTGTTCGAGAAGAACTCAAGGCAATAATTCTTGATGTCTTCTTTGGATTGCTCCAGCCTAGCTCCATAGATTTTAATCACCTTGTCCAGAAGGCGGGAGAAGGAGAAGGTCAATTTTTTATCCAGGATGATTTTGCAGACACCCTGGGCGTTCCGGCGAAGGGCAAAGGGATCCTTTGATCCTGTGACCTGGATGCCTATCCCGACTACACCGATAATGGAGTCTAGTTTGTCGGCCAGAGACAGAACAGCACCAGGAAGAGTATGAGGAGAATCCTGTTCAAGACTTAGGGGTTGATAGTGTTCGTAGATGGCTTTCCAGATTAGAGAGGGATAGCCTTCTTCTCGAGCATATAAACCTCCAACTTTTCCTTGGAGCGAGGGGAATTCTCGTACCATCTCTGTCAGCAGGTCGACCTTGGACAATTCCACAGCTTGGAGAACCTCCTTCTTCATCTTTTTCTCATCAACCTTGTCCAACACATAGGCGACAATCTTCTTGAGGCGATGAGTCTTGTCCTCATAGCTGCCAAGCTTTTCCTGGAAGAGGATGTGTTCCAATCCTTTCATCCTTTTTTTAAGAGAAACCTTGAGATCTTGCTCCCAGAAGAACTTGGCATCTTCTAATCGAGCTTTGAGCACCCTCTCGTTTCCTTTCCTGATGAGATCTTTGGGATCATGAAAGCTATCCGCCACTCCTAAAAAAAGGGGGAGCTGTTTCTTTCCCTTGACGACAGAAAACAGACTTTGTCCTTCCCTCATCGTCGTACTCAGGATCTCAAGGGGTAAAGATAGATATTCCTTCGGAAATGAACCGAGAAAAACATACGGATGTTCGACGTCGTATATGCATTTTAACAGGAGTGAGTCATCCGGATAAAGTTGGGCCTCTGTGGAGGAGAGTTTTTTCGTGATCTGATTGATGATGGATTTCCGCCTTTCTTGTTCGTCAATGATAACCTTGTTATTCCTCAATTCTGACTTGTATTCGCTGTATGTCTTTATCCTAATTTTTTGGGGAGAGTGTATTTTATGGCCGAAGGTAAGATCTTTCGCCTGGACTCCTCCGATGGAAATAGAAAGGGTCTTTTTATCGAAGAGGCAGACGATGTTCCTGATCGGCCGGGAGAACTTGATGTTTTTCTTCTCCCAGCGCATCATCTTTGGGAACGAAAGAGAAGAGACGATCTGGGGGATGATCTCTTCGAGGATGTCTGGAGTAGGCTTTCCCCTTATCTTTTTTCTCAGACCTACGTATTCGCCTCGTTCGGTTTTAATCACCTCCAGTCTATCCACTCGAACACCCTGGGCTTTGGCAAAGCCCAACGCAGCCGATGAGGGGGTTCCCTCCTGCGTATAGGCGGCCACTTTCGGTGGCCCTATGATCTCCTCCTCTAAATCTTTCTGGGAAGGCGCAAAATTGCCGAAAACGACCAGCCTCTGGCAGGTTCCAAGGGTGAGAAGCCGGTTGATCTTGACATTTAAGCCGGTGAGTTCTTGCTCAAATTTCTCCTTCAGTTGAGCGATAGCCGATATGGTATGGGAAGAGGGCAATTCTTCGGTTTTGATCTCTAATAGAAATTCCATCAGAGTGACCCATTCCTTCCCACGTATTTTTCTGCTATATGATTGACCTGTTCTCGTATTTGGCCGATCATCTTGACTCTTTCTGTCACACTTATGGCCCCCCGGGCGTCCAAGAGATTAAAGAAATGGGAGCACTTTAAGCACATGTCGTAGGCCGGGAGGAGAATGTCCTTTTCGACTAGAGATTTGGCCTCCCGCAGATGCATCGAGAAGGATTGCCGGAGCATCCGGATGCTCGCTCGATTAAAGCTATACTCGGAGAATTCTTTTTCTTCTCGAGACCTTAAATCCTTGTACAAGACATCATCCGACCAGTTCAATTCATAGATATCATCCTTTTCTTCCAGGAACATCTCTAATCTGTCAATACCATAGGTTATCTCCACAGGCACAGGAAATAGGTCGATTCCACCTGCTTGCTGGAAATATGTAAACTGGGTAATCTCAAGGCCATCCAGCATCACCTGCCATCCCACACCCCAGGCACCAATAGTCGGAGATTCCCAGTCATCCTCATCGAAGCGGATATCATGCTCCTCGAGTTTAATCCCCAGAGAAGCCAGACTTATAAGATATGCTTGTTGGATATCAGGTAGGGATGGCTTGATGATGACCTGATACTGGAAATGCTTTTGAACACGGTTGGGGTTTTCTCCGAAACGACCATCTTTCGGCCTCCGTGAAGGCTGAACATAAGCTACCTTCCAAGGTTTTTTGTCTAAAACCCTGAAAAAGGTATCTGGCGTCATGGTGCCCGCCCCGACTTCCACATCATAGGGCTGAGCAAGATAGCACCCCTCTTTGGCCCAGAATCTTTGGAGGGTGAGGATCAAATCTTGGACACTCATTTACAATAATCCCTGTCTCCCCTCCAACGGAGGACCGGCTGACGGGCCGCCCTGGTCTCATCCAAACGTCTCACGTAGGAAGTATGAGGGGCCGACTTGAGTATTTCTGGCTGTTCTTTAGCTTCTCGAGCAATTGATATCATGGCTTCTATAAATAGGTCAAGGTCACGCTTGCTTTCTGTCTCTGTCGGTTCAATCATCAGCGCTCCTGGAACAACCAGAGGAAAAGACATAGTCGGAGGATGAAGCCCATAGTCGATGAGCCTCTTGGCTATATCCAGGTTTGTTATGCCGTAAGGTTTCTGAAGTTTATCCGAAAATACACATTCGTGGAGGGATGGTGTCTTATATTTTAAAAAATAGGTTCCTTCAAGGCTTTTTCTAATGTAATTGGCATTAAGCACAGCTGTTTCTGAGATCTCTTTTAATCCTTCAGGCCCCAGAGAAAAGATGTAGGTCAGGGCTTTAACGACGACCAGAAAGTTTCCGTAGAAGCTGCGAATCCTGCCGATTGACTTCGGACGGTCGAAGTCAAGAACATATCGGCCGTCTCTTCGACCCACGACGGGAGCGGGGAGATAAGGCTCGAGTGTCTTCTTGACGGCAACCGGGCCAGACCCTGGGCCGCCTCCGCCGTGGGGCGTGGAAAAGGTTTTATGCAGGTTGAGATGGATGACATCCACATCCATGTCCCCTGGCCGACAGGTTCCGACCAGGGCGTTCATGTTGGCTCCATCCATGTAGATAAAACCGCCTTTGGCATGTACCTTCTCAGCAATCTTCTGGATATCAGCTTCGAAGATACCCAATGTGTTGGGATTTGTGATCATCAACGCCGCCACCTCATCTGTCATGGCCTGGGAGAGATCATCTATATCGACCGTCCCCTTCTCGTTTGATCGGATCTCCTGGACGTGATAACCACAGAGATGGGCACTCGAGGGGTTTGTCCCATGAGCCGAATCCGGGATGAGGACCGTGGTTCGCGGATTTCCCTTATCCTCATGATGGGCCCGGATGAGCATCATGCCTACCAATTCTCCCTGAGCTCCGGCTGTCGGTTGCAGAGAAACGGCATCCATCCCCGTGATTTCTTCCAAAAACTTTTGGGTCTTCATCAGGATTTCGAGATTTCCCTGGACAAGGTCCTGAGGTGCGTAAGGATGCGCTGATTGAAACTCCGGGTAGGAAGCGATCTTCTCGTTGATCTTGGGGTTGTATTTCATAGTGCAGGATCCGAGCGGATACAGACCTTCATCTATGCAATAATTCGGTTTAGAGATTCGGGTGAAGTGTCTGACGATTTCTATCTCCGAGACTTCAGGGAATCCTTCGATTTCGTCTCTTGTCGGGATGTTTTGGAGTATTTCTTTATTCATAGGCACATCAAGCTTCGGTAGAGAAAAAGCCTTCTTTCCCTTGTCACTGAGATCGAAAATAAGGGGTTCTCTAATCATTTCTTTAAGATATCCTCCAGATCTGTTACGAACCTATCAATGTCTTCTTTCTTATGTATTTCAGTGACACAGAGCAGGGCACAGTTTCGAAGCTCTGGAAAATACTCCTCTAGGCTCAGTCCAGGGATAATCCCTCTCTGTTTAAGAGCTTCGTTTATATGATTCCATCCTTTCGAACATTCAAGGACAAATTCATTGAAAAAAGCCCCATGAAATTTTTGTTCGATGCCTTTAATCTGGCTGAGCCTCTCCAAGGCATAATGGGCTTTCTGGGTGTTCTGGATGGCCATTTCCTTAAGCCCGTTCTTTCCCAGGGTTTCCAGGAAAATGGAGGCTCTAAGCGCACACCAGGCCTGATTGGTACAGATGTTGGAGGTAGCCCGTTCTCGTCTTATGTGCTGCTCTCTTGTGGAGAGAGTGAGCACAAACCCTCTTTTCCCGTCCACATCTGTCGTTTCCCCAGCAATACGTCCCGGGAATTGCCGGAGAAATTCTTTCCGGCAGGCCATAAATCCCAGATAAGGTCCTCCAAAACTGAGGGGAATTCCGAGAGACTGGCCTTCGCCGGTCACAATATCCGCCCCGAGATTCCCTGGGGCTTCGAGAAGACCCATAGAGATGGCTTCGGTCACAACAACGATGGAGAGGGCTTTACGGTCGTGAGCCAGTTCAGAAATTTTCTGGATATCTTCGATAACTCCGATGAAATTGGGTGATTGGACAACAACTGCCGATGTCTCTTCAGTCATCTTCGTGTCTAAAGCCTCAAAATCGACCTCACCCATCTGTCCATACCCCACTTCCTCGACGGTGATCCCCAAGTTTTTGGTGTAGGTTTCGATGACATTCCTGTATTCTGGGTGGAGTGTGCTGGCCACGAGCACTTTGGATTTTCTTTTCAGGCGATCAGCCATCAGTACGGCCTCAGCCGCCCCAGATGCTCCCTCATACAGGGAGGCATTCGAGATGTCCATCCCTGCTAGCTGGCAGATTAGCGTCTGGAACTCGAAAATAATTTGGAGCGTCCCCTGGTTAACTTCGGCCTGGTAGGGAGTATAAGGGCTTATAAACTCCCCTCGGGAGCTTAGGTAGTCCACGATGGCTGGGATAAAATGCCTGTAGGCTCCTGCTCCCAAGAAAGAGAGAAAGTCTGAATATTTATTCTTATCAGCTATTTTTTTGAACGTGTCCTCTAACTCGGGTTCGGAGAGAGCCGGAGGAAGATCGAGATTCTTTTTAAGCATTAACTCTTCCGGGATACTCTCGAACAAGTCTTCGAGCGAAGAGATGCCAATTTTTGCCAGCATCTCCCTCTTGTCTTTATCGCTCAAAGATATATAACTCATTTTTCTGCGGGATCCTGACCGCATTTTCGGTATGGCTGATTAATCTTCGATCCCCTCCAGAAAGGTCTCATAATCAGCTGCAGACATCAGTTTTTGGATCTCTGACTCATCTTTAATTTTGATGCGGATGATCCAGCCTTTCCCATGAGGGTCTTGATTGACAAGCTCGGGGGAATCATTCAGTTCTGTATTCAATCCGACGACTTCTCCTGAAATAGGCGAATATACATCAGAGACTGCTTTGACAGATTCGATGACTCCCAGGGACTGATGAAACTCCAGTTGTGTTCCAACCTCGGGCATTTCCACATAGACAACATCTCCGAGTTGTTTTTGGGCAAAGTCTGTGATGCCGACTGTTGCTTGTTCGCCCTCCACCTTGACCCATTCATGGTCCTTGGTGTAATAATAATCATCAGGATACATGCCCTTCCTCCTTAATGCGTGCCGTACCCACGATAGACCGTCGTGTCTGACGCTAAACGGATTACGTCTCTCCTCTCTTGTAAAAGGGAGTGGGAACCACACGGGCTTTGGTGTATTTTCCTCGAATACCCACTTCGAATTCTGTTCCGATCTCTGTGTATTCGAGAGGAAGATAGGTCAACCCTATGCTCTTCTTCAGGTAAGGAGAATAGGAGCCTGAGGTTACCTCGGAAACCTTTTCCCCTTGGATGAAAACAGGATAATGGGATCGTGCGATTCCTGCCTTGATGATCTCAAATCCGACGAGTTTCCTGTCAATGCCTTCTTCTTTCTGCTTGAGGAGAGCTTCCCTTCCCAGAAACTCTTCTTTTTTAAACTTTACAAGCCAGCCCAGACCCGCCTCATAGACGGTTGTTGTCTCATCTATATCGTTGCCGTAGAGCATGAGTCTGGCCTCCAGACGTAGGGTATCCCTGGCTCCTAATCCGACAGGAATGAGGCCGCTCCCCTTCCCCTGGTCCAGGATGGCGTTCCAGATATTTTCTGGACGATGAGAAAGAGTGTAGATTTCAAAACCATCCTCTCCTGTATATCCTGTGCGCGAAACGAGAACTTCCTCTCCTGAAATTTTTCCCCAACGCGTACGGAAAGACTTCATCTCATCCAACGTGATTTCGGTGAGAGGACTAAGGATCTCCAGAGCCAATGGTCCCTGAAGAGCGAGCTGGGTGTAGTCATCGCTTCTGTTTTGAACGTTGACCGAAAATCCTTGTTTATGGCTAAGGATCCACTCGTAATCCTTATCCGAGTTGGCTGCATTGACGACCAGGAGATACTCCTCAGGGCTTAGACAGTAAACTAGGAGGTCATCGATGAATGTACCTTCGGGTGTGGTTAAGGCTGAATACTGGGCTCTTTCTGTAGTCAGGCGGGAAGCGTCGTTGGGTGTTAAATACTGGACAAAATCCAAGGCCTGTTTTCCGGTGATCGATATCTCTCCCATATGGCTGACATCGAAGAGTCCGGCCTTTGTTCGGACGGCCATATGCTCGTTTATGATCCCGGAAAACTCGACGGGCATCTCCCAGCCGAAGAACTCAATCATCTTGCCTCCCAGGTCTTTATGAGCTGCATTCAACCGTGTTTTCTTCATCAGCATTCCTAATCGAAAAGTATTTACTACCATATAATTTTCGATGTTGCAAGAATTATCGGGGTCAGACCTTCATAAGTTTTATAACTGAGGATTTTCTTTTGTTCTGATCCTTTTTTTGTGGATTGTGATTAAAAAAGGTATGGAAAGGCTTCAATAGCTTTCAGATTTTTCACTCTCTCAGGAAAATTATAAAAGTTATGAAGGTCTGACCCCATAGGGTTGTTCAGAATCGGAAATTTGCTATAATGTTAGACCATTATGATTGCCTTCAAGAGTCGGCTTGCTAGTACAATTTACGAACGATTAGGGGAGAAGTACCGCCTGGATTTTTCGGACATAGATCTTGGTTATACTCCCCAACCCAAGTTTGGAGATTTAGCTCTGACTTTCCCCTTCCGATTGGCAAAAAAGGCCGAGGTGCCACCAAGGGAGCTGGCCCAGGAAATTCTCTCTTTTCTCACACCTCTTGAAGGCATCGAAAAGATCGAGGTGGCAGGGCCAGGATACATCAACCTTTTCATAGACAGAAAAAATTTCTTCACTCAAAAACTCAAATCCATCGATTCCCCTTCTCTTACTCCTGAAGAGGAAAAGATCATAATCGAGCATACCAACATCAACCCCAACAAGGCCGCCCACATCGGCCA
>CAYFXE010000004.1:0-9649 GCA_964347035.1 uncultured Eubacteriales bacterium | reverse complement strand
GTGGAGATCCAGAACTATATCGATGACACCGGCGTTCAGGTCGTGGATGTTGTTTTTGGCTTGACGGAGATGGAAAACAAAACACTGGAGGACCTTAAGGAATTCAAGGGGAAATTCGACTACTACTGTTGGGAGCTTTATCCTCGAGTGACATCCTACTTAGAGAAATTCCCTGAGGCTAAGAAAAGAAAAGCAGAAATCCTGAAAAGAATCGAGCACGGCGAAAATCCCGAGGCGGAGATGGGCCATTACATCTCTCGTCGGATTCTCAGGGCTCATCTTCAGACCATGCGCCGGATTGATGTCAGCTATGACGTCATGCCCTGCGAAAGCAGTATTCTAGGCCTGAAATTCTGGGAGAAGGCCTTTGAACTCCTGAAAGAGAGAAAAGCTGTATACCTTTCAGAAACAGAAGTCAACAAAGGTTGTTGGGTGATGCGGCTCGAGGAGGAAGAGGAGAAGGAAAAGATCATCGTCCGCTCGGACGGCACGGTGACTTACGTCGGTAAAGATATAGCCTACCAACTCTGGAAATTCGGGTTGTTAGGGAAAGATTTCTACTACGAGCCTTTCGAAAAAGAAGATGGTAAGACAATATGGATAACAACCGTATCCCCTCAGCAGGAATTTCCCTCATTCGGCCAAGGCAGCATGGTCTATAATGTCATCGACACCCGACAGTCCTATCTCCAAAGGATTGTCGTCCAGGGACTCAAATCCTTGAGATATCTTGATCAGGCTCAAAAATCCATCCACTTCTCTTACGAGATGGTCGCCCTTTCTCCTAAAAGTCTCGAGGAGCTCAACCTGGACATCTCAGAGGAAGACAAAGACAGGAGTTTCGTCGAGGTTTCCGGAAGAAAAGGCTTGGGAATCAAGGCCGATGACCTGATCGACAGGCTGGAAGAGAAGGCCTTGGCAGAAGTTGTGAAGAGAAGTCCGGAGCTAGCCTCAAAGCAGAAGGCAGAGATAGCCTGGCAGATTGCTTGTGGTGCTCTCCGGTATTTCATGCTCAAATTCGCCCGCAATTCTCTTATCGTCTTCGACTTCGATGAGGCTTTAAGCTTTGAGGGCGAAACAGGACCGTATCTCCAGTATTCTTTGGTTCGGATCAACAGCATCTTCCGCAAATTAAAAGAAAGAGAAGAATTCGAAGAGGAGGATATCCAGACTCTTTTTGAAGATAACGACATCCCTCTTGAAAAGCTGCCAGACAAGGAAAAAGACGATTTCTGGGACCTGGTCTTTTATGCCTCTCAGTTCGAAGAAGAAGTGCTCCATTCCATCCGGTCGTTGGAGTTTTCACACATGGCTAAATTTTCTTTCAACCTCTGTCAGAAATTCAATTCCTACTATCATGTCTATCCTGTACTGGCCGAGAAAGATAAAGATCTGAAGACGGTTCGGATTTTGACCATTTACTGGATAAGAGAAGTCCTCAAACAGGCTCTCAATCTCATGGGCATCCCTCAACCTGAACGCATGTAAGAAAGAAAGAGAAGAACATTTTCTTCGGATTAAATATTTATGGATCATCGAATTGAGCTGTCATTCCTGCAGGACATGTGCCTGCAGAAGCAGGTAGCAGGAATCCAGTCGTCACTTCCAGAAAAAGGAGTCCAAAATGATTGAAGTTGACAATCTCATCAAAAAATACGGTAATTTGGTAGCTGTGGATGATCTGAGCTTCAAGGTCGAGGCGGGAACCATATGGGGGCTTCTCGGTCCGAATGCCGCAGGCAAGACCACCACGATGAGAATCCTCACAGGATACCTCCCTGCCACAGACGGGAAGGCTCAAGTAGCCGGATTCGATGTCTTTGAACAGCCGAACGAGGTTAAAAAAATCACCGGCTACCTTCCAGAAAACCTGCCACTCTACTCCGAGATGAAGGTCCAATCCTTCCTGCATTTTGTGGCTGAGATCAAACAGATCTCTTCCGCCCGCCGACAAGAAGCCGTGGATAGAGCCATTGAAATAAGCGGTCTTGATTCCGTACGAGGAAGGCTCATCCGGAACATTTCACGCGGGTTCAAGCAGCGGGTAGGGATAGCCCAGGCACTCATCCACGATCCTCAGGTTCTCATCCTCGATGAGCCTACGATCGGGCTCGACCCAGCCCAAATCATCGAAATCCGGAAGCTCATTAAATCCCTCAAAGGGGAGCGGACGATCATGCTCTCTACCCACATCCTGGCCGAAGTCACTCAAACCTGTGACGGTGTTGTCATTATAAACGAAGGCCAGCTCATGGCCTCTGGCTCCTTGGAGGAACTGACCGCTTCCTTCAGAGTAAAGGAAGGCTTATTCATCCGGCTCGCCAATGCAGATAAAGAAACTACCTCTCTGCTGAAGAAAATTCCAGATGTGGATCACGTCGAACAAGAAGATGACGGATTCACCATCGAATGGCCCAAAGGGAAAGACATAAGAGAGAACATCACCCGGTTCATCGTCGACAAGGAATTGGGGCTTATTGAGATGCGACCTCTGGCCATGAACATCGAAGACCTCTACCTCAAGGTCATCTCAGGAGGAGTGGAACAATGAAAAATATATGGGCGATATGCAAGAAAGAAGTCAAGACATACTTCACCTCACCCATAGCCTACGTGGTGATCACTGTCTTCTTGGTCTTGGTGGGATTCTTCTTTTACAACCTCCTCTGGTGGTTTAACTCCCAATCCATGCAGATGGCTCGCAATCCCTACTATTATCAGCAGCTTAATATCAACCAGATGGTCTACTCCCCTCTTTTCCATAACATCTCGATCATTCTCCTGTTGATGGTTCCGCTTTTGACCATGCGCCTTTTTTCCGAGGAAAAGAAGGTAAATACTGACGAGCTCCTTTATACCTCTCCCATATCAATCAACCAGATTATCCTGGGGAAATATTTTGCCGCGCTCTTTGTGCTGTTGGTAATGCTTGTTCTTACGGGAGTGCTCTCGATCTTTACATTTGCCTACGGTAACCCTGAAGCTGTGCCTATCCTTAACGGCTATTTCGGTTTGTTCCTGATGGGAGCGGCGTTTATCGCTATCGGTATCTTTTTCTCTTCCCTCACCGAGAACCAAATCGTCTCGGCCATCCTCACTTTTGGGGCGCTTCTTCTCTTCTGGATCCTGAACTGGGCCTCCTATTCAGCCGGCGGGATATGGAAATCCGTGCTCAACTATCTTTCGATTTTCCAGCATTTTGACGATATGACCAAAGGCATCCTGGATACGACCGATGTCGTCTATTATATAAGTTTCGCCTTTCTTGGTCTTTTTCTCACCCATTCAGTGATTCAATCGCGGCGGTGGAGGTGAAAAATGGAAACGATCAAAAAGTATTTAAATTACATAGCCCTGGGTTTGATTTTTCTGGCCCTGGTTTCGCTCAGAATCTGGCCTTACAAGAAAACGATCGCTCTTGTCCTAGGCCTTATCGGTATTGTTGCTCTGGTGGTCTATATGTATCTCAACGTTTCCGTTCTCAAACAGAGCTTCAAGCGAAAATCCTTCCTCTACTCGAGCAACCTATTCCTGATTATCATCCTGGTGTTGGGTATTTTGGTGCTGGTTAACTATTTTCTGGCCAACAATCATTACCGTATCGATTTTACCGAATCCAAGCTCCACAGTCTCTCCGACCAATCGGTCAAGGTGCTAAAAAATCTCAAGCAGGATGTGAAAATTACCTGCTTTTACAGAGAAGGCAATTTCGGACGGGCCGGCATGGAACATCTGATGGAAATCTATGCCTACCACTCCAAAAAATTAAAGTATGAATTTATCGACCCCGATAAGAATCCAGGAATGGTCCGCAGATACGGTATTTCAGAGGATGGGACCACGATCTTCGAAAGCGGCGAGAAGGACAGCCGCATTACTTCCACGAGCGAAGAGGATATCACCAACGCCATCATCAAGATTTCCCGTGAGCAGAAAAAAATCGTGTATTTTCTCGAGGGTCATGGAGAAGCCAGTATCGAGGAGACAGCGGAAAGAGGCTATTCTCTGGCTAAGCAGGAGCTGGAAAAACTGGCCTATGAGGTCAAAACAATCACTCTGGCGCTTTCGGAGACTTTTCCGGATGATTGTGCACTTCTCATCGTCCCTGGTCCCGAAAAAAATCTCCTGCCCAATGAACTGGAGACAATCAAGAATTATATCCGAGCCGGCGGCCGAGTCTTTTTCATGGTAGATCCTCAGAACTCGCCTGGGCTCGTCCCGTATTTAGCGGAGTTTGGCATCCAGCTCGAGGAGGATTTGGTGGTCGATACCGTTTCGCGGCTTTTGGGAGGAGACTACTTCATGCCCGTGGTCAGTGAGTATGAATCCCATGCCATCACCGAAAATTTCCGGTATGCCACCTTCTTTCCGTATGCCCGATCTGTCGAGAAGATCGAAGAAATGCCCGAGGGCGTCTCTGCTGAAGTCCTGGCAAAAAGCAGCGGGAATTCCTGGGCAGAACGTCAGCTTGATGAGAGGGAGGTCTCTTTCGATAAAGATAAAGACAAAGCTGGGCCTATTTCTCTCGCCGCTGTGGCGACCATAAAGTACAAAGAGCAAGATGAGGAACAAGAAAAAGAAACACCTGAGCAGGAAAAAGAAAAAGGCGAAGAGGAGAAGGCAGAGGAACCAAAAAAAGAGAGAAAGGAAAAAAAGGAAGAATCCATGCCTGAGGAGGAAAAACCAGAAGAGATGCATCCCGAGAGAGAAGGGCGAATCGCTGTCTTTGGCGATTCCGATTTTGCCTCGAACACCTACTACAATCTTTCCGGGAACGGGAATTTCTTCCTGAACACTGTCAACTGGATGACTGAGGAGGCGGATTTGATCTCGATTTCACCCAAGACCCAGTCTGCGAGAACAATCCAGCTCAGTCCTTCGCAGGGGCGCATGATCTTCTTTGTGTCTATCCTCATCTTGCCTCTTGCTGTTTTGATTACCGGAATCTCCATCTGGGTGAGGAGGCGGTCGCTGTGAAACTCAAAACAACTCTAATTCTTTTCGTGGTCTTTATCGTCGTATTCGTTTTTGTCTATTTTTTCGAAATCAAAGGAAAAGGCGAAGAGGAGATCGATGAAATGCTGGTTGATCTTACCTCTGAGGATGTCCAGAAGATCGAATTCAAGAAAGAAGACGAAACCATAATCTTCCAGCGAGATAAAGAGGATTGGCTCATCACGCAACCTTTGGAAGCCAAGGCCGACAAGTACGAAGTGAACCGCATCGCTGATGATTTTTCTCAGCTGCGGATTGAACGAGTCGTGGAAGAGGTTCCAGAGGATCTCGATAAATACAGGATCGCTCAGAAAGAGATCACTCTTCATTACAGGGATAAGGATCAGCCGGTAAAGATACTGATCGGCTCAGAAAATCCTTTGGACAACACGTTTTTTGCTAAAAGAGAGGACGAGACACGAGTCGTTCTCGTCCCCAGCTCTCTCAAGAGCCTGATGGAGAAAAGTGTGTTTGATTTCCGGCTGAAAGATATTTTTTTGTTCGAAACAGATGATGCGAAAGGGATCAAACTGAGAGCAAAGGAAATTCAGTGGAGGGCTCTTCAGAAAGACGAGGAGTGGTTCCTGAAAAGGCCTGTGGAGGCTCTTGTTCAAGAGAGTAAGATTAACGATGTCCTGTATTCTCTTTCTAATTTAAAGGCCAAGGAGTTCGTCTCAGAGGAAAAAAAGGAAGAGGAGATCAAAAAATACGGATTGGATAATCCCGATTACGAAATCACAGTGGATATGCCTCTGGAAAATAAAGAAGTGACGTTTTTCCTGCATAAGGAGGAAGATACCGTGTATGCCACAACTTCTCTTTCCTCCAAAATCATCACAGTCGAAGATAAAATTCTGACTGACCTGGATAAGAAACCCGAAGATTTAAGAGACAAAGAAGTTGCAGATTTTTACACCTGGGAAGCAAACAAGATTCATATCAAAAAGGGTGAGATCGATTGGTCCTTGACCAAGGACGAAGAAGATAATTGGCATTTTGAGTCTCCAGCGAAGGAAGATGCAGACAAGGAAAAGATCGAAAGCTTCATCCGTAAGATCGAAAGTCTGGAAGCCAAAGAGTTTATCGATTCTCCGCTCGAGCTAAAAGATTATGGGCTGGATATTCCTCAGGCTGAGGTCATAATTTGGGTCGAGGAAGACGAAGAGAAGACAAAGGAAATCACTGTCTTTATCGGAACCGAAGACGAAGAAGGAAAAACAGTCGTGGTCAAAAACGCCCGATTCGATTATTTATTCCAGGTCGACTCCGCCTTCCTCGAAGATTTCCCCAAAGAATTAAAAGACTGGAAAAAAGCCGAAGATGTGCCTCAGGAAAACGAAGAAAAAGAAAAAAAGTAAGTTCTTTTTGTGTCTTTTATCCACGAATTAATCTCCACAAAACAGAAGAAAATAGATATTTCTTAAGCCTCAAACCTGGCTCCTGATCCTCGATACCTCACATTTAAATTCCTAAAAAGAGGAGAGATTACTAACCTCTGGTGATGAGTGAAAATCATACTCAAAATCACCCCAATAGAGGATTGTATGAGTTATAGTCTCATCTTTAATATTATTATTGAGAAAGCCGGAAAGGAAAGCTAAAACGCTTAAAATCTAAACCGAAAAAGACGAAAAAGAAGAAGTATTCTATATCTTAATATAAATTTTCTTTATTTATAAAAAAACAGTCATTTTATTGATATGAAAAAATGAGGAGCAAATGAAGAAAATATCTATTATCACTTTAACTCTGCTTTACCTCGCAATATTAGCATCGGCAGAGGGATTTAGACTGGGGGGATCAGGCGGATATTATGTTGTGGCTGATTCTGTATATAAAGATGTCTACGGCTCAGGTAGCTTTATGGTCGGGGGATTTATCAGCTATGATTTGATTAAGATTTTCGAACTTAGGGGTGAGATCGACTATTTCGGAGACAAAGGCGAAATGTCACTCACCGGAGAAGAAATTAAATTTTCCATAATACCAATAGTCGCGGGGATGAGGGTCAAACCTATAAAAATAAGTATTTTCAATCCGTATCTTGGGGTTGGGGTTGATTTTTTCTTTTTTAAAGAGAAAGTAAGCCTGGGAAACACCTCAGATTCGACCACAGGATTCCATTATGATGCAGGGACCTACATAACTTTAGGCAGGAGATTTTATATTGACCTAAACGTAAGATATGTCAATGCCGATGCTAGACCTCATGATGAAACTATAAAATTAGGAGGATGGAGAACAGGAATAGGAGTCGGTTACTCCTTTTAAACTAACTGAAATAAATGATTTATCTATTCTAGGATTAAGGATCAATGAAGAAGAAACTTTCTCTGATGATGATAGCAGCATTTCTGCTAGTCTCGTTGTTCAGATTGCAAAACATCCAAGCTCTGTCCGACTCAGAATCCTCGGATTGGTGGGATACAGATTGGCATTATAGGATAAAAGTAAAAGTATACAGCGGCCATCTTGCTAGAGATGATGAACCTGT
This sequence comes from uncultured Eubacteriales bacterium, assembly GCA_964347035.1. GTDB lineage: Bacteria > Acidobacteriota > Aminicenantia > Aminicenantales > Aminicenantaceae > CAYFXE01. The sequence goes on along the minus strand of CAYFXE010000004.1, from coordinate 2,160 downwards.
TGAATTGACGATCGACTTCGCCATGCTTCTTTCTTCTCGGGGCATATCAGGCAATTTGGATCCAAACTCCATAAGAATCATAGATCAGAGTGAAGCCCCCAGAGAGGTGCTCTCTCAGTTTGATCCGATTTCATCGGAAGTCATTTGGCTCACCGGTAGAATGGAAGCAGATACAGTAAAAACATACTTTGTATATTTTGACGTATTAGAAAACGGCTCCAAGTCTCCTCCCGGCTATTACAAGACGATGGAAGACGGCGGGATTTTGGTTTTGCCCCAGGGAAGTCATGTTTCAGTCATCTACAAGATTATGGGTCTGGAATACGAAGTGGCCAGGATTGATGAAAGAAACGCACGAATTTGCTATTTAAAGCCACCCTACGGGAATCCTCTCCTTGATGGTGAGGTTTCTTATCTCGGATTCACAACAAAAGACAGAGTGTTCAGTGAAGACTCCAGCGAAAAACCTAGAGTCAATGGCAGTGCAGATGTTCTCATCACGGGAGGCCCTGTTCGTTATCAGATAAAATTTCACAAAGAGCCGGAAACATTCGATGATCCTGTTGCCTTTCAAGCTTATGGCTACACGTTTTACTATGTTTCCAACGGACACGAAGCCAGAACAAGGCTGAATAAAACATGGGTTGTTTCTCCAGGCTTTACTCTTCCCCATCCCAGCAGAGATTGGCCCGAAGTATTTGGGATTCGAGCGAAGAACAGGAGCTGTTTTAACACAGCTTTTTTGGCTACTAGCGTCAATGCTGTTAGTTTATTCAACGTTCAGAACATCCTGGGCAGTATGGACGGGGATGAATATATCTCCCATGATTTATTAGATAACTTCTGGGGCGCGTCTGGAAAACACGGAAGTATTTCTATAATTCACCTCAGTCCAGATTATACCCATTGGAATGTAGTCGGGTATAGAAACAGCCATGACTGGAGCTGGGCAGCGATCCAGAAATCAGAGGTGGATTACGTTGAAGAAGGTAGTTATTTTTGGGATTTCTGGATATATGGTTATGATCAAACCGGCTGGAGCTCAGCCAATGATTTTGGAGAGAGGATTGAGGAACCAATACTCGTTGAAAAAAGCTTTAATCCGATTTCAAAACGTGATGCCGTTTTCGACAGGAGGAATATGGCAGAAATCTCTTCTGAGGAGGAAGATTCATTCTTTTCCAACCGAGAGAATAAAACATATCTAGATGATTTAGAAAAACTTGAGTTTAAAATAGCTTGGTATGGTACAGGCTGGAAATACCGGAAGAAACTTACTTTTGATAACAGTGGTCAGAGCGAAAATTTGATAGATTTTCCTGTATTGGTAAAACTTACTCCTGCAAACTTCGATTATTCTCATTGTGAAAGTGATGGCAGAGATATCCGGTTTGTTGATAGTGATGACACGACTGAAACTATAATGGTGATAGCTATATCTGGGTAAGAGTCCCGCAAATCGATGGTTCAAGCTCGACTGACTATATATGGACTTACTACGGCAATTCCGGGGCAACTGATGGGCAGGATGTTGAAAATGTTTGGGATTCAAACTATGTGGGTGTGTGGCATTTAAGCGATGGAGGAACTGGAACGAGATATGATTCTACTTCAAACAATAACGACGGAACACCACAAAATTATGATGGTGATGAGGCAACAACAGGAAAGATAAATGGTGCTGATGAGTTTGACGGGATGGATGATAAAATCGATTGCGGGAATGATGCGAGTTTGAATATTACGGATGTCATTACAATTGAGGCGTGGGTAAATAATCAATTTGTGGACAGGTCAACAAGCCTTTCATTTGAAGATAGTTATACAACCGGACATGATATAGAGTTTTCCTCACCGGCGATAGCAGATGTGGACGGAGACGGAACATTGGAAATAGTCATTGGAAGCAAGGATTATAAAGTTTATGTGTTCAGTCACAATGGCTCATCTTTAGCAGTGGAAGCGAGTTATACAACTGGGCATGAGATAAAGTCTTCCCCGGCGATAGCAGATGTGGACGGAGACGGAACATTGGAGATAGTCATTGGAAGCAAGGATATGAACGTTTACGTGCTCAATCATGATGGTTCATCTTTAACAGTAGAAGACAGTTATACAACTGGACTTGATATAGAGCTTTCCTGCCCGGCGATAGCAGAT
>CAYFXE010000003.1:111733-123459 GCA_964347035.1 uncultured Eubacteriales bacterium | reverse complement strand
GGAATTTCTTGTTTGATTTGCATGGAAAAAGAGAATCTTGTGTAGCTGGAATCAAAAATAAGGTATAAAGAGGTACTTGTTAAAGAAATAAAAAGCCAAAGCCATCGAGCATTACGTAAAATTCCTCGACCTCTGGATGGACGCTGATCCGGGGATCGCTGAGGTTGATGATGCGAAGGAGAGGCTGGCGGAGTTGAAAAGCCAGTGATTTTCCGTAGTGCTTGATAAGTCCAGCTGCTAGACATATGCTTTGTGTGTTAATGTTGTTTAAAATTCCATTACATGAAAAAATTGAGAGAGGATTGTTGATCCCTCCAAAAAGAAATTTCTATCCTTAAGGAGATAACATGAAATTACAAAATTCGGTACGCCCAGTGTTATTAGTGACCTTGTTGATAGTCGGATGCACGGTCCAAATATCTGCAGGCGAGCGTGCAAACCGATTAATTGCCAAGCTAGAAAAGGGCAAACCTGTCATAGGAATCCTGGCGGGCGCGATAGCTGCACCGCGTATAGCTAAAGTCTTGGGCACAAGTGACCTTGATTTTATCTTAGCGGACCTTGAACACGAGGTCCATGATTTCGGAGCGCTTCGTCACTTCGTTCTCGGGGTGAACGATTTCAGCCAGCGGTATCGAGGAGAGGCGAGACCAGCACCATCCGTTTTGGTCAAGCTAGGACACCGTGCTGGATGGGATGCACGTTATGAGGTCGCTGAGGTCCTCAAGGTAGCTCCTACTGTAGGAGTCTGTGTCCCGTTCGTAGAGTCTCGGGCGGATTTGGAAAAGATCATATCTGCAGTGCGGCCTGCCGAAACATCTGCACTAGCAGGGATGAACGTGCCCAAGGAAATCCGCGAGCCATGGCCCCTTGATCCCAACGGCGAGCTGTTTGTTGTGGCGATGATTGAGTCAGAGGAAGGAGCACAAAACGCTCAGGAAATCGTGGAAACGCCGGGCCTCGGGGCGATATGGGCGGTGCACGTTTCCAACGAAGATCTAGAAAAGATCCTGAAGATATGTAAAGAAAAGGGGGTGATCGCCATGATCGGGGCCGGCCCAGAGGATGTCAAGGCAAAGGTCGAAGCCGGTTACCAGATGATCACTGTGGGATGGGACTTCCAACTACTTGAAAGGGAGCTCCAGGAAACCATTCAGAAAATGCGGTCTTCGCTGAAGTAGAAGATTTTAGTAGGAGGATCGCTGGGTTACGGGATTAGGCTTTAGATTCATAAAATCCGATTTTATAAAAAGAGGAGGGACAATGAAAAAACTACTCACTATTATTCCTTTGGTCATTCTGCTTTGTTTTACTTTTGGCTGCCAGCAGGCTGAAGAGGCAAAGCCTGCTTTGGACATCTGTCTTACTTAAGTTTACGGATATGAAGTAAAAAAGGCCAAAATGTTTAAAAAATACAATCGCAGGGATTTTGTTAAAAAGGGCATGATATTTTCAGCAGCGACCATAAGTCCTCTTATCTGCGGAACCTTGAATAGACTCTTTGCCCTGCAAAATCCCGAAGTCATACCCGATCTGGTTACCATCAAGAACGGAGAACCTGATGTGCTTTTTGATAATGCTATTCAGGCAATGGGTGGCATATCCCGATTTGTTAGAAAGGGCCAGACAGTTGTTGTAAAGCCAAATATTGCCTGGAACCGGGGCCCAGATACAGGAGCAAACACAAATCCCTTACTGGTAAAGAGGATTGTCGAACATTGCAAGCAGGCGGGAGCCAAAAGGATTTATGTTTTTGATCATACAATAGATCATGAACCGGATTGCTACAAACACAGCGGAATCAAAGAGGCTGCGAGTAGAGCCGGAGCATGGGTTGCACCAGGAAATCATGAAAAGTACTACCAAGAAGTCAGCATACCGAATGCAAAAATATTAAAGAAAACAAAGGTTCATGAACTAATTCTCGAATCCGATGTGTACATCAACGTGCCTGTTTTAAAACATCATTCCTACACTCTTCTCACACTGGCGATGAAAAACCAGATGGGAGTTGTCTGGGATCGAATGGCCTATCATAATACAGATCTGCACCGTTGCATCAGCGATTTCTGTCATTTTAAAAAACCGGATCTCAATATAATGGACGCTTACAGGGTGACTATACGCAATGGACCCCAAAGGGCACGTGGAAATGACTTGAAGTTGATGAAGACTTTATTCATTTCTACGGATATTGTAGCCATTGATGCAGCCGCATCGAAATTGTTTGGAAAAGAACCTAGAATGATTAGACATATCAATTACGGCAATGAAGATGAGATAGGCAACATGCATTTAGAAGAATTGAATAGAAAAAAAATCGACTTATGTGGAATAATCACCACTTAAATTGGCTTTTATTGTTGAGTTAAGTATTTATTAGATACATTTTTCAAGATTTTTATCACAAGCAACAAAGGAGATAAGGAATGAAAAAAACCTATATCATTCTACCTCTGGCTCTGATTTTATGCTTTATGGTCGGCTGCCAGGACAAGGAAGCTATGGCAGAGCTTGAAGCGATGAAAGCCCAGAAAGAGGTTGAGGAGCAGAATAAAGAGATTGTGCGTAAAGGGTTTAAATTGTTTGACGAGGGTAATATTGAGGGTCTCATGGAGACGCTTGCTCCAAACTGCCTTTGGTACAATCCCTCCAATAGTCCTGCTCCTATGTCTAACGAAGAATTACGTGAATTATTAGTAATGCTTTTTAATGCATTCTCAGAGTGGAATTCAAATATTGAAGATATTATTGCAGTAGGTGATAAAGTGATGGCTAGGACTGTTACTACAACCACTCATACAGGAGAATATCGAGGAATCCCTGCAACAGGTAAGAAGGTAGAATATAGCTCGATTATGATTTTTAGCTTCGAAGATGGAATAATAGTAGAGGTGAGGGAAGATGTAGATAAACTGGGTCGGATGATGCAACTCGGCATGGAGCTTAAGCCGAAGGAGGGGGAATAATCCATTCATTGATCTAGGAAGCGGAATTGAGGTGAATGGGACTAGGATTCCCAGCCCCATCATTTAAAAAAGGAACCCCACATAGAAATCGGGGATGCAATTACCTCATTACAGTAATGGATTTGCTAGGTCACCACAGTGTTGTAGTCACACAACGCTATACTCACTCCAATTCAGACCAGAAAAGAAGAGCTGTTTGGAATTTGGTTCAGAATGAAGGAGAAGCCCAGAACTCTGTCCCCTCATTGTCCACACAGAAAGAAGGATTTCTTTTAAATGGTTTGTTTACAGCAAATTGAAAATTTAACACAGCGGATTCATAATCCGGAGGTCAAACCACTCTGTTTATTGCCTTTTTAGCGGAAGGTAAAGGTCGATTCTGGCCTAAGGCGCCTTTCTTCTGTGAGTTCTGAAAATCAAGCCCTAATAACGCACTATAACCTGTTCATAATGCTCATTATCAGGTATATGTGAGGTGGAGATTTTAGTCTCCGAAGTTGACTACCGTCTCAAAAGAGGGAGCCTTCTGAATATGCGCCTTCACCGAACAGGCTTCCACCGAGCGGATGATCGCTTTCACGTACTTTTCTGGAAACTCAGGAGGAAGCTGGAGCTGGAGAGAGATCTTCTCGATCATCTTGCTCTCTGGATTTTTCTCCGTGCTCATCAAAACAGATGCCTTCTCGGTGGGGATTTCCCGCTTCTGACAGAACGCCAGCATATAATAGCCCGCGCAGGTGGCGAGGGAGACCAGGAAGAGATCAAACGGAGCTGGTGCCGAACCTTCACCCCCCGCATAGACGGGTTGATCGGCCTGGATGGTGAATCCTTTATACTCGGCATTAACCCGCATTCCCCCAGGGAACGTTACCTTTAAGAAATTTTTCATAGTGCATCTCCTCAAAATTTGGGCACTCGTCTCATTTTCCAATCTCGCCTAGTCATTATATCTTACTAATGACCCGTCTAGTTTCAGCACGACCTATGATCTTAGGCCAGCTCTTCTAATCTTCACCCGACTGAGAATACAAACGATCATCAATTCCTTTAGAAAAAAGGGCCAACAAGAGATTTCTATCTTTCGAGGTCAGACTCAACCTGCCGATGAGATCACAGATCCTTTCTGTCATATGAAGTCTATTCGTCCTGTGGATAAACTTTTTTTCTTCCAATTTTTCTAAAATGAGTTGGATACAATCATCCTGCTCTTTCCGTGTCAATAACTCTGCCGCCGTTTCCTCATCCTTGGCCTGTTTCGTGTGCATGAAGATATGAAACAAGACAAGCAGTACGGCTGAAGAGAGATTGTAGGAGGGCTGTCTCGAAGCTTGGGGGATCGTGAAAACAAAATTGGCATGCCTAAGTTCCTCAGAAGTCAACCCGGTTCGTTCACACCCGAAAATGAGTCCGATTCGGGCTGAGGGCAACGCCTGGCACATTTTGTGTTTAGCCTCCTCCATGGTCAACAGCCCATAATTTTTTCTTCTTTTTGAGGTGGCTGCGAAGACTAGCTGAAGGTCTTTGACGGCCAGAGGCAGATCATCATAAAACTGAGCTCTTTTGAGGACCTCTTCGGCATGGACGGCGATGGTGTAAGTCCGCCTTGCCAACGACCTTACCCCTACCAAACGCAATTCTTGGAATCCAGTGTTCTTCATGCATCTGGCTACGAGCCCTATATTTTCAGGTCTTTCAGGTCTAACAAGAACGACTGATACATTCCGCTTGATATCCGAAGTCCGACTCTGTCCTGCCTGTGTCATGGATTTATTATAAACAAGGCTGAGATAAATGGCGAGCTAAAGACATTAGGGGAAAATTAAAGAGGGACTCAGAAAATATTGGCCACGAGCGCTCCGAGAATTGCCCAGTAGATGGTGGAGAGGTAAGGATTTCCGATGATCCGGCAGGAGCCTGATCGACATCCGATAAATCGGTAGACAAGAAAACCCGCCACTCCACCGACAACTACACCAATCATTATTTTGATCATCCTTTTATTCCGTTATAAAGCTTGAATCCAACACTCCACGAGCAACAATCCGAATAACAGAATGATGCAGAAAAGTCAACAAAGAAAAGCAGGAATGTCATCGTTTACCTGGTTAAAATAAGTCATGTCTGGACATGCTTCATGAGGACGAGCCCCAATCTGTTTGAGCCGCATAAAGGTGGGTGGAGAATATGCTTTTTAATACTTTCCCGTACTGCCGAAACCGCCTTCGCCCCGGTCTGTTTCCTCGAGTGTTTTGACTTCTTGAACCTTGACCTTCGTGATGGGCTGGATGAGTATCTGGGCGATTTTCATGCCCTTCTTGATGGAAAAGGTCTCACGAGCAAGGTTGACCATGACCACCTTAACTTCTCCTCTGTAACCAGAATCGATGACTCCTGCCAGCCGGTGAACTCCCTGTAGAGAGAGGCCGCTCTTATCCCAGATCAGACCCACAAATCCCTCAGGGATGGCGATCTGGATACCGGTCGGGACGGGTTTCACGCTCCTCCCCTCGAGAACACAATCGATCGAGGAGAAAAGATCCAATCCAGCATCGCCCTTGTGGCTGTACCGGGGGAGTTTGGCTGATTCGTGGATTCGTTTCACTTGGATGATCATGATCTAGAGCCCCTCCACTCTGACTTCTTCGAAATAGGTTTTGGCCAGATTTTCCATTTCTCGGATATCGTCTTGGGAATAAGGTTCTCTTCGAACATAGGAGTCATCGATCGTGTTCTGAGGTATAAATTGTTGGATATGAAAAGCCTTGACTCCTTTGAGCCGCTGACCCAGATCTTTTATGTCCTCCAATCCGACAAGTCCTGGGACCACGGTTGTCCGGAAAATGTATTCAATGCCTGATTCTCTGATTATTTCGATGCTCCTGGCGATGTCCTCTGTCTTCACCTTGGCTTGGACGACCAGCTCGTATCTCTCGAAAGAGGATTTGACATCCATGGCCACGTAGTTGACGAGTCCCTTCTGGATTAATTCTTCGAGCCGCTCAGGGAAGGATCCGTTAGTGTCAACCTTGACTAAAAGTTGTCTTTCTTTTATCAGAGAAAGGAGAATTTCTAAATCCTGATGAAGTAAAGGCTCTCCTCCGGAGACACAGATACCATCCAACCAGTTCTTTCTCGAATCGAGAAAACTCAGAAAATAATCGAAGGGAAAAGAGGCCAGGGAATCTGGTCTCAACACCAGGTCCGCGTTGTGGCAGTACGGACACCTGAAGTTACACCCTCCTACAAACACAGTCGAGGAAATATGCCCTGGAAAGTCTTTGGGGGTGAATTTCTCTAGCCCCTTGATCTCAACCACTCTTCCAATTCCTCTTTGTTGTTCAAGACGATCAGTTCCTCCTCTTCTTCCCGGAGGATGAGGGTTGGGATGATGATCCCTCCCTTATCATCCCGCTTAAGCACGCCCAGGTAGTCTCTGATCTTCATCTTGCTTTCTTTGAGTACCAGGCTGTACTCTTCCCCCTCCAGAGGGGTCTCGGCCAAGTATCTTTTGACAGCCTCGCACTGAGAACAATTCGGATAGGTGAACAAAAGGTAATCCATGTTTTTCCCTATCTAGGGCGAGAGCGTGTAGGTCGTTCGTTCTTTGAATTCCTGCTGCTTGCCGTCATTCCAGGTCCCGACAGGCCTCAAGTAACCAACCACCCGGGAATATACTTCGGTCTCACTCCCGCATTCCGGACATTTCTGAGCTTCCCCTCTTAAGTAGCCATGGTTATAGCAGACACTGAACGTTGGGGTGATGCTGAAATACGGAAGCTTGGTTTTGCTGATCTTCTTGACCAGACGCTTACATGTCGGGCCATCGATAGCTTCTGGCAGAAAGGCATGAAATATAGTCCCACCCGTGTAGAGAGGCTGGAGGTCTTTTTGGTGTTCTATGGCTTCAAAGATATCTCGGGTCGCATCCACGTTGAGCTGGGTTGAGTTTGTCAGGTAGGGATATCTCACGGTCCCAGAAGTGATGATCTGGTTATACTTGGCCCTATCCAACCGGGCCAATCGGTAGGATGTCGATTCGGCTGGTGTGGCCTCCAGATTATACAGGTTTCCTGTTTCTTCCTGGAATTCTCGAATGGTCTCCCTCATGAAGTTCAGCACCTCTATGGTGAACGCCTTTCCTTCCGGAGTTCCGATGCCTTTTCCCAGAAAATTCTGACAGCATTCGTGCATTCCGCAGAGTCCTATTGTCGAGAAGTGATTGTCGAAATGCCCGAGATAGACCAAGCTGTACGGCATGAGTCCTTTGGTCAGCATGTTGTTGACAACTTCTCGTTTCGTCTCCAGAGACTCCTTGGCAATGATCATCAGGTTTTTTAACTTCTCAAAAAACTCATCCCTCGACCTCGATTCAAATCCAATCCTGTTCATGTTGATCGTGACGACACCGACTGATCCGGTTGAATCTCCCGCGCCCCAAATGTTTCCAGGCCGCCTCATCAACTCCCTCTGGTCCAGGTTTAGACGGCAACACATGGCCCTGATGTCTCCGGGATCCATGTCAGTGCCTATGTAATTCTGGAAATAGGGTATCCCATATTTGGCTGTCACTTCAAAAAGGAGATTGGAGTTGGAAGAATCCCAATCGAAATCTTTTGTTAAGTTATAGGTAGGTATCGGGAAAGTAAATACACGGCTTTGCTCATCTCCCTCGATCATCAACTCCAGAAAAGCGCGGTTGATCATATCCATCTCTTCTTGGTATTCGCCGTAAGTAGATTCTAGTTCTTCTCCCCCGACGATGACTTTCTCTTCCTTCATGTCGTCAGGAATTGTCCAATCGAACGTCAGGTTAGAAAACGGCGTCTGCCATCCCCACCGGGAGGGAACGTTTAGCCCGAAGATGAGCTTTTGGATATCCTGTTTGACGGCTCCATAATCGAGATTGTCCGCCCTGACAAAAGGAGCCAAGAATGTATCCACGCTGGAAAAAGCCTGCGCTCCAGCGAATTCTCCTTGCATGGTCCCTATAAAATTGACCATGTGGAGAGAGGCTGTTTCTAGGTGCTTGGCTGGAGAGGAATGGACTTGGCTGGGGACATGCCCGAATCCTTTTCTGAGCAGGTTTTCCAAAGACCAGCCCGCACAATAGCCGACGATGGGATACGAGAGGTCATGAATATGATACTCACCCTCCATGTGCGCCTTTTTAATTTTTTCCGAGTACAATTGATTCAGGGCAAAGTTGGCTAAGACTTCTCCCGATATTCTGGCATTCAGGCCGGAGAAACTCGTCACTCCTTCATTGCTGTTCTCCCGGATTTTCCAATCCAGGTCGTTTATGTAATCTTTGACCAATCTCTCAAGGTTTATACCTGTCTTCCTGGCCTCTCGTATTCCTTTATGACGCTCACGGTAGAGAATGTAAGACTTGGCAATATCGTGGTATCCCTGCTTCATCAGGACCATCTCGACGATATCCTGAATTTGCTCCACCGCAGGAATGGTATAACCACCAAACTTATCTTCCAGCATGAAGGTAACGATGTCAGAGACACTCTTGGCAGCCGCTTTATCTACGATACCGCCGGATTCCATAGCCTTGTATACGGCTGTAGTAATCTTATCTTGGACAAAGTCAACGATATCCCCGTCTCTTTTCTTTATTCTCGTGACCGATCTTTGCATCCCCCATCTCCTTTCGTAAAACCAAAGTCAAGAACACTCCATCAACATCCGAGGCGTCTGGAAGTCCTTACTTTATTTGCCGAAAATGAGGCGATAAGATTTTCGGCAACTTTACCATATATTGTGTAGAATATGTGTAAAAACTACTAAATGTTGTATATGGCGTTCATAAATCTATATCCTCTTGAGGCCTTTGTCAAGTGTTTTTTTTAAAAAAAATTTTTTTTTTCAAATTTTATCTCAACCCGAAGAGAAAACTATCATCTCTCTATTATCTATGATAAAATCTCCACAAAAAATCAAGTAAAAAATCGCTGTTTTGAGGAATGAACATGCAAACGATTGACGTCAAAACACATTCCAAAGAAGAATTTTTCGATTTGACTTCAGAGGCAAGGGATTTGACAAGAGCTTCAAGAATCAAGAATGGTGTGTGTTTGATCTATGTCCCCCACACAACTGCTGCCGTAACAATCAACGAAAACGCCGATCCATCGGTCAAGAAGGATATTATCACGACTCTTAAAAAAATTGTCCCAGATTCCCTTCCCTACACCCACTTGGAAGGCAACTCCCCGGCTCACATCAAGGCGGCTCTTGTCGGTTCCTCAGTATCCCTTGTCGTTGAGGATGGAGAACTCGTACTCGGGACCTGGCAGGGGATCTTTTTCTGCGAATTCGATGGACCGAGAAGACGAAAAACCTACATCCAGTTTTATTCTTCTTGAAGCTTTCAGTTTCAGTGACTCAGTAACTCAGCAAGATGAAAATATTTTTTTTCTTTTCTGAATTACAGAATTACTTAAAAGGAGAGGTCATATTCCCGTAGTGAAGCCTCGAGCTGGGTATGACTGTCGAACAGAATGCTGTTTATACCGATTCGGCGCGCTCCTTCAATATTTTCCTCCCTGTCATCGATGAATACACATTCATCGGCCCGTGCCTCGGCCTTCTCGATAGCGACTCGGTAGATCTGTGGATGAGGCTTGATTCGACCCACCTCATAAGAAAGGACATAGTCATCAAAGATCAGGATTTCGGGAAACCGCATCTTGATGAAGCCGAACCGCATGACATCGGTATTGGAGAGGAGGACAAGCCTGTATCGGGGTTTCAGTTTTTCGAGCAAGCTCAAGACAGGAGGATTTATAGAGAAAATATCATTATATATATCGAAGAATTCTTTGTAATCTATTTTGGCCTTAAACCTTTTTAAAACTTCTCTGAAGAACTGCTTGGGAGTGAGCTTTCCTCTATCAAAATCTTGGACGACCTCAAAATGCGAGAAAATAGACTCCCTCATCTCCTCCAATGAAAGAGGCGAGTAATCCATCATCTTTTTCAAGAAGATATTGTTGTCGAAGAATAGAATGACCTTCCCCAAATCAGAAATCACACTCTTGACGACTGCCATCCGAACGCCCTTTCAGAACAAGGCATGTTCTTATACCAAAAATATGAAAAAAGGACAACTGATTTGATGAGGCTCCCCTTCCCTCTTGCAATTTGACAGAAAAACTGATAACAAGATGACCATGTTGCGGCCGTCTCCACATCTTCGGGTATTTCTACCAAACTGCCGTTCGAGTTTGACTTCCCTAAAAAAACTGTCTTAGCAAATATTCATCATTGGAGAAAGGAGGTTATCTTTGATGCTTAAACCGACAAGAATACAGGGCAAGACGATTGTTTTATCTTTCATTATCATCTCTCTCCTTGCTCTCCTCATCTTGGGAGGAGCCTTTATTCTTTATTATTTCAAAGGAGGGAAAAGAATCACAACTCAGGATATCATCTCTGCTGAAAAGATTATCGGACTTGATTTCACCTCCAAGGAACGCCGCATGATGCTCCAAAACCTCAAAGGCAACCTTCGTTCCTACAGAGCCCTCAGAAAAGTGAGCCTTAAAAATCAAGTCTCTCCGGCTCTCCTCTTCAATCCCGTAGTGTCGAGGATGATTTCCCCAACAGAACGCAGGTCTTCTCCGTTCTTGTTGGATACAGAAGTTCGGATGCCCGAAAATTTCGAAGATCTAGCTTTTTACCCTGTGACAGCTTTGGCCGAATTGATCAGAAGGCAGGAAATCACTTCTCTTGAGCTAACAGATCTGTATTTAAAGCGACTGAAAAAATTTGGCCCGAGGCTGGAATGTGTGATCACTCTCACCGAAGATCTAGCCCGCCAGCAGGCCAGACGCGCCGACGAAGAAATGGCTTCAGGACACTACAGGGGGCCTTTGCAAGGAATTCCCTGGGGAGCCAAGGATCTTTTCTCTACCAGGAACATCAAAACCACCTGGGGTGCAATGCCTTTCAAAGATCAGATCATTGACGAGGATGCGACCGTTGTCGAAAGGCTGGAGGCAGCCGGAGCCGTCTTGGTGGCCAAGCTCACGATGGGAGCCCTGGCCTGGGGTGATGTCTGGTTTGGAGGGAAAACAAGGAATCCCTGGAATCTTGATCAGGGATCCAGTGGGTCTTCCGCTGGATCGGCCGCCGCCACAGCGGCTGGTCTTGTCGGATTCTCGATCGGGACAGAAACTTGGGGATCCATCGTCTCGCCCTCTACACGTTGTGGTGTCAGTGGCCTCAGGCCGACATTCGGCCGGGTGAGCCGACATGGAGCAATGGCCTTGAGCTGGAGCATGGACAAGATCGGTCCCATCTGCCGTTCAGCCGAAGACTGCGCTCTTGTTTTCCAAGCCATCTACGGACCTGATGGTAAGGATTTGACTGTAGTGGACTATCCCTTCAATTATGATCCTGAGCTCGATTTTAAAAACATCCGCATCGGGTACCTCAAAAAGGCCTTCGACGAGGATTATCGAGGCCAACAAAACGATAAGGCTGCCCTTCAAACCATCCGTTCGCTGGGGATTGAGTTTGTTCCCTTCGAACTGCCCCAACTTCCTGTGAACGCCCTCTCCTTCATCCTCAACGCAGAAGCGGCCGCTGCCTTCGCCGAGCTGACTCGAAGCGGGAAGGATGATCTTCTGAAAAGACAGATGCCCCGAGCTTGGCCTAATGTCTTTCGACAGGCAAGATTTATCCCAGCTGTGGAGTATATCCAGGCCAATCGTATCCGCACTCTGCTTATGCTAGACATGTCAG
>CAYFXE010000003.1:110501-111723 GCA_964347035.1 uncultured Eubacteriales bacterium | reverse complement strand
GCCCTATCTTTCGGAGGCAACAATCTTCTACTAACAAACCTCACCGGACATCCCACGATCGTGGTCCCGAACGGCTTCGATGAGAAAGGGAATCCGACGAGCATCTCTTTTATCGGAGATCTATTCGAAGAAGCCAAAATTCTCAGGTTGGCTGCAGCATTCCAGGAGGCTACAGATTTTCATCTCAAACATCCAGATTTGGAAGACAAGACAAAGAACTGAAACTCTAGTCGATATCTCGAGTGGCAACGGTTGGGGCTGAAACTCCGATATCTGGGAGAGAAATAAATCCCTCCATCCTGTCATCACCGACTGTAAATTCCGCCAAAACCAGACGTTCCAATCCATCGGGTGGAGTGGGTACTGTGAATTCATAACTCGGGGCATGCCCATCGAATTGGATGTTTTCGAGAGGTGTATCTGTAAAAAAACCTTGAGATTCGCTTGTCTCTCCTGTAAGGAGCGAGTTGGTGACCTCAAAGCAGAGCTGACTTCTGAAACCTCTGCCTGTTAAACTTGTATCTTCTAAAAAAGCCCCGCCAAATGGACATCGGCATGGAAAAGCTCTCTTGTCCTACGGCGAGAGCTCCAATCCACAGTCTCTTTGACGGTGATGTAAAACCAGAATCTATCGAATAATCTCAGTTTACTCACGTAATATCGGGCAAAATCCGTGATGTTATCGACCAGGATCTTTCCGATCTCCTTGCCTTTGTCGTCAAGAAGGGCAATCGTGTAACTTGCTTCTCCCCCTCCAGCTTCTGTCCTTTTTAGGAGTCTACCGTAGATTTTTACCTTCGCCTTCCCTTCCCAACCGTCCTTCTTATCGTAGGAGAGGTTTGCCAAGACCTCAAATTCATCTCTCGCTTTTAGATCAAGATAATCATCCTGAGCGAATTCTTCACTCCTGGTAAAAACCATCCTCCATACGTCTTCTGCTTCTTTAATTTCAATCTCGTCTGCCACCAAGATCGAGGGATTTTCGGGTGAAAACGCTCCTTTGCCCCTGATCTCATTGTTGACGAGCGCCTGGGTTTCACCGATATCCAAGGCTCCTTGAACGACGACATCAAACCCTTGAACTTTAGGAATAAAAAGATATTTCCCGACAGCTACTTTGACCATGCCTTCGAATCCGATGAGCCCCTCTTCTGTTGTGGCTGTTCCTTCCTCTTCCATTTCTTCTACTTCTTCGCCTTTTTTACAGGCCGTCTGAACTCCC
>CAYFXE010000003.1:97515-110491 GCA_964347035.1 uncultured Eubacteriales bacterium | reverse complement strand
GCATCAAACAAAGTCCGAATAAAACGAGATATCGAATCCTTGCCATTGCTCATACCTCCAAATTGTTTGTGATACTAAGCTTGCGCACTTGCTTTCTTCTTGTACTTGTGCTGTGTGTGCAGTCAATGGAAGCTATTTTATACCACTGGAGGGAATAAAAGTAAAGAGGAAAATATCAAATCTGCGAGAGGAGTTAGGATCTGACTATCTTTTCCTCACCTTTGATCCAGACGATCGGGAACGACTGCTGGAGGAGCGTTGAGCAGACGAGCGAGAAATGGACTTGCTTCCTCCTGAAAAACTCCTGGAAGAGGATATTTTTCCCCAGGAGCCAGAAGAACGACTCGAAGATGATTTAACTTGAGAAAAACTTCTGGATGGAGAGATGTACGAGCTTCGTGAAGGTGAATAAGAGGATCTGGATCTTGAGCGACTCAGGCTGGATGAACTCCAGCTATTTCCTCGAAACAAACTCGATCCTCCCCGGATGTACGAGGAATTCTGACGTACGTAGCCTGTCGATAACCTGGACCTATAGGCTGAAGTCGAACTCCGAGATAAGGAAGCTCTAGAGGACATGGAGCTTCGTGATCGATAGTAAGACATTCCAGAAGAAGAGTTTGAACGGTAATACGTCTTTGAAGTCATCCTTGACTGCTGGCTGGATGAAAAGTCTCGTGAGTTTCTGGAGAGAGATCGGCTCGAACTGGGGTAGCTTTTGACTCGACCCACTGTCGCCTTTGACCCTCGCGATGGACTCATCAAGCCTCGGCTGACAGTCTTGACAGAGGATGAGGAAGACCTCGATCCCAGAAGATCTCGAGAGGAGTAGTTTTTGACCGAAGATTCACGCCTGAGTTCTCTGGTGGATGAACGAGAGACGCCTTTCAAGGAAGATGAAGGCACACTTCGCGATTTTGAAAACGAGGACACGTTCCTTCTCGAAGGATACGTTTTCAGGCTCGATCTGGATCGAATATTCTGGTCGATTCTTGTCAATGACCCTCGGGAGGTTTTGGATACTGTTCCTGAGAGAGATGATCTTCTTTCCGGTGTTCTCGAGGTCGATGTTGAGCTGGAAAGCTTCTTTTTACCTACAGAATCCGAGCGGATCGATCCGGATGATCGAGAGATAGCGGAGACGCGACTCAGGGACTGAGAGCGAATCTTGTTCGAAGAAGACAGAGGAGAGGCTCTTTCCGACTCGAAGCCTTCGCTGACTTGACGAAGAGAAGATCGGGATAGGACCTTCTTGGCTTTTGCCGTCACCATCCTGTCAGCATTCCGAACAGGTTTAATACCCGGCTGCTTGGCCGAAAGAGATATCTTTCCCAGCCTAGTCATTTGGTTGCGACTTAGCGCGACTTTCGAGATGCGACGAGCCTGGAGTTGATTCCTGTGGATAACGGTCAAGGCCCGTGAGTGGAGCGGGTAATAGCGATCATAATAGCGCCCGTAGAAATGGTTGTTGACAATAACTACAGGGTAGCCATAATAGCTCAGCGGACACCAGCCGATGTAATCGCGACCCCAGTACCAATGGACCCACGATGGACCCCAGTAACGAGTGGGAATCCAGTACCATCCGAGACCGATACGCCAGTGCCATCTGCCGTAGTGGTAAACACTCCAGCCCCAGGGTTCGTAGGAGACCCAATTCCAGCCGATGATCGGATACCATACCCAGCGGCCATAATAATAGGGTCGCCAATCATGATAGTGGTACACAGTCGGCACCCAGACATAACCATAGGATCGTTCATAAACCCACCGGCCGTTATCGGCGAGCTCCGCCTCGTATTCATAAAGCTCTTCGGGAAGATATCTCCGAGTTGAAACACGGCTGTATCGGGCATCCCGGGATCGGTTCCAATCCGCAAAATTGTCTTCATAATACCCAGGGGATGAAACTGGATCAGGTTGGATATATCCATCGGTGGCGACAACGCTCTCTCGACTGCGAATCAACAGCGAATCTTCTTCTCCTGCCGCCTCGGCCGTCCCCTGATGGACGGTGAATTTGGTCTCTCTGTTCTCGTTAACATTCACATAGTAGAGTCCTTCCTCAAGAATATAAAACGAAGCATCAGGAGTGTGGATTTCAAAGTCTTTCTCACTCTCTAGATAGTTCACCCTTAAGTAAATCTCTCCAGATAGTAGATGGAGCTTGATCGAGTCATCTCCCCTCTCGGGAAGGCTGATCAAGTCAACCTGGGTGTCATGGTTAATACGGAGGTAGTTTTTCCGGCCGAAATGGATTTCTGCTCGGCCTTCGCGCGTACCGAGTTTATCGCCCTCGACCAGGACGAGGTTGACGACACCTTCTTCAAATCCTTGGTCTCCGGCTCTTTGGATATACACATCACCGTTGACATAGCTCAACCGGGCATAGCTGTAACTGTAGTATTCTCCCTGGGAAGAAGAGAACACAAAACCGCATAAAATGACAAAGGAAGCGAAAAATATTGAAATCTTTTTCATCTCTCCTCCTTTCCATGATTGGTATAAGCAAAAAATATGCCAATCACTCCCGCCTGGAAAAACCTGAGGGAATAGCCAGCATTGTCCTTGTTTAAGGACAGCTGGTAGCTATATAAGTCATAAGAAGGAGAGGACAACGAGAATATAGGGATTTTCCCTGAAGATTACAAACTCAGGGGTGAATCTAGATAGATTGAGTCTCTGGTGAGGGAAGGATGTAGCCTCTTTCAGGCTACTCCTTCCTCTTGTCGAATCTTATCCAAATGGCCTAGTCGAATTCGATATCTTGAGAAACGAAAGGGCTATCAGGCTTTCTTCAGGATGGGCATTCCGGTTCTTTCGGTCTCGATGACCCTGTAACCGCTGGGCACCTGATCCATGGATCCAGACCTTATATCGCGCGCAAAATAATAGATTCTCTGGATTCTGCCGCCCTTTAAATTGACATCCTTGAAATGAAGAAAATACTTCACCCCTTTTGAATTTGTGAATTCATAAGCCATCTTTCAAACCTCCAAAATGGATTTATGGGATTAAAAATGGTATCCAAAACTCAGCCCGAATAGATAGGCTCTATTGTGATAGGTCCCTGCTCCCAGGTTCATCCCTCCGATCTGATAGGATTCGATATACCTGTTCGGGCTTTCTCGATCTTTGAAAGGCTCGAACTGGAAGGCCAGATCGAGCGTGAAGTTCTTGCCTTTGTAACCAAACCCGGCCGTGAATCCCAACCGGTCGGCATCCGGAAGAATCGGGTCCACGGATTTTGTCGGCTGGGGATTTTTATCGTAGAAAAATCCGCCGCGCAGAGCGACATTTTCGTTGAGCATGTACTGAATCCCGGTCCGGATGATGTAGGAATTGTCCCAGTCCTCCTCGATATCTTTATCTGCAAACTCAACAGACGGATCTACCGACGGCACATCGACCTCAACATAAAGCCTGTCAAACGAGCCAAAGAAATGGATATGCACATCAGCAGATAACATCAGATTGTCAGTGACGTTAAACCCTCCTCCGAAACCTAAAATATGAGGAAACTTGAAATCAAGAGATGCGGTTCCTCCAGTGATGAAAGCTAAGGCAGTATTAACATTTTGTACCACACCTTGCTCCACAATTGGGACTAAAGGTTCTAATCCTAATCCTGGAGGAACTGTGGCTGTGGCTGAGACGGCGGCATTGTTCGTAGATAATCCTATATCGCCCTCAAATTTAACTGTGAAACCGCTTCGCCAGTTGACGCCTAGGGAGTAATTCTCCCCCTTGTACAGAAGACCAGCATTCCAGCCGAAAGCATTGCCGTTCGCTTCGAGCTCAGCGGGAATACCAACTGAAACAGAAACTGGGATTTGTAAAGGAAATGGAATCAGCGGGGGTCCAACATCAACAGCAGTAAGAATGTCCTGGTGTTCGACAAGCTCGAACTTGATTGTGGCATGAATATAGGAGACACCGAACCCGACCGAAAAATTGTCATTCACCTTGTAAGCCAGGCAGGGGTTGAAGATAAATGTCTTCATATCATCCGAGATCGAGATGAACCTTAGCGGGTAATCCTCAGGCCATCTTGTCCCCAACCCGAAGGGGGTGAAGAATCCGAATCCGGCCGCTAACCTGTCATTGATTCTGTGGGAAATATAGAACGTCGAGGGATAGAACCATTGTCTCTCCATACCCACATGTTGAAATTTTGGATCAGGCCAGTTGGGAAGGTCGACCGAGGCGTCTGAAGTGATTATGGTGGTCCCAACAGACAAATGGGTTCCATCGAGCCATGCGATCCCGGCCGGGTTGTGAAAAATGGCCGTCACATCATCGGCCACGCCGACGAACGCTCCCGCTATTCCCATGGCTGCGGCACCATGCTCATAGACCAGGAAACCGGCACCTTGGCTGAGTTGACCTATTCCGAAGAAAATGAATAGAAACAGAGAAGCAAAAGCTGTAATTTTTTTCATATGAACCTCTCTTGATTAAGTTTTACCTTCTGCATCACAGTCGGTTACGGTGGTAGTCTTTGATCAATTTATCTGGTCTTGTCCCACTTTTTATAAGAAAAAATGAAAGATGTCAAGACAATTTTATAAAAATCTCCCCTATTTTCCTCTGTAAATGACTCCAGGAATCCGACTGATCTGTCCCGCTTCACAGTCCGCTTGATGTTATCATTCCTGGAATAAGCATTCCTTTCCCGCCCAGATTTTTCGGCAAAGAGAATCATGAGCCAGCTTTAGTGGATAAAACCAACAGAAGGGGGGGCCTCAGCTGGCGTGATGGGGCCAAAATTTTCCTCGTATCTCTTGACGTTCGTCTCCAGCGCCTCCAGGAACCTCTTGACGTGAGCTGGGCTGAGAATCACCCGAGATATAAGCTTTCCCATCGGGCCATCGGGATAGACAAAAGCAAAATCAAAGATGAATTCTTCCTTGGTGTGTCGGATAGCAGCCAAGTTTGAGTATGTCCCTAAGGCCGTCTGTTCATCCACTTTTATATCAATTTTCTTTTCTGTCATCTTTCCTCCTCTTAACCAATCTTGTTTTTATTCTTCCTGAATTCTGGGGAAAATTCAACCTTTCTTCCGAGGCGACAGGCCGTCTATTTTTGATAGGATAAGAGGGACAGGATTTTTTTAAATTCTTAAAATTTTTTCTTTACAACCTTGACATTTTTGCTATAATAAAAATAGCTCTCTTGTGCGGGCTGGAGAGAGCCCCCACCTTTTAGGTTCCCATCATCAACCCCCCTTTTGCTGACAACAGCCCGCACTTTATCTGATCAGTCCGTGTTTCTTGGAAAAGTCAATCCTCCGCTTTAAAGGAAAAATAGGGTAAATATTCTATCGGTGAGGATGATTAAGAAAGGATTATTTAACCGGTTCTCCCTCAGGATACTTAGCAATCACCTCGGCAGGAACCTCATAAACATTCTTCCAGCCCCCGAAGCGCTGCAAGACCGCCGGGGAGGTGATCCCCCTCTTTTTTCCTCTCTCAATTAGATACACCGGACGATTGGGGCGGTTGGTGTTTTCGATCACTAAGTGGCCCTCGAAGGTCATGTCGATCATCGGTCCTTCATCCATCTTATCCAGTGTTTCGTAAGCCACCTCGACCAGAAACTGCCAAGGGTCTTTCCCTCTGTTTTGATTATAGTTGTAGCGAAAGATACTCTCTAAATTCTTGAACGCGTGTTTGATATAGATGCCCGGCCCTCTTCGCTCTATCATGTACACAGTAGCATCCCTTGCTTTGACGTATTTCTGATGGAGGTAGGCCAGATTATCTGGCGCAGGCCAGCGGGAAAACTCATAATCCATCCTGTCTAGAGTACGTCGACAATTTGAAAGTGCATAAGGAAGCACACCACCAATCTGCATTTCTTCCTCTAACTCTTTGAAGGATCTGGCGAGGTACATAAACGCACTGTAAAGATTTGTTCTTACATGGCCCGATTGGTAATAATTCGAGCTCCCTTCGGCCAATTTTAAAAACAACCGGCAGGAGGCGGCAAAAGCTTCGGATTTAAAAAGGATCGCCTGTTCTTGGTCAGAGATGGTCCCCTGCCACCCTCTGAAATGTTCATAGCTGCTCTGGGCCAGGTAAGTTGCCTGCTTTTCCAACTCCAGGCCAAGCTGGTAGATGCTATCTCGATTCTGCCCGGAAGAAAACAGAGCGAAAAAAAATAAAATAAAAGACACACTGAAGCATTTTCCAATCTTGCTCTTCATTTTATTTCTCCTGACTCGAATACGCAGTGGAAAAATATCTAAGATAAGACGAAAAGTCAAATCAGGTGAAAGCCCGAATCGTCTCTGATTCCATGATAAAGACTTTTTTCAGGACGAGAGTAAAAAGTCAGGCTGGGTGTTGAGAAAACCGTGAGCAGGGCTGAGCTGGGGTCAGGCTTCATCGTGAAGAGTGTATGAAGGACAAAGCATTTAGTCCAAGACCAAACAAGATAACGAAGCCTGACCCCGAGAAAAGCCCGTATCCGAGCGGAATTTCCTCGCTGGGGAAATTTCGTGTGTTTTCGAGACACCTAGCCTGACCTATATGCAATCATGAAAAAAATGATGCTTACGCCGAACTCTGTTTCTTGACTCCTGCCTCTCGAGATGCTAAAGTTCTCCATCTCCTCGATGAAAAAATCTTGACAGGAGAAGAGTTTGATGCTGGCCAAGAAAACACTCGAGAAAAGATACCAAAGAATCTACTCCCAGCTTCTAGAACTCCTGGAAGAAACCGAAGACCAGACGGCGCGAATGACCACGGTGGTGGCCCTCCTTCACCACAAAATGCCTTGGTTTTTCTGGACCGGTTTCTACATCTTGAGGGAAGGCGAGTTGATTGTCGGGCCTTACCAGGGCCCTCTGGCTTGTCAAGTGCTCGAGAAAAACAAGGGTATTTGTTGGGCGGGGATTAATAACAAGAAGACGATCATCGTTCCCGATGTCCATCAGTTTCCCGACCACATCACCTGTGACAGCCGTTCGAACTCAGAAATCGTTGTTCCTCTCATCGACAAACGTCATCAGGCTTGGGCAGTGTTGGATGTGGACAGCCGAACATTCGATGCCTTTTCAAATGTCGATCAAGAATGGTTAGAAAAAATCGTGGAGCTGATCTAACTCTGTTTATTTAACGAACAAATAAGAAGAAGAATAGACTTCATAGCCAGTAAGAGTCCGTCGATTTCGGCTTCTTCCCTGAGGCTGTGTTTATACCGACCGTAGGTCCGTCCGAAATTCAAAGAGAGAATCCCTTTCTCGATGCCAACATTGGCTTCGGTTGATCCGAGAGGATCCACTTCGAGATCTTTCACCTTTAGGTATTCAAGGATATCCACGGCCGTCTTGACCAAGAAGGAATCCTTAGCTCCGGGGATTTGGCTGGCTTTCGAATCTTCGTTCAACTCCATCTCCAACTCGACGCCGGCCTCCAAGGCGACCTCACGGCAAATCCTCCGTAATTCATCCTGAACTCTCTCCAGCTCCATTTGATCGGCAGAACGCAGGTCAACTGTGAAGAACGCCTCATGGGGGACAGCATTCCTAACTTTTCCCCCTCCGATCATCCCGATATTCAGAATCGTCCATTTCTCTATCGGCTTGGAAGGGAGCTCGATTCGGTAAATCCGGTCAACAGCTTTGGCCGCGGCCAGGATGGGATTGGGCACTCCCCGGCTCTGCATAGTGTGCGCTCCGGGTCCACGATAGATAATCTTCCCTCCACCAAAACCCAAAGCCCCATAATGCACCTTGCCCAAATCTCCATCGAGTGCGATCAGCAGATCATATTTTTCTTCGGCCGCCTCCAAAAAAGCCCGCATACCCACTAATCCGACTTCTTCTCCCACGGTGGCCAAAAAATAATAGGTGTGGAACGGCTCAAACCCAGCATTCTTCAGGGCTCGAATCGTCCAGACAAGGTTGATCAAAGAAGCGGTGTCGTCTCCGATGCCAGGGGCCTTGAGAACGTTTCCTTCCCGCTTCACCTTAATCTTCCAGACATCCTGGAAGACAGTATCCATGTGGGCGGAAAAAACGATTTTTTTTCCTCGGCCAGAGCCTCGCCAGATTCCGATCACATTGCCAGAGGAATCGATGTCAACTTTATCTAAACCGAGCATTTTATACTGCTTCTTGAGATACATGGCTCTTTTCTCCTCATGTCCAGATGGGGAAGGAATTTCTGTTAGAAAAATCCATTCTTTGATGATCTTTTCTCGATTCTCTTCAATATACGAGAAGATGGCCTTCACCAAAGAAGAATTGGCTAACTCAGCATGAAAAAACGTCTCCTCTGCCAGCAGCGGCGCCTGGGCCAGGAAGGCTAACAACAGAGGAAAAATTAAGATCGACATCGGGTATTTTTTTTTCATCGTCTGACTCCTCGATTTGGGGTCTCAAATCTTGAAAGATTAATTTAGAGTCAATAAATTTACTCGCCGTGATGTTTAATCATCTGAATGACGGCTCGCTCGCACACCTTGCAGTACGGCTTTTCTCCTCGGGTGAACATCAGACAATCCAGCATAGGGCGGTATAATCCTTGGGATGAATAACCAGCACCTTCGAAAGCACCCACCTTGTCTTTGAACCGGCTCGCCGCAAAATATCCTTCGACTTTTTTATTATGATCCAGGGAGAGCTGTTCAAGCTTTTTCTCCCACTTTCCGACCTCAGATTCAGCCGCACCCGCTCTCTTCAGCTTGGTGATCAGGACGTTCGTCTCTCTTCGCTTTTTCTGGTAGGCCAGGTCCATCCTGTCGTAACCTTCCTTTTCCCAGGGCGTGGGGATGTCTATTCCCTGGCTGAGGAATTCCTTCCATTTTAGGTTTTTGGGATCGATCAAAGCCGTGATATTCGGTTCTGTTGGTTCAACGCCTCTGGCATAGAACTCGTTGTAAGCCACACTCGATGTGTAATACTCGTCAGCCAGCCCGGCAAAAGAATGACCGAATTCATGGAGGAGAAGATAGTTGGACCACACATTATGCGCCGTAAACACGCAGTATAAATTATAGATACCCCCGCCCCCGTACCGCTCGTGGTTAACCATAATGATCAGAGCGTCATAGGGTGCGGCCGCGGCGATATCACGCAGGGATTTGTTGTCCTCGGTGAGAAGGTAGCGCTCTGAACCCAACGCATTGAAACTGGCTTCGAGAGCCGTGTTCTTGAATACGCCGCGGCGTGGTTCATCGCAGCCGCTCTCCTCAGACGGCCGGAAAACACCATAAACATTGAATCTCTGTTTGTATTTTCTGTATGGCTCCTGATTGAAAAATACAGCTGCAAAACGTTCTAAATCCGATCGGAAAAGTCCTTCGTCTTCTTTCCTGTAGCCTTCTGCGACAAAAGCTAAATCCACCTTCTGTGTGGGATTTCCGTTTTTCAAGATTTCGTAGACCTTTGTTTTCTTATCTGGGCTCTCTCGAATGATGCCAATACCCATCGGATCGATCTCCTGCCTGTGGAGCAGGTGAAGGATGTTCTGTCTATCTCTTATCTCAAGGGTAAACCGGATCTTATTTTTTGGATAAGGAATCAGGGCCGTTTCATGGTAGGACCTCTTTATCCCTTTGAGGGCTGAATCCGTTGTCTTATACTCGCCAAAATAACTGTCAAATCCTCGGGAATAGATGACTTTTCCAGAGAGAGCATCGTAAATCTTGAGATAATAACGTCCGTTATCGAACCGGTCGATGAGGTGGCGTTTAGAGCCGGCCCATAGGCCCTGCTCGTAGATTCTGTCAACTGTAACCCATTCTTCCTTGGCATCTCCTGCATGAAAAAAGTCAATGCGCATGGTCTTATCTATGAAAAAATCATCAAAAGGAATGATATCCTGGCTTCCGAGCCAACCTGAACAGATGAAAACGAAAACCAGGATCGCTGTCCCTCTTTTCATGTTGCCCCCTTTTGTTTCGTTTTTTTCATCATAATAGCCACTTTTCCTGCAGTCTCCATAATGATCTTTACGGCTGCCGCTGCCGTGATGCCGGAAAGATCCCGTTCAGAATTGAGCTCGACAACATCCAAGCCGACGATTTCTGCTTTGATATTGTGGATTATCTCGATAGCCAGGCGGGTGGTCAGGCCTCCTGGCTCATGATGGGACACACCAGGAGCAAAGGCCGGGTCGAGAGCATCCAGATCAAAGGAGACATAAAGTGGGTTGGAAAATTCCAGGGCTAAATCGCTAGAAACATTCTTCATCTCGATCATCCGGATGCCATGTTTTCTGGCTCTCTGTCTCTGCTCGCCTGTAGCCGCCCGTATGCCGACCTGGACCAGCTCCTGAGCCAACCCCTCCTCCATGATACGGGCAAAGGGACAGGCATGAGAGTAGTGATCGCCGTAGAGTTCATCATAAAGGTCTGGGTGGGCATCGAAATGGAGAATATCCAGGTTGTCGAATTTTTTGGAAAACGCCTTCACTACAGGGTAACTTATAGAGTGATCTCCTCCTAAAACTACGGGAATAGCTTTTTTCTCCAAAACACTCAAGATCTTTTCTTCTACAAGAGAAAACACTTGTTGAAAATTCCCTGAAACATCCACATCTCCAAGATCCACCATAATCACATCTTCTTCCAGGTTCACACCCAGCTCTGTCCAGGGATTTATGGCTTTCCCTGTGGAAGCAGCCCGGATGGCATCCGGCCCTTTGGCTGCTCCCTTGAGATAACACGACTTTTCATCAAACGGAACACCGACAAGGGCGATGTCGAACTCTTGGCTCTGTTTTAAAGCACCGCCAAAATCACTCATTTCCTCTCCTGATGAAAATCCTGACTAGATGACATCACTCCTTTCTGGTCATAAGCACTGTAGCGAAGCTCACGGCGGATTGGGTGGCCTCCTCTTCCCAAATATCATAATCCAGAAGAAATCCCTTGTTATCAGGCAGAATTTCCATAAGGGTCGCCAGACAGGAAAACCCACAGACATTATACCTGTTGTCGACACGTCTGACTTCAGACCACAGAGCTTCTATTTCCCCACTACAGAGTGCGTCCAGCAGAAGATTGTCGTGCTTTTTGGCCTCCAAAAGCAAGGAGGCGGCATTCTGAGTGTGGCCAAACTTCAACCCGATATGCGAGAAATCAACTCCAGCCACGATAAGAGTGGAATCCGATTCATCAGCCCAGGTTCTCATCGTTTCAAGAAATGGTTCCATACCTGGAATCTCCCGGGGTCTGTTGGCTGTTTGAAGATATTCGTGAAAAGACAAACAGAGAATCGGGATCAACAAAAATTCTGTCCCGAACAGATGCTGAAGAAACAGGAGTTGAAACTCGATAGAATGTTCACTCCGATGTGCCATATCATCGGGAGCAACGATTTTATCTCCAGCTCGACGAAGATCTCTGACCCGATCCTTATCTGTCTGGACAGGCCCTAGTGGTGTTTCGAAATCTTTTTCTGTCAGAGAAAAAAGAGATTCGTGCAAGTGGTGCCCAGTCCCCAGAAGAAGGGCTCTCTTCGGAGGACAATCCTTTATCGCCTGGTATGCCTTGGTGTACACTCTTTTACCGATCTGCAAATCAATATGGGGAGCGATCAAACCAGAGACACTCTTTCCTTTTATATCAGCCGGGAGTTTCTCTAACGAGGCGAAAAAAGATGCAAGAAACGCCTTGAGTTTATCGGATTCTGCCGGGTAAGACCGGCCCGCATGGAAGGCCTGTCTCTGGTTAAGAATAGAGTAGGAAGCAATGATTCTCTTCCTTTCCTGACGGTAGTTATCACTATCTAGCAAAAAAAGAGAATCCAGTTCTGTAATAACCTTTTCCACTTCCTCTGAGGATACGAAAACCCCTTGCCTCAACCGGATGAGGTCGAGCTGGATGTCGCGGATATTTCGCTTGCCATCGATCAGGCTGAGATAATGAAGAATGTCTCCGAATAACAGAAAGGGCCCTTCGATCAAGCCCAGAGAATCCTTGAAAAGAAAGGCTTGCTGACCTTCATGGACAGTGGGAGTGACCTCGATATCCTTTCGCAGTTGAGGAACGAATTCTTTCATCGACAAACCAGCCTCGCCTTCACATCTTTTTACAACTCTTCTTCCGAAAAAGCAACAAGCAAAAAAAGTAACACAGCTATCAGTCCCTCAGTAACTCCGTGACACAGTGACTCTGTAAGATTTAGATATTTTTTTATCTACTTAAGTAACGGAGTTACTTTTTCAGTTATCAATTATACAGTTAAGGAAAAAACTTTTCTCCCTGTGTTTCTGAGTTACTGTGTCACTGAGTTACAGAGTCATCTAAAAGGGAACCTGGTCTCTTTTCTGCGAGAGGATGATTTGGTATGATGACCGAAAACCTCTGACCTGGATCGAAGCCATGTTTCAAGGCCGGATGCAAAAAAAATTTAACCGCATCTACGAAAAGGCACGGCGGGAAGATAACATCATTCCCTACGACCTGAGCGAGGATCGCACTGTCCTCTTCTCGGATCATCATAAGGGCGATGCCAGTGCTGCTGATGATTTCAGGAAGAATTGGCGCCTGTACGAGAGAGCCCTCACCTATTACCGCGATCGAGGATTCCAGCTGATTGTCCTGGGAGACAACGAAGAGCTTTGGGAGAATCGCTTTGACAAGATCCTTTCTCATTACCAGAGCCTCATCGAAAAAGAAATCAAAATGTCCGTAGAAAGTCCAGCCAAGAAGAAAATCAGGATATGGGGAAATCATGACAAAGAAGTCTCCCTTAAAAGATTTCAACGGTTTTACAGGGGCCTCGCCGTCGGGACTTTGGATGAGGTGGACTATCGGGAGGGCCTCTGCCTAGGAGAAAATATATTTCTCATCCACGGCCATCAAGGCACCGATGCAACTCCAACCGGCCTCGAGCTGACACAGCAGGGAACCGCCGTCGCCCTTGCAGCCCGGAAGCATTTTTGCCAGGGCGGCGGACGCTCCCAGGCCCAGCATGCCGGAGAGGAACCTGCGTCGATCCATTGTTCCAGGTCTCCTTCTC
>CAYFXE010000003.1:88026-97505 GCA_964347035.1 uncultured Eubacteriales bacterium | reverse complement strand
CCATCAAGGACGATTCTTCGACGATATAGCCTGGAGGGTGAGTCGCTGGGCTGTCCAAATCATCTGGAAAACCATCCAAAAAATTTTCCATATTGGTATCGACGGACCAGCAGAAAACATGAAAATCCGTGACGATCTGGAGATGAAGCACTATGCCTGGGCGAAGAGAAAAAAAGTGCTGCTGATCTGTGGTCATACCCACCGCGCCATTTTCGGTTCGCTGACCCACTATGACCGCCTCCAGATCAGATTGGAGGATTTAAGAGGCCGACTCATTAAAGCTCCAGAGGAGAAAAAAGCAGATATCCAGCAAGAAATCAGTGAGAACGAAAGAAAAATCCAAAGAATTCTTGAACGAAGAGCAGGAATTCCTCCCAAATCCTTCGCTGGAAAGCAACAACGCCCCATTCCTTGCTATTTCAACGATGGCTGCTGTGGTTACGCCAACGGCATCACCTGCCTGGAGATGGATAAAGGATTTATTCGCCTGATCAAATGGCAGCGCCAGAACAAGCGGAGGATCGTTCTGGCTGAGGCGGATCTTCCTCTCCTCATCCAGTATATCAAACACGGCCGATCTGTCGATGCGCGTCTTGAACCTCGATTAAAAAAGGACCCCCTTGACTGATGTCAATCTGAATCAAGGGGGCCATTGAAAGGAGGGCGGGAGAGGAATCCACATCCTTCCTTCATCACAACCTCGACAGAGCCTTGGATGAGGCGCTTTGTTTGCACCATTGAGGCTGCGCGTGTGTTGATGATGGCAGAAGAGGGTTTGGCGGTCAATCACCCTTAAAGATGATATTAGGGGTGATTTTCTGACATGTCTTTTTTTTTCATCGGAAAATTATTATAATTTTGGATTATTATAAACTCCGGGAGGAGAAATGGAACACATAATTCAGATCAAAAACGAAGAGGATGCCATCAAGCTTCTAAACATCGCCTTGGAGCATGAATGGGCAGTCAGCCTTGAATACATCATCCATGCTTATTCCATGCCCAAGGGGAAGTTTTTCTACGACGATCCCATCATGAACATCAAAACCGATTCCCGACGTCAAACAATCCAGATCGGAATCGACGAGATGTACCATTCCTTACAATTAGGCATCATCATCAAGCAGATGGGCGGAGTGCCGTCCTTCAAAACCGACGTGGTCATGCGTTACCCGAGGATTATAGACAACTGGAAACGAGACAAGATGACCGAGGACATGGTGACCAACCTCTACCAATCCGCAGAATTCGGCGAAGGAGCGTTCCCTAAAATCCACAACATGGTCCTCAACATCTCCTACGATGAGGTCCGCCACTCTGAACAATTCAAGGCCATGATGGAGGCCATGGAGGCGGCTTCAGAAGAGGAGGCCCTCTGTCATCAACCCAATCCCGAAAATGCTGATAAAGAAGAGGTACAGCTCCTTCATGAGATCACCCGAAAAGAAAACGAACTCCTGCATCGCTACCTGAAGTATGTCATCGACTTCAGCGAACACCAGGACCTCACCCAACGCCTGTTCAAGAACGCCATCGATCATATGAGGCATTGGGACAAGAACTCAGGGATACTGGTCAAATGGGGCGATGTCATCCAGATTGAACACGCGGAAAAAGATTCTGAAGGTGTAGAGAAGAGCCTGAAAGCTATGCCTGAAGTCTACCCAGGAGATAACAGAATCTCCGCGTTGGAGACGTTGATTCCTGCTGAGGAAAACCTAATCGCCGAGTACGAGAAGCTCATTTCGATGGTTCCTGAGGGAGAGATAAAGGACGAACTTCAGCTACATCTCGCTCTGGATAGAGAACATCTCTTCACCCAAAAATGGCTTCTATCCAACGCCCAAAAGATCAAGGATTTAATCTAGATTACCCTCTTTTTCCTCAAAATGGGGGATAGCCTCCAAAAAAGCTCATCAGGGAGGAAGGCATGAAAAAAGTCTTAACCCAATTTAAAAGATTTCAATATTTCTATCCTTATACCGTGGCTCTCGTTGGCGCGCAATCTGAGAATCTCATCAATTACATGGCCTGCGCTTGGCACACAGCTCTTTCCTTCGACCCGCCTCTTTTCGGGATCATGATCGCCAAGAAAAGACTCACCCATCGGGTGATCTCTGAAGCGAGAGAGTTCACGGTGAACTTCCTCGCTGCCGAACAGGTCAAGCTCTCGGCTCAGATGGGACGGACATCCGGTCACGAGATCGACAAAATCAAGGAATTTCAGGTCAAACTGTCTCCTTCAAAAATCATTGCCTCTCCGATCATCGATGAAGCCTATGTCTGCTTTGAGTGTAAGGTGGTTGACATCAGGACCTATGGAGATCATGACATATTCGTCGGCCAGGTCCTGGCCATCCATGGAGATGCTGATGTATTCGACGATGAAGGGGTTCTCAATCCCGGAGCAATTCGCCCTCTACTCTACCTAGGAAGCGATTTTTATGTCACCGTTGATGCAGATTCCTTCAAGCATGTCCTCCCCGACTAACTATGAAGGGATACAAGGAAGCATTTCTAAATTCGTGCTGAGTGTAAACAGGAGTGCTGGATTGAAAAGGGAGAGGTTTTCAAAGATAAAAACAATTTGAAATACAAGACAGATTATTATATATAGATGACTGGTTCCGATGGCTTCGGTACTCAAGATCGAAAACCTCCACAAATCCTTCAAAGTCGGATTTATCCCCAAGAAGAAGAACATCCTCAAAGGCATCTCTCTCGAGGTCGAAGGAGGGGAAATCTTCGGCTATCTGGGGCCGAATGGAGCCGGGAAGACGACAACCCTCAAGTGCGTCTTGGGACTGATCTTCCCCGAAAGAGGCCATATAGAAATTTTCGGCTATCCTTATCTTTCCCATCGAGCCAAAGAACGCATCGGTTATCTCCCTGAAAATCCCTATTTTTACGATTACTTGACAGCTTCGGAATTCCTCCACTTCTGCACTCAACTCACCCAGATAGACAAAAAAGAAAAGGAAGATAAAATCCGTACTTTCCTCCGTACGGTAGGATTAGAGGAATCGGCCAACCTCCAGCTTCGTAAATTCTCCCGTGGTATGCTCCAGAGAATCGGCCTAGCTCAAGCCCTTATTCACGAGCCTGAACTCGTCTTCTTGGATGAACCTCTTGGAGGTCTGGACCCGTTGGGGAGAAAGGAAATCCGCGACATCATCGTCCGGCTTAAAGGAGAGGGGAAAACCGTTTTCCTCTGTTCTCACATCCTCCAAGACATCGAGATGATCTGTGATCGGGTGGCCATCATCCTCAACGGAGAGATCATCAGCCAGGGCAAACTTCAGGAACTGATCTCTGAAAAAATCCTGTTTACAGAACTCATCCTCTCTGGAATCGAGACCGAAAAGCTGGAGGACTTGGGAGAATCCCTCTCCACTCACGGGGGAAGGATTCTGCTCAAGGTCTTCGAAGAAGAAAAGATTAACAGCGTCCTCCAGCTGGTCCAAGCTGAAAACGGAAAAGTCCACTCTCTCATCCCGAGGACAGAGACTTTAGAGGATTTTTTCGTCGGAAGGGTCAAAGGATGAAGATCAGAGCCATCGCAGCCAACACGTTCAAGGAAGCCATCCGAGATAGAATCCTGTACCTTCTTCTTTTCTTTGCGGCGGCGTGCATTATCTTCTCCAGGATCCTGGCTCTTCTGACTGTGGGAGATCGTGTCAAGATCATCAAGGACGTGGGACTGGCGTCTCTGTCGCTTTTTGGAGCTCTGATGGCTATCCTGATGGGCACGGGCCTCGTCTATAAAGAGATCGAGAAGAAAACAATCTACTCCATACTTTCCAAACCTATCCACCGCTATCAGTTTTTATTGGGCAAATATTTAGGCCTAGTCTTGACTCTGTTTATCATGCTGGCGTTGATGAGTGTCATCTTTTTGGCTCTTGTCTTTTTTCACACGTTCAGCGTGGAGTGGAAATTTTTGATCGCCATCTTGTATATCTTCGTCGAAGTCTGTCTGATCACAGCTGTGGCCATCCTGTTTTCCTGTTTTTCCACACCGATACTCAGCTCCATTTTCTCTCTTTCCTTTTATCTTATCGGTCACCTGTCGTGGGGACTTGAGAACACCATCCAAAAGATTAAGCCAGGCTTAGGGAAGGTTTTGGCTCAAATCCTGTATTCCTTTCTCCCGGATTT
This sequence comes from uncultured Eubacteriales bacterium, assembly GCA_964347035.1. GTDB lineage: Bacteria > Acidobacteriota > Aminicenantia > Aminicenantales > Aminicenantaceae > CAYFXE01. The sequence continues at coordinate 93,347 of CAYFXE010000003.1, read as the reverse complement.
GGAGAATTTTAACTTCAAGACCGAAGTCGTCCACAATCTGCCCATCCCTTCCGAAATTTTCCTGTACTCGATTCTTTACGGCCTCTTCTATTCAGCCTTTCTTCTGGGCCTGGCCATGTTGATCTTCAAGAAGAGAGATTTCATCTAGAATCCATGAAAAAAGGACTCATCCTTATCTTGATTTTCTCGAGCTTGGCCGCCTTCATGGCTCTCAAGGTTAAAACCGACAATATCCTGAGGGAAAAAGTGCCTGGGTCGTCTATCATCTACATTCCCTCCGGAAAATCCCTGAAGTATGCTACCTTTGGTTATTCTTCGCTTGCGGCCGACCTCATCTATCTCTGGGCAATCCAATACTACAGTGATTACTCTGTTCCTGAGAGATACAAATACCTCGACCATGTCTTCTCCGTTATTGCAGAGCTAGACCATCGTTACCTCGATCCCTACCAGATCGGAGCTCTGATCGCTATCTACGAGGCAAGAGACTTCGAGTTAGCCTATAAAATCCTCGACCGCGGACTCGAAAAAAATCCAGATCAATGGATCTTTCCATTTCAGGCCGGCCATTATGCACAGATGATGGCTAAAGACTTCAAGCGGGCTCAAGAATATTATCAGAAGACGATGGACATCGAAGGGGCTCCAGCCATCGCCAAAAGGCTTTATGCCAACGCGGCCTATCAAATGGCAGATTACGAGACTGCCTGGGCCACCTGGAAGGAAGTCTACGAGAATGCCGAGGATGACAGAATAAAAAAAATCGCGTCCAACCATCTCTATCGGGTTAAAGCCGCCGTCGACCTCAGCGTGCTCAGAGAGGCAATAGAACAGTACAAAAAGGCTTTTGGCCGATATCCTCCGGATTTATCCAAACTGGTGGGCGTGGGATTATTAGGTTCCCTTCCCCAGGATTTTGACGGGAAAGACTATCTTTACGACCCTCAGAAAGGCCAAGTCAAGGTGCCGACGATTCCATGGAAAAGATAATCCTGATCGCCGTGATCGGCCTGATCTGGGGCAGTTTTCTAAACGTCGTCATCTACCGCCGGCCCCACAGGATGAGTCTCATCAAACCGCCCTCCTCGTGCCCCCAGTGTCAGGCTAGAATAAAAGCATACGACAACATACCCCTTGTATCCTATATCCTGCTCGGAGGTAAATGCCGCCACTGTCAGGCCAAGATTCCCCTGTCATATCCTCTGGTCGAGTTTTTGACTCCGCTCAGCTTTCTTCTTCTCTACAATCAGTTTTCCTTGAGCTTTCACTTTTTCGCTTCGGCTCTCTTTGTCAGCGCCCTCGTTGCCTTGGGTTTTATCGATTTTTTCCACCAAATCCTTCCGGATGAAATCACCCTTCCTGCAACGGCTATGGCCATCATCTATTCGCTGTTCCGTCCCGATTTCAGCCTCAGCCAAGCCTTGATTGGCTCCGTTGTTGGAGCAGGTATTCTTCTCCTTATTTATAGCGCATACTATCTTTTGCGCAAGAAGGAAGGTCTGGGCCTGGGTGATGTGACAATGATGCTGATGATCGGAGCTTTTTTGGGCTGGCGCCAGACTCTTTTTACCCTGATCCTGGCTTCGCTTCTGGGAGCTCTGGTGGGTGTTATTTTTATTCTGTTTAAGAGGAAGAACCTCCAATATGCCCTCCCCTTCGGTTCATTTCTAGCGGTCGCAGCCTTCATCTCCCTTTTCTGGGGAGAGAAGATCATCAACGCCTATTTAGATTTCTTTAAGGATTTTTCTTCTTATTGAACTTTTTTCTAATATTCTCACTGAATCTCTATTTTTATTTCCAATCGTGAGTATGTATCCATTGGTCCTCGACCAATACAAACCAAGATGCAATCCATATCATCTCGAATGCCGCCCCCCCCTTCATCATTTATCAGAAAAACAGTAAAGGTAAATCTATTATCACCCGGTAATGGTTCAGAAGCATAAATATAATTATCTGGATTATCCAAAACGTCCTCAACTAATTGCTGATTACTCAATTTCCGGAAATAATTTTTACTCTGAGGGTCATCTAATCCTGGTTGATGGCTGAATTTAGTCCTATAACTACTCGAAAAATCTTTCATCGCGCCATTTATAATACTTTCGTTTAATTGTTTCCAGGCTTGATTAAAGCCTGCTTCGGCCGCATTGAAGGCCTGGCTTTGGGAACGAATATTTGCCGCTACTTGAGGACCTGTTTGAGTTACGGTCAAAAGAACAATACCGATCGTCAACAAAAAAGTGAGGACCAAAATGATCACGATAAGAGCCACTCCTCTCTCGGATTCTCTCAATAACAGTCCTTCCTCTTTTTCGTCCTTCATTTCGTTCCTGTGTTGTAGATGTTCAAGGATAAATTCCTGATATTAGCCGTGGATTCGAGCAGGAATCTTCGGTGTTTATCATCCTTAGCCGCCGCGGGACTGTTAGCAATGGCAGGCCTTCTGTAGAGGTGAAGGCCAGAAGGAGCCTTGCCCGAGACGCCTCGAAAAGGATCAAGAGTTTTTCCCAGAATCCAGATGCGAACCTGTCGGATTTGGCTTATGTCATCTGTGGTCCAGGAATCGTTCCAATCAGTAAAGCCAAGAAAATTCCCGCTGGCATCGACCAAATTATACTGGAACTGGAGATTTTCGATATTTAGGGCGAAGGGCATATGGATAAGGGATCCGTCTGCTTCCATCGTGGTCAGATACAAGGTGTTGGGAATCCCCAAGTATCCATCCTGGCCGACTTGCAAATTAAAACTGGGATAGTCCCCAGGATTGCCTGTCGTATCAAGCCAGTACAGCTTAATCTGAACAAAAGTGATAATGCTATCATCGTAACAATCAGCAGAACATCCAGTGTCCACCAATCCTCCCGGGGGGTTTAATCCAGATTGTCCAGGCTCTGTGTTCGCATGAGCAGTTCCGCTGCCGCAACCTAAGAGACTGTTTAAAGGAATGCCGCGGATAGCATAACAACCGGAGCATGTTGTGGAAATGATTATATATATTTTATCTTCGAAATATTCCGGACAATCATATGGAGCATTTTCAAGTTCCCAATCATAGAAGAAAACTGTGGCCGCACCTCCCCCTCCGCCTCCCTGGTATTTACGGACTCTCAAATCCAACGGATCATCAAAATTCCCCATAATCTTAAGATAATCAGATGACTCGGGTGAAGGGCCGAAGCCATCTTTTCCTTCGAGAAAATTTCCTGATATATATAACGTTAAGCCTGCACCCGTTAATCTGACATCCCTCGAGATAAAAAACATCGAGGATCTCACATCATGCTGAAGCTCCGCAAATTGCTGATGATCTAAAGAGACCCGATTGCTTTTCAGGTATAAAGACAAGGTACCCAGGATGATGACCATCATTACCACACTGCTCACCAAAAGTTCTACAAGGGTAAAACCCTTCTTGAATTCTATGTCCCTCTTCTTTTCCTCTTCAATACTTCCCATTTTCCCCTCACCTGCTGATGACTGTGTTGAGATCAGCTTTCACTTTATACGGAATGGGATTTTCGAGAAGCGCGGTGGCAGCCGTCCCGAATTGATCCTCGGCGAAAACAAGCACTCGCACAGACCAGCTTGATCCAGAAAATTGGACTTCTGTCAGGCGTCTGAAATCAAAAGTGCCGTCGTTGTTGACATCGATCTGCTCATCGACTGTCCCTGCAGTTAGGGCGCTCAGTTCGGCTGAGGTCAGGTTCCTTAAAACGTCAATCTGCTCCTGAGCAAGGTAAGTAGAGCTCGTCATCCGATCAGAGCGGGCATTATTCATGACACTGTAGGTAAACATCTGGGCTAAACCCAAAAGCGCAATCCCGACCAGGGCGATCCCGATGACCGCTTCGAGAAGGGAAAATCCCTTCTTTCCTTCCGGTTTTTTTTCTGGATATTCAGAACTTCTTATCTTACAATTTCTCATCATTCTTAATCACTCAGAGATTTCTCATAACGAACAGATCCTCCCGACACGACTCTGATCACCCTCAGATCAGGCTGTCCTAGGCTTTTCAGCTTAGTACTCTGGAGGGAGATATAATTCATCTGACTGTCAAAGTTGCCGATTATGCCCAACGGCGAGAAGACCACATTCTGATCAGGGAATTGGACATCAACCGTGAAGTTGGAGGGTATCGTCTTTCTCACGAATCCTGGCGGAACATTCCACTGCCCGTTATCTTGCTCGATTTCGACTTCATAAAACCAGGTATTCCTACTGTATTCGAACCTGACTCTATTGTTGAGTTTAGTCTTGACAGCCTGAAATTTTGCTCTCTGCAAGGTCGTCAGAATCTCTCTGGCTTCATTCTCGATCCGCCGGACCTCTGTTTGTTTGCGAACATCAGGATAGAAGACGAGCACCATCATGCCCAAGATTCCGACCACGAGCAGGACCTCGATTAAGGTAAAACCCCGGACCTTTTCCTTTGACTTTTTAAGATTGAGTGATCCTTTTGTCATGGACTCTCTTTCTAGCTAAAATGAAGAGAAGAATTTTCCTCTTCTGATGGGTCTCATTATTTTTTTTCCGTCCTGGTAATTCATAAATAAATCCGCGCACAAACCTCGTCAATCACCTCCATGGATGATTTAAAAGGTCATATTTTCAGCCAATTTCTCATCATTTTGGACAGACCTTCTCCCCTTTATAGGTGAAATTTTCGCAATAATCGTCTCATCTTGATACCGCCTTTATTGAATTTTGGAGGTGTCTGCATTATTGGTAAATCAAATAGTCCATGCCGCAATTCTCTTTCACTACCGCGCATTTTTGTTTCTTTCTAGCTGGGCTTCTACTCTTCATCAGTTTGGCACTTATCACTTTTTTCATGAGGAAAATTTTGTCATTTTTCTATTTTCTTTGACTTTTTTGTTTTTCTCTCCGGGCGTCATCGTGAATTCACTTTGAATTCTATATTGCCACAAGTAGAATATGCGGCTTGACCCATACTCAAAACGGTATCCCGATTTCCCCTCACCTTTTTCCCTGATGATTAGGGGACCTTCTCACCTCTGGAAGGATGATGAAGGCGTTTTTTTGAAGAAATTAAAGGAAGGCTTCAGTCTCCGGATGAAGACATGGTTAAGAAAAGGAAAACAACGGTCACCCCTTCTCTGGAGGCAGGGCGTTTTGAAACCTAGAGATTCTATTCTCTATAATCTTTGGATAGTAAAAATGTGTTCTGTTTTGACGCTCACCTTGTGTCTTTCAGAGACCGGCAGACCCAAAACCCAGATAATCTCTTTCCCAGAGAGAAAGACCGGTCGTTTGTCTCTTTCAGGAACAGGAATACCTTTGGCTCTCATGATCTCCT
>CAYFXE010000003.1:0-88016 GCA_964347035.1 uncultured Eubacteriales bacterium | reverse complement strand
CCTGTCCCCTTCTCTGCGGCTGCGCACAAGGAGCGGAAATCGAAGCCGAGCCAGATCGAGGTGGGCTCGATGTTCATCGTCGAAATCCAGGTCTTCTTGATGACCTTTTCTTCTGATCCTTCCGATGATTTTTTTTCGTGTCTCTTTGAGGTGGAGGAGATTCTCTCCGTTCCATCGGTACTCAAAGCTTATCCTGGACCCGGTTTCGTTCTTGGGCAAAACAAAATCCCCTTCTCTAGTCAGCATGAGGCCTTTTTTCAGGTAGATTTTTTTTCCCTTATCGAGCCCGAGGATAGCTTCCACATCTTCAAAAGAGATGTCGCGCAAATCGCCCTTCAGCTTGCGAATATAATCCCTGATGACACGCCTTTTCAAGGCTAAGGAAAGGGAGGACAGAGATCTGATCTCAAGAGAGACTTTATCATTCTTCTCGCTTATGGCCATCTGAGATTTTTCCTTCGTTAGCTCCTGGAGTAAAGCTTCTTCCTGTTGTAAGATGGAGGCTATTTTTCCCAAGATGGGGATGATCCTCGGTTCGAAGTTTTGCTGGATGTAGGGGATAAGTTCCATCCTGATCCGGTTTCGGAAAAAGCGTCTGTCAAAATTGCTCTCGTCAACCCGATAAGGAGCGCTCTTCCTCTCAAGATAAATTACGATATCCTGTCTTTTCACTTCAATAAGCGGTCTGATGATCATCTTTTCCACTGCCGGTGAGATGCTGGTTAAGCCAAGCCTTCCACTCCCCCGAAGCAACCTCATCAAGAATGTTTCTGCTTGGTCATCCATCGTGTGGCCTGTGGCGATTTTAGTCACTCCCTCCTTGGCGGCCGCCTTCTTCAAAAAATCATACCGCAAAACGCGACCAGCCTCCTCTAAGCTCAACTTCTGTGTTTTAGCGAAGCCTCGAACATCCTCTGAACCTACAACAAGAGGTAAAGAATACTCCTTTGCTACAACTCTCACGAATTGCTCGTCTTCATTGGCACTGGCGCGCAGTCTGTGATTGAAGTGGGCGAGGAAAATTTCGAGCACCCATTCCTCTTTGAGCTCAAGCAGGAGCTGGACCAAGGCTGTCGAATCGCTACCTCCCGAGTAGGCAACCAGGATACGATCTTTCCGCTGGATGAGATCGTATTTCTGAATAGTTTTTTTGACCCTGTTTAAAACCATCGAAGTCCTTATTTCTGGTACCCCTCTAGGGCTGTCCGTCGTCTAATCGACCAAGACGAGGACTATATATATTGTGTCCATCCTAGATTATAGCTTAACGCAAGCATTTCCTAATCCGAGATGAAGATAATTCTCCTGAGAAATGCTTTAAAGATAATCCAAATGGCGGTGGAGGGATTCGAACCCCCGACACTACGGATATGAGCCGTATGCTCTAACCACCTGAGCTACACCGCCAGTGGCAAAGATTTTAGCTGAATCTCCGGTCGAAGTCAATCAGTCGAGCGAGTGAACGGGTAGTGGATAAGCAAGGATACTCACCACTCTCTCGTCAGAAGAATTCATGTCTGGCCTTGACTCATCCTCGTTGAGATTTTGAGTTGTGTGGCCGGCTGTTTAAACCTGGTTGCATTCCTTTAAGGTTAGGAATGAGGCGGATTTTGAGGAAATGGAGGGAAGCCTCAGGATTATGGGAGCTAAATGCTGTTGAGGCTTTCGCTAGCGTCTTTATCAGCGAACAACAACCCGAGATTCCCTTGTTTCAAACGAGAGGCTCTGTCCCCCTGGAGCATTGGCACTGACGCCGCCGATAGAGACCGCACTTTCTCCCTTTTCTTTGGCCTCGAAGACAAGCGTGGCGACCCTTCCTGTTCCCCGGATGCCCTCACTCAACTCTGGGCTGGAGAATCCGATGGTACACGTTCCGGAGGCATTGTCGATATTCTTCAGGAAAGAGGGCGTCTCGCCCAGTTGATCGATGAATCCCCCCTTGACCACCTCTTTTAAGTTGAGCACTTGAGCATTGAAGCTGAGGTTGAGAGACATATTCCCGATTTGCTCTTGTGAGCGGAGATTAACACTGATGCGGAATTCGCGCCCTTGAGGAACTTCAAAGCTGGCAGGCTGGAGAAAAATCTGGTTTCTCCGGGCCTCCTCCTTAGCTCGTTTCCTCTCCATGGCTATTCTCTCCCGAGTCACATCGATACCCGGAATTTCTTCCTCCTCAGGACTCACGGCTCCACCGGCGGAAGGAGCTCCACCTACGTTGGCCCAAACAGGTTTCAAGTCTTCGGGGCCGATGGGGATAGTGCGGATGATATAGGGAGTGATGGTCAAGATGACATCTTGTTGTGCTATTGTCTCATCCGTGTTCGAAAAGAGGCTGCCTATGATGGGCAGATTTTTTAATCCGGCTATCCCTCGGAGTGTTTTTCTTTCCTCATCTTTGAGGAGTCCTGCCAGAAGATTCGTCTCCCCATCCTTGAGCCGGATGATATTTTTCACTTCCCTGGTGGCGATGATCGGAATATTAGCGATTCCGGTTCCACCGATCGTTTTCATTTTTATTTCAATTTCCAGGGTGACTTCTTTTTCGCTGTGAATCTTCGGCGTGATCTTGACGTCGATACCGACATCTTCATAGTCGAAGGATGTGACCGGCTGTTGGCTGATACCTCCGGCAGCGATCGGGGTAAAAGTCGTGCGCGGGATGGGAACTTTGTCTCCGACCAGGTATTCAATCTTCTCCCCCTCCAACCCCCGAAGCCTCGGCTGAGTGATCATCTTCGTATCAGCATCCTGTTCAAGAAAATTGACTATGGCCGAGGGAAGGGTAATCTGGTAATTTTCAGACTTAGTAAAATCGATGCTCCGCAGATCCAACCAGCCTGTCTCGGCTGTCTCCTCGGTCCCGCTGTATCTTAATCCGACGATATACTGTTCAAAATCCAGGCCTAATTGTCTCAGTTTCGTTCGCGAGACCTCCATGATCTCTAAGTCGATGATCACTTCTCCTCTAGGTTTATCCCAACTCCGGATGATTCTTTCGGCCAGCTCCACGATATATGGGGCGGCCCGGACAGTGACCGTGTTGAGGGTTCTATCCACGATGATATTCGGGACCTGGAATTGGGTCCGGAGCATTTGCCGCAGAGGCCCCTGAACCTCCTGGGCACTGATGTTGGAGAGATAGAATGTCTTGATGGCATTCAGTTCGTATTGGACTCTTTTAACCGGTTGGTCAGGAGCGACGATCACGGTTTTCTCATCCACGACGCTGTAAAAATTCTTGGAGGCCAGACACAAGTTATTGAGGGCCTGTTCAAAGCTCATATCGACGAGATCGATGGTGAATGGCGCGTCCCGGAACTGGTTGTCAAAGATGATGTTGATCTGGGCTGTCTTAGCCAGAGCTTGAAAAATCGAGCGCAGGCTGGCGTTTGCAAACTTCAGGCTCATCTTTTTTTCCTTCACCTTCAGTTTAACAGGAGGCTCTATCTTAACCTCTTCTGGCTCTTCTTCCTTCACTTCCTCTCCGACCAGCCTTCGTGCTTCATCGGCTATCATTCTATTGGTCGGATCATAGGACAGGGCTTTCCGGTAGGCAGCCAAGGCTTCTTCTTTCTTCTCCTGTGCCGCCAGGTTCCGGGCTTCTTGGAGGTAGAAAAGACTGGCTCCAATCTTAGCTCGGAGCAAGGCCAGACGATAGACTGAATTTTCCGGATCTTCGAGCACAGCTCGTTCGTAGTATTCGATCGCCTGATCCCAATTCTTGTTGATCACCGCTTCTGTGCCCATCTTATAGTTCCGACTGAGGATCGAACATCCAGAAAAAATCAGAACAAGGATGATGATGATGATGACTGTCTTTTTCATCCTGACTCTCCTTCTAACGAAAACTCCTTTATTTCTTCCCCAGGACCGATGATGTCCAATTTATCCCGAGTCACTTTCCCGACTTTGAACTGCTCGCTGATCATCTCGCCCTCCTCGACAGCCATTGCTTCCCCCTCATAAATAATCAGGGCCACAATTCTCTCTCCGGTATCGATGTATCCAATGTATCTTAAACTCATGGTATAGAAAGGAGTTCCTTCTTCGGCTGAGGATTCTTGTTCCTCAATATCACGGGAAGATATAAGGTCAGCCACATCTTCCTCGCTGACTCCCCCGCTTCGAGGCGAGAAGATGTTTCTTCGAGGCCGCTGCGGCGTGTCCTTTTTGATCGTCAGCAGATCCTTCCTGATTAGACTTTTCTTTGCTTTTATCTCTGGCTTTTCGTCGGAGTTCTTCTCCTCTAAACCAGCCAGGCAGAAGACCACAGGTAAAAAAAGAATCAGGCCGATGATCATTCCTCTCTTAACTTTCATAATACCCTGCCATTGAGATTCTTAACTCAAGCACCCCGCTTTCGGATTCGATGTTGAGAAAATCAATCTTTTCGATAATCAAGAACTTTGGGAAATTCTCGACGAGATTCATGAATTTTTTTAGGGAAAAATAAGCTCCTCTCAGCTCGAAAATCACGATGACTTTTTTCACGCTCCCTTTTTTCAACTCGGCATAATCATACTTGAGTCGCGACACTCGGATGGCCGCCTTTTTAAAAATCTCACGAAGATCCACTCTGATTTGTTTAAACACATCATTATCTTTGTAGTAGTAATTCTCCCTAATGTCGACGATATCCTGTTTTGCCTCCTGCCATTTCAACCACTCCTCTTCCTTCTGATCTTGCTCAGAAGTTAATGTCTTGAAATTTTTTTGATTAATAGATAATGATTCAAGACTTTGAAAATAGCCACTCCTCTCCCCTCGAGCAACAAACAAGAAGAAGCCAAGAGGCAAAACAAGCAGCAGGCAGAGCAGAAGTATGATTCTTCTCTCTTTTTGTTCCAGGATATTAAAGAGTTTTTTCATAGGTCAAAGCAATCTCCGAGCGCAAAAAACCACGCTCATTGCTGGCTTCATTCAAGACGCGGATGTCTTTAAATTTTAAGGCCTTTAAATTGTTGACGAGTTTCAACAAGTCATCTAGGTTACGGGATATGACCTCAATCCGCACTTTCACCTGTAAATCTTCAGTCAGCGTAGGGGCTAAAGAAGTGATATAACTAGAATCAGGAAGCGAATCTTCTAAGCACGTCAGAAAATCGACCCAAGAAAAGCTTTTTCTGAAGATTAGTCTGTTTAACATCTCTACAGTTGCCTGGTATTCTTGAGTTGCCTTGCGGATATCGGCAGAATACTTAATTTCCTCGGTCTGGATGCGTTGTTTGGATTGATCGATCTCGGCAAGTGTGGTTCGGATGCTTCCGGCTTTATCCTTATACGAAAAATAAACCACGCCCCCTAGGGTTGATATGAGGACAAAGACAAGACAGAGCAAAAAGCAAATCAGGAAGAAAAATTTCTTGTTTCTTAACGGATGAGAAGCCAAATTTAGATTGATGCGTTTTTGATTGATCATAGGATGTGTCCGATAAGCGGAGAGAGAATTTCTCTCTCCTTGGCGTTGAGTCTTTCAACCTGAGACACGTCAATTCTTTTCAAGGAAAAGGGCAATTGATCCTCCAGCTGGGTATACATTTCCTCATCAGCGCTCAAAAAGCCGAGTCTTACATACAGAGTGCGAATTTTTGTCTTCTCCGTATCTTCTAGAAAATGGGCTGTATTGTCCACTTCGGTCATGATGTTTTCAACCTGATGGGCTGTTGACAGCTCAGCTTTGGTGTCCAGTGCAAAAGGCTTCTGGCGGTAGAGGCTGATTTCAGAATTGACAACTGCTACCAGGCTGAGCGATTCTTTCTCGACGTTTATCAGGAGAAAGTCCTCCTCCTGGCTGTTGAGGACATTATACAAACCGAGAACAGGCGAGCCTAAAGCTCTCACCTTCAAACCCTGCCGATTCAGACAGCTTTCATACTCTTTGATGACCGAATCTTTGGCCAGGGACACCAGAATTTTTTTCCCCTTATCGGATTCAATTTCCTGGAAAGATAAACGGGCATCCTCTGGATAAAAACCCATCTGTCTTTTGATGCGGAAGCGGATGATTTTCTCTTTTTCCTCCGCAAAGGACGGGAGAGAATCAAAGGAAAGTACGAAGGCTTTCAAGGACAATTCAGGAATGAGGCAGGTTGTTTTTTTCTCCGATAGCTGAAGTTTCTCGATTCCCTCCTTCAACCTTTCCTCGACCGACGGCATGTTGTTGATATTCATTCTCGTAAAAGAAGGCTCAATCGCGCCTTCGTCCAGAGGAAGAAAGAAATAATTTCTCACCTGCCTGTCTTTCGGTGAAAAGTGGATTCCAGCTATATACCTCACGGTAAAATAAAATGCGGAATGAATCTGAGGAGGCTTGATGAAATATTCGATGATACGATCCGTAAGACTTGAAGAAGGCATCGTCCTCTTATTCGACAAAAGTCACCTTGTTCAATTCCCTCAGGCTAGTGATTCCTTTGAGAACTTTCTCTATCCCGACTTCTCTGAGGAAGACCATTCCTTCGACCTTGGCTCTCTTCCTAACTTCGGAGAGTGGCTTCTTATCTAATATCATCTCTCGGATTTCATCCGATAGCTCCAGCAGCTCAGCAATGGCTGTTCTCCCCCGGTACCCAGTGTAACTGCACTCAGGACATTCTTTGGCTTCGCAAAACACTTTGTCTCTGTAAATTTTCGGGTCAAGTCCAGATTCTAGCAACATGTCATTGTCGTATTTATGACCTATCTTACAATGCGGACAAAGCACCCTCACCAGACGCTGGGCCAAGATACAATTCAGCGCAGAAATAAAGCTGTAAGGATCTACCTGCATATGAAGAAACCGTCCGATGACATCGAACACATTGTTGGCATGAACCGTGGTAAAAACCAGATGTCCGGTCAGGGCCGATTGGATGGCGATCTGAGCTGTCTCGGGATCTCTGATCTCACCGACCATGATCTTATCTGGATCATGTCTTAAAATGGAGCGTAATCCCCGGGCAAACGTGAGCCCCTTCTTCTCGTTGACAGGAATCTGGGTGATTCCATCTATCTGGTATTCCACCGGATCTTCGATGGTGACGATTTTATCCTCTGGAGCTTTGATCTCTGTCAGGGCCGCATACAGGGTTGTGGTTTTTCCGCTCCCCGTGGGCCCGGTCACCAGAACCATTCCGTAGGGTTGGACGATGTACTTCCGGAACTTGGCTAGCACTTCATCTGAAAAACCGAGCAGGTCCATCCTCAATTCCGAAATGGCCTCGGTAATCATTTCTTTATCCAGGATCCGGATCACAGCATCCTCTCCGTAGATGCTGGGCATGATGGAGACTCGAAAATCGATCGTCTTGTCCTTGATCTTCAGACGAAATCTCCCATCCTGAGGGACTCGTCGTTCGGCGATATCCAAGTCGGACATGACTTTGACTCTAGAGATGATCGGTGATTGAAATTTCTTGTCGATCGGCTCCATGGCTTCGCTTAAAACCCCATCGATGCGGTATTTGATGGTCACGCCCTCCTCTTTGGACTCGATGTGGACATCACTGGCTCTCTTCTGCACCGCTGTAAAAATTATAGAGTTGACCAGTTTAATGATAGATCCATCTTGATCAGCCAGTTTTTCGACAGAGATGACCTCCTCCTGTTCGACTCCCTCTTTTTCAACAACTTGAGTAATAAACCCTTCTGTGGCTTCGCGGAGCACTTGAAGGGCCGTCTCGCTCTTCCTCAAGGCTTCATGAATCGCCCTCTTCGAGGCCGCAAAAACCTGGACTTTCTTCCCCAAATAGGACTCAATAGCATCTATGGTCTTGATATCAGAGGGATCAGAGATGGCGATCTTGACGATATTCTCGTTTTCTTCAATCGGGATGAAATTCGACCGGTAAAGAAACTCCACCGGAAAAGACTGAACCAAATCACGGCTCAACGTGTAGGAAGAGAGATCGATATAAGGCACATGGTATCTCTCTGCGATTTTCTGAGTCTCCTTTTCTTCAGAGAGGATGGTTTTTTCCAGTTCTTCTTTCTTTGATTTGCTCATTATCTTGCTACTTTTATTATATTAAAAATCGGGAGATAAACCGAGAGGAGCATGCCGGCCACAACCAGACCCATGAAAATAATGATAATCGGCTCCACAAGCGAAACAAACGTATTGATTTTGGATTGAATTCTTTCATCGTAGACATCGGCGACATCAATCAACATCCCCTCCAAGTTGGCTGAGGTTTCTCCAATACGAATCATATCGAGAGCGAGCAGGGGAAAGAATCCTGAATGTGTCAGCGACTCCGATAAGCTCTCTCCATTCTTGATATCCTCGGGGAGCCTGTCCAGCATTTGTCCAAGACATTTATTCGGGACCGCTTGGCGCGCCACTCCTACAGAAGCGAGAAGCGAGATTCCTCCTTCGAGAAGAAGGCTCAGCGTTCGACAAAAGAGCGAAATGGATGATTCGAGCCAAATAGCACCTCCGTAAGGAATCTTTAACTTGGCTCTGTCAATAAGGACGAGCGCTTTTTCGTTCTTGCGAATCCGGAAAGATATCAAAATAATCAAGAAAACAAAGCCAGTGAGAATCCAGATGTTGCTCCTCACAGCCAAGGAAATGGACATCAAAGTCTGGGTTATTCCAGGGAGTTGAGCTTCGAAGTCCGCATAGAAATCAGAAAAACGAGGAAGGACGAAATTGAGCAGAATAAACAGCAGAAGCAAAGAAAAGAAGAGAAGCAGAGTGGGATAACTCAAGGCCGATCGTATTCGGGATTTTGTCCTGGCAATAATCCGCGCATAATCGACATAACGGGTGATGGTATCAGCGAGATTCCCGCTTCGCTCTCCAGCCATGAGAGCTGCGATATAAACGTTGGAGAAGACTTTTCTGTAAGGACTGAAGGCTTCTGAGATCGACTTGCCTCCTCGGATTTCGCTCTCGACCTTCATCAATATTTCTTTCAAATGGAGATTTTTGACTCGGCTGACAATGATTTCGATGCTCTTGAGTATAGGATAGCCCGCCTTGATCAGAGCCACAAACTCCTGGTTGAACATGATGAAGTCTCTGTCCTTGATCTTTCTCTCAAAAGGGATGAGAGGAGCTTTGAATTTTCGCCAATCCCTCTTGACAGAAAGGACGCACAGCCCCTCCGATTCAAAATGAACTCGACACTCTCGGGGGGAAGGAGCAAAATAAGACTGTAAAAAGGAAATACCGTCTTCTTTGGCTAATCGACAGATGAAATGAGGCACTGTTTATCCTTTGTTTCCTGTAGGTTATCTAGGAATCATATTAGGTTATACTCTATATTTTGTCAAATCACACAGAGTTCACCTACAACCCTATCCCCTATACTATTTAGTCTATTCAACACAAAATTGTTTGAATTTTTTCTTCAGTTCCCAGTTATCAGTTATCATTTAAAGAAAGATTTTCTTTTATTCTGACAACTGAACTGATATTGACAAAAAACCAGGAAAGTTTTATGTTTTTAAGTAATGAAAACCAAGATTTTCACCATTATTTTAGCCTTCCTCCTCGTCTCCCTTCTCCATACCTTCCAGCAAGAGAAAGAACCAAGCTCAAGACTCATGCTGGCCAGATCACCTCACCCCCAGAGTGTGAAAAAACCGAAATACGACTACATGAGCACATTCCTATCACGTGATACCAAGCCTCTGGGATTAAAGGAAGATCTCTTTTTGAAAAAACTCCTTAAGCAATCGAGCATCAAATGGGCCATAAGAGCTGGGGAGGGGCATATATTAGAGTAATTCTCCATTAAATTTTTTTATAGTCATGATTCAATTTTTTGGATTCTTCGGAAAAAATCAATCACGATGAATAAAAAAATCTTTCTGGCTATTCTTCCCGTTCTGATCTTCCTTGTTCTGGGCATCTGGAATATCACAAAGAAAATCACATGGAAAGAACCGACAGACGGCGTGTACTGGCAGAAAAAATCCGGAGCCCTGGTTGCATTGACTGTCGAGATCGATAGCCCCGCCTATCTCGCGGGAATCAAGAAGGGAGACATTCTCTACTCGATTAACAACAGCCCTGTCGGAAACCGGATAGATGTAGCCAAGAATCTCTGGATGGCGTGGAGTTCCGATCAAAAAGTCACCTATCAAGTCAATCGAGAGGGAGAGCTGATTTTTCCCTCTTTTTTCGTAACACGTAAAGGGGCCAGCCTTATCTACTACTACCTGGCCCTTATTGGTCTCACCACGCTGATCATCGGGATCATCGTTTTCCTGAATTCGAAAAGACCATTTTCCATGCCCTATATCTATTTTTATCTCCTTTCGTTGACATTCTACTCCTTCTACATTTTCTCACCAACCGGAGAAATGAATACACTAGACAGTGTGTTCTACTGGTTAGACAAAGTCGCCTTTTGTCTTTTCCCTCCGTTGTTTCTTCACTTTTTCCTCATCTTTCCCAACAGAAAAAAAACCCTCAAAGAAAAACCCTCTTCTGTTTTTTTCTTATACGTTCCGGCTGCCGTGCTCCTCGTTTCCAAAATTATGCTTCATCTGCCTTTTCTCAAAGGGATGGAGGATTTCCTCGTCCTTCGATTGTATAAAACCTCAGAAAAACTAGATCTTATCCACTTTGCCCTCTTCTCTATCATCACCATGGGAATTATCCTCCAAAGCAGTCTTAAGCCTCCAAGCCTCATCATCAAGAAGCAACTGAAATGGATTGCTTATGGCTTGGGTTTTGGCATCATTCCCTTTACCCTTTTCTACATCGTTCCTTTTATCTTCGGCCACCTGCCCTCCAAGGCCGCTGAGCTCACCGTCATTCTTCAGGCCCTGATCCCTCTCACGTTCGCCTACTCTATTTCTCGCTACAAGATCATGGATTTTGAAGTTCTCCTCAAGAAAGCCTTAACCCTGATTTCATCTTATGTCGTCATCGCCATCGTCTATTTTATCGTCAGCTCACAGACAAAGATTTTTTCTGAGAACAGACCGACCGCCCTCGTTTTGGGAATCATGGCCATCATTCTCGGGGCCACGTTGTTCACTCCGCTTAAAAAGCTTTTCCAATCGCTCATCGATAGAGCCTTTTACAAACGAAGCTACAAATACCGTAAAACTCTTCTCTCAATAAGTCAGGAGATCTCTCGTGAACGGAATCTCCAAAGACTGTCACAATCGCTTCTGGAACTCATTGCTAATGCTCTATCTCTCAAATCCATTGCTCTTCTCCTTCCGATAGACAACAAAAAAAATTCGTTCACGATCTTAAAATCTAAAGGAAAGGTACCGCTTTCTCGAAACATCATTACTTTCGACGAGAACCTTTATCAAAATTTGAAGAAGAAAGAGTCTCTCTCATTCTATTCAGCCAACAAAGCGACAACCTTCGGCTTTTTCCACTTCATGCCTCTCAAGGTCGAGGACAAATTGATCGGATGTCTGGGGATGGGGAAAAAAGTCGACAACACCTTCCTGACCTCTGAGGACTGGGAACTTTTACGAACCATCTCTTCTCCCGTGGCTTTAGCTCTGGAGAATGCTTATCTGTACAACCAGGCCAGCGAGAGAGCATTGGAGCTGGGAAGGCTCAAGGATTATAGTGAAAACATCATCGAGAGCTTAACCGTCGGAGTGGCCGTGCTTGATCAGAAAGGTGTGATCATTGGCTGGAATCGTGTGCTCGAGGAAACCTTTGATAAGAAAAAAGAAGATGTTATAGATAAAAACCTGATAGAAATTTTGGGAAGTAAAAATTTCAGAGCTCTCTTTCCCTCGGACACACAGAAAGGTTTTCGTCTGCTGAGCGAGATCACGCTCGAGATGCCATCAGGACGAAAAAAAATATTCGACATCGCCAAAACCCCACTTCTCGATAATGAATTGAATCCCTACGGAACAGTGATTGTTTTCGAGGATATCACAGAAAAAATTTCTCTTCAGCAACAGCTGGTGACATCTGAAAAACTAGCTTCTATCGGACTCCTTTCAGCCGGAGTAGCCCATGAGATCAACACACCTCTCACAGGAATTTCGAGCTATGTTCAAATCCTTCAAAAAAAGCTCTCAGCTTCCGGACATGGCCAAATTCTGGATAAAATCGAAGCGCAAACTGAAAGAGTGGCTCGCATCATTAAAAATCTCCTGAACTTCGCCCGAAATCCATCCGAGACGTCTTTCTATTACGTCAACCTCAAAGAAAGCCTTCAGGAGATTATTTCTTTGATTGATTATAAATTAAAAACTCTGAACATAGATCTTGAACTGAACCTGTCTCCCCTCAGTCCTATCTTGGCTCAAGGGGAAAGACTCCAGCAAGTTTTTATCAACATCATCCTCAATGCCATTGATGCCATGCCCGAAGGAGGAACCCTTAAAATCGAACTCGATCAAAAGGATAATGAGGCAATCATCAGAATAGAGGACACAGGAACAGGGATAAAAGACCAGCATTTGCCTCATATATTTGACCCTTTTTTCACGACCAAAGGATTGGGTAAGGGAACTGGTCTTGGTCTTTCCATAAGTTATGCTGTTATCAAGGAACACGAAGGACACTTAGCTGTCGAAAGCGAGGAAAACAAAGGTTCGACCTTCACCATTTTTATCCCGATGGATCTAGACAAAAAAAACACTGTTAAGAAATCTTATAAAGAGACTGAACAATGAACGAAAACGGATCGATACACATTATCGACGATGAACCCATAATCCATGAAGTCCTGGGTGACCTACTCACAGCCGAGGGTTTTGACGTGGAAATGTCAGCCAGCGGAGAGGAGGCCCTCGACAAGCATTCTAGCCAAGAATTTGATCTTGTGCTTCTGGACCTCCTGATGCCCGGAATTGACGGACTAGAGGTCCTCAAGCAGCTGAAAAAGATAGATCCCTCTGCCGTCATCATTATCATCACGGCCTATGCGTCTTTGGAATCCGCGATTTCCGCCATGAAGATGGGAGCCTTCGACTACATTCAAAAACCGTTCAAGCACGATGAGTTGCTGTTGACCGTCAAGAGAGCCCTGGGACATAAGAAACTCCAAGAAGAAAATCTTCGTTTGAAGGACGAGCTCAAGAAGAAATTCAGTTTCGAAAACATCATCGGCAATAGCAAACTGATGCAAAATGTGTTCGAAACCATAAAGGCCTCAGCTCCCACACGGAGCACGATCCTCATCCAGGGCGAAAGCGGCACAGGTAAGGAACTGGTAGCGAGAGCCATCCATCAAAACAGTGCCCGTTCGAGCTTTCCTTTCATCGTCGTTAACAGCGGTTCACTCCCCCCCGATCTTTTAGAGAGTCATCTTTTTGGCCATGTGAAAGGAGCCTTCACCGGAGCCGTAAGCAATAAAAAAGGCCTCTTCGAAGCAGCAGATAAAGGAACTATTTTCTTCGATGAAATATCCTCCCTCAACCTTGAAACGCAGGCCAAATTGCTTCGGGTCATGCAGGATCGAGAATTCATGAGACTGGGCGGAACCAAGACGACCCGAGTGAATGTCCGGGTCATCGCCGCCACCAACGCAGACCTAGAGAAGCTCATCGAGGAGAAGAATTTCAGAGATGACCTTTTTTACAGGTTAAACGTTATCAAAATCGAACTACCGCCTCTTCGAGATCGAAAGGAAGACATTCCTCTCCTCGTTAAACACTTTCTGGATATCTATGCCAAAGAAAATAAAAAGGAAATTCTCGGCGTCTCTGAAGATGTGATGGAAATTTTCGACGAATACGATTGGCCAGGAAATATTCGTGAGTTAGAAAATCTCATCGAGAGAGCAGTCGTTCTTACCAAGTCAAAGCTCATCACCCGGAATACCCTTCCTCCATTCCTCCTGGGAACCCAGAGAGAAGAACGGAAAACCATTACCTCTTATAACAATGAAATCAATCTGAAGGAACAGATTCAATCCTACCAGAAAAAAGCCATCATAGAAGCCCTGAAAGAGACCAAGGGCGTGCAAAAAAAGGCAGCCAGTATATTGGGAATAAAGCCGACGACGTTAAATGAGATGATCAAAAGATTGAAAATCAATACAAACAGTATCTATGATTGAGGAAGGAAAGTCTAATGAAATCTTCCGGGGACTGCTTTTCTCGGATTCACTTTGATTTTTCTAGGCTTATCCCCTAATTCAAAGTTAAATTTTTCATTCTTATCATCAATTATAATCTTCTCAGTGATTTTCCCGCCGTTATGAGACCACTCCACCCAGAGAGGAAAGACAAAAATATCCTTTATCTGTCGGATGGTTAGTTCAAGGATATAACGTCCGCCTTCCTTTTTGTAAGAATGCATGACTTTCACTTCAGGAAGAGTATGGGATTTGAGCCAACCTTCGAAAAACAGACTCAGATCCTGTCCAGAAATCTGATTAAAGGTTCGGATGAAGTCATTCGTGCTGGCCACATCGTATTTATGCTCGGAAAAAAATGTCGTCAATCCTTCAAAAAAAAGCTCATCACCAAGAAGATCCCACAATAAATTCAAGACCAAAGAGGTCTTATTGTAGATGATCGATTGGAAGGCCTCATAATCAAAGTAGCTTATCCGGGAGCCCATGGTTATGGCTCCCCAGTCCGATTTTCTCTCACTCCAACTGGACAGTTGTTTCAGGATCGGAGCGATCACCTTATCCCCATGTTTCTCTCTCAAATACAGAATGGATGAAAATTGGGCCAGCCCCTCACTCAACCACTGATCATGGTAACTCTTCCAGGTCATCCCTTGTCCCCACCACTGGTGGGCAATTTCGTGGGCGAGAAAATATTCCTTCCAACGGGAAAAATCCACGGGGCTTTGTCTATTCAGGAAACGTCTTGTATTCCGAGTAACGGGCAACTCATTGAGCACAATGAATGAGGCTGGACTGTGTCCTCCGCTCCTCGGCCAAATCCTGTAGACGATGGTCAATTTTTCATAGGGATAAGAGCCAAATTTACTCTCGTAAAACCGAATGATCTTCTTCGCCTCTTCGAGAAGATCTCTCTTTTGAATCCGAAGAAAGGATGATCTAAAAAACCTTAAAGGTAGGCCAGAGTGTTTTTCTTCAACCTTTTTGAATTTTCCGACGATAAAGGAAATGTATTTGATCGGACGTTTCGTCTCAAAAACATAAACAGAATTTCCCATTTTTTCTATTTCTTCAACCCTCTCGATACCGTTGAGTACGTATTCTTCTATTTTTTCTCCGTTAGCAACACAAGTATATTCTGGTGGACAGATGATCTTCAATCTGGCCTGAAAGTAATCGTCACCAGGAGGAGAGGGATACCAGTAGGCAGATTGGGTGTAGAGATAACTCTCATATCGTATAGGTGTATTGATGAACGTTTCATCGATAACCTGAGGGCCGGCAACAACATCTGTGGTTTGCCTAGGAGGGATAAGTTTTCCTCTGTAGAAAACCTCGATCGCGCTTTCTTCTCCCTTTGTCAACGGCTGAATAAAATAGATATACACGTATTTCCTGAGTCTATCTTGAGTGTAAAATAGCGCATGTTTCTCTTTATCATTGATGCGGAGAATCTCCAAAGCAGGGTTGAATTTCAATTTAATCCCGTCCAGAGACCCAACTCCTGAACTTATGTAAATTCTTGCTTTCCCCGATAGATATGCATCTTTGGGTTCAAACGCAATATCGATTTCGTAATTTGTGATGTCGAACATCCGATCAAATGAGAAAAATATCTTCCTCTCCTTCTCATCATCCTGGGGAGAATACAAGCTGATGATTTTTTCATCTTCCCACTGGAAAAGATTCACTTCTTCTTCAGCAAAAGGCGAATATATATATGTGTATGTCCCTATCCGGCTTCCCTCGAATTCGAAGACAGTCTCCTTTCCTTTAGGCAAGAAAGAAAGGAGTTCTCCGTTGAGAGAGTTCTCGATAGTGAAGGAACGAGGATAATGTTTAGAAAACAATGAACTGGCTTTGTTCCGTTCCTCCTGGGTAATATTCAGTTTTTGAGGCCGAGAATATCGGACAATCTTGATATTCGTGCTGAAAAAAAAGTCTGAAAACCTTAAGTAAGCATAGCTTAGCTTATCTTCGAGGACTCTCTTGTTAAAGATCATCTCAAGCTGGTGCTTCTCTTCACGATTCGATGGATCAAAGTGAAGAAACCCATCGCCGAGGACGATCAGAGCAGTTTCAAATCCGGGAATATTGTCATAAAGAAGCAGAGCATTCTCGAAAGTCAGTTTGATATCGACATGATCAATCTCGATCCGTCTTACGCGTTCGATATTATCGGAAGGAATCATGACCTTGTAGAGCTCCTTGACTTCTCCAGATATGCTCTTCTCTCTTATCTGCCAGCGGCCATTCTCCTCCTGAAGAAGCATCTTCCAGGTCTCGATCACTACGGAATACGGATTCTGAAAAAGAGCTTGCACATAGATCGTGGATTCATCATGATTGAGTGGGCTCTTTCTCGTCCTGAAAAGAGTTACATTTTCGATTTTAAATCGATCGAATAAATATCTAATCTTCTCTCCTTCTTTTTCTCTGATTTCAGGGGAAAAATTCATCAAGTACTCTTCGAGATTGCTTGTCCTCAAAGACTCCTGAATCTCTGAAACGAGATCACCGACGCTTGATGATTCCGTTGCTAGAAGCGGTCGGGTGGAAATGGATAAGGGTAACAGGAGAAGAAAGATAATAAGTCTATTTTTCATATAAGTATTATAGCAAAATAGACGGGCTCTCACAAAAGAATATAAGTCTCGTCTAAAGTATCCCATGATCAACTGAGAATAAGCAATATTTGTGCCAGATATAACACGTCCAGAAAAATTCTACCAGAGATAACAAGAAAACACTCGATTAAAATCTGAAAACTTGTAAAAAAAATTTACAAACCTTAACCTCTCCGACTCTCTGGGACTGAGAGAGGATCCTAGGTCGGGAAGGAATAAGTCGAAATTCTTGATGCTCCTATTCAGGTATCTCCTTCGACCAAGGTCAATCGAGGAGAGCTACTAAGTGCAACTGGCCATCATTTCTACTTTGTGTTGTCCTTGAAGTCCTCCTCCCAAGTGATCAAGCTGTGATAATAAATTCGATCTCCCTCATCAATACCTCGGGTGATCTCTGTGATGTGGGAGGTCCTGGCTCCGAACGCTTCGACCGCATAAAAAACGGCTTTCTCAGGATCGAGTTCGTTACCGCACGTGTAAAAATCCAAAGCCCCGTAACCGAACTCAGGCCAGGTGTGCGTCGAGATATGGGACTCGGAGATGACGATAACACCACTCACTCCGTTGGGGGGAAATCTGTTGAGCGAGACCGACCAAACCTGAGCTCCGGCGATTTCGGCCGTCTTGACCAAGATCTGCTGTACTTTCTCGACACTGCTGATAATTTTCGGGTCACATCCTGAGGCTTCGACGATATAATGGTGGCCTATCGAAGAATGTTTTTTTTTGGCCATTGGTTCTCTCCCGACTGAGGATAGATTAAATGTAGGCGATATGCTCTAACTCTGTCAAGGCGTCATATCAGGGATCAGACGACTGTCCGTTTCTCTTCTTTGACGACATTCAGAACGATATGAGTCACAGTCCTGTCGACATACTTTTTGGATAGCACGTTTTTTATAAAGTTGTTGAGGTCCTCTCGCCCCTTGAAACGACCAATGATTAGCGAATCCCATTCTCCCGTGATATCGTAAACAGCCACGGCCCGAGGGTCGGCTGCGATCTCCCCCTGGGTTTCCAGAAGCCGTCCCTGGGAGATCCGGAGAGCAATGATCGCGATTAGGTCATAACCAAAGTATTCCGGATCAACAACAGGAATATATCCTTTGATGATTCCAGAATCTTCGAATTTTTTGATCCTGTGGATAATCCCTGTGACAGAACTCCCTACCTCCCGGGCTATCTCCCGAAAACTCCGTCGGGCGTTCTCGTTAAGGACGCGAATGATTTTTTTATCGAGATCATCTACCATATCACACCGCCTAATATTCGTCTATCTAACATCCATTTATAGAAGATATTTTTTTCTTTTTGAATAAATAGCTGACATTTAAACCAAAAACACAGAATTATTAAAACTAATTTAAAATGCTTTATTCGGAACAAAATCATATGAAATTATCTTGATTTGGTCAACACCAGAAAAATTTTTGAAAGCGTAAATGTCTTGACAACTTTTGAACATATTGTTATAAAATTTCGTTATTAGTTTGTTTCAACTTATTTTCTATAAAGTAATAATTTTAGAGAAGGAATCATAAATATTACCCGCATTAAAGACAAGTCTCCGTTATTCTTAGATCCGCTATTTCAAGTCCAAGATTCCTTCTGTTGGCAATAACAATGAGTCCATACGATAATTTTCTCCAAAATCCCCTCATATTTTTTGCCTTTGCGAAAATCTCCAGGATAGATAGATTCAACCCTGGAGCTGGAATCGCTTCGCGTTCCCCCTTCCAACGGTCGCCCGAAATTCGTCCGACCTCCCTGCCTACTCTTCTCGGGCAGTGCATAACCCCACTCCCTGCGACCAAGAGGGCATACCCCTTTGGATCCCCCGACGATCGGTTCCCCAAGGCAAGACGTGGAGCAAATCAACTGATCGTCAAATTGGAGGAAAACCTATGAATGTCGAAACTCAAAAGGTCAAAGAATTCATCGAAAAATACAATAAGGAAAAAAAGGCCCTTATAGCTATTCTTCAAGACATCCAAGCTGAGTTTAATTATCTACCGGAACCAAGTCTAATCACTGTCTCAGAAGCATTGAATATTCCGCTTATCGATATCTTAGGAGTAGCCACATTTTATCGCTCCTTCAGTCTTGAGCCGAGAGGAGAGCACCTCGTCACTGTCTGCATGGGAACCGCTTGTCACGTCAGAGGCGGATTGAAGATACTAGAAGAATTTGAAAGAAAACTGAACATCCAGCCTGGAGAGACAACACAAGATGGCCATTTCAGCTTGGAAACCGTAGCATGTCTGGGCTGCTGTGCCATCGGTCCTGTTGTCGTGGTTGACGATGATTATCACGCCCAGACCAATATGCGTGACGTTAATTCGATCATAAAAAAGTACATGAAAAAAGAGAAAAAAAATGAAGAGCCTAAAGAAAATTAAATCTGTTACAGAGTTGGAGCAGACCATCGCCGATGAAATTCAGAAGAAAAAATCTGAGACAAGACCGATTTTGATAGTTTCAGCAGGAACCTGTGGACGCGCTAGAGGTTCGATGAAAGTTATTGAATCTTTAGAAAAAGCCATTAAGAAAGAAAATCTTGAGGACAAGGCCCAAATTAAGGTCACTGGCTGTCATGGGTTCTGTGAGGCTGAGCCCAACATCATCATTCAACCCCTAGACTTCTTTTACCAAAAAGTCGAACCAAAAGATGCCAAGGATATCATTTTATCAACGATACTAGAAAATAGAGTCATCGATCATCTTCTTTATCTCGATCCAGCCTCAGAGACAACGGCTCTTAATGAAAAAGAAATCACGTTTTATAAGAAACAGAAACGTCTTATCCTTGGAGACAATGCTCTCATTGATCCTACCGATGTCTTTGATTATATCTCCGTAGGAGGCTACGGTTCTCTAGCATGTACTATCTCGGAAGGCAATCCAGAAGGCATTATTGAGAGTGTTAAGCAATCTGGTTTGAGAGGACGGGGAGGTGCAGGTTTCCCAACAGGAAGCAAATGGGACTTGGCGAGAAAGGCCAAGGGTGACACTAAGTATATCATTTGCAATGCTGATGAGGGTGATCCCGGCGCCTACATGGACCGCAGCCTGCTGGAGGGAAATCCTCACAGAGTGTTAGAAGGGATGATAATAGGCGCCTACGCCATCGGAGCCGAGGAGGGTTATATTTACATCCGCGATGAATATCCTCTTGCTCTTCGGCATATTACACTTGCTATTGAACAGGCTGAACAATTGGGTTTCCTGGGAAAGAATATTCTAGGAAGTGGCTTCGACTTAAGTATCCATATCGCAAAGGGGGCAGGAGCTTTTGTCTGCGGTGAAGAGACGGCTTTGATTGCCTCTGTAGAGGGAAAAGTGGGAATACCTAGTCAGAGACCTCCTTTTCCGGCCGTTAAAGGACTATGGAAAAAACCCACCAATATCAACAATGTAGAGACATGGGCCAACATTCCTATCATCATCCAAAAAGGTCCGGAATGGTTCTCACAAATCGGCACAAACGGAAGCAAGGGAACAAAAATCTTCTCTCTTGTCGGAAAAATCAATAACACAGGCTTGGTAGAAGTCCCGATGGGTCTCACTTTAAGAGAAATAATTTTTGACATAGGGGGGGGAATCCCTGACGGGAAAGAATTCAAAGCCGTCCAAACAGGGGGCCCTTCAGGGGGATGCATCCCCAGAAAAAAATTAGACTTGCCGATTGATTATGAGAGTCTGACCCAAGCTGGATCCATCATGGGTTCAGGCGGAATGATCGTTATGGATGAAAACACGTGCATGGTGGACGTGGCCAAGTACTTTTTGAATTTTCTCCGCGATGAATCCTGTGGTAAATGCCTTTCCTGCCGAGAAGGAACACAACGCATGTGGGAAATCGTCAGAGATATATCCAGGGGAAACGGAAAAGACGGGAATATCGAAATCCTCGAATCTTTAGCAGAGGCTGTCAAAGATGCCTCCATGTGCGGTCTTGGACAGACAGCTGCCAATCCGGTCCTCTCCACACTGAGATATTTTAAGGAAGAATATGAAGATCATATCAAGCGCAAGAAGTGCTCCGCGCTTGTTTGTAAAGAAATTGTTTCTTCCCCTTGTCAATACATCTGTCCGATTGACCAGGAGGCCTCAGTTTATATTGCCCATATCGCTCAAGAAAAATTTGAAGAGGCACTGGATATCATTCTAAAGGACAATCCTTTACCTTCTGTATGCGGCCGTGTCTGTCACCATCCTTGTGAGACCGTATGTCGAGCAGGTGAATTTGGAGAATCCATAGCAATCCGTTCCCTAAAACGATTTGTAATGGATTGGGCGCTTGAAAATGGCTATCATTTGCATATCAATCAGGAAAGATCCCACAAAAATACAAAAGTGGCAATAATTGGCGGTGGACCGGCTGGCCTCACCGCCGGCTACGTCCTGAATCAAAAGGGATATGCTGTGACAATCTTCGAGTCCTTGCCTGTGTTGGGAGGAATGCTCACCACCGGCATCCCAGAGCACAGATTACCCAAGAAATTATTAAATTCAGACATCGAAAACATTATCCAGTCCGGAGTCACGGTTGAAACGAACCGAGCTTTGGGTCGAGATTTTTCTATCGATGATCTTTTCAAGAAAGGGTATAAGGCTGTCTTCCTTGCCATAGGAGCTCATAAGCCAATGAAGCTTAATATTCCAGGTGAAAAAGCAAAAGGTGTTATACAGGCCATGGACTTGCTTAAATCCGTAAACCTAGGTAAGGATGTGGAGATCGGCGAAAGAATAGGCATTATTGGTGGAGGAAACGCTGCAATTGATGCGGCTCGAGTCTCGATAAGAGATAAAAAATGTAAAAAGGTTACAATCCTATACAGAAGAACGAGAAAAGAAATGCCCGCCTTTGAAGAAGAAATCGATAGTGCTCTTGAAGAAGGAATAGATATTCAATTCTTGGTTGCTCCCATAAAAGTCTTAACTCATCGTGGAAAGGTTGTGGGGGTGGAATGTCTACAAATGAAATTAGGCGATATTGATTCCAGCGGAAGACGAAGGCCTATCCCTATTGAGGGCTCTGAATTTGAGATAGAATTAGACACACTTATACCAGCGATTGGTGAAAGACCTGACATTTCGTTTCTTGGCGACAAGAGTCAGATAAAAATCTCAAAATGGGGCACCATAGAGGCTGATGATGAGTCACTTTTGACCAGTCAACAGGGAGTTTTCGCTGGAGGAGACGTTGTGACAGGGCCTAAAACCGTCGTGGAAGCAATGGCTGCGGGGAAAGAAGCGGCTGAATCCATCGATAAGTACATTTCAGGAAAAAGTATGGATAAGGAATATAAGCTGAATAGACCCTCCCTCTATGTCGAACCTGTAGAACTCACAGAAGAAGAAATAGAAAAGGCAACACGATCAAAGATGCCAAAGCTGAGAGTACAAGCAAGACAGAAAAACTTTAAGGAAGTTGAACTGGGATTAACGAAAGAAATGGCTATAAAAGAAGCAAGGCGATGCCTGAGATGTGAATTGGAGACTGAGGAAGGTAAAAAAGCAATAGGATGGAAAAAATGATCAACATCATATTAAATGGATTAGAAGTCAAAGCTGAGGAAGGCTGGACCATCCTCGAAACAGCTAAATTCTATGGACTCGAAATCCCCACTCTCTGCTACAACGAAGGGCTCACTCCCTTCGGAGGCTGCCGCCTTTGTCTCGTTGAAATTGGAGAAGCCCCAAAAACCAAACTTGTTTCTTCCTGTACCTATCCAGCGGAGGAAGGGCTTGCCATCAGGACAGACACGAAGCGTGTCCTCGAAACGCGGAAGATGATGATCGAGCTCATGCTCTCGGTCGCACCGAATTCAAAAATCATCCAAGATCTGGCATCACGATTTGGTGTCAACCAGGTCAGGTTTGAAGTGCGCAACGAGGAGTGTGTCCTGTGTGGTCTCTGCGTTCGGATGTGCGCCGAACAGATGGACGCCAAAGCTATCGGCTTCCAGAATCGGGGTTTCCAGAGAAAAATCGCTACACCTTTCGACATGAAATCTAATGTCTGCCGACAATGCGGGGGGTGCATATATATCTGTCCGGCCTGCCAGTTGAAATGTCCAGGTCCGGATGCAGACACCGTTGTCTGCAATGCCTGTCTGAACATGGACCCCACCTGCGTAGATGTTCATGATGAGCTCCAGTGCTGGATGTACGACGCTGGGCGGTGTGGAACATGTGTGAGACCGCCAGAAGAACCCGACAGTGAGAAGAAAAAAAAGGAAAAAAATGCTCGCTAAGCAAGTTTCTCACTGCAATCAATACAACGAGAACTTTAGGAGGTAAACATAATGGCTTATACAAAACTCAACAGGAGTGCTGCAACACTAACCAAAAACAGAACCGAAGGTTCCATCAGTCCTTTCAGTGGAATGTGTGTGACCTGTGTTGATGGTTGTATCGGGATGTGCGAGATTGGAAAATCAGCCTACAGGGGAGCAGAGGTCCTTTATCCTCAGCCGTTCGGGATCATCACCGCTGCATCTGAAAAAGAATATCCGGTTGATCTTTCGCACTTCACCATAATGGGGACAGCGGTCGGAGCCCATGGTGTCGAGGCCGATCCCGATAAGGCGACTTTTCCCAAAGTGACTATCGAGACAGCCATCGGACACGATAAGGGAATCAAACTCAAAGTTCCGTTTGTCATTTCGGGTATGGGATCGACAAACGTGGCTAAACAGAACTGGGACGGATTGGCCATCGGAGCGGCTATCTCAGGATCACTCCTCACTATCGGAGAAAACGTCTGCGCCATGGATGACGAATCCGAGATCAAAAACGGAAGAATCGCCCGCTCCCCGGAAATGGAAACCCGGGTGAAACTCTTCCAGGAGTGGCAAACGGATGGCTACGGAGCCGTCGTGGTCCAAGCCAATGTCGAGGACACCAGGTTGGGTGTGCAGGAGTACGTAATCGATAAACTCGGTGTTGAAGTTGCTGAGCTGAAATGGGGACAGGGGGCCAAAGATATCGGCGGAGAAGTCAAGATCAAGACACTCGATAAGGCCCAAGCTCTGAAAAAAAAGGGCTATATTGTTCTCCCGGATCCTGAGAACCCAGACATAATAAAAGCCTTTGAACATGGGGCGTTTAAAGAGTTCGAAAGACACTCGCGCCTGGGGATGGTCGAAGAGGAAAGCTTCATGCAAAGAGTCGAGGAACTTAGGAAAGCGGGCGCTAAATATATCTTTCTTAAGACAGGAGCCTATAGACCCGCCGATTTGGCCCGAGCTGTTAAGTTTGCCTCCAAAGCCAAACTCGACTTCCTGACCGTCGACGGTGCTGGTGGCGGAACTGGGATGAGTCCTTGGCGGATGATGAATGAATGGGGCATTCCAAGTGTTGAAATCTGGTCCCTCCTGTACAAGTACCTCCGCAAACTCGATGAAAAAGGGGAATACATCCCTGACGTCGCTGCTGCCGGAGGTATCACGTTCGAAGACCAGATCTATAAAGCTCTGGCCTTAGGAGCGCCTTACTTTAAAGCCGTCGGAATGGCCAGAGGACCGATGGCTGCCGCCATGGTCGGCAAAACCATCGGGAAGAGAATCAGTGAAGATCAGATTCCTGTTTATGTGGAAAGATTCGGAAATAAGGTGGAAGAAATCTTCGTCACCGCTACCGACTTAAAGCATCAGTTTGGAGAAAGATTCAAGGATATCCCCACCGGAGCTATCGGTGTGAATGGGTATTTCAAACGGTTGAGTCAGGGTTTAAAACAGCTCATGGCCGGTAACCGCAAATTCAACCTGTCCTACATCACGCGCGATGACATTGCCGCCCTGACTCAGGATGCCGCCACGATCAGCGGAATCCCGATGGTTACAGAAGTGGACAAGGAAGAAGTCGAAAAAATCTTAAACAGCTAAACTCAGCCTAATAAAAATAAGGGATTAAATAATTGTCATCTCGAGGTGTAGGGAAATATCTCATGATTTTTCAGGCAATTCCCTCACCGTCCTTCTCCGTAGCTGCTGGGGTCAGGCCTTGTCGCCTGGAAGCGCTGTGTCCTTAACTTCACCCAAGTACAAAACCTTGGGATAAGGCCTAATCCCAAGTCTATCTGTAAGAAAAACCAACCGTTCGTATTGTGAGACCCCCCGATTCTAAAGCGCCAAATGGAATTTTTTATCTGCGGAATCAGGAAGAAAGATCAGGCGGAATATTCATTTTTTAGGCTTTACGCTTCTTACCTGTTATGTTATAAATACCTCTGGTCTAACATGAGTATCGTTACCATCGTTATCGGAATTTTTGTCCTGCTCTTTGCCGTCACCATCCACGAAGCGGCCCACGGCTGGGCCGCGAATAAATTCGGAGATCCGACAGCCTATGCGATGGGAAGAGTAACCCTCAATCCACTGGCTCATATCGATCCCATAGGTACTATTCTCTTCCCTATCATCCTGATTATCCTTAATTTTCCCGTGTTCGGTTGGGCTAAACCCGTGCCTGTCAATCCACTTAACCTCAGGAATCCTAGGAAGGACAACCTCTGGATATCAGCGGCTGGCCCTTTTTCCAACCTGTCTGTGGCTGGCTTCGCCTTGGTGGGCATCGTTGTTCTGAAATTCTTGAGTCCGAATGTCGGGTATTTCCTGAGGAATTTCCTACTCGGACAAGGAGCTCTTCCTCGGGGTTTTTATCCTTTAGAAGGCCTGGCTTTGATATTGTTTTATGGAGTCCTGATTAACACCTACCTAGCTGTGTTCAACCTCATCCCTATACCTCCGCTAGACGGCAGCGGAGTGCTTTCCGGACTTCTCTCTGAGGAAGCCGCCGTTAAGTACGAAAGGATTCGCCCTTTTGGCTTCATCATCGTCCTCGGACTCATCTATTTAGGACTCTTGAACCTTATCATTCAACCTATCCAATTCATCATTTACACAATAATGTTTATGTAACATATAAAAGGAAAAAAAGTGAAAACAGTCCTCAGTGGGATGCGACCGACAGGGCCTCTCCATCTCGGTCATCTGGCTGGGGCCTTGCGCAACTGGATAGCCATGCAGGAAAAATACCGCTGCTTCTATACTATTGTCACCTGGCATGCGCTGAGTTCTGAATACCAGAATTCCCAATCCATCCGTCAGTTCACGTTCGATTACGCCGCCGACTGGTTGAGCATCGGGCTCGACTCAGAGAGAAGTGTTATCTTTGTCCAATCCGAAGTCAAAGAACATGCAGAACTCCACCTCCTTCTCTCGATGATCATTCCACTGCCTTGGCTCCAGAGAGTTCCAACCTTCAAAGAAATGCAAAGAGAACTACCGGATAAGGATCTCAACACCTATGGATTTTTGGGATATCCCGTTCTCCAGACGGCGGATATCATAATCTACAAGGCTGAAATTGTTCCTGTCGGAGAAGACCAAGCATACCATCTAGAGCTGGCAAGAGAAATCACCAGACGGTTTAACCGTCTGTATGGTCCTGTCTTTCCCGAGCCACAAATCCATCTCACCCAAGTGCCGAAATTAGCCGGGACGGATGGCCGTAAGATGAGCAATTCCTTTCAAAACGCTATCTACCTCAAGGACAATCCGAATGAGATCCGCCGCAAGATCTCGCCGATGGTTACCGATACCCGGCGCCAAAGGCGTCAGGACCCGGGAGAGCCGGATGACTGTCCGGCTTTCACACTTCATATGGCATTCGTTCCGGAAGAAGCCAGAGAGCCGTTGGTCGAGGGATGTCGAACAGCCGGGATCGGTTGCCTGGAGTGCAAGACCGTGGCCATCGAACACGTCATCCAGACCCTAACTCCTTTCTGGAAAAAGAGGAAGAATTTTGAGAATAATCCCCAGCTTGTCTGGAATATCCTCGAAGAAGGGAATAAAAAGGCTCGCCAGGTAGCCCAAAAAACTATGGAAGAAGTCAGGAATGCGATAGGAATTTAGAAGGTACAAAGCGATTCGTTCTATGGATGTGAGGCAAAGCTACCAGGTCAATCTGGAGTTCTTTCAGGGCCCTCTCGATCTCCTTCTGTTTCTGATCAAGAAGCAGAAAATCGATATCCATGACATTCCAATAGCGACCATCACCAAAGAATACCTTGACTATCTCAACCAGAAGGAGAAGATCAACCTGGATCGTGAGGCAGAATTCCTCCTGATGGCTGCCCTCCTAATCTACATCAAGTCTCAAATGCTTCTGCCTGATGAGAAACCCGAGTCCGACGAAGACCCGCGTCAGACTATCGTCGATCGACTTCTAGACTTCCAAAAAATGAAAGCTCTAAGTTCCGTGTTGAGGATAAAAGAGGGAGAAGAACTCAAAAAATGGAAGCGCATCTATATTCCATCATATCTTCCCGAGGAAGAGGAAGAGCTTGAAGACATTTCACTTTTCGACCTGGCTGAGGCCTTCTTCCTACTCATGAAGCGGAAAGAGAAAGAGGATGTCCGCCTCATCAAGGGCAAGGAATACACCGTCGAGGAGAAGATGAGGGAAATCATCACCATCCTGGAAGATAAGGGCTATCTTGACTTCTACGAATATTTCTACGATCACGCATCGCTCCAGGAATCGCTGGTTGCCTTTTTCGCTCTACTGGAACTGATCAAAGCCAGGATCGTGTTGGCGGCACAAGAGACACTTTTCCAATCGATCAAGGTCTGGCTTAGGAAAAAACCGAGGACATCATTTTCAACATGAAAGACAGATTGAAAGAACTCATCGAATCTCTTATCTTTGTCTCTTTAGAGCCCCTATCCCTGGAGAAGATCAAGAGTGTCCTGCATGAATTCCCAGACTCAGAAATAGAACAAGCCATAAACGAGCTTCTGGAAAGCTACACGTCGAACGAGAGGGGCATCCAAATCGTACTGTCTGCGGGAGGCTATCTTTTTGCGACCAGGCCCGAATTTGACGACTACATCAGGCGTCTTCTCCAAGCCGAAAGGCGGAGCCGTCTTTCCCGGGCTTCTCTCGAGACCTTGTCTGCTATCGCCTACAACCAGCCTATAACTCTGTCCGAAATCTCGGCCATCCGGGGTGTGGATTCGACTCACACCTTGAAAGTCCTTCTCCAGAAAAAACTTGTTAAAATCGTCGGGAGAAAAAAAAGCCCTGGTAAGCCTCTCATCTACAGGACAACTAACCGCTTCTTGACTCATTTCGGACTTGATAACATCAAGGATCTTCCTTCTCAAGAGGAAATATCCAAAATTATGGAGGAGGAATCAGAGATTGAAGATTAGACGTTTCATCCCTGAGCCGGACACGCTGTTGATCCTCTCGACTCTCATCGTTGTGTTGTCTTCCCTTGGTTTTCAGGCTAAGGGTACAGCCCCTGACCAACTCCCGGCTGATCGTCATCAGCCCTACAACTTTGTCGGAAAATCGGGAATGGTCGTAGCAGCTCATCATCTGGCCGCGAAGGCGGGATTGAAGATACTCAAGGGAGGAGGGAATGCTGTCGACGCGGCTGTGGCGACAGCATTCGCTCTAAACGCGGCTGAACCCTTTGCCTCGGGCATCGGCGGCGGCGGCTTCATGGTCATCTATCTCGCCTCATCCAAGAAATTGACCGTAATCAATTACAGAGAAAAGGCCCCATCCCGAGCTTCCCCTGAAATGTTTATCTCGGAGGGCAAGCTCAGAAGAGATTGGAAAAGAACTCACGGCCTGGCGGTCGCTGTACCCGGAGCACTAGCTGGCTGGACTTACGCTCTAAAAAAATACGGGACTCAATCCCTGAGAGACGTTGCTGAGGAAGCGATAACCATCGCTGAAAAGGGTTATACAATTAGTCAAACTTTCAGTACGATCAACAAAGATGAGTATGAAAAATTGGTGCTGAATGATGGAGAAGACAGCCATTATCTGAATCAAGGCCTTCCGTATGAACCCGGCGATACCTTCAAAAACCCGGATTTGGCCCAGACATTCAGGAATCTTGCCCTCAAAGGAAGCGACGAGTTCTACAAAGGGGATATCGCCAAAAGAATTATCAAGGCTGTCCGAGACAAAGGCGGAATCATGAGTTTGGAAGATCTAGCTCGCTACAAGCCCCTAGAGCAGACTCCCCTTGTCGGAAAATACAAAGATTTTACACTTTATACCCTCTCTCCCCCTGGATCCGGCGGTCTGCATATCATCCAGCTCCTGAACATTGCTGAAAACTGGCCTCTCGAGAAATGGGGACCGAACACTCCTGCCTACATCCATCACTTCAGCGAAGCCCTTCGCTTCGTTTTCGCTGACCGAGCCCAGTACCTGGGAGATCCTGAATTTGTTAAGATCCCGGTTTCTGGCCTTATTTCCAAGCCCTATGCCTCTGAGATTGCCTCAAAAATCCAGCAAGACCGTCTCCTCAACTCCTACCCACCAGGCTCCTTCGATGACCGAGAAAATGAAAAAGAGAACACGAGTCACCTCTGTGTCATCGATAGACAAGGAAACATTGTTTCTCTCACCCAGTCCATCAATCATTTTTTTGGATCTGGTATTGTCCCTGAACAGACTGGATTTCTGTTGAATAATCACATGGATGATTTTGCCAACGATCCAAACTCCATAAATGCCCCTCGTCCCGGCCGACGCCCGGTGAGTTCGATGGGTCCCCTTATTCTCTTCAAGAAGCAAGAGCCTTTCCTTGTGCTCGGATCTCCGGGAGGAACGAGAATTTTCCCTTCGCTGACCCAAATCATCCTGAACATCGTGGAGTTTGGTATGACCCTGGATGAAGCCATCGAAGCTCCCCGCTTCTATACCTACTCCTCCCAAGGAAAGGCTCGAGACGTGTATGTCGAATCCCGGATTTCTACCTCTGTCATCCGATCTCTTGAAGCTATCGGACACAAAGTAGTGAAACGAAAGGCCTACGATAAATATTTTGGCGGGGCTCAGGGTTTGCTCATCATCAAGGAAAAAAACCTCATCCTCGGTGGAGCCGATTCAAGAAGAGATGGATATGGGGCTGGATATTAAAGTCGGGATGGCTTTGTAAGAAATAGAAATTATATTCATAGGTGAACCGATGAAAAAAACCTTGATGACAATGATTATCTTTCTTCTTGTCGGCACCGGATTGGCTGAGGCCCCAACAGAAGAAGCACTCCCCTCTTTCGAGCAACCGATCTTGATCACCTCGGCAGGCCAGAGTGCTGAAGTACAAATAGCCTCTGTCTTAGTCAAAAGGGCTGGACTCGAGGCCACGCTTTCTAAGTTAGCTACGGCTGAAGATTTGGCCAACAAAAAAACGGTCGTCCTAGTTCTCGGAGCCAGTCTCAAGGGGCTGGGTGCGGCCGGGCTTGATGTTGACGAAGAAAAGAAAAGAGTCGGATCGTTGATAAAGGAGGCTCGGACGCAAGACATCCCTCTCCTCTGTCTCCATCTTGGAGGAGAAGCGAGAAGAGGCGAGTTGACTGATGATTTCATCACGAGCTTTCTTCCCAACGCTCAGATGGCTATCGTCCTTGCCTCTGGAAATAAAGACGGACTCTTCACCCGTATCTGCGACGAGAATAACATTCCTTTGATACAAGTCGAAAAAACCATCGATGCCCTAGAACCACTCCAGCAGGCTTTCCAATCCAGCCAATCAAAAAAACCCGGATTGATCAGGTGATGAGCACGTATCAGAGGTTCAGTCGCAGTGCCTGAATACCTGGTCTTTCTCCTGATGGTGGCCATTTTTGCCCTTCTGGCCATGATCCTCAAGCTACCTATCGGCGTTTCTCTTGCTCTTTCGGCTCTGGCTGGTTCTCTCCTCGGCGGTCAGGGGATCGCTCTGCGACACCTCATCGAAGGAAGTTTTGGGTATTTTGACACTATCCTCATCATCGTCACGGCCATGATCTTCATGAAGGTTCTCCAAGCCTCAGGCATCTTGGATACGGTCACCTCTCTCCTTCTGAAGACCTTTTACAGAAGAAAAGTTTCTCTGTTGTTGACAGTAATGTTCCTAGTCATGTTTCCTGGAATGATCACCGGGTCATCGACAACAGCTGTCTTGAGCACCGGAGCGCTGGTGGCTCCAGTGCTTATCAAGCTCGGCCTTTCTAAGGTCAAAACAGCTGCTTTGATCGCCATGGGAGGCATTTTGGGTATGATTGCGCCTCCAGTGAACATCTTGGTGATGATCATGGGAGGCGGAGTAGATATGCCCTACGTGGGGCTGACCTTCCCTCTTCTAATCATCGTCGTGCCTCTTGCGATAATTATTTCCCTCTGGCTGGGTTACAAAGATATCCAGATCATCGGCTATGAACAAATGAAAGCAATTGTTCCCGAATCTTACTTTCGAATGTACGGTTTCCGTCTCTATCTCCCGTTGATCCTCGTCCTCTTCTTGATGATCACCCAAGGACTTCTTGTCAAGGTCATGCCAGACATAGGCATCCCTGCCATCTTTTTCTTAGGAAGCCTAGCCGGCATTATCTGTGGCCGCCGTTTTAATTTTTTTAAAATCACTCAAGAGGCCATCAAGGATGCCATGCCGATTCTCTGTATTCTGGCTGGAGTAGGGATGTTCATCCAGATCATGACTCTCACCGGAGGTCGAGGCTGGACCGTCATCTCTTTCCTTTCCTTACCTCCTTTCCTTCTGTATCTCGGAATAGCAACCAGCATGCCTCTTTTTGGTGCCGTCTCTGCCTTTGGCTCAGCCTCCATCCTGGGAGTTCCCTTCATTCTCACCCTGATCGAGAAGAATGCCATCATCACCTCCTCAGCCCTTTCGGCAGTGGCCGGACTCGGGGACTTGATGCCGCCAACAGCTCTGGCCGGCATCTTTGCCGCCCAAGTCGTGGGGGAATCGAACTATTTCCGTGTGCTCCGTTACTGCCTGGTCCCGGCTCTTTTTGAACTGGCGATGGGGATAGGAGTTTTGTTCCTATCTCCGTTTTTGGATAAAATCATCTGAGACCATGATGACCATCGTCTATCATCTGATCGTTGCTTACCTGGCTGTGAATTTTATCGTCTACATCTTCCGAGAAAAGAAATTTTGGAATCAAGTGAGCACAGCCATCGTTCTGATCATGTTCCTCCTACGACTTCTCTTGATTAAATAGGCCATGACTCATTTCAGGAGACACTTTCTTTCTGGACTTCTCCTCTTTCTAGGATCCATTTGTCTGAGTCTATTTTCTGGCTTCCAATTCTTGAAGATTCACGAGAAGGAGCCGATCTATCCCAGTAAGTCACTCTCATCGAAAAAAATGTTGAGCTCTTACTTCCCAGGTCTAAATGGCACACCAGGCGATACAGATGTCTACATATACCAAGGGCAGGAGGAGGGTGGGCATCTTTTGGTCTTAGGAGGAACTCATCCCAACGAGCCGGCTGGTTTCATCACGGCTGTGCTTCTGGCGGAAAATATCAAAGTCCAAAGGGGAAAGGTCATCATTGTTCCGAGAGCGAATAACAGCGGTTTTACCCATAACGATCCCCAAGAAGCCAGCCCCCAATATTTCGTTCTTGAAACTTCGGGAGGACAAAGATTTTTCCGCTACGGTTCACGTTTGACCAACCCGGTTCACCAGTGGCCAGACCCAGCTCTTTACATGAATCCTTCTGGACAAAAGCTCTCAGGAACAGAAATCCGAAATCTGAACCGTTGCTACCCAGGGAAGGAGAGTGGATATCTCACGGAAAGAATCGCTTATGGTATCATAGAGCTCATCAAAAAAGAGAGGATCCACTTGGGGATCGATCTCCATGAAGCGGCACCCGAATACCCGGTGATCAACGCCATCGTCTTCCATGAGAACAGCGCCGAACTGGCCGCCTTATCTCAAATGGAGCTTCAAGTGGAGGGCTACGACCTCCGGCTCGAGGCTTCCCCTCCAAACCTGAGGGGACTGAGTCACCGCGAATGGGGAGACTCAGCTGGCATTCAGGCAATTCTGCTGGAGACGACCAACGCCTCCCATGGGAGACTGAAGGGAAAGACCTCCCCTGCACTGATTGTGGATGGAAAAGATAAAAATTATGCCAAGGCCGCCAAGCTAGGTCATCTGTTCGTTCCCTACGGTGAAGAAGGAATTCCGCTCAGAGTCAGAGTGGCCCGGCATCTGGCTTCCCTGAAAGCCCTTCTCAAAAGTCTTGCTGAACTCCATCCAGAGAGGGACCTAGACATCGACTATCTGCCTCTCCCCTCACAGGTCGAGAAACTTGGAATCGGCGCTTTTCTCAAGCCATCCAAAGAGAGCTAAGTCAAGATTTTACCTATATTTAGCATTGACAAAACCCATATTCTATAATAATATAATAAGTCATATTTTTTATAAAAAATGGAAATTATCGTCGCTAAAAATGCGGGATTGTGCTATGGGGTTAAACGCGCCCTGAAAATCGCTCAAGATACTCGACAAAGTCGAAACGGCAATGTCTTTTGTCACGGGGAACTCATCCACAATCCCAGGGTTATCACCGACTTGAAAAATCAAGGGATCCAAACCATCAAATCTCTGGGCGAACTGAAGGAAGGAACAGTAATTATCCGAAGCCACGGGATCTCTCCTAAAATTTTCCAGAGACTGAAAAAGAAAAACATGAGCATCGTTGATGCTACCTGTCCGAACGTCAAAAAAATTCAGAAGCTAGTCGAAAGATTGGCCAAAAAAAATGAAGACATCATCATCGTCGGCAACAGAGAGCATCCAGAAATCAAGGGTTTAATCGGACACAGCCGGGGAAAAGTTAAGATCACAGAGAATGTGCAAGAGGCCAAGCGATCACCTCGGAGGAAGAAAAGATCTGTTCTTGCCCAATCCACACAGGATCTCCACCTCTTCGAAACGATCGTCGCCGCGCTCATCGAAAAAACTGAAGAGCTCAGTGTCCACAATACAATCTGTCAATCCGTCCAAAAAAGACAGAAATCTACTTCCGAACTCGCCGCCTCTGTCGACACACTCTTCATAATTGGAGGGAGGAATAGTTCAAACACGAACAAACTCTACGAAATCTCAAAGAAAATTCAGCCCAATACCTATTTCATCGAAAGAGCAGATCAAATAACACCGCGTATGCTTAAAGGAGCTAAAAGGATAGGATTGTCAGGAGGCGCCTCCACACCTCCAGAGGCCATCCGGGAAGCCGTTCTTAAAATCAAAGCGAGCCTGTCTCATCACATTCCAAGGGAGATCATGATCCAATGACAGAAACAAAAAAAACAGAAAAAGACGACCAAATTTCCTCTGAAGATTATAAAAACCTTCTGGAGCACTATCAGTTCAATACCAAAGAACTTACTCCTGGGAAAATCATCAAAGGGAAGGTGATAAAGATCACGTCGACGCATGTCATCGTAGATGTCGGGTACAAATCCGAAGGAATCATTCCCATCGAAGATTTCAACGAAAGCCCGGACGCCGGTGAAATTCATCTTGGAGACATCGTGGAAGCTGTTTTAGAAAGAGGGAATTTACAAGAAGGATATCTTGTCTTATCCCAAAAAAAGGCTGTGGCTCTGAAAGGATTGAATGATCTGGAGCGAGCTTACCTCCATAAGGGATGGGTGCTCGGGACGATCATAGAAAAAATCAAAACCGGCTACGCAGTCGACGTCGGGATTAAAACCTTCTTACCTGATTCTCATGCGGATATCAGAGCTGTTAAAGACCCAGAGAAACTCATCGGTCAAAAATACAAGTTCAAGGTCATCAAATTTGATAGAAAAACCGAAAATGCTGTCCTTTCCCGGAAACTCTATTTGCAGGATGAAAAAGAAAAACGAAAAAGGAGGGTTTTCGAAAAACTCAGCCGTGGAAAAAAACTCAAAGGTCAAATCAAATCACTAACGAATTTTGGAGCCTTCATAGATCTGGGAGGAATCGAGGGCCTTCTGCATATTTCAGATATTTCTTGGGGAAAAATTAATCATCCTTCAGAAGTTTTTCAAGCGGAGGAAGAGGTCGAGGTCGTAGTCCTAGATTTCAACGAAAAAGAGGAGCGGATTTCCCTCGGCTATAAACAGTTGACAGATGATCCTTGGGAAACCATCCAAGAAAAGTACAGCGTCGGCCAGAAGGTCCAGGGAAAAGTCGTGAGCCTCACCGATTTTGGTGCTTTTATCGAACTCGAAAAAGGAGTGGAAGGGCTAGTTCACATCTCTGATCTGACCTGGTCGAGGAAGCTCATTCATCCCAAAAAGGTTTTGGTGCCTGGAGAGGAAGTGGCCGTGACCATTCTCGATATCAATCCGACACAAAAACGGATTTCCCTCGGCCTCAAGCAGGTCACCCCGCATCCTCTCGAACTCCTGAAACAAAAATACAGTCCTGGATCACACGTCAAGGGGACAATCACGAGCATCACCGACTTCGGGGCCTTCATGGAGGTGGACAAGGGCATTGAAGGGCTCATCCATATCTCGGATATATCATGGGAAAAAATTAAGCATCCTTCAGATAAGCTCAAGGTGGGAGATGAGATTGAAGCGATCATCCTTAATATCGATATCGGAAAACAAAAGCTCTCCTTGGGCATAAAACAGTTGGAAGGAGATATCTGGGAAGATTTTTTTAAGCGGCAGAAAGTCGGAGATCTGGTCAAGGTGAAAGTGGTTCGGCTCACTAACTTCGGTGTCTTTGCAGAAATCACGCCTGGAATCGAAGGCGTCGTCTTTCTCTCAGAGCTCGATGAGAAAAAGATTGAGAACCCTGAGGAAGCTTTCTCTGTCGGTCAAGAGCTGATGGCTAAGATCCTCAAGATGGACCAAAGGAATAAAAAAATCTCTCTTAGCTTTAGACAGGCTCAGTTGGAAATGCAGAAACTGGAGTATCAAAAATACATGCAAAGCCAAGATGACAGACTCACTTTAGGGGACATCATGAAAGACCAGCTTAAAAACATCGGACCCCAGAAAAAAACAAAAAAGGAGAAAAAAGATGATTAAGGTAGATTTAGTCAACAAAATTGCCAAGGAAATGAATATCTCCAAACAGGAAGCAGAGACTGGCGTTAATCTTTTTTTTAGCACCATAAAAGAAGCCATCCTGAGAGGTGAAGAAATCGAACTAAGAGGCTTCGGGAGTTTTCGTTTTCGAGACAGAGGGGCCCGTTCGGGGAGAAACCCACGAACTGGGGAGCCAGTGGAGGTTCCTCCTAAAAAAGTCTTGTATTTCAAACCGAGCAAATTATTGAAAAATATGATTAATGAATAATGGAATACATCGAAGCCCCGTGGCGAGAGGAGTATGTTAGGAACGTATGTCAGATGAACGAATGTATTTTCTGCCAGGCACTCAAGCATAAACACGACAAAAAGGCTTACATCCTGTTTAGAGGGAAACACAACTTCATCATGCTCAACAAATACCCTTACACACCTGGGCATCTAATGATTGCTCCGTACAAACACATCTCCTCATTCGAACGATCAAAGAAGGAAACCACCGATGAGATGACCGACCTTCTGAAATTAAGCCTGAAAGTGCTCAAGAAAAACTATCAGCCACACGGTTTTAACACAGGAATGAATCTTGGCCGGAGTGCCGGGGCTGGAGTCACTGATCATTTCCACCTTCATGTTCTTCCCCGTTGGACAGGAGATTCAAATTTTATGCCTATCGTCAGCAGGACAAAGGTCATCATAGAAGGATTGGAGACTACCTATGAAAGGCTGTTCCCCCTCTTCGAAAAGGAGAGGAAAACCCGTCCATAAATAGACACAATAAAAGACAAAAAGGGACAGACGTGAATTTCGAGCTGACTGAAGATCAAAAATTACTCAAGGATATGGTCAGGGATTTTGCCCAAAAGGAAATCCGACCAAAAGCTAGAGAATTAGAAGAAAACCATCAGTTTCCCCATGATCTGCTGAAAAAATTATCCTCGCTCGGAATACTCGGGATGACCATTCCCTCTGAATACGAAGGCACAAAAACAGGTGCACTCTCTCTGGTTTTGGCCCTAGAAGAGATCGGAAGAGCCTCTGCTTCTATGGCTGTGATTGTCAGCGTCCATTGCTCATTATTCTGTTACGCCATACTCAGATTTGGAAGCGAAGAGCAGAAGAAAAAATACCTCCCCGGTGCAGCAAGAGGAGAGATCTTGGGAGCATTTAGTCTAACCGAGCCAGGCATAGGCTCTGATGTCACCAGCCTCAAGACCAAGGCTTTTAAACGAGGCGACATTTATCTTATAAACGGAACAAAGGCTTGGGTCACTTCGGGCAATGATGCGGATGTTTTTATCCTGTTTGCTCAGGCCGAGGTCGAGCCAGGTGTTCAAAAACTAAACGCATTCATCGTCGATAGGAATTTCCCAGGAGTGCGGATTTCTAAAATCGAAGAGAAAATGGGGCTTCATTCCTCTGTTACCTCCGATATTGTCCTCGAGGATTGTCAAGTTCCAGTCGAAAATCTCCTGGGTGAGGAAGGAAAAGGAGCCTCAATAGCCTTACACTGTTTGGATGGATCCAGAATCGGAGTCGCAGCTCAGTCTGTGGGCCTGGCCGCCCAGGCTTTGGACGAGGCCGTTCGGTATGCCAAACAAAGAGAAGCTTTCGGCAAGAAAATCTCTGAATTTCAGGCGATTCAATTCATGATCGCCGATATGTCGACCCAGATCGAAGCGGCTCGATTGTTGACTTATAAAGCCGCTGATTTATGCGATAGGGGGGAGCCCTTCGGAAAAGAATCTGCGATGGCCAAGCTTTTTGCCTCAGAAGCCGCCAACAAAACTGTCTATCAAGCTCTCCAAATCCATGGAGGCTACGGCTACTCCAGAGAGTTCCTCATCGAACAGCTCTACAGAGATGCTCGGGTGTTTTCTATCTACGAAGGCACTTCCGAAATCCAGCGCCTAGTTATTTCGAGATATCTTATAAAGAGAGACTGATGGATCCTTTTTTTTTTACGGATTGATACTAAAGGGAATAAATAAAAAAAAATTGAGGTAAGACGATGTTAAAAACAATGCGAAAAAATGTAAAACAACTAGCTCCCACTCTTTGGATTGTCATAGCTGCCTTTATCATC
Source organism: uncultured Eubacteriales bacterium (assembly GCA_964347035.1). Taxonomy (GTDB): domain Bacteria; phylum Acidobacteriota; class Aminicenantia; order Aminicenantales; family Aminicenantaceae; genus CAYFXE01. The sequence goes on along the minus strand of CAYFXE010000003.1, from coordinate 50,426 downwards.
ACCATCTTTGCGGTCTGGGGAGGGGGTGTCGGAGGATCAGGAGGGTCTCGGGCAACCAACACAATTGTCTGGGTCGGGAAGGAAAAGATATCGGCGGATGTCTATTTTCAAAATCTTAGGCAGCGCCTGGAGACGCTTCAGAGAGAATTCAAGGAACTCAACCGCAACTTTATCCAACAGCTCAACATACCCCAGCAGGTTCTAGAACAGATCATCCAACAAGAGCTTCTGCTTCAAACGGCTCAGGACATGGGCATCGTCGCTACTCCTGAGGAGATCCGGGAAAAAATCATGAGCTATCCTGTATTTTTGCAGGATGGAAAATTTATCGGTTTCGAACAGTACAAAAGGATTCTTGAGTACAACAGGATTTCCATCTCCAGATTCGAACAAAGTCTTCAAAAAGAAGTCGTCATCGATAAGCTGATCAAGGTGCTTACAGCCGGGGTCGCCGTGACCGAAGACGAAATCTGGGAAAATTATAAAAAAAGAAACGAGAGTGCCAAGCTGGAATACGTGCTGGGAGAGACAAATCAGATTGAACTACAAGAGGATCCTTCGGTCGAGGAGATTCAAGCCTATTATGAGAAGAACAAGGAAAAATTTCAGGTGCCAGAAAAAAGAGAAGGGATTTTTGTCTTTCTCCAGACAGACGACTTGAAGGAGGAAGTCGAAGTCAAAGATTCGGAGATCGAAAAATACTACAAAGACAATCTCGAACAATTCGAAGAGCCGGAAAAAATCAAGGTCAGCCGAATCTATCTTCCGTATGAGGACAAGGACCCTGGTCTTGTTCGGGCTGAGGCTCAAAGTCTCCTGGAAAAGATACGTGCCGGAGAAGATTTTGCCGCATTGGCCAGAGCCCATTCCGAGGATGAAAAAGCAAAGGACGGGGGCGATTGGGGCCTTATGGATTGGAAAAGACTTTCTCCCCAGGAAAGGAAAGAAGTCGAAAGGTTGGAATCGGGGGAATCCTCTGAGCTCATCGAACTTGAAGAAGGCCTCTCTCTCCTCAAGGTCACCGAAAAAGAGGCGGCTGTGACAAAACCTCTTCAAGAAGTCAAGGAAAAGATTGTTACTATCCTTGAAGATCAACAGGCCCGCGACCTCGCTGAGAGGAGAATGTCCCATCTAGAAAAACAGGTAAGGAAGGAGAAAAACCTGGATGTGGCGGCTCAAAAAATGGGCTTGAAGATTCGACAAACAGGACTCGTCAAACAAGGCGAGGAAATCAAGGAGATCGATCCTTCCGGAACGATCAGTCAGGCGCTCTTCAAACTCGAAGAAACAGAGATTTCTGATCTCGTTTACACTTATAAAGGTCTGGGTATTGCTCAGCTTAAAAACATTGCCCCCTCACATCAAGCCGTGTTCGAAGAGGCTCGTGAAGAAGCCAAAGAAGGACTGATAACTGTCAAGAAAAAGGAGAAAACCCTAGAGATAATTCAAAAGATCAAACAGGAGCTTACCAGGACAGATCTAGAAACGCTGGCAAAAACATATGACCTTGAATTTAAAACAGCGGAGGAGCATAAGCGCGGACAGTATTTGAGTACAGTTGGTGAGAATGAAGATGTGGACCGCTTGGCTTTTTCTCTGCCGATCGGAGAACCAAGCGAACCCGTAGAGTTCGATACTGGATATGCCCTGCTAAGAGTTTTGGACCGCACAGAGGTGACCCGAGAAGATTTCGAAACGAAGAAAAAAGAAGAAAAAGACACTCTTCTCGCAGAACATAAGAATAGATTTCTCCAGTCCTACCTGCTCAAATTAAGGAACTCGAAGGGTGTCAAGATTAAATACGATCTTTTTCTTAAAATCAACTCCGACGTCCTGTCGCGCTTTGAAGGAGAATGACCTTCTTCCTTCTCTATCTCGGGAAGGTCCTGAGCCACAATCCACTATAATCAAGGAAATGACAATGAGGATGACAAGGCTTTATAAGGCCGCTGAAAGGGCCATTAAGCAATCCCTTCGACTGCGGAGCCGAGAGCATTTCTTACTCGTCACGGATCGAGAAAAGATGAAGATTGCCGAAGCTCTCGCATATTGGGCCAAACAAAGCGGAGCCGAAACCACCACTTATTTCATGACTGAGACTCTCAGACCGATCACCCAGCCCACCCGCCTTTTCGAGGAAATGGCAGACAAGGCCACCTGCATCGCCTACATGCTTGATGCTCGGATCGAGGAAAAACCCTTCCGAGGATACATGGTTAAGGTTGGGATGAGAAACAGCCGCATCTGTATGATGCCCGGGATAACCCAGGAAATGATGGAACGTCTGGTCAACATCGACTTTAAAAAAATGGACATGTTCACGAAGAGAGTCATCAAAGCACTGAACAATGCCGATGATGTTTTGGTGGAGAATCCAGAAGGGACGAAAATTACATTCAGCGTCAAAGGACGAAAATGGGTTAACGATAACGGCGACATCAGCCGCAAAGGAGAACACGGAAACCTTCCTGCCGGGGAATGTTTTACAGCCCCTGTTGAGAAAACGTTTACTGGCCAACTGGTTATCAGTCTAATCGACGACAAACTGGGCCGCGGGGTGATGGAGTTTGAGCAGGGAAAGTTAGTACGATCGAGAGGAAAAGGCATCGAGGCCATTCTAAAGACTATAGGCCGCGATGAAACCGGCCGGACGATCGGTGAATTCGGCATCGGAACCAACCCTCGCGCCCGGCTGACCGCGAATATGTTGGAAGCGGAAAAAGCCTTCGGGACTGCCCATTTTGCCATCGGTGATTCCTACGGCTTGGGAAAGAACAGAAGCTCCCATCATTACGATGCCCTTGTCAAAAAAGTTACGATCAAGGCCAAGGGAAAATACATTATGAAGGACGGTCATTTCAGATTTTAGCCTTATTGAATATAAGCTGCAACATCTAGCAGATATTCGATGAACTATTCAGCTCCCTCTCATATATGATCCGATCAGGCCTCCAATTTCACTCGATCTCTCGCCTGTTAGAATGCGAAGGTGACGCCAATATACGTCATGATGATATTCGTTTTCGATTCCCTAATATCATACACGAGCCTATCGTCCTCCAAGAGTATTGAGCCTTCCCGCATATACTCGGCCTTCCCTCCCTTTAAGTAACGAATCCCAAAGTCCGTATAAACCCTGATCGTCGATTTACTTTTATCTCCTCTCTTTTCATAGACGCGCACCATCAGACCGCCACCAGCACCATAACTCAAGGCAGTATCACTCAAATGGACAGTACTTGCCACCTTGTTAAGACCGAGTCCGCTTTGGCTGTAGATGCCTGTTTGTGTCCACAAGTAATGGAATCCGACCAGTCCATCGAAATACGGAAGCAATCTCCCTTCCTTAGGCTGAATACGTAATAGAAGATGACACATCAACATATAGTTTCTTGTCTTGACATCGACAAAGACATCAGGAATGGCCGAGCTTATGGGTTCTTCTCTTGTCTCGTTTCCATAGACCTGGAGCCCAAGAGAGAGACCGACCCGTAGAGGAGACCGAGGAATTTTATAGATAAAAAATCCCATGCCGCCAATACTGGTTCTGTCCACATTCTCTTTGAACTCATCCTGCGGAAATCCGAGATCAAAATTGGCATTCGCTTGAAATCTTTCCAGTGAATACCCTGAAGACACGACCAAGAAGAAAATCAGGCATACGGCTGCGAATAGACTCAATTCTTTCATCAAGAAACCTCCCTCTAGATTTTCCTTCAAAGTCTATTTCTTCCCTCTGACGATTACAGGGCTACTTGGACAGAACTGCAAGCCACGTGCCAAATGATCTTAGGGTAAGAAGAATCTGCTTGGTCCCGAATTGTACCTCATAAAGGTCAATTGCCATATTTGGAGACAGACAGTATCATCAGTGACACAGGTCTCAGCTTTCGGTCCAAGAAAGGATTTAATTATTACTGATGAACTGAGAGCTGGCAACTGATAACTGAATCAACCAATTGAACAGAATTATGTCCTATGGTATATCAAAGGACAACCTATTTTTAGGGATAAACTCAACAAAATGACATCAAAATCAGAGGAAAGGAGAGACAATGGATCGGTATCGGATTAAGCCGGGAAAGAAAATCGATTTAGGCCAATGGGATCCTAATGATAAAAGCGAATTCAAAGGGAAGAAAACGGAAGCGAGGGAAAAAATTTTAGGTTTGAACATGAAACTGGAAGAGCTTCAAGAGATGCTTTATGCGCAGCATAAACACAGGGTCCTGATTGTTCTGCAGGCTATGGATACAGGAGGTAAAGACGGAACCATCCGTCATGTTTTTGAAGGAGTCAATCCTCAGGGCGTAAAGGTCGCCAGCTTTAAGGTTCCGACACCCGAGGAACTGGATCACGACTACCTGTGGCGAGTGCACAAACATGTGCCTGGGAAGGGAGAGATAACGATCTTCAACCGGAGCCACTACGAGGATGTCCTCGTTGTTCGGGTGCACAACCTTGTACCTCCCAAGGTTTGGCGCAGGCGTTATGAACAGATTAATGCTTTTGAAAAAATGCTGGCCGAAGAGGGAATGACCATCCTTAAATTCTACCTAAATATCGACCTGGACGAACAGAAAAATCGTTTCAAGGCTAGATTAGACACACCTCACAAACGCTGGAAGTTCAAGCTGGGAGACCTCGAGGAACGTAAGCTCTGGTCTAAATATATGAAGGCTTATGAAGACGTTCTGAGTAAAACAAGCACTGGGCTCCCTGGTATGTCGTTCCAGCGAATCGCAAATGGTATCGCAATCTAGTCATTGGGACAATCATTGTCAATACTCTGGAAAAGCTGAAGATGAACTATCCCCAGCCTGAGGAAAATCTAGAGAACGTTACTATCGAATAGTAATGGCAATATTCGAAAGAGATTCATCTGCGGTCGATAAAATAGAGGGCGCGTCCGCGTTTAGTTATTCTGAGCACCTTCTCTCACCCAGGTTTCAAAGGTGGCGATCGTAGTCATGTCCAAGGCTGAGCGGCTTAGAGGCATTCTGGAGCCGGAGATATCTTCGCCTTTGATCTTCCGGATCAAATAGCTGTTATCAGGATCAGACGGAGTGATCAGGTTGAGAGAAGATCGTTGTGAGCTGGGAATATTGACAATATTATTGTAGGCCTGGCTGCTCTGTAGATTCAACCCAGCCGCCGGAAAAGAACCTGTATGACAGCCAGAGAGGGCACAGTTCTGGTTGAATACAGGCTGAATATCCTGAGCAAAACTTACCGTTGTCGAGTCTTCTTTCATCTTGGTGACAAAGGCTTTGTCAAGCTCAACGATCTGTCCATCGGGATTTATGACCAGTAATGAGACGTTTTGGTTTTCAGGGAGGTTATCCGAAGGAACCAGACTCCCCATGATCTTTTTGCTATTGACGAATTCTACTGCCCCCACCTCGATCTGGGTTTCATCCACATGGATAACGACACCATTGTAAAGATTTTCTCCCTCGATATCGACAATATTGCTGTTGCCAAGGAGCAATTCGCTCGGTGAGGCCATATCCACCTTAAGAAATTTGCCTTTCGTCCCGGCAGGATTCAAGGTCACGCCCCCTGAAAAAGTGGCGCCGTTCATCTTCCCTTTTAGTGAGAGCCCTTTGAGGTCAAAATCAAAGGCTACTGTTTCGTCGGGAAGGTTCAACTGGCCGGTGAATTTTGTTCCATCGAAACTGCCGTTTTTTACCACACCAAAGTCTTCCCCGACAGAGCCTGATCCAGTAACACTCGTAGCTTGAGCAAGTCCAGCTTGGCCGACAGACTGTTTCTGGATGAGTTGGAGGATGACCGGCGTGTTGACCTGGTTTATCTTGATCTTCCCCTGCCATGCCTTTTGAAGGGTCTTGACATCGCTTTGAGGATAAAGGAAGACCACTCCTTTTTTGAGATCAGGGTCTGTGGATTTCATGTTTCCTTTGATGAATCCTTTGGCCTTTTTGTATCTAAGGGTAAAGGCGTGGATAAAATTCCCTTTCTGGGCAATACCAGAGGTCTCGGCAGGTGTTTCAACTTTCAGTATCAGCTTCTTTCCTTTTTTTTGGACATCCATCAAAGAGTAAATCTCGAATCCATTCGGTGCTGTCTTGAGACTATCTGGAAAAACCGAAAATCCTATTCCCCCTTTCTCCTGGCAGTTCAAGTTAAACACCACAGGGAAATCTCTTTTCCCGGACTGTGTTGTTAAGCGGATAAATCCTGCCCAACCTCCATCGAAAGAAGATTCAAAGAAAGATTCATTTTCCCGGGCTTGGATAAGAACAATCAGGAGCAGACTGGAGACAAAAAGAAGGAGAACAGATGTATTCCTTCGTTTCATTTTGGTACTCCTTTTACTAGTGTCATCTCAACTGACCTGCGAGGAACTAAACTATAATTCCTCATTATTCTATCGATTTTGTATAATTATGTCAATAGCTCCACTGATGATCAAGAAAATCAAATTCATCTCCCCCTACCATTGAAGAGAGATCAAGAATTCATACGAGGACAAGAATCCTTTCAGGACTCTTCCCATGCCGATGCATCCTACCTAATCATTTCTTCGTTAAAGGCCGTCTAAGGACCTCGGTGAGAAGCACCTTCACTCGGTTTTCCAACGCCTCTCTAAATCGATCTACTGACTCATTGAATCCTTCCCCAATGTAGTCTGTTATGTACATCGGCTGGCCGATATTGACTCTTATTTTTGCCGGAACAAGCAGAGGCGTCTGAGTTCCAAACATGGCGATGGGAGTGACGGGAACCCTCATCCCTTCTTCTTGAAAAAGATTATACGAAATGATGGACACACCACGCCTAAAAGAACTCACGTAAGGATGAAGGCTGTCTTTGACGACACGTCCATGACCTTGGAGGGCTATGATGGCCCTTCCTTTTTTTAGATAATCTTGACAGGCCTTTATGGCCAACCTTTTCTTTTGGTATAAATCGACTGGAATGGTTCCCACCTTGGTGATGTTGGTGGAAATATAATTAACAATGTATTCCTTCAAGGGACTGACCAGAAATTCCAGCATAGGCCCTAAGCTCTTCAGATGGAGGCGAAAGTGTTTTCTTATCAGAAAATTAAATTCTTCTTTGTTAAAGAGCATCTTGTTGGCGGTAAAAAAGATGGGACGCGGAACAATCTTGTAGACTGTGGCTATATCCTTGAACGTCCCGATATGATTACCGACGATGATGTTAGGGCCGTTCTTGACGAAATTTTCTTTACCGCTTATCACAATTTTTTTACCCAAAAGAGCAAACCGACACAACCGCCTCACCGCCGGTTCGACGCGCTTGAGCTCTTGTTCGAATCTATCCATAGAGATTGTCATTAATTTTTATTTTAAGCGAATTGAATATAAAATTCAAAATTTACCCCTTCCAACGGTCGTCCGTCATACCTTCGGACTCCCTTCCTCCCCTTCTCAGGCGAGGGATGATCCCTTGCCCTGCGAACAAGGGGGCATACTCCCTTGTACCCCCAAACAATGTTCCTCCGCAACGCTGTTGGCCTTCGAGGGAAGTCGACTTGCGAGTATGTCTGAACTGGGGTCAGGCCTTATCCCAAGGTTTTGTATTCGGGTAAAGGTAGAGACGCAGCGCTTCCAGACGACAAGGCCTGACCCCAGGAGCAATCAAAAGGGCCAAATGTAGAATGGCGTTAAAAATATGAAAGGGAGCTAAGCCATCCCCATATACACATTCCTGGCATTTCATCACAGAAAAAAAGATATTAACTCTGTTGAAAAGAAAAAAGAGTCGTGATAATTTAGCCATTACAAAAGACATCAAATCCATCAATGGTACATGACAAGGAGGTAAAATGGTTACCTTAATTCGAAATGGAGATATTTTCTCTCCGACACCGTTGGGGAAAAAAGATGTCCTGATCCTTGGTCATAAAATCGGAGCTGTCATTCAACCTGGACAAATCAAGGTCGAGGGGATGCCGGTTCGAACTCTGGATGCCTCAGGCAAAACAATCGTCCCTGGCCTTATCGATAGTCATGTTCATATTCTCGGAGGAGGAGGAGAAGGGGGACCAGCAACAAGGGCCCCAGAAATCTCCGTTGAGGATATCTTCCGCAGCGGTGTGTCGACTGTGGTCGGCTGCTTAGGAACAGATGGAACAACACGGCATATGGAATCACTCTTGGCCAAGGCCAGAGGTCTAGAAAAAGAGGGAATTTCGACCTTTATCTATTCAGGTTCTTACCAAATTCCAGTGGTGACGATAACTGGAAGCGTTCGTTCTGACCTTGTTCTCATCGAAAAGGTCATCGGTGCCGGAGAAATCGCCATCTCTGATCACCGCTCGTCCCAACCCACATTTGAAGAGATCGCTCGCCTTGCTGCCGAGTGTCGTGTTGGTGGGATGCTGGGCGGAAAGGCCGGAGTTCTTCACCTCCACCTCGGTGACGGCAATCGGAGATTAGAGATGCTCTTCAGATTGATCAAGGAAACAGAAATTCCCCCGACTCAAGTCATCCCAACACATGTCAACCGCAATCCTGAATTGTTGGCAGAAGCGATAGATTTTATTCTCCAAGCCGGTTATATGGATCTGACGGCTGGCGTGGATCCAAGAAGCGATGAGGAAGGGATAAGCATTGGTACAGCTATCCGATTATGCCTCGAAAAAAAAGCTCCTCTCTCCCATATCACGGTGAGCTCTGATGGCAACGGGAGTTTTCCTGTCTTTGACCAAGAGGGCAATCTTGTAGGCCTGACCATCGCCAGTCAAAAAACTCTCCTGGAAAACCTCCGGTACTTGGTTTCAGAACACATTTTATCCCTTGAAGAGGCGATAAAACTCTTTTCCACCAACGTCGCCACGTTCTACAAACTCGAAGTCAAGGGAGAGATCAAACAAGGCAAGGATGCAGACCTTCTTATCTTCGATAAGGATTTTCAGGTCACTGATTTCATCGTCCTGGGGAGGCAGGTGATCTCAGACGGAGATCTGACCGCCAAAGGAACATTCACGTCAAATCGTGATTGATGTCCGAATGGCAGGATTTTATAAAAGGAAAGACTAATGAATAAATCAACCAATAATGAACATCGAAAAACAAAAGAGCCTAGGCTGGCTGTCGCTCTTACTCCGTTGATCGCCATGGGCCTTCTGCTTGGAGTCGGCTACGGTATCTACCAAATCCGTCCCCAAGTCCTCCTCGTCGCTGCCGCCTTCATCACCGGCTGCCTCGGGCTATTTTTACGTTTCAAATGGCAGGAAATGGAAAGAGGAATCGTCGACAGCATTCACAAGGCCATGCCAGCTATCCTGATCATGCTCTGTGTGGGAATTCTCATCGGATCGTGGATCGCCTGCGGTACGATCCCGATGATCATCTATTATGGATTGAAGCTTATCTCCCCTAAGTTTTTTCTGGTGACAGCCTGTTTTGTCTGCTCGATCACCTCCTTGGCTACAGGAACATCATGGGGGACGATCGGCACACTGGGCGTGGCCTTCATGGGGATTGCCATGGGGCTTGGCATTCCTCTCGGTCCGGCCGCGGGAGCGATCGTGGCCGGGGCCTACTTCGGAGACAAGATGTCTCCGTTTTCTGATGTGACGAACCTCGCCCCTGTCGCCGTCGGTTGCAACCTGTTCGACCACATCAAACACATGCTTTGGTCGGCCACGCCGGCTTGGCTTCTGGGATTGCTGATTTATTTCCTGGTTGGACTGCGGTACGGGGGAGGTCGAGTGGAATCGGAAACTGTGGATATCATCACTATCACCCAGACTTTAAAGACACATTTTCGCTTTAACCTTCTCCTTCTTCTTCCGATGGCGATCGTCTTCTACTTCGCCTTTACCAAGAAACCCACCATACCGGGGATGCTTCTCTCCTCCTTTGTCGCTGGCGCCCTAGCCATCATCTTCCAGAAGGCCTCTGTTCCAGATGTGGCCACAGCCATGAACACCGGTTATCAAGCCCAAACCGGAGTCCCAAAAGTGGACGATCTCATCTCGAGAGGGGGAATGATGAGCATGATGGAGACTCAACTCGTTGCTTTTACGGCCTTCAGCTTCGGAGGTATTATGCAGAGGACAGGACTCCTTTCGGTAATCCTAGATAGGGTGATGAAGTTTGCCAACAAAATCTGGAGCATCGTTCTGACCACTATCGGATCCTCTGTGGTCACAGCCTTAGTGACGGGAAGTTCTTACCTATCGATGATCATTCCTGGAGAGCTCTTGGCTCCCGTTTATAAAAAGAAAGGACTCGCGGCTAAAAATTTATCACGCATCATCGAGGAGAGCGGGGCCATCATCGTACCCCTTATCCCTTGGAGTATGGCTGGTGTGTACATCACCGGCACTATTGGTGTTTCAACCTTCAGCTATCTTCCTTGGGCCATCATGAACTATGCTGCAGTGATCATCTTGGCTCTGTATGGATTCACGAGATTCACCATGGCCCCCAAGATAAGAGAGGACGAAACCCAGATAGGAAGCTGAAGCAAACTTGGAGGGGGAACCGGCCGTCCTTTTCTAATTATCCTTTTCTATTCGGGTTAAAGCTTTTTTAAACTGTTCTTGAGCTTTCTTCCGCTTCTCCCTCTCCAGCTCAGCTGTGGCCTGAAATTTGCGTTCGAATTCCTGTTTCTTCTTTTTTTCTTTGAGCAACAAATCATCAAGAGAACCCTTTTTCTTGGCTTTCTTTTCAAACTGCATCACCTTTCGAGATATAGGATCAATCCAGAGCAAAGTGCCACAGCATGGACAGGGCAGTTGGAATACTTCTTTTTTTTTCTTCTGATTTTCCATTCAAAAAGAAATTTACCAAAAAATAGGAGGTGGAGCAAGCCAACACTTCCCTAGAATCCTAACTCGAGGGATGAGTATCTTGTTTCCTTCTCGGCAATAAAATATTGTGCTTTCTTGTTAATTTAAACAGTCCCTGCCTGCTCAGTCCGATGTTCTCTGCCGTTTTTGCCCTGTTGAAATTCCACCGGGCTAATGCTTGATTCAGGAATCGTTTCTCGAATTCTGCTTTTGCCTGAGAAAAATCGAACACTGACGGGGTAAACACCTCGGCTTGCGGATTGACCTTGGGCGAGAGATGTTCCTCCTTGATCAGATCATCATCCCCAGACAGGATCAAACATCTTTGAATCTCGCTCTGAAGCTCTCTAACATTACCTGGCCAAGCATAATCAAGGAGGAGTTCCAGTGCTCTAGGCGAAAAATAGGCTCTGTCACGCTCCATATCTTGACAGTATTTATCCAAGAAATAATTCAACAGAAAAAGAAGGTCTTCTTTTCTTTGTCTTAGAGGAGAAAGTTCGATCGTGATGATCTTCAACCGATAGTACAAATCCTCCCGGAAATTACCCAGACGCATCTGCTCTTCGATGTCCTTGTTGGTGGCACTTATGAACCTGGTATTGACTCTACGCATATGATTCTCGCCAATTCTTCTTATTTCACTCTCCTGGAGAAGGCGAAGAAGTTTGGCTTGCAGAGGAGGCGAAAGATCACAGATTTCATCCAAGAAGAACGTTCCTCCATCAGCCTCTTCGATGAGACCAGGCTTATCCCTTACCGCCCCGGTGAACGCTCCTCGTGCATGCCCGAACAATTCACTTTCTAGGAGAAGATCGGGGATGGCTCCACAATTGACAGGCACAAACTTCCCTGCACGTCTTATCCCTCTTTGATGAATAGCCCGGGCGACGACTTCTTTCCCTGTTCCGCTTTCGCCATAGATAAAGACAGGAGCATCTCTATCCTTCACTCTCTCTATCAAGGCAACCAGATGATGAAAAGCTTCACTCTTACCTAATAAAAGAGGTTCTGATTCACAGACAACTCTCTCTCCGAGTCTTTTGAAATCAACACAATTCTCCAAAATCAACTTAATGGGTTTCAAGAATGTCAGTAAGAAATCAAGGTCTAGGAAGGAGAAAGGATGGAAGCTGTTTGTCCTCTTGAGAAATAACACACCCTCGGCTTTGTTCTTGAGTGCAAAGGGAACACAGAGAGAGTTTTCCTTCTCCTTGGCGTTACAGTAAGCTTGCTTGGGAAGCCTGAGATCTGTCCTACTATCACCGATGATCACCGGTTGTCTAAGGTCTAAGACTCTTCGGATGATTTCCATCTCGAGCTCATCATTCCCTGCTGGAGCAAAGGGGTGTGTGTCCCGGAAAAACGCCTGACGAGTCACATTCATCAGCACGACCATCATTCGATCTGAAGGTATTTCTTCCCTGATCAAATTCATGATTTTTCTGAGGAGAGCGATAGTCATGAGCGTAAGATTTTCTTTTATCTTTACAAATAACGATTTGTTGAATAATTATTCTCATCATCCAGAGAGAGCGCTATCAGGAATGAAGAGAAAATTAATCCCTATTACTGGGGTTAAATTTTTTTTGGGGGGAATGGTGAGGTCTGAGGAGTAAGCAGGTTATAAATTTACATCATTAATTTTTTGTTAAGCCCCTCGATCTTATTCTCTGTGTCTCTGTATTTTGGATTCCATTTTCTTATCTCTTTGTATAAATTCAACGCCCTCTGCTTCTCCTTCATCTCTTCATACAGAGAGGCCAACTCATACTTGAGTCCAAAATACTGGTCTGTCCCCTCCTTGGAAATATCAAGAGCGCGCTCGAGCCACTCAACAGATTTTTTGTATTCCTTTTTTTTCTTGAAACAATGGCTTATGATGCTGTAGCAATCGATTGTTTTCTTCTGATCCTGGGAGGCCAGTTCTAACTCTTCTATGGCTTCATCCAAAAGTCCTTGCTCCAGATAGGCAATCCCGAGATTAAAATGACTTTCATAGTCTTTTTTTCCGATTTTTTTCTTCACATTTTCTCTGAATGTGGCCACAATCTCCGATAATTCCTTCTCTACTTCCGCTGTATCCCCTTTCAGTTGTCGACGGCAAATCGCTTGAATGCTCTTCAATTCCTCACCGATTCTTCCTGACAAGTCATAGTATTTCAGCTCTTTTTCATCTTGAGATACGATGGGGATAATATCGGTCTCGGCAAATACATCGGCCGCGGTCAACATCTCCTCTCCTTCTTCGAGCAATGATCGGGGCATCCTTTTTTTTCTTTTGATGTCCTTCCCGAGCTTCAGGATTTCTTCCTCATCTCCCCTTTCCACATGGGCTGGAATCTCATCCTCTTTCACCTTCGGTGAAATCTGATTCAAGGCCTTGATCTTACTCTCGATAGCGGATTCTTCCGGAAATTTTCTCCTTAAGCTTTCGAGTATTCTTCGGGCGTTTCTAATCAATCCTTGCTCGACGCAGAGGTCTGCCTGCTCAAAGGCTTCCATGATCATCTCTTTACTCTCGTCGATAAAAACTGGAGGTTCTTCGGATGGTTCCTCTTCAGAAATGCCCACCTCTCTTTTCAGCTTTCTGTACTCAGTATAAAATTCCTCGTCCATTGGGAAGACTTTAAGGATCTCTCTTAGGGTAGCAAGAGATTTCTCCTTCCAGTCGTTTCTGCGACACTCACTTAGAATCGCCCTGTAGACGAGCACCAAGTTTTCGACCTGCTTTCTTGATTTATATATAGAGACTAACTTTTCCAATGTCTTGAGATGCGCCATCTTTGTCGCCAGGATGAGGCCGAGGAGCCCGATAGCTTTATCGTCCTTTTGTCTCTTGAGCAGTGAGTCTACGAGAGGTTCATAAAGATCATAAGCCTCATCAAGATTTCCCCCTTGGAGATGAATCCTTCCTAGTTTCACTCTGGCCTCCACATCCTTGGGGCGAATCGAGATGATCTTTTTGTATGTTTCCTCAGCCTTCTGGTAATTGTGATCTTCAAAATACAGATTTCCCATGAAACTGAGAGCTTGCAAGTTGTTCTCATCTTTTTTCAGGACGTCATTGAGAAAACCCAACGCCTCTTCCTTCTTATTCTGCCTCTTGAATATCTCGATGAGATTTAAAATTGTTCTTAAATCATCTTCTTTGAGCACTTTAGCTTTGATGAGGATCTCCTTTGCCTCCTTCAACTCATCTCTTTTTATCTTATATTCTGCCACTTCATTGAACTTGTCCACGGCCTTGGGAATCATTCCCTCCTCAATACAGAGCTCGGCGAGGAGGAGTTTGGCCTTTTCGTCTTCATTGTCGATCTTCAGAATTTTTTCGAGATACGTTATGGCCTTTTTTAACTGTCCAGTCTTTCTTAAATTGTTGACTATGAGCAAATATTTCTTTTTGGCCTCTTGGAGGTATCCCTGATGGTAGAGCAAATCGGCCAGTCTGATGGAGGTCTCTACATCCTTTTCGTCTATCCTGTTAATTTTCTTGCAGATGGCCAAGGATTGATTGAGCATACCTCTTTGTTCATAGAAATCGACTATCTTTTTTAGCTCAGCGACCGCCTTTTCTTTTTGGCCTGATTGGATGTATAAATCGGCGATCACGCTCCTTATATGAAGATCTTGAGGATCTGCTGTCGATAATTTTTTGTATTCTTGGATTGCCTCTTTGAGCTTCCCCCTTTTAACATATTTCTCGGCAAGTTCCAGAATCCCTTTTTTATCTTTTTTAGAGTACATGGCCTATTGCCTGAGGTTAAAACTTCTGCGGTGGAGTGGCGTCGGTCCCTTCTCACTCAACGCCTTGTAGTGCTCTTTCGTCCCGTATCCTTTGTTGCTGGAAAGGGCATAACCTTCGTAAATCTTATCCAATCTGCTCATCATCTCATCCCGCCGGACTTTGGCAATGATTGAAGCCGCTGCGATTGAAATACATTTCGTGTCTCCCTGGGGAACACGAATCTGAGGATAATGTACACCATTCAATTGAAATCCGTCAACTAGGAGAAAACCAGGTCTTGTGGTCAGTTTTTTTATCGCTCTCCTCATCGCCATCAGGGAAGCCCAGTATATGTTTCTTTTGTCGATCTCTTGATTCGTTGCCAAACCGATTCCCACAGAGGAAGCATGAGATATGATTTTGCGGGCTAACCTTTCTCTCTTTGAAGAGGAAAGAAGCTTGGAATCATCGATTTCCTCGACCCATTCTGGCTCATGTTTCTGGATGCACCAGTCGGGTAAAATCACAGCAGCAGCCACGACCGGGCCGAAGAGTGCACCTCGGCCAACTTCATCGACTCCAGCGATGTTCGTGAATCCCTTCTCGAGTATCTGTTCCTCTAACCAAAAATCTGTCAATTTCACACCTTTAGTCGAGCATGTATAACCTGTTTTAACAAAAGCATCTTGAGAAAAACCATATTAATGAGGCTCTCTCACTTTCGGAGCATACTCTGGACGACCTGATGTTCCCAAGCAGTAAAGATTTGTTATCTTCTCTAGGCTTCCCTTTTTTCCTTGAGCCGGGCGGCTTTCCCTCGTAAGTTGCGAAGATAATATAATTTAGCTCTTCTGACTTTTCCTTTTCTGACGACCTCAATCTGCCTTATCATCTTGGAATGGAGGGGAAAAATTCTTTCCACTCCGATCCCGAACGAAATCTTGCGTACCGTGAACGTCGCGCTTAAATCGGATCCCTTTTTTGCGATGACATTTCCTTGAAATATTTGAATTCTTTCTTTGTTTCCCTCCCGGATAACGACATGGATTTTGACCGTATCCCCGACGCTAAAGGTATCAACATCCTTTTTTAACTGGTTTTCTTGGACTAAATCAATCAGGCTCATCTTTCTTCCCCCTCTTTTCAGATTTGATTCCTTCCAATATCTTTGCATCCTCTGGAGAAAGCTCAGACGTCCTGAGCATCTCAGGCCGGAGGCTCCATGTCTTCTCTAAAGATTTTTTCCGCCTCCAGTATTTTATCGCCTCGTGGTCTCCTGAAAAAAGGACATCAGGTACCTTCATCCCTCTGAAGGTTCGGGGTCGGGTGTATTGGGGATAGTCAAACAGCCCGCCAGAAAAAGAGTCCTGCTTGACCGATTCTATTTTACCTACAACCCCAGGAATAAACCGTGAGACAGACTCGACGATAACCAAAGCAGCCACTTCTCCTCCAGAAAGCACATAATCTCCGATAGAGATTTCATCGGTCACAAGATGTTCGATCACTCTTTCATCTACTCCTTCATACCGACCGCAGATGATGATGATCTGCGATCTATGAGACAGCTCTTCTGCAAAGCGGGAGTCGAATGTCTTACCCTGTGGGGAAAGCAGATAAACAGGCACTCCTTTATTCTTTCGAACAGCCTCTACAGCGGTAAAGATTGGCTCTGGTTTGAGAACCATTCCCTGCTCCCCTCCATAGGGGCGATCATCCACCTGCCTGTGCTTATCCTCGGTGAAGTCTCTCAAATTGTGAATGCGAATCTCAAGTAGGCCCCGCTCCAGGCCTCTCTTGAGGACTCCCGCCGAGAGAACGCACCCGAACATCTCGGGAAAGATTGTGATTATATCAAATCTCATTCAAGTCTAAAAGGCCCTCGGGTGGGTCGATGATGATCTCCCTTTTGTCGATGTTCATCCGGATGCAGATCTCACTGACTAATGGAATTAATATATCCTTCCTGCGACTTCGAACGATAAGAAGTTCGGACTCGGAAATCGATAAAATATTTTCGACAATCCCGATTCTATCTCCACTCTTGGTGGTCACAGAGCAACCGATGAGCTGGTAGAGGTAATAACACCCGTTCTCAAGGGTCTGTAATTCCTCTTCAGGAAGAAAGACCTCTTCTCCGACTATCTCCCGGGCTTCTGATAAAGACTCAATCTCCCTGAATTTGATGATGAAGCTATCCTTATACGGACGGACGGATTCGATCTTATAGTCTCTTAGAATCCCTTTTTTCTGGAGATAGACCCTAGAAAAAAAAAGGAATGAACGAAGGCTCCAGGCAAAGCTTGAGCCTTAATTCTCCCTTTCTTCCTTGACTTCTTAAAATCCTCCCTATGCTAACCAAGCTATCCTTTTTCGATGATTTCGAGGTTAAATCTCCTTTTCAGCTTCATCCCGGCGGCACCGAGAATAATCCTGATGGCTCGGGCCGTCCTTCCCTGCTTTCCGATGACCTTACCTAAATCTTCCGGAGCGACCTTGAGTTCTAAGATCGTGGTTTGCTCCCCTTCCAATTGGGAGACCTGGACCTTTTCCGGGTTGTCAACTAATGATTTAGCGATCAATTCTACAAGTTCTTTCACTGTAACCTCCTTTTAGTTTAAGAATGTTGATTGGTAAGTTTCTCTAGCTTGGAAACTTTATGTAAAAGAGATTGAACTGTTTTTGAGGCATGCGCTCCTCTCTCAATCCAAAATTTCGCTTTCTCCAGATCGAGCTGAATCTCCGGAGGCTCCTTCAAAGGGTCATAATAGCCGATGATGTCCTTGGCTTTGCTCTCCCTTGGTTTTCGAGAATCAATAGCGACGATTCTGTAGAATGGTCTCTTCTTTGCTCCGAGTCGCATCAATCGAAGTGAAATCATTTTTTTCCGTTTTATTTGATGAAAAAAGATAATATCCGAATTCCGACTATAAGTCAACCTTGGAGTAACAGGGGGAGCGCTACGCATTCCCCCTTCTAACGGTCGTCCGAATTTCGTCCGGGCTCCCCGCCTTCTCTTCCTTCAGAATTGGGGAAGTTCTCCAAAGTATCACCCTTTTTCTTGGACACGAATGCTTTGTGAATGGAGGGACAGTATAGATAATTCAACGATTCATAGGAAAGGAAGAAAGAAGTCTTTGGAACTGAGATTTTTTCATCATTTTCTTCATCTCCAAAAACTGTTTGAGTAACTGATTGACTTCCGAGACCGGCCGTCCGCTTCCTGCTGCAATCCGTCTCCGCCGACTTCCGTTGATCATCTTGGGCCTTTCTCTCTCTTCAGGGGTCATGGAATTGATGATGGCCTCATAATGAAGAATCTTCTTATCATCGATATTGATCTTAGAGATATTCTTGAAAGGCCCACCGGCTGGCAAAAGGCTCATGATCTGCGAGAGAGAGCCCATCTTCTTCATTTGAACGATCTGCTTCTTAAAATCTTCGAGCGAAAACTCCTGTTTCTGCAATCTTCGCGCCAACTCTTCCGCCTCCTCTAAATCAGTCTCTTTTTCTGCTTTCTCGACCAAGCTTAAGATATCTCCCATACCGATGATACGGGAGGCCATTCGATCGGGATGAAAAACCTCGAACTTATCGAATTTTTCTCCAGTCCCAACAAACTTTATCGGCTTCTGAGTCACAGAGACTATCGACAAGGCTGCCCCTCCACGGGCATCACCGTCGAGTTTGGTCAGAATCACGGATGTCAGACCGATTTTTTCTTCAAAGATCTGGGCGCTTTTCACTGCATCTTGGCCGGTCATGGAATCACCAATATAGATTGTTTCCGTAGGACGAAGAATATCCTTGACAAGACGAAGTTCATCCATGAGTTCCTGATCGATATGAAGCCTTCCAGCTGTATCCACGATGAGAGAGTCGAATCCTCGGTTCTTCGTATCTTTGCGAAGCTCTTTGAGTGCCTTCTGGGGATGAGACATCTGTTCTTCGTCCATCTCATAAAAAGGAAGTTTGAGCTGCTGGGTAATCATCTTCAACTGCTCCTGAGCTGCCGGCCTCTTCAGGTCAAAGGACACAAGCAAAGGTTTTTTACCTATCTGCAAGACCCATTTGGCCAGTTTCCCACAGGTGGTCGTTTTTCCCGACCCTTGAAGGCCGACCACCATGAAGATGGAAGGAGGGGGACTGGAAAAGATTAGCTTTCGTTCCTCCTCTCCCAAGATGGCGGTTAATTCGTCCCTGACGATCTTGATCACCTGTTGAGCAGGCGTGAGACTGAGCATAACTTTTTCGTCCAGTGCCTTGATCTTAATCCTCTCGATAAAATCTTTAACCACCTTGTAATTCACATCAGCTTCGAGGAAGGCCAGACGAATCATCCTTAGGGCCTCGGCCATATTCTTCTCCGTGATTTTCCCTTCTCCTCGAAGGAATTTCAGAGCTTTCTGCAGTCTGTTGGATAACTGGTCAAACATGTTATTCCTCGATCATTCCTGGATAGAAAATATGTTAAGCGAACCTTGAGGTGAAGTCAATTGCCGTTAATCAATGTTGGATTTTTGTCGGTTTTACAATTTGTGAAAATAAGAGTTAAGTCATTAAAATAAAAAAAGTTGCGTGTCTAATCAAGGTCTGAAACCCTTGACATTTTCCCTGATTGCGATTAATGTATACCTAATTTTTTAAGAGAGAGAAAATGAAAAGCGACAAGATCAATTACAAAGAAATTATCAAGCTCATCGATCTGCTCGAAGAGAGGAATCTATCGCATTTTGAACTCGAAGCAGAAGGATTTAAGATCAGGATCAGTCGAAATCAACCTCAACTATCTCCTGAGCCCAGATCAGAACACGGTGAGGATGACACCAATCCTCAACCATCAGAGACGAACCTTCAAGAGCACGAAGATCATCTTCATTACGTCAAATCGCCGATGGTTGGAACGTTCTACCGTGCCCCAGATCCGAACTCGCTCCCTTTTGTCGACATTGGTGAAACAGTGAAGAAGAACCAGACTCTCTGTATCATCGAGGCCATGAAATTGATGAATGAAATCGAGTCTGACGTGGACGGTGTCCTCAAAGAGATCTTTGTCGAAAACGGGAAACCCGTCGAATACGGACAAAAATTATTTTCTATCCAAAAGCCCTCATAACCATCCATGTTTTCAAAAATTCTTGTTGCTAATCGCGGTGAAATCGCACTGCGCATCATTCGATCCGCCAAGGAACTCGGGTATAAAACCGTCGCGGTCTACTCAGAAGCAGATAAAAATGCACTCCACACGATGTTTGCTGATGAGAAGGTCTGTATCGGCCCGGCCAAGGCCTCCGAAAGCTATCTCAACATCCCTAACCTCATGAGTGTGGCTGAAATCACTAAGGCCGACGCTGTTCATCCTGGGTATGGATTTTTAGCAGAGAATGCCCGTTTCGCCGAGATTTGTGAAACCTCAGGAATGACGTTCATCGGGCCTCCCGCTCCTTTGATCAGACTCATGGGGAATAAAAATAAAGCCAGGCAAGAAATGAGAAAGGTGGGATTGCCAGTCATTCCAGGAAGCGATGAGCTTATCGATGATCTTACTGAAGCCAAGAAGATAGCTAAAAAAATCGGCTATCCTATCATCCTGAAAGCTTCATCAGGGGGCGGGGGAAAAGGGATGCGGGTGGTGCGCTCCTCAGTTCAAATGGAAGAGCAGTATCCCATCGCACAAAACGAAGCCAAGGCTTCCTTCGGTGATCCATCCCTTTATATGGAAAAATACCTTCCCCAGGCCCGTCATATCGAAGTTCAAGTTGTTGGAGATAAGAAAGGACATGTTTTGGCTTTGGGTGAAAGAGAATGCTCCATCCAAAGAAAATACCAAAAGCTAATCGAAGAGACGCCTTCTCCCTATATCGATGAAAAGTTAAGAAAAAAGATCATGAAAGCAGTTCAGGAGGCGGCTCATTCTGTGAGGTATCAGAGCTTGGGAACATTCGAGTTTTTAGTCGATGAGAGAAAAAAATACTATTTCATGGAAGCCAACACCAGGGTGCAAGTCGAACATCCGATTACGGAAATGGCCTACGGTATCGACCTCATAAAAGAACAGATAAAAATTGCTGCGGGAGAAAAGCTTTCCGTTCCAAGTGATTTAAAGTTCAGGGGCCACAGTCTCGAATGCCGGATAAACGCAGAGGACGCACAAACATTCATCCCGTCTCCAGGGAAGATCGATTTTCTCGTCCTGCCTGCTGGTCAAGGTATCAGAGTCGATTCAGCCGCCTACAGTGGCTGGGAAATCCCCCCCGAATACGATTCTCTCGTGGCCAAAATCATTGCTATTGCTCCACGAAGAGAAGAAGCCATCGAGAAAATGCTGGCGGCCCTGGAGATGACGACTGTCGTCGGTATAAAAACAAACATCCCTCTCCATATCGATATCCTCTCCAACTCGAATTTCAGGAAAGGTGCCTACAATATCCACTTTATGACCGACTTCCTGAGCTAATTGGGGTCAGACCTTCCTAATTTTCATAATGAGCTATGGATATATGCCTTCGCATAATCGATGAAGGACATTATGAAAATTAGGAAGGTCTGACCCCAAATTGCAGCAAGACTTTGAATTCCCCGGAGTTATCTCCGACGACGTTCTCGTTTATTCCCAAGAAGAGACGGCCGCTGATAGGCATTTTGACTCGATTCTCTTCCCCAATGTAGAACTCCTTAACTATCTCGTTGCGCGTTTCTTCCCCGGTTTCCTCATCGATCTCTACTGAGATAAGAAAGACCACCTTGCCGATGAGGGCGCCTATATTCTTATCCGGAAATGGCTGTTGGACAGTCCTGAGGCTGAGTCCGTCGGGCCCACAATAGGCCATGGGGTTTCCCTTCTGGAGGGAGATGACACCTGTGGCCTCAAAATAAATGGTCAGATCTTCAGCGACATCAATTCCTGTATCGGTCCAACTCTGATTTGCGGCAACGATGAGTTGACGGACTCCCCCCTCAGCTTCCTTATCTATTCCTTCCTGTCCCTGGAAAGAGGAAAATATGACTACGAGGAGGAGGGTGAGGAGGAGTAAAGGCCCCCCAAGACAAACATCATGCCACCAACGATCTTTGGGCTCAGAAGAATCTTTTTTTAGATGACAGAACATAATGTTTTCTTTTTGTGTTTTTTAAATCCACGAGCCTGAGCTTTTTTTACCCAGGCGCAATACCTCAACCATCTGGTCATGGATCGACCCGTTTGTGGCCAAAATTTCTGATCCAAAAATACTGAATTCTTGATTACTAAAATCCGTGATCCGTCCTCCAGCTTCTTTGACGATCAAGGCTCCAGCCGCCACATCCCAAGGATGAAGCTTCAATTCCCAAAACCCGTCGAACCGACCACAGGCCACGTAACATAAGTCCATCGCGGCTGAGCCACAGCGGCGTATGGCCTGGACCCGGACGAGAAAATGATTGAAATGATCGATATTGTTCACCTTGCTTTCCCGGATATCATACGGAAATCCGGTAGCTAATAGGCTCTTGTCTAATTCATCGACTGCAGAAACGCGAATCTCTTTTCCGCCGAGCCAAGCCCCTCCTCCTTCCACGGCTGAAAACATCTCTTCTCTCATAGGATCATAGATCACCCCAAGAACGACTCTACCTTCCTGCTCTAAAGCAATAGAGATACAAAAAATCGGAAATCCATGGGCATAATTGGTCGTTCCATCAAGAGGATCAACGATCCAACGGAACTCGCGGCCTTTATCCTGCATCAACCCTTCTTCTCCCATGAAATCATGGTCCGGAAAGCAGGCAGATAGATGCTCGAAAATCATCCTCTGGGCTTGATTATCAAAATCCGTCACGAGATCGACAACCCCTTTGAAATGAATTTCAGTGGAGGAGTCAATGTTACTCTTCAGCATTTTTCCAGCTTTTCGAGCGATAAAGCTGGCTTCTTTTATATATTGCTCTGTATCCATGGTCACTTCATATTACCAACTCTCTGTATCTCTTTCAAATAGGTAGTGTCTTTTCTCCATGATAGAAAAGATATTTGGGGATGGATGAAGCGACCATTGAAGGCACCGACCCTATCCACCCCAGCCTTCGGAAGTCAACCTGGAGGAAAAACAGTGTCAAAAACCTGAAGGAGAGCGAAGCCATCCCAAAGATATGTTCCCAGTTATTTATCAAGGATTAAAATGCTTACCATCAAACCTTACCTTCAAACCTTTTGCCTTTTGAAACGTAGTATAATATGATATTGAAACTAGCTTAGGAAAGAAACAAAATGAACGAAAAACAAGGCTTCTTCCGTAGAAGAAAAAAACTGATCATCGTTTTTGCAGTGATCATTTTGATCGGAATTATCATCCTCTTCAACCTCCAATCCCGAAGAGAAAAATCCATAAAGGTGACCATTGAGAAAGTCGAGACACACGATTTAACATCCATCGTCTCTGCCTCAGGTGAGGTCAAACCCAAAAAAAACGTGAACATCAGCGCCAACGTGCCCGGCCGAATCGTCAAAATCGGAGTCGAAGAGGGTCAGAGGGTGGAAACCGGCGATTTTCTGCTTAAACTCGACTCGACCCAGTACGAAGCGAACGCTGACAGAGATAGGGCTCTTATCAGTTCCTACAACGCCGAGCTCATCAAAGCTGAAGCAAGGTTGAAGAAAGATGAAAGTTTTTATTACAGGCAGAAGAAACTATTTGACGAACAACTCATCTCTGGTGAGCAGTTAGAAGCGGCCAAGGCACAGTACGACATTTCCTTTGCCGCCCATGAAGCCATCCGTTTTCAAATCAAGCAAGCCGAAGCATCTCTTCAGAGCACCTTGGATAATCTGAGCAAAACCATCTACAATTCTCCAATTGACGGCATCATAACCAGCCTCCGGGTGGAAGAAGGCGAGGTGGCCATGATCGGGACGATGAATAACCCCGGCACTGTTCTGATGACGATTGCCGACCTTTCTGTTATGGAAGTCGAGGTCGAGGTCGATGAAACAGATGTTGTCAATGTCAATATAGGCCAGAACGCAGAGATCAGGATCGATGCCTTCCCTGATCAAACCATAAACGGCAAGGTGACTGAGGTAGGCAGTTCGGCCCTCCAGAAGTTGACGGCTGCGGAAGAATCAAAGGATTTCAAGGTTGTCGTAACTCTGGAAGATCCTCCTCAAGCCTTAAAGCCTGGGCTGTCAGCTTCGGCCGACATCATCACCGCGAAGAAAAATGATGTCCTGGCTGTCCCCATATCTGCTTTAGTCCTGCGAGAAAAGGAAGAAGATAAGAAAGAAGAACAGGAAGAGGGTGTGTATGTTGTCGAAATGAGCCGGGTGAAATTTCAGCCTGTGAAGAAAGGAATTATGGGGGAGATGCTGATTGAGATTCTCGAAGGGCTCGAAGAAGGAAAAGAGATCGTGGTCGGTCCGTATGATTCTCTCCGTCAATTGAAAGACGACACCCTAATCAAGGAAGAAAAGAGACAAGAAACGGAATGATGGATCAGGAAAACAACCTTCTCATCTCCGCCGAAGATTTGTGGAAAATCTACCAGCTCGGCAAACAAGAGGTCAGAGCTCTCTGTGGCGTGTCTGTATCCATTGAGCCTAACGAATTCGTGGCCATCATGGGACCCTCGGGTTCTGGGAAGTCCACTCTGATGAACCTCTTGGGATGTTTGGATACCCCTACTAAAGGAAAATATTATCTCAAGGGGAAATCCGTCAGCACCCTGAGCGAAAACGAACTGGCCCGTATCCGTAATGAGGAAATCGGGTTTGTCTTCCAGGTTTTCAACCTTCTGCCTCGAGCCACGGCCTTCCACAATGTCGAACTCCCCCTCATCTACAAAGGAGCGAACAAGAAAGAGAGAGTGGAAAAAGTCAATAGAGCCTTGGAAATGGTGGAAATGATGGAGAGGCGGAATCATCGTCCCTCGGAACTCTCAGGGGGAGAACGCCAGAGGATCGCCATCGCCCGCGCTCTGGTCAACGAGCCTTCCCTCCTGTTTGCAGACGAACCCACCGGCAACCTGGACTCCAAAACAGGCCAAGAAATCCTGAACCTTTTCAGTAAAATCCATTCTCAGGGAAATACGGTCATCATAGTGACCCATGATAAAGATATCGCCTACCAAGCGCAACGGATTATCTATTTAAGAGACGGACGAATCGAAAGGCAAGTACAAAAAGGAGGATAAGCCGTGAATTTTTTCTCACGTCTCCAGGGCATATTTTTCAATCCCCAGCCGACCCTCAAAACCATCTCCGAAAAACCTGTCTGGATCGATGCCCTCATCATCCTCCTCATCCTGTCAGCCGTCTTCGCCTACATCGTCTCTCCTTATGCCCGGAATGACAGTCTCGAGTTTTATAGAGACAATATCAAAGTAAAAGAACGTATGGGAGAAGAAAGGTACAACCAGATGATCGAAAGACTGGAGAATCCCTCCCAGATCAGCGTTCTCCTTCAGTCTTTCCTGTTAAATCCTGCCTTTTTTCTAGTGGGTCTCCTGTTTTCCAGTCTTATCATCCTTGGGATAGGGCGATTCACTTCTCCAGAAGGGCACTATAAACAGATTCTATCGACCTATGTTCATGCGAATTTTATCGATAAGATTCTGGGCAATGCCGTGCGGTTAGTCCTTATTCTCACCCGAAAATCTGTCGCCCAGACCACGACCAGTCTTGCCCTGTTTTTTCCCAATCTAGAGGTGAATTCCTCCACTTATGTGGTCCTTAGCCAAGTCGATTTTTTCCAGCTCTGGCTCTTCGGCATCTTCGGATACGCACTCTCCCTTATTTTTAAAATAGATCTTAAAAAAGCGTTGTTTATCTCGTTCGGCTTTTGGCTCATAAAAAGCATATTCTATATCGTCCTCGGACTTCTCACTCTTCGATTCATGGGATAGACACACTGATAGTTTCATGAACCATGCCTGACCAGGAAGAATGGATTCAAGGGAATCTCTCTGAACATCCGATCCCCGTCTTACTTTTTCGCCTCTGGCAATCTGAAAAAACGGGTTTTCTGAGAGTTAAACAGGGAGACCTTGATAAAATATTAGGTTTCAAAGATGGCCAAATCGCCTTGGCCCAAAAAACACTCCCAATGAAAGATTTTCTCAGGGATTTGGTCGAGAAAAACATTCTCGATCCATCTCTGCTCACAGAATGCGAGAATTACGCAGAGCAAAACAAATGTTCGCTACTCAAGGCCTTACATGAGCTCTGTCCTCTACGTCCCACCAAGACTTGGCCACTCCTGGAAGTCTTTTTCAAAGAAAAGGCTTTACCCCTATTTGACCTGGATGAGGGAACATATGAATTTGATTCAGAAACCGGCCTCCCAGACTCCCAAATTCTATCTTTGATCCCAACTCTTCCTTTTATCCTCCAGGGTATACGCCGGATGAAAAACAACAAAGCTATCGAAGCCCGAATTCCAGATGAAGAGGCGATAATCCAGGTTCTAAATCCTTATTACTTCCATCAAATCCAGCTCGAACCACCGGAAAACTATCTTATGAACGCTCTCAAACGCCAAAAAAACATCAAAACAATCTGTGAAACGAGTGAATTGGGTAAGAAGGAAACGCAAAAAATCCTGTTCGCTTTCCTGAGTTTAGGACTCATATCCTTTGCTCCGGGAAAAACACAAGAACATCATCGACCCAAATCTCCGCCTCTTGAATTGGACATAAAGCTGGCTGTTTTCAACAACAAATTCTCCTACATCTATAAATACATCTCCAAAGAGCTCGGACCGGTGGCATTCAATCTTTTAGAAAAATGCATCGAGGAACTTAAGCCACATCTCTCTCCTCTCATGAAAGATGTCAAGTTTGACAGCGAAGGACGGATCCGTATCGATTCCATCTTCAAGACAGATATCGCCTTTGCCAGCGCGGAAACAAAGAGGGACCTCATCCGAGACCTGAACGAAATCCTCGTGGCTGAGGTCATGACTGTGAAAAAAAATCTGGGCGATGAGCATGAATCTATGCTTGTCAACAACTTGAATAAGATCGGAGAGATGGCTTGAAAAGAAAGCAAATCCTGGCTCTGCTCGTTTTTCTCTCTATCCTGTTTGTTCTTCTGATCCTAAAAATTGGACTCTGAAAAAAACCTCATCATCGTCTTGGGCCCTACGAGCGTGGGGAAGAGTACGACTTCCATAAAGCTAGCCAAAATCTTCAAAGGTGAAATCATCAATTGTGACTCGATGCAAGTCTACAAAGGCTTCGATATCGGAACAGATAAAATCCCCCAAGAAAAAAGAGAAAACATTCCCCATCATCTTTTGGATATTGTCGACCCGTTCACTCAATTCACCGCTGCCAATTTTGTCTATCTGGCACTGAAGGCTATCCAATCCATCTTGGAACGCAAGAAGCTTCCTATCATCGTTGGAGGAACCGGATTATACCTGAAGGCTCTCCTGGATGGACTTTTTCCTGAAGGCAGAAGCAATCCAAACATCCGTCGAAGACTGGAGAAGGAGGCCACAGACAAGGGATTAGACTCGTTATGGAAAAAACTCAATGAGTTTGATCCTGTCTACGCCCAAAAAATCGGAAGCAACGACAGGATAAGAATCATCCGCGCTTTGGAAGTTTTCCTGACCAGCAAAACACCTCTCTCGGAGCATTTCCTGAAAACAAGATCTTTTGTCAAAGATTTTCTTATTATAAAAATTGGGTTAAAATTAGAGAGATCAGAAATATACTGCAAAATCGAAGAGAGAGTCGATAAAATGTTCGAGAGAGGCATTATCGAGGAAGTCCGAGGCCTCCGAGAAACCGGAGTGGAGGAAAATGCTCCTCCTTTCCGGGCCTTAGGTTATAAACACGTCCTGAGGTATATTAAAAAGGAAATGACCCAAGAAGAAGCCATAGAGCTTACAAAAAGGGACACGCGTCACTACGCCAAACGGCAGATGACCTGGTTTAAGAAGATGGAAGGAATCCAATGGTTCTCTCCATACGAATTCTCGGCCATCGTCCGCTACATAGAAAACAATTTAAACTAAAAATGGAAAGAGCGCTTCTCATCCATCTCGCTACGAACAAAACAGAAAAACAACAGGCCGGGGAATCTATCGAGGAGCTCAAGCGCCTTGTTTCAGCCGCAGGAGCTGAAGTGGCTGGAGAAGTCTTCCAATACCGCGAAGAGATCAGTCCTAGATATCTTATTGGAGAAGGAAAGGTCATGGAGATTGTTGAGTTAAAAGAGGAACTCAAGGCCGACCTTATTATTTTCGACCATAACCTTAGCCCGATTCAACAGCGGAGCTTAGAAGAGGAATTCAAAAGCAAAGTGATCGACAGAACGCAGCTCATTCTGGATATCTTTGCCCAGCGAGCACGCAGTAAAGAAGGAAAGCTCCAGGTCGAATTAGCCCAACTCAACTATCTTCTTCCCAGGCTGCTCGGCAAAGGTCGCTCACTCTCCCGACTGGGCGGAGGTATCGGGACGCGTGGCCCGGGTGAAAAAAAACTGGAGGAAGACAGGCGCAGAATCCTGGACAGAATCTCCAAGATTCAAAAAGATATCAAAAAAATTCAAAGACGGCGGGCCAATCAGAGAAAAAGTCGTAAAAAAAGCCCTGTTCCGGTAGTCTCTCTCGTGGGCTATACAAACGCCGGGAAGTCGTCTCTGTTTAATCGGCTTTCTCGAGAGAACATGTTTACCTCCCCTCAATTCTTTTCCACACTTGATACAATTCTCCGTCGCGTCACCCTCCCTGACGGCCCTTATTTTTTCTTGAGTGATACAGTGGGATTTATCAAAAACCTCCCAGTCGAGCTCATCACATCTTTTCGAGCGACTTTGGAGGAACTCACAGAGGCAGATTGCATCTGCCATGTCATCGACATCACCTCCCCCACGAGCGAGGTACAGATACAGGCCGTGGAAAATATTCTTTTCGAACTAGGCGTGGTAGAAGTACCGATCCTGAAAGTTTTTAACAAGATCGATCTCCTGCCATCCAAGAAAAGGCTTCTCGAGAAAAACAAGAAAATTGAAAACCGTGTCGCTTATATCTCTGCTCGTACTGGGGAAGGGATAGAGGATCTCAAGGAGGCTTTTCGCTCCCTTCTGTTTAAAGATTTGAAAATGTACTACATCCGAGTCCCCAAATCAAAGAAAGAGATAATCCATTCCTTCCCCAGGTGGGCCATGGTCCTCAAACGTAGAGAGAACGGAAATTACTTTGAATTAAAAATTTTAGCCCATCCCCATTCGGTTATAAATTACCTACCTTATATCAAAAGAGGAGATGCACATTGGTAAAAAAAGCCTTTATCATCATCTTACTCTCTTCCCTTGTATGGTCATGCGCCACCTACCAGCCTCCGCCTCCCTCCTTATACATCGGTGAACTTCCCGAATCCATAGTGACTGAGCTGACGTTGGATGAGAGAATCATGACAGAAGAAGCCTGGAACAGTCTGAAGCAGGGAAGAGCTAAAAAAGCAGAAAAAATCATCCAAAAACTCGGGAGAGAAAGTCCCTTCTTTTTTGTGGGATTGGGGTATGCCTCTCTTCTTCTCAACCAGCTTTATGAAGCAGAGGGAGCCTTCAAACAGGCTCTGAGGGATTACCCCGAGATGACTGTCGCTCATATTGGTTTGGCTCAGATTTATCAAAAGGCAGCTCGGGATGAGGAGGCTTTCGTCGAATTCAGAGAAATTTTGAAGCGTGAAGCCGACAACTCGTGGGCAAGACAATCTTACGAAGCACTAAGAATCAGGAAAACAGAAGAAGCGATGAACCAGGCCAAAGTCTACCTGGCCCAAAATGATACAAATAACGGCAAAAGGGCTTACCTCGAAGCTCTTTTCTATTCACCTCAATCCACTGAGGCTCACCTAGCGCTCGCCCAAATCTTCAAGGACGAGAATAATCTGGAGAATGCTCTGCTGCATCTCAAATCCGCAAATGACAATGAACCTAGGAATAATGAGATTCTAAAACTATACGGGGAAACTCTTTTCGAGGCAGAAGACTTCCCTCGCAGTCTTGAAATCTATGAGCGTGTCCTCGAGCTAGAGCCTGAAAACAACGAGATCAAGGCGCGCGTGGAGAGGTTGAAGAATAGGTTGGGAATTTTTGAGCTTCCCAGCCAGTATGATGTCATCCCCGCATCAGAAGCGATTTCCAAAGAGGAAGTCGCGGCCCTTCTTGCCGTCAAGTTTAAGGACACCATCGGGGATCCTAAAACAAAGCCTCCGATTATCATCGATATCGCCACTTCTTGGGCCGCCAAATACATAATGAAAATTACATCCTTCGGCCTTCTGGATGTTTACTCTAACCATACTTTTCAACCCAAAAAAATTGTGACCCGGGCCGAGATGGCAGAAATCCTGTCCCGCCTGATCAACCATCTGAAAACTAAGAATTTTACCTTCATCAGTCAAATCCCGCCTAAAAAAATCCAAATATCCGATGTCTCCCCAGACAACTACTATTACCAGCCGATCCTGCGGATTGTTTCCTACGACATCATGGATCTATCCGCTGACAGAACCTTTAACCCCGATCTTCCCATCTCCGGGCGGGAAACGATAAGACTCCTCGATATTGTTTTAGCCTTGATAAAATAATCCCCCTCATATCCTTGGATGTCGCAAGGAGCTTAGAACATGGCTAAACAAGGGAACCGGACTTTCTGGACAGCAGCCAACATTCTCAGCCTTCTCAGAATTCTTCTTATTCCCGTGTTTCTAATGATGCTCGTTCTCCACGAATCTTTCGCTGCTTTGCTCTTATTTCTTTGTGCTTGTTCGACAGATATCATGGATGGGCTAGCGGCCCGCATCTGGAATCAAAAAACAAAAATAGGTGTGGTCCTCGATCCAGCTGCCGACAAATTGCTGATGACCGCTGCCTTCCTCGCCTTGACTCTTCCTTCCCTCGGTTCTCCTAACCCCATTCCCCTTTGGTTGACGGTCGTGGTTGTGGGACGAGATGTTCTCATCACCTCTGGCTCTTTTATCCTTATAAAGCTGACCGGCCCTAAAGTCTTTTACCCAACGCTTCTCGGAAAAATTTCCACTTTCTGTCAAATGGGGGTTTTGCTTCTTGTTCTCATTTTCAACTATTTACAAACATCACCTGCTCTTCTTTTGTGGTTCTACTCCTTGACTTTGGTCTTGACTCTCCTTTCTGGAATTCAATATTTCTTGATTGGTGCCCGGTTTCTTAAAGCTCTCAAACAATAAAAATGGTTTAAAGATTTATTTTCCAGCAGAGATTCTTTTATGGACAGGTTTTCAGCAAGTTCAGACTATAAGGTTAATGAATACGCGGATCCAACAAGAACAAAAGAAAACACACCGGACTCTTTTAAAAAAGCATATATTCAAGAAATAGAAAAATTCAGTATAAAAGTTGATCAAATCAGATTTGCTTTTCAAATGATAACCAAGCCTAAAATTATCTATCTCTTTTCCGAGGGATACCAGGACTATGAACTCATCGATAAATATTTTGACCCGAGTATTGCAGAAGCTCCGGATGCCGAAGCATCATCATATAAATTTAGATTAGAAAATTTTAACTTTACAAGTATTGTGTCCGAATATTTTCGAAAATTGATCAAGGCATTAAAAGAAAGTGGGAGCATTTTTTATTCAATCAATCCCGGAAAGCTTAAAACAATGAGCTATGACACATCCGGAGCAATGCAGCTCGCCTATATCACAGGAAGTGGTGGCAGGTATTTTCAGAGCCTCAATATCAATAAACTGACAGATAATCTTCTCAACGCCACTGCCGCTTACTATGAACTTGTTTGTCCTCGTGAAGAAAGCCTCGAGCATGAGCAAAAAAAAATTGAGGTGAAATGCAATCAAGAGGACGTCCATATATATACACCAATTGTGATGACTGAAAAGACTTACAATCAAATGAGTACGGATCTAAAGAAAATGTATGCGATAAACATCGTGACAGAAGGAATTTTGAGTCGAATGATAGGAAAGTCTAATAAAACTGAATACCATAAGGATATAGAAAAAACTGAAGGTAGATTGCATAAATGTACAATTGAGGTTCAACCTGTGGAAACTATGCAAAAACATTCGACTGATATCTTTTCTTTAGCTCTGAATAAAAAAACAAAAAAATGGAAAGTACAAATGATCAACAAAATCATTTCTGAAAGGGAAAGATTGAGTTTTGTTCTGGAGAATAGAAAAATTTATGATTTGTATTTTGTATTGATTAATACGAAAACAGCAGATTCGATTTATAATAAGATAACTTAGGCGAGGCCATTCTCTGTGGCATCGCTCCGGAGTTTAACGAGAAGCGCCGAAAAATCATCTACAAGTGGAAGAGAGACAGCGGCTTTTTACTTTAATTTCTTGTCGATAAAACCCTTTCTGAACGTCTTCCAGATAATTTTTAGATCTAGTCCGATAGACCAATTCTGCATGTAGTAGAAGTCGTATTCGATTCTTTTTCTGATGGAAGTATCCTGCCTCAGCCCGTGGATCTGGGCCCAGCCTGTCACACCGGATTTGACTTTATGCCTGAGCATGTATTTTGGATATCTATCTCGAAAATCTTTGACAAACTCAGGCCTTTCGGGACGGGGTCCGACAAAACTCATTTCCCCTTTTATGACATTTATGAGTTGGGGAAACTCATCGATGCTGAATTTTCTCAGAAAATGCCCCACCTTTGTGACCCGAGGATCTTCTGGCGTACACATCACAGGACCCGTCATTTTTTCTGCATCGCAGATCATGGTCCTGAATTTATGCATGATGAACTTTCTCCCATCCAATCCCACTCTTTCCTGATGATAGATGACTGGCCCTTTGGAAGTAAGCTTTATCAAAGCTGCTACGACAAGCAAAAAAGGAGAGAACAGAAGAAGGAGAACACCAGATATCATGATGTCCATGATCCTTTTGATGATTCTCATGAATCCCTGCAGGGGGGGCTCATCGATGCTGATGACCGGAAATCCATCTAGGTCTTCCAGCCTTGCTTTAAGGGTCAGAAGCTGGAAGAGATCAGGGATCAAGCGCACATTCACCGTATGTCTATGGACAATCTTGAAAATCTCCATAATCTTGTGATAATTGTTCAAATCCAAAGCCACGTAGACATCGCTAATATTTTCGCGATCAATAATTGTTTCTAATTCCTTGATTGGGCCTAGGATCTCGATCCCTCCGTCCACCTCGACTTTTTCTCCTGGTTTCTTCTCATCGTCCAGGAAACCCCTGGCTACAAAACCCAAATCCTTGTACTGGGCAATCCTTTGGGCGACAGCCTTCCCCATCTCACCAGCGCCGACGATGAGGACATTTTGAAGGTTTAAGCCTCTCGCATAACGTCTCTTCATAAAATAGTATATCTGGTTTCTGAGAACAGAGGTCATGAAAATGACAGCGATAAAATAGATGACCAGAAAAAGATGGCTGATCTTGAATTCCATCCGGAAAAGAGGCGCCGGTCCTTGGCTGTAAGCGTAGAGATAGTTCAGAATGGCCAAAATGATGAGGATCGAAAAAACGGCATTCAAGACGATGAAGAAAAAGTCATCAATTTTGGTTCGCCTGAGTCTTGTCTTGTAAAATCCTTGGAAGAAGAATATGACAAGATGAACAGCTAAGAATAACGGAAATACCATGATGTAAGATTTGAGGGAAGGGATGCCCTTTTCGGGATCAACAGGGATGATGTACCCATAAAACCGGAAAAGATAGGACCAGAAATACGATATCAGTATGGCGATGATATCGCTGAGGATAAAAAAGCCGATTAACCTGGTGCGCTTCTTCCTGATCATGGTTAGTTGTTATGCTCTTCCCATTTCTGGCGAAAATATGCTGTCATCTTTGCTTTGAACTTGTCCCTGGAAAAGTTCAAGGCATTCTCTCGTATGTTGACCTTATTAAATTCCATGCCTTGGAATTTGTCAAGAACATCTAGAAGACTCTCCACCGTCAGCTCTCGGAAAAAAAGGCCCGTTTTCCCTGCAACAACCGTCTCTGTTGATCCCCCCAGGCCGTAGGCAATGACTGGCACACCGCAGGATTGGGATTCCAACGAGGTGATGCCAAAATCCTCCTCTCCTGGCAAAATCATGGCTTTCGCTCTCTGATAAATAGACAAGAGATCATCGGCCCTGAGGGATCCCAGGAATTCAATATTTGGGCTGGCCATTTTCTTCATCTTCTTGTATTCCGGGCCTTGACCAACGATCTTGAGGGAATCTCCTCTCCGATTGAAGGCAGCGATGGCCAGATCAATTTTTTTATAAGGGACCAAGGCAGAAACGACGAGATAGTAATCGCCCTGGTCTGAAGACGGCTGGAAAAACTGTGTATCCACGGGGGGATGAATGACCTCGGCTTCACGCCTGTAATATCTCTGGATCCTCCGGGCCACTGTCTTCGAGTTGGCAACAAAATAATCCACCCTGTGGGAGGACGATTCATCCCACATCCTGAGACGATGAATGATAGGAGGAACCAGGATACGACCCAAAAAATTCAACCTCTGCGGGGCAAAATAGGAAAAATAGTGATTCCAAACATAACGCATGGGGGAATGAACATAGCACACGTGGAGTGAATCGGGACGAGGGATACCACCCTTGGCCACGCAGTGTGAGCTGGAGATAAGATAATCAAAACCCTGTAGGTCGAAGAGTTCAGCGGCCAAAGGAAATAGAGGGAGGTAGGATCGATATTTGGCTTTTACGAATGGGCATTTTTGAAGAAAACTTGTGACTATCTGTCTCTTCTCGATCTCGGGGACTTGCGTTCCTGGGAAATGAAATAGGGTATAAATGGGGGCCTCAGGAAAGATCTCTGCGAACACCTCCAGCACTTTCTCTCCCCCCCGCTGTCCGGTGAGCCAATCATGAACAAGAGCAACTTTAGCTTTTTCCATTGGGGAAAATTATAAAAGGGGCTCTGAGAATTGTCAATCGCGTCAGAAGCAGGATGCGCAGCGTTTCCCAAGTAAAAAGGGGGTCGCGTCTCAACATTTGACATTTCTTAGTTTTATCGATAGTTGTTTTAAATTTGATCGTAAAAAAAAATCTCTTAGCAGAAAAAAGAATAGAAAACCTGCTTTTTTTAAATGTCAAATGTTGAGACGCGACCCCATAATTATCTTTCGGGAGTCTCTATCTCTTGATATAATCTCAGGTAGAGAGATTCCATCTCGGCCAACATTTTGGAAAGTGTGTATCGGCTGGTAACATCCTGTTTTAAATTCCTCCCCAGTTCCGAGGCATAATCTCTATCCTGGAGAAGAGTGATGACCGCTTGCGCCAAACCCTGAGGATTTCTCGGAGGAACAAGCAGACCCGTCTCTCCGGACCTGACGATCTCTCGGACCCCATCCACATCCGTGGCCACGACAGGCTTGGCCAAAGCGGCTGCCTCCATCAACGCGTACGGAAGTCCTTCCCATAAGGATGACAGCACGAAGACATCGAACACAGAAAGGAGTTGGGGAATGTCTCTCCTCTCTCCCTTGAACCACAATTGATTTTCCAAGCCTAATCGACGAGCTTCCGTCTCTAGCTTTCTCCTCAATGGACCATCCCCTACGATAAGGATGCATACATCAGGAAAAACCTGAGAAATTTTCCTGGCGGCCCTCACAAGATAAATCAATCCCTTCTGTCGATGAAGACGGGCCACACAACCCACGATCGGCTGAAACCCTTCAAGCCCCAATTCCTTGATCTTTGCCTGTCTTTCGAGCCCTTCCATCCCTCGATATTCTGAAAAATTGACTCCGTTCTTCAAGACAACCATTCTCTCCTCAGAGGACAATTTATACTTTTGGCCCGCTTTTCTGTCCGCATCAGACACAAAGACCAGAGCATCAGTGAAACGAGAAAAGTATCTTTCCAGGAAAATATAAACTCGCTTCAAAAGTGAATTGCGGTAGTGGAGATAATGGATGCCGTGGAGAGTATGGACGATGATGGGTGTTCGGCACTTCCGGGCTGCCCAACGGCCGTAGAGACCAGCCACTCCCCCATGAGTATGAATGATCTCAGTCTTTTGTGTCTTTAATACAGAAGCGATTCCTTGTATATTCTGTCTCCATTTTCTTTTTTGGAAAGGAATAGGAAAATGCTTTATCCTCTGTGTTCTCAATTCATCAGCTAGGGCTCCTCCTTCTTGGGGGCAGACAGAAACATCGAATTTATCTCTATCCAGACCCTGAGCTAAGCTGAGGAGATGAATCTGCCCTCCCCCCATGAACGGCTTATCTACAATCTCTAAGACTCTGATTCTTTTCCTCAACTGCTTTCCTTAAAAGAATAATTTTTTATTAATCTGAAGAATTTTCTGTATTCCTCTTTTTGATTCTTCTTTCCGAAGAGAAAAAGGAAAAAATAGTTTAGAGCAAGGTAGAGCCGAAGCAGTTGAAGGGAAATCCTTGAATTGTGTTTTTTGTAGAAATAGAGTTGGCTTTTGCGGTATTCAAAACGACTAGACATTTTATCAAGCGAAGTGCTTGTTCCACCTTTATGGAATATCCTGGCTCTGGGAAGGTATATCAATTTTTGTCTGCTTCTCTTTATTCTCAAGCAAAGGTCTATATCCTCGAAGTACAGAAAGAACTTCTCGTCAAAAAGGCCCACTCTCTCCAGGGCATCTCTTCGGACAAGTAGGCAGGCACCGCTGAGCCAGCCCACCTCTTTTTTGTCTAGGCCGTGCTTGAGTCTAATCTTGTAGTAGGGATTGAGAAAACATTTTTGGATAATCTGTGACCCGAAATTCACACTTCTTCCGAAGGAAATCTGGTAGCGATTCTCTCCCTTGAGCAGAGCAGGTCCGACAGCACTCACCCTTGGACGGCTTTTGATCTCATCTAGCATCGTGCTCAAGGCCTCGGTTGAAGGTATGGTGTCCGGATTCAAGAAGAAGTAAAAGTCTGTTCGACTCTGCTCAATGGCCTGGTTGTTGGCCAGGGCAAATCCTAGATTTTCCCGATTGCTGATGAGCTTGACATCGGGAAAACGACGCCGGATCAAATCTTGGCTTCCGTCCGAAGAGTTGTTATCCACTACAAGAAGCGTGCAGTCTATATGGGTTAAACCTTCCTGGAGCGAAGAGAGACAGCTCTCGAGATGAACACGGTTGTTATGATTGACAATGATGATTGTAACTTCAGCCATCTTCTCGTTCTTGCTCGAAACATTCGTCTATCACATCTTCTGTTTTCTTGATGTGTTTTGCCGATGTAAACTTATCTTTGACTGTTCGCAGGCCCTGTTCTCGAATCTCAGCCAGCCTTGAGGGATTCTGAAGGACACCTTCCACACCCTCGGCGATCTTCTCTGGCTCGGAGGATTCCAGAAGAAAACCGTTCTGGCCGTGGGTTATAATCTCTAGTAATCCTCCCTCGGCCACGGCTAAAACCGGTGTTCCCACCGCCATGGACTCCAAGGCCACAAGGCCAAAAGAATCTACCGTCGAAGCGATAACAAGCACATCCATCAGATGCAAAAGATTGAAGACATCCTGTCTGTACCCTGTGAAATAGACATGGTCACCCAAGTCTCGTTCATCAACGATTTTTCTTAACTCATGATAATATGTCTGATCCTTGATTTCTCCGACAATAAGCAGTCTGAGTCGAGGATGACTTCGGCGCAAGCTATCCAAAGCCAGGATTACCTCTCTTTGGCCTTTTCCCCTATAAATCTTACCGACGACTCCGAGAACTATGTCCTGTTCTTCCAGCCCGAGCGACTCTCTAAGCACTCCCATCGATGGAACATCCAAATGTCTTGTATCCAAGCCGTTATAAATGAGACGCACTTTTTTGTCATGGGCAAAGGCCCTCCGGGTGGCTGAAGAATTAACAATAACCCTTGTTGATAAGCGCGAAATCCACCTGACGATGGTTCGGTTTCCAAGCAGGAAGCAGACCAGCGACTCTTTTCCGTTCAAGATTTCATGTACAGACCAAACATGAGGGATTTTGACCACTCTGGCGGCCAAAGCTCCGCTGAAAGCGACGGAGGAGTTACTGAACACAAGGGAGATTTTCCACCGGCGGATGGTGTTGATGATGCCGAAAACACTCTTGAAGTTCCAAATCCAGGCAAAGGGCTGCTTCCAAACCTGCGACTTCTCCGTGATCCACCACTTGAATGGAATAATCACTGTGGGGATGTTCAGTCTTTTGGACTCTTCCTCAAAAGGTCCATGGGCCGGTAGGATGAGGTAGGGATTAAACTTCGCCTTATCGATCCCTTTCAAGACCTGAAGAAGCATGCGCTCTGCTCCATAAAGCTCAGCCGAGTGGGAGACAAACAGGATGTCCTGTTTCATCGCCCGGCGACCTCTTCGTAGAAATTCAACGTTTCAGCGGCTGTCTTTTCCCATTGAAAGGCATTCGCCCGCTTTAATCCCTTATCTCTCAAATTCTCGTACAATTTCTTATCC
The DNA here is from genome assembly GCA_964347035.1 of uncultured Eubacteriales bacterium. Taxonomy (GTDB): domain Bacteria; phylum Acidobacteriota; class Aminicenantia; order Aminicenantales; family Aminicenantaceae; genus CAYFXE01. Next base: position 12,489 of record CAYFXE010000003.1, on the reverse strand, counting down.
TGTAAAGCCTGGAGGATTTTCTCTGCCATCTCAGCCGGATTCTCAGGATCAAAATACAGGGCCGCATGCTCAGCAATTTCAGGAAGAGCTGAGCTTCGAGAGGTGACTACGGGCAAACCGCTGGTCATGGCTTCCAGCACAGGAAGCCCAAAACCTTCACAGAGAGAAGGGAAAACCAACAACGAAGCCAATCGATAAAGATACTTTAGATCTGATTCCGGGACATAGCCCAACATCTTTACCCAAGATTGCAGCGATTGACGCTCAATCTCGTCAGTGAGTTTTTTCAGTTCTTGTCCTCTGCGACCGACCATGACAAGAGAGATGGATTCGTATTCCTTGTGAATCATGGTGAGAGCCTTGATCAACCGCAGAAGGTTTTTTCTAGGTTCGATGGCACCCACGAAAAGAAGAAAGGTGGATGGGAGTCCATATTTAGCCCGAATCTCTTCAACGCCTGAGGCGGAGATATCATCCCAGGCACCATGGTCAATCCCCAGGTAAACAACACGCACCTTGCTCTCCTCGACGGTGAACTTCTCCAGAAGCTCGTTCTTGGTGAACTTAGAAATAGTGATGATCCCATCGGCTTTCCGAAAGGATGTCTCGGCTTTTCGGAAGAAATCTCTTCTCGCCTGGTTGTCGGCCAATTCGGGAAAATCCATAAAAAAGAGATCATAAACCGTGACGATCGTTCTTCCTTTCGTGGGGACGATTAGAGGTGTCGGAGAATGGGTCAGATCCAACTCGGTTCTGAAAAACGTGTCCAAAAGAGGCCAGTTTAACTTTGACCACAGAAAATTGATGGCCTTAACGGGTATCCGAAAGTCCCGAAAATGAACAACCTCGAATGACGGAATCTTTTGGCAGGAAATACGGTCTTTCCAAGATGAGGAAAACAGGTAATACTGATTGACTCGATCTATTCGAGGAAGCAATTGGATCATGTTCTTGAAATAGACTCCGACTCCAGTTTCTTCTTTCAGGAAGGGACGGACATCATAACCGATGCGCATCGTGAGGTAATGTATTCTCTCCACCCATAAAAGTCAAGAAAGCACCCTGTGATTCACCCCTCCAAATGTATGAAATAAATAAAGTTCCGAAGGACTTGCTTCTTAAACAGGGCGATGATATGATTTTTCCGAAGAGGAGATATAAGATGAGGGATTTCAATAATATCGTCAAGCGCATCGACTCTTTCCAAGATGAAATGATCGATATGCAGATAAAACTCTGTTCCATCCCTGCTATTGCTCCAACAAGCGGAGGCGAAGGAGAAGCCAAAAAGGCTGATTTTTTACTCGATGTCTTGAAGAACATTGGATTTGACAAGATCGATGTGATCAAAGCGCCCGATATGGATGCTCCATCCAATTACCGCCCCAATATTCTTGCTCGATACAAGGGGAAAAATTCCTCCCGAACCATCTGGGTGATGACCCATATGGATATCGTCCCGCCAGGCGAGTTATCCCTGTGGAACGGAGACCCCTTCAAAGCCTGGGTCAAAGAAGGAAAAGTCTTCGGTCGGGGCACAGAGGATAACCAGCAGGACATGGTGGCCTCCATTTTTGCCCTTAAAGCCTTCGATGAGGAGGGAATCGCTCCCCAGTACGATATTGGTATTGCGCTCGTAGCTGATGAAGAGACAGGAAGCGAAAAAGGCATAGACTATGTTCTCGCTCAATCGGATGCTTTCCGCCAACAGGACCTGATCATCGTTCCAGATGCCGGCAATGAAGACGGCACGATGATCGAGGTTGCCGAGAAGAGCTTACTCTGGCTTAAGTTCGAGACTTTAGGCAAACAAGCTCACGGCTCCACACCTGAAAAAGGCATAAACTCCTTCCGAGCAGCCTCTTTTCTCGTCACAGAACTCAACAAACTTTATAAACTGTTCCCGGAGAAGGATCCTCTGTTCGAACCTCCAATCTCAACTTTTGAGCCAACGAAGAAAGAGCCTAATGTCCCCAATGTGAACACCATACCCGGAGAAGATATTTTTTACCTGGACAGCCGGATCTTGCCCAAATATACTGTCGAGGAAGTCGAAGAAAAGATTCAAAAAATGAGCCAAAAAATAGAAAAAAAATTTAAAGTGAAAATCACAATCGAAGAAGAACAAAAAGCTCCGGCTGCACCTCCCACTCCGGCCGATGCTGCCGTTGTCCAGGCCCTGAAAAAAGCGATCAAAGCCGTTTACAAGAAAGAAGGTCAGGCCGTAGGAATCGGGGGAGGAACCGTGGCCGCTCTATTCCGAAATGCCAATTTTGAAGCAGCCTGTTGGGCCAAAGTGGATGAGACAGCCCATCAGCCGAACGAATATTGTATTGTTGATAACATGTTAGGCGACTCCAAGGTCTTTGCTCACGTCTTTCTTCAAGAATAATCACTAACCATTCAAAAAACTCGAGGAGAATGGCCTTGAAGGAATACATTTTGGTACTCAACACTGTGCCCAAAAAAGAACAGGGACAGAAAATAGCCAAAATCCTGGTTGAAGAAAAACTGGCTGCCTGTGTAACCATGACCGGCGCTTCCTATTCCCATTACCGTTGGAAAGATGAAATGTACTGTGAACAGGAATACATCCTCTTCATCAAGACCAAAGCTTCTCTTTTTGAAGAGCTCAAAGAGAAATTGACGGCACTTCATCCCTACGAAATTCCTGAAAAGGCTCGCGAAGAACCGATAAATGATCTGCAATCATCGCTCTTCCTGTGCTCGACGGTCTTCCCGAATATCTCCGTTGGATAGATGAAGAAACAAAGAACCGCTGATGAATCTTATGAGTATTTTTTCTGTAATTTTTGGGCGACTTTGACCGTGTTCAAATGGACATTCACCGTGTCCTTAACATCATGAGCATAACCTCCGGCTAGCAGAATCACTACCGGAAGATCACGTCTTCGAGCTTCCCTAATGATGATTCTGTCTCTTTCAGCAAGTCCTTCATGGGTAAGATTCAGCCCTCCTAGTTGATCATCCTGATACGGGTCGGCTCCAGCAAGATAAAAAACGAGATCGGGCTCGAAATCTTCATAAATTCGAGGAAAGTGAGGACGAAGAGAGGAAAGATATTCATCATCACCATCCCCGGACCATAATCCTATGTCCAAGGAGCTCGAAGGTTTCGTGGCTGGATAGATATCCATCTGGTGGATGGAAAAAGTAAAAGCATAATCTTTTTTTGAGAAAATGAATGCCGTTCCGTTTCCTTGATGGATATCACAATCGACAATCATCGCCTTCTTTATCCTTTTCTCCTTTCTCAACTTCTCTAAAGCCACGGCCACGTCATGAACAACACAAAAGCCCTCTCCATGGTCAGGAAAGGCGTGATGAAATCCTCCTCCGATATGAACAGCTAGTCCCTCATCCAGCGACTTCTCGGCAGCCGTGATCGTCCCCCCGACATGAAACAGAGCGAACTCAAGAAGTTCCAGAGTATAAGGGAGCTCCATCGTCAGGATTTCTGATTGAGAAAGATTTCCCATTTTCAATTTCTTCAGATACTTCGCCGTGTGAACGAGACGAAGGTCCTCCTCACTGGCCGGTTGAGGCTCGACGAAAATGTCTTTTTTTGCTCCCATCTGGAGAAGATGTTCATAGAGGAGGCGATACTTCTCTACAGGAAAAACGTGATTCCCGAAGTCGACCATCCAGTAATTTTCGCTGTAGATAAACTTGAAGGGGAATCTTTGCCGTCGAAAAAATCTGCGAAATTTGGGTGGACGAATCATCAGAGATTAGTAATATCAAAAAAACGAAAAGAGGTAAACTTATCAATGACATTCTATATAACATGTTTTTTATGACAAATATTTGAAAGATGAACCTTTTAAAAAAGAACGTCCCCCTTTTATCTTCTTTATCCTTGAAGTTTATCCAAAAATGAATTAGTTTATTTCTCGAATCATACTGACCAGTTCTTAAATAGAAAGTAAGCATCGATGGGTTTAAAATATTTCATCATCCGACTCGCCCCGACACCTCTCGTCCGGCTCTTTGCCAGTCCCTATGTGGCCGGGGATAGTATCGAAGCAGCCGTCGAAACCGCTCGAAGTTTATGGGAAGATAGAAAGGTTTGCTCTACTATAGACCTCTTGGGTGAGGAATTGGAGAGCGATGAAGAAGTCGAGTACACGGTTGATGTCTACCACAGGCTGATCGCGAAACTGGGGCCACAAGACTTTGCCACTTTGTCTCTAAAACCCACTCAACTCGGAAGCCATCGAGGCACAGAGCACTGCACCAAAATTGTCGAGGGCATCGTGACTCGATCAAATGAGTCAAATATAGCTGTCACCTTGGATATGGAGGATCACACCTTAACCGATCTGACACTGGATGTCTTCCGTTCCATCCATAGAGATCATCCGACGTTCGGAACAGTACTACAGTCACGCCTTTTTCGGACTGATGATGACATAAAATCTCTCCATGATTTAAACGCCCGCATCCGGATTTGTATTGGCATCTACAACGAACCCAAGGACCTCGCCCTCCAAACCAAGCCGGAGATGAAGAAAAAGATGTTGCAGCAGCTGGAGATACTGTACAAGGACGGCCACTATTCTGAGATCGCCACCCACGACGAACAGGTCATCAACGAGGCACTCAACATGGCCGAACGGTTGAATATCCGAAAGGATCAGTATGAAGTCCAGATGCTTATGGGTGTGCCAAAGCAATCCTTCCAAGACGAGCTCATCCGAAACGGTGTTCTTGTCCGCCTGTATGTTCCGTTTGCCGAAAAATGGAAGCACGCCACAGCCTACTGCAAGAGAAGACTTGCAGCCAATCCAGCCATGGCCACTTATATCTTCAAAAATCTAATCCATAAAGCCGCGGGTAAGAAATAGCGGAATCGTCCTCTCTTTATTGGCTATCCTATGCTTTTCTTTCTTTCAGAGCGATCTGGGCCGCTGCCAACCGGGCAACAGGCACTTGATAGGCCGAACAACTGACATAATCCAACCCAATCTTGTGGCAGAAATATATCGACCTGGGATCGCCTCCGTGCACACCACAGATCCCCACTTTAAGGTCGGGTTTAGTCTGGCGTCCTTTCTCCACCGCCCACTTCATCAGCTCCCCCACACCGCTCTCGTCGACGGTCTCGAAAGGATTGTTTTTCCAGATCCCATGAGCCAGATAATAAGCTAGAAATTCAGCTCCATCGTCTCTTGAAAGGCCGTAGATGGTTTGAGTGAGATCATTTGTACCAAAGGAGAAAAATTCGGCTTCCTCGGCAATTTGATCGGCCGTGATGGCTGCTCTGGGTATTTCGATCATGGTACCCACCGAGTAATCGATCTTTACTTTGTGTTTCTCCATGGCTTCTTCAGCGATGCGGTCTATGATTTTCTTCTGGTTTGCTAGCTCCTCCTTCGCTCCTACGAGAGGAATCATGATCTCTGGATAAACCTTTTCCCTCTCTTTGCGTAATTGACAGACAGCTTCGAAGATGGCTCTGGCCTGCATCTCGATGATTTCAGGGTAGGATATTCCCAATCGACAGCCACGGTGACCGAGCATGGGATTGAATTCGGATAGGGCTTTGACTCTTTCCAACAGTTTTTCTAAGTCTCGGATTTTCGGTCTGTTTCTCTTTTCATCACCACATTTCAAGACAGCGATCTCGACCATGAGGTCCTCTCTGCGGGGAAGAAACTCGTGAAGGGGGGGATCGAGAGTGCGGATGGTAACGGGATGGCCCCTCATTTCTTTGAAGAGTCCGTGAAAATCCTTTTTTTGAAAAGGAAGTAGTTTACTCAGCGCCTTCCGTCTCTCCTCCTGTGTCTCTGAGAGTATCATTTCCTTGATGAACGGAAGTCTGTCCCTCTCGAAAAACATGTGTTCTGTCCTGGCCAATCCGACACCTTCCGCCCCGAAGGCCAAGGCAATTCGGGCATCTTCTGGTGTATCGGTGTTGGCCCGAACGCCCAGTCTCTTCACCTGATCTGCCCAGAAAAGAAATTTCGTAAAATCCTGGTAGAGTTGAGAATCCTCAGGTTTTTTTTCTTCCCGGATGACCTGAATGATCTCTGAAGGTTGAGTCGGAATCTTCCCTTCCAGGACTTCACCAGAGGTCCCATCTAGGGAGATCCAGTCCCCCTCTTCAAGATTTACGCTTCCCACCTGAACAATCTTCTTCTCGGCATTCAACCTCAACTCTCCACACCCCACCACGGCGGGTTTTCCCATCTGCCTCCCCACGACGGCCGCATGGGAGGTCATTCCGCCGGTAGCCGTCAGGATACCTTGGGACGCACTCATTCCATGGATATCATCGGGAGAGGTTTCTTCTCTCACTAAGATAACCTTCTGTCCTTGTTTCTTCCATTCCACTGCTTCATCGGCAGTAAACACCACCTGACCAGCCGCAGCTCCAGGAGAAGCCGCTAACCCTGTTGCGATGACATTGTGCTTTGCCTTTTCTTGGGCATCGAAGACGGGATGAAGAAGTTGATGGAGAGCCTCTGGTTCGACCATCAACAGAGCTTCCTCCTTACTCACCTGCCCTTCTTCAACCAGGTCCACCGCAATCTTAACCGCGGCCATTCCGGTTCTTTTCCCGCTTCTTGTCTGGAGCATGAACAGTTTTTCTTCTTGGATCGTGAACTCAAAATCCTGAACATCCTTGTAATGTTTTTCCAGCCTGTTGGTATAGGTTTTCAGATCCTTGTAAGCCGAAGGCATTTCTTTCTCCAACTCCATAAGGGGTGTAGGAGTTCGGATTCCTGCTACGACATCCTCTCCCTGGGAATTAAACAAGTATTCGCCGTAGAGCTCTTTTTCCCCGGTTGCGGGATTCCTAGTAAATCCCACCCCTGTGGCTGATGTTTGTCCAAAGTTCCCGAAGACCATCTGCTGGATGTTGACCGCTGTTCCTAAGTCATTGGGGATGTAATTCAACCGCCGGTAGGTGACAGCTCTAGGGTTGTTCCAGGATTTGAAAACGGCGGATATGGCCATGATGAGCTGCTTTTTGACATCCTGGGGAAAGTCCCTGCCCGTTTCTTCTTTGACCACCTGCCGGTAATCAACGATCAATCCCTCCAAGGCTTTCTCCGAGAGTTCAAAATCATCGGTGATCCTGACCTGCTTTTTTTTCTTTCTCAGAATTTTCTCGAATTTTTCCTTAGGAATCTTTAATACCACATCCCCGAACATGTGGATCAAACGACGATAACAATCCAAGGCAAACCGTCTATCGCCCGCTTTCTGGGCAAGACCTTCAAGGGTTTTATCGTTGAGACCAAGATTGAGCACCGTATCCATCATTCCGGGCATAGAAAACTTAGCTCCGGAACGGACTGAAACGAGAAGAGGATTCTGTGCTCCTCCATATGTCAGTTGGGTCACCTCCTCTAGCTTTTGGAGGTTTTGAAGAATTTCCTGGTTCACTTGAGCAGGAATTTTATCCCCAGCTTGGGCAAAAAGGTTGCAGACCTCTGTCGAGATGGTGAATCCCGGAGGAACAGGAAGACCGATTCCGGCCATCTCTGCCAGGTTGGCGCCCTTCCCACCAAGAATATCTTTCATCTCTTTATTTCCTTCCACATGATCCTTACCGAAAAAGTAAACGTGTTTTGTGTTCATCATTCAACTCCTCGAAGAAGTAAATCACATATATACACGCTTGCCTCCCAAAATTCAAGTAGGGTAACTTGGGGTCAGACCTTCCTAATTTTCATAATAAGATATATGTATATGCTACTCTTGTATAATCAAGAAAGGAAATTATGAAAATTAGGAAGGTCTGACCCCATACAAGGTCTGGTATTTATCGAGGCCTGCCTTAAAAACGACAATCGCTCGTTTTAAATCCTCTTCCTTGAGGACGTAAGCAATCCTCACCTCGTCCTTTCCCTTATCCGGGGTGGAATAGAAACCAGGAGCAGGAGCAACCATGACGGTTTCTCTGTCCAAGTGAAAATCCGTCAACATCCAGCGGACAAAATGCTCACAGTCTCCGATCGGCAGCCGGACGATGAGGTAGAAGGCTCCCTGGGGCTTGTGAATCACGATCCCCGGGATATCCTTCAATCCTTCGAAGAGGATATCTCGCCTCTTCTGGTATTCTTCTCTGATTTCATCGAAATAATCTCTGGGCATACGGTAGGCAGCCAGAGCAGCCTTCTGCTCGATCGAAGGAGGACAGAGTCGAGCTTGGGCAAACTTCAATAGAGATTGGTAGACTTCCTCATTCCTGGTAACGACAAAGCCCACCCTAGCTCCACAACAGCTAAATCGTTTTGAGATGCTGTCGACGACGATAACCCTATTTTTGATCTCTTCATACTCCAACACACTCTTGTGCCTCTGACCATCGTAGACGAACTCCTTGTAGACTTCATCACCAATGAGAAACAGATCGTGTTTTTTGATGAGTTCGATGACCCGCTCCAGCTCTTCGGCTGAATACACAGTTCCTGTGGGATTGTTGGGGGAACAGAGAAGAATAGCTTTGGTTTGAGGTGTGATTTTCTTCTCGATGTCCTGTTGGGGAGGAAGACGAAATCCATCCTCCACACTCAAGGTGAGTGGTGAAATCTGGACATCGGCGAATGCTGCAAAGCCGTTATAATTGGTGTAGAATGGTTCGGGGATGATGACTTCTTGGCGGGGATCGGCCACCACGCTGAAGGAGAAATGGATGGCTTCAGATCCCCCGATGGTGATGATCACGTTCTCAGCATTAATCGGGATATTGTAGAGGTTAAAATAGTCGGCAATCACCTCTCTCAACTCCAAGAATCCTTGAGCCGGTCCGTAACTGAGGATCTTGTCATCATACCCATGGACAGCATCCAAAACCGGTTGAGGTGTGGGAATATCAGGCTGACCGATGTTGAGAAAATAGACATGAATTCCTCTTTTCTGGGCTTCATCAGCATAAGGCTTAAATTTTCGTATCGGGGAAGGTTGAATCTCTTGACCCCTTTTGGAAATATTCATGTATGAGTCCCTCCTGCATGGGAATCAGGAAATTTGATTATAAACAGAAACAAAAGGTTTTTGTCAAAGTTTTTATTGCCATAAGGTGGAGATTCTGATATTTTTTTCTCAAAAACGCAGCCTTATGATCAAAGACCCACAAGCCCGAATTTCCCGTATCCAGCATTGGCGGGATTATTACCTGTTTGTCTTAGAGTCTCCCCGAATTGCTTCTGAGGCTGTCCCCGGACAGTTCATCATGGTCCGTGTCAACCCACAGCCCTATCCCTTGTTGCGGAGGCCTTTCAGCATCCATACGGCCGACAAGAAACATACCGAGATTTTCTTCCAGGTGACAGGAATCGGGACCGAACTTCTCAGTCAAAAAAGAAAAAACGACGTTTTGGATATCATAGGCCCCCTTGGGAAAGGATTCACCACAGGAGGAGAATTCAACGGAAAAAAGGTGGTCGCTATTGGTGGAGGAAGAGGGATAGCTCCCCTGTATTTTCTCGCCCTGGTCCTCCGGTCTGATGGCGCCTCAGTCAAAATTTTCTACGGGGGAAAGTCTCTTGAGGATCTCCCTGTGAAGGGAAAAATCAAACAGGACGGCTTTGATCTTTTCTGCTCAACGGATGACGGTTCTTACGGATTTGAAGGATTGGTCAGCGACTACTTTGCCGAGGAGCTAGAAAACATAGATCCTGCCTACATATTTTCCTGCGGCCCAGAACCGATGATGGAAAAAATTGCTGGTCTCGCTCAGAAACATAACATCCCGGCCGAGTTCTCGTTGGAGTCTACGATGGGCTGTGGGATCGGTGCCTGTTGGAGCTGTGTGAGGAGAATAAATAAAGGAGGATCGCAAGAGTGGACAAAAGTTTGTGAAGAAGGCCCTGTTTTTAAGGCTGAAGACATCCTGTGGCAAGGCATGGAGTAATGACAGATCTGGCTGTCGATCTAGGATTCTTGAAGCTCAAGAATCCTGTCATAGCTGCTAGCGGAACCTTCGGATACGGCCTCGAATTTTCGCCATTCCTCGATCTCAATACATTGGGGGGAATCGTGGTTAAAGGCCTGTACTTTTCCCCTCGAGAAGGAAATCCTCCTCCTCGGATTGTCGAAACCCAGGCAGGGCTCATTAATGCCATCGGCCTCCAAGGGATCGGGATTCAAAGATTTTCAGAGGAAATTCTTCCGGAACTTCAAAAAATAGACACAGCGATCATCATCAATGTCTGTGGAGAGCGAGAGGAAGAATATGCCAGGGTTGTCGAATTTTTGAATAAAACCGAGGGTATTGCGGCCTATGAGTTGAACATCTCCTGTCCGAACGTCGAAAAAAACGGCCTCTGCCCGGCTCTGGATCCTGAGGCCACCTTTTCTCTAGTTAAGCTTGTCCGCCAGCAAAGCATCCGGCCTCTCATCACTAAACTCTCGCCCAATGTGACCGATATCGTCGAGATCGCCCTCAGCGCACAAGAAGCGGGCTCGGATGCGCTGTCTCTCGTGAATACATTCCTGGCCATGGCCATAGATTATGAGACACGAAAGCCCAGCCTGGCCAATGTCTTTGGCGGACTCAGCGGGCCAGCCATAAAACCTATTGCCCTCAGGATGGTCTACCAGGTGGCCAGTCAGGTTCGCGTTCCTGTTATCGGTCTGGGTGGGATCATATCCGGAGCGGATGCTCTCGAGTTTCTGATCGCCGGCGCTAAAGCCGTCGAAGTGGGAACCGCCAATTTCATCGACCCCGAGGCTACGGTTAAAATTATCAAGGACATAGAGACGTACTGCCAGAGCAAAGGGATTAAAACCGTAGAGGAGATTATCGGGACGCTCAGGCTGAAAGGAAGCACCTAGCCTGAAGAAGTTTATACTCAACACTTCGAGAAAGGAGTTAAGCTAAAGCTCAGTGGAATCGTTATTCAACCAAAGACTTCTTTTATGAAGAGTGGAACGCAATGGATAAGGAAAAACACCTGAAGCAAAGGATCATTGTTGCCCTTGATGTGGGCACCAAACAGAGAGCTTTCTCCCTCGTGAAAGAGCTGGAGGAAGCAGACATCTTTAAAGTCGGCCTTAAACTCTTCTCTGCCGAAGGACCTGCCCTGCTTCAAGCTATCCAGCACTTCGGGAAAAGAATTTTTCTCGACCTTAAACTCCACGATATTCCCAACACTGTAGCTGGAGCAGTCGAGATGATACTCAAGCACGGAGTCCACATGATCACACTTCATGCCTCCGGAGGCAAGGAGATGATGTCCCGAGCCGTTGCCGCCGCAGCTCAACAGCCAGCCAAACCTCTCCTTCTGGCTGTAACCATCCTGACGAGTCTGAAGGACGAAGATCTGAAGGCCATCGGAATGGAAGGTACAGTGGGTGATCAAGTCCTGAGGCTGGCCAAGCTGGCAAAGGAGGCAGGTGTTGACGGTATTGTCTGTTCCCCGAGAGAAATCGAAATCATTCGGCAGGAAATAGGCCAGGACTTTTTAATCGTCACTCCCGGGATCCGACCGCGATGGGCAGCCTCGGATGATCAAAAGAGAATCATGACACCAGGTCAAGCCATAGAAAACGGAGCGGACTATTTAGTTATCGGACGGCCAATAATAGAGGCCTCTTCTCCAAGTGAGGCCTTTCGGAGAATCAAAGAAGAGCTAGAAAGCGCGGTAGACTCCTCCGACAGCAAAGATCGCTCCTAGAACGATCCAGATCACAACCATAATCACAATCACCACAATAATACTGATTACAAAATAACTGATGACTTTGTCCTTGGGGGTGTTCATGAGAGGAGTCATAAATCCGAGGTATAAAATAAAAAGACCGTAGATGCTAGCCAACATCACTAATATCCCGAGGAAAGGAAGAATATACAGAACACTCGCAATCCAGTAAGGAGTCATACAGTAGGCGGCCAGTTTCATGGCATTATCCATGTTTTTCTGGGAGGAAAAGCTCGGAGCTAAAGCGTTGATGATGATGCCGAAGATATAAACAGCTGCTATCGAAAAAACGTAAACAAGAATAGCCCGGAGGAGCCCTCCACCCACTCCGTATCTATACCTACCAAGGAAGGGAACGTTAAATCCGACTAAGCCAAAACCTATGAATTGGGCTAGAGCTGGAATGGCGGCGAGAATCAGGACATAGGATGTCAAGAGCTCGGTGTGAGGCATCACTTCTTCTTTGATCTTGACCCATTCATCCTTGGGTTTGAGTAAAATTCCTTGCACACGAGAAACGATATCCATATCCGGCCTCCTTAAGGAAAGTTTTCAAAAACTATATAATTTTCACTTTTCAATGTCAAATAAAAAAAGGAACAGGTAATTTTTTTATCTCAAGAATTGTTCTTCCTGAGTTACAGAGTTACTGGTTCAGCCATCAGTTACCAGTTGTCAGCAAAGAAGGGAATCTGATCTTAAACTGAAAACTGAGTTGCTGAGTGACGGAGTTACTTATAAAAGGCGGATTGGGTGTGGAGGCGCGGGTCGGATTCGAACCGACGAATCGAGGTTTTGCAGACCTCTCCCT
>CAYFXE010000002.1:136401-146402 GCA_964347035.1 uncultured Eubacteriales bacterium | reverse complement strand
CACACCCAAGAGCAGTATGCCTGTGTTGCTGTACCGGAATCTTTTTCCGGGTTCGAAGGCCAGCTGTTCACCCTTGACCAAAGGCTTAAAATCTTCCACCGAACGCCACTGGGTCCGGGATCCTTTCATAAATTTTTCGTTGAACTAACTCCCCAACCCAGAGGTATGAGACAGCAAATGATGGATCGTGATCTTAGAGCTCATTACCTGAGGAAGCCAGGATTCGTCCACATATTTGCTGATCGGGTCTTGGAAGGAAACCACCCCTTTCTCGACAAGCTGGGCAACCGCCGTGGCGGTGAACATCTTGTTCATCGATCCGAGGTTGAATTTTGTATCGATTTTGTTAAGGACGTGAAAGCGCTTGCTGGCTTCACCGCAGGCATGAGAGAAGAGCACCTGGTTACCTTTGGCGATAAGCACAGTCCCCGAGAAGACATCTCGTTTACACAGACGATTGATGATATTTTTTATTTCCTGGAGGAATTGCTCTTCGTTCAGAACCGGCTCATCAACGTTCGTCGGTGTGCGGGCAGGAAGGAACTGAATGGCACTTATAAGATAATCATTCTTCTCATCAAACTTAATTAGAAAAGAACGCCAGTCATCAAAATTCTGGGCCTTGAGGATGACAATCGTCTCATTCTTTCTCTCTGGTACATAGGTGCGAATGCTGTGAAATTTTATGTTCCCGCTTAACCTGTATTCTCTTAAAAATACATCGAGATGCCCATCCATCGAAGCCCGTTTTTGGAATCTCCCCGTGAACGATTCTTCGACGAATCTTCGGATTCTCTCTGGATCATGGGAATTGAAGGTGTCGATGAGCGATTGAATCCGCTCTCCCTTCTTGTCCTCGGGAATGACCGATTCATCATGATAGCTAATCTCACCGGGCTGCTGAGCCATAGCCAAGGTGATGAAAACTAAGCAAAAAATGATGACTAAGAAGATTCTGCGCTGCATAAGACTACCTCCTGTAATAATGAATTTAAAAATACAATTTATGTTTCAACTTTTCAAACGAAATTCTTATATCAATCCTCAGCTTGTGATGGTCTGGGAGTATCCCCAGATCCGTGGTTAAGGTATTATTGGATGAGACCTCTAAAGGTGAGGTCCTATCCATCTGAGCCGCATGGAGGTGGGTGGGGAGTGTCTTCGGCGAAGACGGATAGGACCTCGCCTTTATTACAGCTATCCATACTTTATCTATTATCATATCACGGTTTGCTGATGCTTACTGACAGCCTAAATAAGTACAAAACAAACAAATTTACTGCTAAAATAGGAAATTCAACGAAACCACCCAAGAGGAAAATATTGCTCAACCGATAAGACATGCTCATTCTTTATAGAATCGAAACAAGGAAAAAATCCTATGCATAATTCTCCAAAAAAGAAAAAGATGCAAATCTTGATAGGTTCATTATCGACATTTCTGCTTCTCTTAAGTCTTCTGACTGGATGCAGCCATATCAAACCCTATTATCGGAGCGATGTACGTCTTCCCAGAACCTTTAGTGCCGAGGAAAGTGATCTCAGGTACAGGCTGCTCCTGATAGGCGATGCAGGGGAAACCGAGAAGGATGATCCGGTTTTATTAAAACTCGAACAATGGGCAAACAAAAAACCAGATAAGACCATGGTCATATTCCTCGGGGACAATATCTATCCTGATGGATTGCCGGAAGAGGGAGACATCCAGCGGCCAGAGGCCGAACGGCTGCTCCTGGCTCAAATCGAAGTGATCAAAAGAAGTGGAGCCAATGGTTTTTTTATCCCTGGAAATCATGATTGGCATCAGGGCCTTCCAGGAATCATCCGGCAGGAAAAATTTATCAACGAGGAATTGAAAAGAAATGATGCTTTTCTTCCTCCATCTGGCTGCCCGGGACCGACAAAGATCGATGTCGAAAACTTACGAATCATCGTCATCGACTCTGGCCACTGGCTGAACAAAAAGGTTATACAGAGAAAAGATTGTGCACATGCTGACCTCGAGTCTTCCTTAGAAACGCTCAAGACGCTGTTAAAAACAGCAGAAAACCGTCATATCGTCTTCGTTGCTCACTATCCATTGGATACACACGGCATACATGGGGGATTCTACAGTTGGCAGGATCATCTCTTTCCGCTGACCCGGACCGTGAAATGGCTTTGGATACCTCTTCCCGTGATCGGCTCTCTTTATCCTATCTTAAGGTGGAATGTCATAAAACACCCCGAGGACCATAACAGCTCTGAGTTCAAAAACATGAGAAGCCAATTGCTGGAGGCTTTTAGGATAAAAAAGCCACTTATTTATGCGGGGGGACATGAACATGCTCTGCAGGTTTTGGACGGCATCGATGCTGCGGAGTTGATGTTGGTCAGCGGTGCAGGCTCGAAATCAATGTTAAGCTCAGTCGGCCACAAAGTTAACACCCTATTCGCCCACCTCCACGAAGGCTTTATGGCTGTCGACTTTTTAAACGATGGTAGGATTTGGCTTTATGTTGTAGAACCCAGCGAAGATGAGGCTGTCTTTTCTTATGAAGTAAAAACGAATCGATAATCAACCATTTTTCGATCCTATTAGATGCGAAATATATAGCAGACCTTGATTACAAATGAAATTTTTTTTCTGCAGGGTTTTCTTTAAGATTTAAAAGTTCTGATTATTCCTTTTGCATAACATAAAATACGGATCCATACCACGCGTTATATTTTCGATAAAGCTCTATTTCTTGCTGCTCTTCATCAATCACCGACAAAGCCTTAGGATCGTCGCTATATTTATCTCGGAGTTTGTCGAGTCGTTTCTCGAGTGGGCCGTAGTATTCCACCCACCAGGCATCATCTGGCAGAGGAAAATGGCCGATGACTTGATAGCCCCGGTCGGGGGTCGATTCAAGGTTTTCGGGAATGGTCATGATACCAGGATAAACGGACATCCAATAATCATGGATTTCCTGCGGAGGATTCGGCTGGAGCCAGCACATCTCATGGACGACGAGGAAACCCATTAGATTTTATGAACTTTCGCCATTCCTTGAGGCCCTTTTCAAAACCGATGATGTAAATGGCCCCTTCAGCCCAGATAATGTCAAAATGTTCATTTGGATAACCAAGATCGAACATCGTCCCCCGTGCTGCCTTGACACGATCTTTAAGCCCTTCTGTTTCAATCTTTTCCGAAGCTCATCAAGATAAGGTTGGTGGATGTCCAATCCAATGACTTGACTGCCGCTTAACTTTGCCAGTTCTATGGTTTGCCCCCCTAGGCCACAGCCGATATCCAAAATACGAGGCTTATCCATAATAGGCAGCAACCTGAAAGCCCTTCTCGTATACTTATTTCTTCCAGGTCCCTCCCTGGGAAGCCCTTGACGAATCTCTAAGAATATATCTTTTCTCTTCAACAGCGGAATCATCCCTGAGAAATAGGATAGAGCCTAATATCGTGCTTATGGCTGCGAAAAAAATGGGGCCGTTCCAATCGCATATCTCACCCAATGGATTTTCGGTTTGTCATGACTCTTCAAAGATATCGTTGTTTAAAATAATAAAATTATCTATTTACATCAGCAAGAGAAAAAAAGAGATAACTAAATCAGTGTTTAATAATTGGCATTTATAGTTTTAGAGTATAAAAGACAATAGCTGACCCTTTTCTGCTGCTATAAGCAGTACCCCGGAATAGAGTATGCCTGAAATTATACTCATAGCCAAAAGATATCTTAGATACTTTTGACAGCTCTAGATGGATGTAGGAAGAAAGGACAGAAAGAAAATGTTCTGCTTGAGTATGAAGGGAATGCACCCAATACTGGGCGTATTCAGATTGAACGCTGCCAAGACCTTTCCTGCCAATCTCTAAATCAATCTCACCTTTCGCTCCTGGTCCGAAAGAATATGGATATCTTGTCGATGCCAATTGATGGCTATAGTAGAAATCGAGGGATGAGGCTGATCCTCCAACTATAACTGATAAAACGCCAGCCGTGTGAATGAACATATTCGATTTAGATCTGTACTCGGTTCTTAAGCCCGGCCCAAATCCTACTGCAGACATCTTCTCTGAGAGATTATTATCAATATAGTCAAATATCCCAAAAATCCCCATCAAGCTGTGTTTTCCTCTTTTCCCCACCAGTATTCCAGTTGTAAGAATTTCCTTATCATAAGGTGTGATGTTATTGAATCCAAGTTTAAGATGAAGAGAAAACCAAGAATATGGATATATGTCAGAGTCGACTTTCAATGAAGCATCTTTGTATTCTAAATTAGCGACAACGGCAACCATGGCTCGATTAAAAACAGGATTGTATGATCCCAAAGCAAGATTGAAATCATAATGATGTTGTTCATAAGGAGTTCTCTTTTTGAATCCTTTTCTTGTGATTAAATTAAAACCGTAAGCTGGATTGATAATAAAGATGATTGAACGCTGAATTATTTTTTGAAATCCGAAAGAATCCCTATCATTTATCAGATCTGCAACTCGAAATAATACCTCGCCTAAAGTGATCCCCCAAGAGGTGTCATGATAAAATCATTCGCTGAGGGTCGATTCGTTTCCATAACAAATTCCCACATGAAGCTCCCTACAAAAGGATAAATCATGGATTCCCAGAAATCTAATCCACTGCTCCTTGCCGAAGAAAAATACATGGCTCCATGGAAGGGATGCTCATTCTGATTGGTCTTGAAACTATTATCATCCCACTCGAAGCCATATTTGAAGTTATTCAAGATTGACTGCAAAGAAATCCTCGCCCAACCTGCTTTTAATACGCTGACATCGTACGTCCATACTACTAAATTGATGGCCACAACTTGAAATCCTGCGTATAAATAATGTTTTTTTTCTCTCACGAGTGTAAATGTTTTGAAATAGGGTCGAACAGAAAACAAATGAGGATTTATTTCTTTTAAACGAAAACGCGATATGGCCTCTTTCAATTCCGGGCTTAAGGAATCTAGAATTTCTATCTGAGGTACATATTCCGTCTCTTGTGGATATAATATAGGAAATATGCACAAGGTAAAAACGAAAATTAACCCTAATATAATTTTTGCCACTTGATTGATCATTTGTCTAGGCAATAGAGTATTCTGACCTGCTTAGATATTCATGATTCGTATCAGGGATAGTATCTTCCTCTGGATAATACTTAATCCAAAAATAAGACTATTTCTAAGTGCCTAAAAGCGTTTTCTCAATAACCCTCCAGCCAGAATTCCAAGCGCAAATCCAACAACGATAAGAAAGGACATAAAAATAATCCGGGACATGCTGATTTTCCAAAAAAGTAGTTGGAGGCTGACGATTTGGGTGTTTTGGAGGAATATGAACAAAGCCAATAAAACAATTATCAAAATAAGGATGGTCTTTATATTCATCTGAATCATTCTTTCAGACTTGCCTGGAAGATATCAATCAACAGAAATTTTTCTAAAGCCATCTTCTTCTTCTGAAGAAAATCACCATCACAACGGCGACGACGAGGATAACACCCCACACTAAAAAATAGGCCCAACGCCATTCCAGCTCCGGCATGAATTTAAAATTCATACCATAGATTCCGGCGATGAAGGTTAAGGGAATAAAGATTGTCGCGATGATCGTCAGCACCTTCATGATCTCGTTCATCCTGTTGCTGACACTGGATAGATACGTATCATGCATTCCTGAGAGCATATCCCTGTAGGTCTCGACCGTATCTATCACTTGAATGGTATGATCATAGACATCTCTGAGGTATATCTGGGTCTTTTCCTGGATGAGTGAAGATTCCCCTCTTTCTAAGTTATTGATGACCTCTCTTAATGGCCAGACAGACTTGCGCAGAAAGATCATCTCTCTTTTTAGGGTATGAATTTCTTGCAAGGTTTCAGGCTTTGGATCACTCACCACTTTATCTTCAAGCTCCTCTAATCGCTCTCCGATCTTTTCCAGAATGATAAAATAGTTATCCACAATGGCATCTAACAGAGCATAAGCAAGGTAATCAGCCCCCATCCTTCTGATGCGGCCCTTTCCGTTCCTGATTCTATCCCTTATGGGTTCAAATATATCTCCTTCTCTTTCCTGAAGTGAGATAACATAATTTTCGCCTACTATCAGACTGACCTGTTCTCCCTTAATATCATTTTCTTCTTCGTCGTAATACAGCATCCTTATAACGATGTATAAGTAGTGCTCGAATTCCTCCATCTTTGGCCTCTGGTGGGTGTTTAGGATATCCTCTAGAATGAGCGGATGCAGATCAAAGTGCTTACCAATCTTCTGGATGATCTCCACCTCATGAATCCCGTCCATGTTTATCCAAGTCACGGTTGGAGTCTCTTTAAAAGGAAAACATTCTTCCACCGATTCGACCTTTTTCCCCTGAACCCGAGCCTCATCATAGTCGAGGTAGGAAATTTTCACCTTTTCGGTCTTTTGCTCTCCCACAAACACTGCTGTTCCAGGAGGAAGTCCGATCTTCGTTTCCCTTCTCCTGATGAGTTTGCTTACCTTACTCATTTTCACCTCCCTGTCAAACGCACAAAAGAAGAAACGTCAAATCTAGAACTGTCGATTCTTTCTATTCATATTTCATGCGTTTGGTTCATTATTGGCAAGACCAGTCGGCACCTTTAAAAGTTCTTTCAGGACAGCATGAGGTCCATACACGATAAGCCTGTCATCCTTCTCGATTATCTCATTCGCTTTAGGGATCGGGATCCAACTCTTGGCTCTTTCTACGCCTAAGACCAAAACTCCCTTCTCGGTTAACCTCGCCTCGGATAGAGAATGTCCGATCAGCGGCGATTTTTCGCTGATGATTTTTTTCACCAGACCATAACCCTCAAGGAAATGAAGGAGGTCCTCTGTGGCAGCTTCTTCAAACGTGGGCGATTTTATGAGCTTCCTCTCGATAAATCCTTCCCATCTCTTGAGAAAGCGCCGATAGGTGGCCAGCTTGTAGATGATGAATATCCCGACAATGAGCACCAAAACATTAATCGGAAGTTGATACCCGCGGCTCGTGGCCAGAGAGGATGTGGCGGTGACGATGACCGCAACAATCCCGGCATTCCCCATGATCATCAGCCAGGTAACGATTTTCCGCCGAACAGGATGGTTGATCACCAGTTCTGCTTCTTTGGTCGTGAATCCAGTTCCCGAGAACGCTGATAAGGCCTGAAATCTAGCCTTACTCTTTTCTAAGCCGGTCATCATCAAAGCAATAGCAGCTGCTCTCACAAAGAGGAAAGAGATCAAGACCGCAAGGAGGGTCGGAAAGATAAAATATAAGCTGCTCATTTGTTTTCCCTCCAAAAGATTCTATTTTCTAAGCATCCCTAAGTTTATCTTCGTCAAGAAAAGAAATGAAGCTTTAAAGACTGCATCTCTACTTCTTTTTGCCTTATAAAAAGGCCCTTTGTTAAAGCTTATAGCATATGGAAAGAAGGACTTCAACTAAAACGGAATCACTTCAAAACGTAAAAAATGAGTCTTAAAGTGATCACTTTCATGTGGATAAGAAAATGTGTCCAAAGAACCATTTGAAAAAATAATCCTGGTGATTTAAAATCAATAAAAGCCGAGGAAGTCTTCCAGGAGATTAAAATTCTGAAATGGATATTTTAATCTGTGATGAATAGAAACCCAAAACTTCTGATCTTCACTGATTTAGATGGAACCCTTCTTGACCATCAGACATATTCTTTTGAGGCAGCTGTTCCTGCCTTGAATGCATTAATAGAAAAGGATATCCCCCTCATTATCTGTACCAGCAAGACCCGAGCTGAAATCGAAAACGTACGGTTGGAACTAAACAATGCGGATCCGTTCATTTCGGAAAATGGTGGCGCTGTTTTTATCCCCAAAGGCTATTTCTCACATCCTTTCTCATCCACGAAAGAAGATCCTGAATATTTTATTATCGAACTGGGGACCCCCTACAAAGAAATTCGAGTAGCCTTTAATCAGATAAAAGAACACATCCCAAAAGATATCAAGGGTTTTGGTGATCTTTTCCCCCAGGAAGTGTCGGATCTTTGCAACTTTTCTTTAAAACAAGCCAGTTTGGCGAAAATAAGAGAATATGATGAGCCCTTTATCCTGAATGAGGGAACAGCTATCGAAGACATACAAGAAATGGCAAGCCGTTCTAACCTTCACATTACCAGAGGAGGGCGTTTTTACCATCTCATGGGTAATAATGACAAAGGAAAAGCGGTCATGCTGCTGAGAGATATCTACAGGAAAAAATCTGAACTTTTGAAAACAATCGCTCTTGGGGACAGCCAGAATGACCTGCCGATGTTGAAGATGGTCGATTATCCAGTCTTGGTGCAAAAGCCGGATGGAATCTATGATCCTTCCATTAATCTTGATAACTTAATCCTTGCCCCGGGCATCGGACCTCAAGGCTGGTGCGAGGCTATCTTGAAAATCTTAAACAGGCTATCATAATAACAAAATCTCCCCCAAAAAGGAGGGCAAAATGGCTGATTTTTATCAAACTGGTGTCGTAGCTACTTTTCATCGACTTGGCAAAGCTGACCTCGATCGGATGGATCGCGAATTGACGGAATTCAATCGCCATCGGCCTATTGCCTTGGTGCTTCCCTCTACTTACTCAGAATTAGAAGCCCCTGCCATCAAGCAGATAGTAGAAGAGATAAAAAAAGTGCCATATCTCAATGAGATAATTGTCACTATGGGGAGGACTAAACAAGAACAGTTTATTAAGGCAAAAGAATTCTTTTCTTCATTTCCTCAAAGAACGCGTATCATCTGGAACACCGGTCCAGGCATAGGAAAGCTCTATAAATTACTAGAAGAAAACGGCCTTTATGTGGGAGAGGATGGAAAAGGTCGTTCCTGTTGGACAGCTTACGGCTACATTTTAGCTCGAGAAGAGAGTAAGGTCATTGCTCTCCATGATTGTGACATAGTCAATTATTCCCGAGAGCTCCTTGGGAGACTATGTTATCCTGTGGCCTCACCAAATATAGATTATGTATTCTGTAAGGGTTACTATGCTCGAGTCACAGATCGCATGCACGGAAGGGTCACTCGTCTTTTTGTCACACCTATTATCAGGAGCCTAGAAAAACTCCTCGGTCCTCTCCCCCTGATCGTTTACCTGGATAGTTTTCGCTATCCGCTGGCTGGAGAATTCTCTATGAGCGCTGACCTCGCCCGAATTAACCGCATTCCTGGGGATTGGGGAATTGAAGTGGAAACACTGTCTGAAGTCTATCGCAATTGTTCATTAAAGAGAATTTGCCAGGTAGAACTCTGTGAAACCTACGAGCACAAACATCAGCCTCTATCAGCAGAAGATCCTGAGAC
Organism: uncultured Eubacteriales bacterium; assembly: GCA_964347035.1. GTDB lineage: Bacteria > Acidobacteriota > Aminicenantia > Aminicenantales > Aminicenantaceae > CAYFXE01. The sequence continues at coordinate 137,065 of CAYFXE010000002.1, read as the reverse complement.
TGGTCTCATGAAAATGTCCATTGATATTGCCAAGGCTATCTTCAGGAATCTTGCCATCGAGGGCGCTCCTTTAAGCGAAAGTCTATTTAACACATTGGTGGTCAATTACCTTCGTACTGCCCAAGATACCATCAAGCGCTATCATGATGATGCTGCGATTAACGGACTCTTTTTTGACCGCCATGAGGAAACAAGGATGGTAGAGGCTTTCACCAACGCCATCCAAATCGCAGGCAAGGAATTCCTGGAAAATCCGCTCTACTCCCCACTCATCCCCAACTGGAACCGCGTGACATCTGCTATTCCTGAATTCTTGGAAAAATTACAGGCCGTGGTAGAAGAGGAAAACAGCTAAGAAAATATCCCACTTATTGACACTGATCATCCCGCGAACAAATCTCCTCCTAAGCTATCCAGTTTTTTATCCTTTACATTTCCCCGCATTTCCATTAAATTCTTCTCTACACTCAAACGAGCGTGAGAAGGCAGAATATATTGGCAAAAGTCGTCACGATCATCCTGGCTGGCGGTCAAGGCAAGCGGCTGTATCCGTTAACAAAAAAACGGAGTAAACCCGCGGTTCCTATTGCTGGCCGGTTCCGTCTCATCGATATTCCTTTAAGCAATTGTATTCATTCTGGTTTGAGGAGGATTTTCATCCTGA
>CAYFXE010000002.1:124726-136391 GCA_964347035.1 uncultured Eubacteriales bacterium | reverse complement strand
TGCAACATATTGTTATAACGGGATATTATCAATGACACATGCTGAGGTACTCTTTGGTATCTGTACTGCTCAGTTAATCAACCCAGGTATAACTTGTATTCATTCTGGTTTTTGGAGGATTTTCATCCTGACTCAGTACAGCAGTGAATCCCTGCATCGTCATATCTTCTTGACCTACAGTTTTGATAAATTCTCCAAAGATTACATAACCATTCTCTCAGCCCAGCAGACGCTCGAAAGTCCTGACTGGTATCAAGGAACAGCCGATGCGGTTAGGCAAAATCTGAGATTTTTCCGGACAGAAGGGGATCTCGTGCTCATTCTTTCTGGTGATCATATTTACAGGATGGACTACCGTCAATTTATTGGTTTTCATCTGGAGAAAGGAGCAGATATCACCATCGCTGTCAATCCTGTCGAGTATGATCAAGCCTCTGACTACGGCGTGATGCAAATCGACAAGAACGCTCGAATAACAGCTTTTTACGAAAAGCCCAAGGAACCGACTCAGCTCGAGAGCACGAGAGTTCCCGAAGAGTTCTTCCATCAGTTTCAGATAGATGCCGCTGGAAGGACGCATCTTGCTTCCATGGGGATTTATCTGTTTAACTGGGATATCCTCAGAGAGCTGCTTGAAAAAACCGATTTTAAAGATTTCGGCAGGGATGTCATTCCGTATGCCATCAAACAGAAGAAAGTCCATGCCTACCTCTTCGATGGATATTGGGAAGATATCGGGACTATACAGAGTTTTTACGAAGTCCACCTTGATTTAACGAATCCTTTACCCAAATTCAATTTCTACGATGAAGACAAGCTTATTTTCAGCCGTGCTCGTTTTCTTCCCGGATCCAAGATTTTATCCTCAGAAATTGAATATTCCATCTTGTGTGAGGGCAGTATAATCAACCGTTCGAAGATCATCCATTCCATAGTCGGGATACGGTCCTTCATTAGAGAAAACTCAGTTATAGAGCGTTCGATCCTGATGGGGGCTGACTTCTTTGAGTCAAGTGAAGAGATGGCCCGAAATGAAAAACAGGACCTACCCCATGTAGGAATAGGAAGCGGCTGCGAGATCCGCAAAGCCATCATCGACAAGAATGCCCGCATAGGAAATAGAGTTAAGCTGATCAATGCCCGGGGAGTTAATGACGAAACTTCGGAACACTATGTCATTCGGGATGGGATTATAGTCATTCCGAAAAATGTCGTCCTTTCCCCTGGAACAGTAATATAACTTAAAAGGAGAGATAGATGCCAGAACTCAGGTACGACCCTTTACAGAACCGCTGGGTTATCATAGCCACAGAAAGAGCAGCAAGACCTTCGGATCTGCAAGATAAGACTAAATACAACCATGTCAGAATCTGTCCTTTCTGCGAGGGACATGAGTCATCCACTCCACCAGAGATATGGGCCAAAAGAGATCCGAACACCTCTCCTAACTCTCCTGGCTGGACAGTCAGAGTCGTTCCCAACAAATACCCGGCTTTAAATATCGGACCCGAAGGAAAAAGAATCGGAGTTGGTTACTACGATATGATTGAAGGAACGGGGGCTCATGAGGTTATCATCGAAACTCCCGGGCATGATTTAACCATCGCTGACCTTCCTCCAGAACACATCAAATGGATCCTCCTGGCCTATCGGGAAAGGATCAGAGACCTTTTCAAAGATCCCCGGTTCAAATATGCGCTGGTCTTCAAAAACCATGGGAAAAGAGCCGGTGCATCCTTGGCTCATCATCATTCCCAGTTGATTGCCACTCCGATCGTTCCACGCAACGTCCGCATTAAGCTCGAATCCGCCAAAAGTCACTATGAAAAAAAAGAGCGATGCTTGATATGTGATATCATCCAGCAGGAAATGGAAACTCAGAACCGGGTCATCTCATTGGAGAATGGATTTATTGCCTTTACTCCTTATGCCCCACGTTTTCCGTTCGAGGTTTTTATCGCTCCAGTAGATCACAACTACAGTTACACATCTGTTGCTGACGAAGAGCTAGAAAAATTTTCTCCTTTCCTGAAAGACATCCTTGTCCGCTTGAAGACCGTACTCCATGATCCTCCGTACAATTATGTCCTGAACACGTCTCCCAATACGGAAGCCCAGCCGAAGTTAGCCGACCAATGGGTGACCCTGAAATATGATTATCACTGGCATCTAGAGATTATCCCGCGCCTGGTCAGAATAGCAGGTTTTGAATGGGGAAGTGGATTTTACATAAACCCGAGCGTCCCTGAAACTGCGGCTCAATATTTGCGGGAGATGAAGACGGATTGACCTGGCTAAGGCTGCTACTTAAGCTTTTTGGCTCTTCCACTGATTTCTGTAATCTCTAACAGCTTCTCAACCAGGGGTGATGTCACCTGCTCAGGTAAAAGCCGCCATTTCCAATTGCCCTTTTTTGTCGCCGGCAGATTCATCCTCGCCCCTCCCCCCAGGCCAAGGATATCCTGCATAGGAATAATGGCTGTGTTTGCCCTAGACATCATAGCCAATTTAACGAATTTCCAATGTATCTCTTGCTTTTTAACCTCTAGGTCTAGGTAGCGAAAAACTCTCTTCTTTTCCCTGGATTTAACCTCGCTCTCAAACCAGCCTCTCACCGTGTTGTTGTCGTGGGTGCCAGTATACACCACACAGTTTTTCTCATAATTATGAGGAAGGTAAGGATGGTTAGGATCATCCCTGCCAAAGGCAAAAAGAAGCACTTTCATCCCTGGGATACCAAAATGATTCATCACATCTCTCACCTTTGGAGTTATGAATCCTAAATCCTCAGCTATGATGGGCAATCGATGGAAATTCTTTTTCAGATGATTGAAAAAGTCGTAAGCTGGAGCCTTTTTCCACTTTCCTCTGATTGCTGTTTTCCGTGCAGCGGGGACTTCCCAATATCCGACAAAACCACGGAAGTGATCGATTCTGATGATATCATAGAGCTTCAGGCTGCGTTCTATCCGGCGAATCCACCAGTCATATTTTTTTTCCTTCAGCACATCCCACCTGTAAACAGGATTTCCCCAGAGCTGCCCGGTTCTGCTGAAGTAATCAGGAGGGACTCCGGCTACTGCAAGAGGTCTCCTTTTTTTATCAAGCTTGAATATTTCCGGATGCGTCCAGCAGCTTACACTATCGTAGTCTACATAGATGGGCATATCTCCGATGATTTGAATCTTTTTCTTACGGCAGTAGTGTTTAAGCCTTCGCCACTGTTTATCAAAGATAAACTGAAGGAACTTTTCCATCTCGATTTTATCATGGAGTTTCTTTTTAGCGGATTGTATAGCTTCAGGATCCCTGTTTTTTATCTTAACCGGCCACTCACTCCAGACTTTTCCCCGAAAAGATCTCTTGAGCGCCATGAAAAGAGCAAAATCTTCTAACCAAGAAGAATGTTCCGTACAGAATTTTTCAAATTTATCATTCTTGGTTTTTCTCTTCTTAAAATGTCCGAAGGCTTTTTGAAACAGCCTATTTTTGTAATCTATAACAGATTCATAATCGACTCTTCCCAGGGAAAAGTCTGGTCGAGGCTCCAAATCATTTTCATCCAGCAAATCATCCTGAATCATGACTTCTGGGCTGATAAGGTAAACATTACAGGCAAAAGCAGAAACTGTGTGGTATGGGGAAATATCATAAGCTGAATTTATAGCGTTCAGGGGAAGAATCTGCCAATAACTCTGTTTAGTGTGGGCAAGAAAATCAACAAACTCAAAAGCACCTGACCCGAAATCTCCAATACCATATGGTGATGGAAGCGATGTGACATGGAGAAGAATACCGCTCCCTCTTTTACTCATTATTTCTTTTTTGTGACTTAAAGAGTCCATGACTGGAATGAATTCTAATGCTTGAGAATGGCACCAGAAAAAAATTTTCAGTTATTAATATAATAAAAAGAATTACTTAGATTCTGTTGAGAATCTGATTGTATATTTCTTGGTACTTGAGAGAAGATTTTTCCCAGGAAAAGTCTTCTGCCATTGCATTTCTCATCAATTTTAACCAGAGATCTCTATCACGATAGACCATCAGGGCCTTCCCGACTTTTCCTTTCATGGCCTTTGATGAGTACTCAGCAAATTTGAAACCATTTCCTTCCCCTGTCCTGGGATTAAACTCTTTTATGGTATCGTCTAATCCTCCCGTAGCTCTAACAACAGGAATGGTTCCGTACTTAAGGCTGTACATCTGATTCAGCCCACAGGGTTCGTAACGAGAAGGCATGAGGAACATATCCGATCCTGCTTCAATCTTATGGGCGAGAACATTATCAAAGGCGATTTTAAGACCAAAACGGCCCTTGTGTTTTTTCCCCAGTTCAGCGAAAAGGTCTTCGTATTTCTTATCCCCTGTTCCCAACAATACCAAAGACAAGTCCATCTTTAACAATTCATCTGCAGCTTCAGCCAGAATATCAAATCCTTTCTGATCGGCGAGCCGTGATATCATTCCGATGATGGGATCATCGTGTGAGCCTTCTAATTCGAAAGTTTGCCTCAAATCTTCTTTGCACCTCTCTTTTCCTGATAAGTCATTAATACCATAGTTGGTGGCGATATGGGGGTCGGTCTCAGGAGACCAAACACCATAATCGACTCCGTTCAAAATTCCATACAAATTTGAGCTCCGACTCTGAAGAACCCCATCCAACCCATAGCCATATTCTGGAGTCCTGATCTCCTCAGCGTATTTTTCGCTCACTGTGGTAATGATGTCGGAGAATACGATACCTCCTTTCATGAAGTTCATCTTGCCGTAATACTCAATCCCGTCTATCGAGAATACATCTGAAGGCAACCCGCTTGCAGCAATGTAATCATTGGGAAAGAGGCCCTGGTAAGCGAGATTGTGGATGGTAAAAATAGTCTTTGTGTTCAGGAAAAACCGGTCATCCTTGTACAAGGTTCTCAGGTAAACTGGGATCAAGCCTGTCTGCCAATCGTTGCAGTGGACAATATCTGGTTGGAACTCAATCATTTTAGCTAAATGGAGAATACCCCGGCTAAAAAAAATGAATCTATCTGCATTATCAGGATAATCTCCTTTAGACGTCCCGTATAAATCCCTGCGGTCAAAAAATTCATCATGCTCGATGAAACAGAACAGAAAATTGGGTTTCCTCTCCACGAAAAAAAATTTATCCTGTATAACTCTGTTTCCAAAAGGAATTTCTATAGTTCCTGCCTCCTTCAAGTTGAAATTCCCCTCCTTCACCGAACGATAAAGAGGCATAACCACTCGGACCTGATGACCCAAGGAGGCCATCTCTTCAGGTAATGCGGCTGAGACATCGGCCAAACCTCCTGTCTTAGCAAAAGGGGTCACTTCTGAGGAGGCGAATAATACATTTAATCTTCTCATCGGTTGTTCCCGTATTTTAAGAATCCTGTTTTTTCTCCCAAATCTTCAGCAGGTAAGGCTTCATTGTTTCAAAAGTAAGGGCTTGTTCCTCGATAACCTTCTCTGCTTGTATGGTGCTCATCTCCTTTGTCCTGTTGATGAAAGAGGCGACACGGGCGTAATAAAGGGGACGCATGATTTCAACCAGCTTTCCTCTGTCCCTCTTCCACCGATGAAAGGTGGCTGCAAAATCGTAGATAATCTTTGCCCAGTCTTCAGTCGGCATCAGAAAGCTTTCATTCTTTTTCTTTTTGGTTAAACCTTTGAGGACTGCGAAACTCTTTGGGTTTATAATCCTTTCCCAAAAGATTGAAAGGTTCTTAAATCCTTCCTTGAAATTATTGATCATTCCAGGAAGATCCACCTCAAAAGCTTTGGGCTCTTGTTCAACGAGAGCTCCATATGTCGGAACAGGTTCACTTCCTTGGATTCTCTTCCAATTATCTGCGTTCTCCTCCATCAATTGAAAAAGCGGAAAGACCACCTGCCTGAACATCGGGCCTAGATTTTCGAGCGGGTCTTTGGCATCATGCACTTTAGTCCCTAAATAAGCCTGACCGATAGATTTATCCTCCACTATAGCTGCCGTTGTCATCCAGATATCAATCCCGAATCGGGCAATATCTGTCATCCATATATCTTTCCCACAGTGAAAATAAAAGTCTAACATCTTGCGAGAAAGACCAAAATCGCCACCTATAGGCTGGCGCACTCGTTTTCCGTAAAGAGCTCTGGTCAAGTTGTAAGCGATATTGTTCGTGATGGTCGCATCGTATTTAAACCGGCTATAGACAGGGGCAACAAAGTCATGACCATGGCTTAAGACGGGATCAGCCAGAGCTTTCACCCATTCCGGGATTATGCTCCGTAGGTCAGAATCAAACAAGAGACAAACCTTAGCTTCAAGGAAAGAGGCAGATTCGAATATCATGCGGAGTGCGCTTCCCTTACCAGGAATTCCACGATAGATAGTGACAATCTTCTCGATAAAGGGATAGACCGTTTTTTCTTTAGCAATCTCTCTAGAATCATCGGTTGATCCGCCATCAGAGATGATGATGACAACCCGGAGATCACGATAATATTTGGCCACGCCCTCACTCACCATATCGATAACATATTCAATAGTCGAATCATTATTAAAGCAGGGAATGCCGACAATCATATCCGCATGATCAATCTTTTCCAGACGCCTGTTTGCCCATCCCCGCAGGGCTGTGTGAAATTTCATTTTTCCTCCCGAGATATTTTTGTCACATTCAATGCAATTCCTTTCTTTTTCTTCCTGAAAAGGTATAGCATACGAAAATTATATAGTCAAAATATGCAAAATGGCTTGATCCTGAGCGAGTGAGATGATGCTGATTTTAAGATCCAAGTTCTTATCTTCTAACATAATTTTCCGCTCATCCATAACATTTCTGGAGAGAAATCTGAATTATTTTTGACAAAAAATATCAATTCTAATAAATTAGAATTCTCAATTAAACTCGATTTAGAACCACGTTGAATGCAGATTCATAAATCAAAAAGAGGGTAATAAGGTCTAAGAAAGGATCCAATCGTCATGACTTTAGAATCTGTTATCAGTTCTGAAATATTCACCTGGGTTGTCCTGCCGCTTCTTATCTTCCTGGCAAGAATCGCAGACGTCTGCCTGGCGACGATGAGGATCATTTTTATTTCTAAAGGATTAAAATACAGCGCTCCTGTAGTTGGCTTTTTCGAAGTCATCATCTGGCTGCTGGCCATCAGGGTCATCATGCAGAATCTCGATAATTGGGCTTGCTATTTTGCTTACGGTGCCGGTTTTGCTATGGGGACCTTTATAGGCCTTCAGATAGAAAAAGGATTGGCCATCGGCAGTGTGATCTTGCGAATCATAACCCAGAAAGATGCCACTGAATTGATAAACCACCTAAGATCTCAAGGTTATGGTGTAACTAGCACAGATGCCCAGGGTAGCACTGGAAATGTTCATGTGATTTTTTTGATCATCAAACGTCAGGATTTCGAGAATGTTGTCGAGATTATCCATGGGTTTGACCCTAAGGCTTTCTATACAGTCGAGGATGTCAGGGTCGTCAGCAAGGGTATATTTCCGATGAAAAAAATCCGTCTTGCCCATATTCCCGTTCTTGGCAGTTTCATGTTCTGGAGGAAAGGCAAGTAAACGAGGACTTTCCTCTTTTTCTGCTCCTCCTCGTGTTCAAGCTCCCCGGTTTAAATTCCAATCATAATGCAGGTACTCGATTTGGATGTTTCGGTTTTTGCTTCCGATGAATTGCCGAATCCTGTCGTCGGCGAGATAATCGTGGATGAAATCCAGGACTCCGTCTCGACCTCCAAAATCAGACATATACCAGTGAAAAATCTCTGAGATTAAGATTTTTCCCTCCTCAGGGAGGACGATCACTTCTGATGAGTTAACAAAAGAGCGGGAGGCCTTGTCCAGTTGTTCGAAAATCTTCTCTGCTTCGTAGTAGTCGATCGGAGCACAGGACCTGGACCCGCAGACAAGCGTGAAGTGGATGCGCGGGTCTACGGGCGTTAGGATCATCTCCCTCCGTGGATCTCCGGTCCGGAAGGGTCGCCGCAGGCGTAGCCAGGGCCTGATGTTTCCTCTCAAGATACCGTGTTCGATATCATCAGGAGAGAAAGTGAATTTTCCAATCTGATACTTGATTTTTTGAAACAACTCAGGGGCTTCCTTTACCGAATCCTTTATCCCTAAGGTGATAATTCCGTCAACAACGATCGTGTTGTACAGGTTAATCCAGAAAGCCAGCTTCTCCTTCCTGCCTACGAAACGGGCCAGATCAAATTTCCTCAATCCGTTGGTTAATCGTCGATAAATCTGAAAATCTGGCCCTTCCATCAGACCTTCATAATCAACCAATCCGCGGTTTGTATCATAGTATTTATCTTTTAAGCCGCGGATGCATTTCATCAATTCGGAATCAAGGTTTTCTGCCTCAACGTCAGGCATATCCTGTCCGTGATTGAGAACCATATCTCCAGAGAAGAGTTTCCTGGCTTGTTTTTTTATGTCGATCTTGAGATCGGGTTTTTCATAAAATTCTTCGACCAAGTCAATGAATAGAGCCGCTGTCCAGCTAAAATTGTCGCTGCCGTAGCCTGTCCCCTCGAAAGAGTCGAAATACTCGTGAAATCCAAACCGGATGGGAAGCTGCAAGAGATCTTTCTGCAATGAATCAGCCTTGAGAGTGTAGCCGTAGCGGCGAAGTCCCTGGGCGAGCATCCAATTGATGTTGATCCAGACAGGCCCCCGCCAGTAATTGGTCCGATCAAAAGCTTCTTTTTGCGTATCGTAGTTAGGGATCGTGTAGCAATTCCCCTGATGAAGAGCGCAGAAAGAGGCGGAATTGAGGTGCTCATACAACGTCTTAGCCTGATCACGGGTGGGGGCTCCGGCCAGGAGGGAGATAAACCCGGCAGCTGTATCGATCTCGATCAGTTCTCCGGCCACAAGGTCGTAGGCGTCAAAGATGCCGTGGTCCTTGTGCCAGAGTTTATCGCGCATCGCTGCGGCTGTCTTTTCAATCCAGGAACGCGGCAGGTCCGGCGACTCGCCGATGATTTCCGCGATCCTGGCCAGAGATTCATTGGCTCGGCAGAGGATCGCGTTGAAAAGGGGATCCTGGATGAGAAAAGGACAGTTCTCTCGGATGCGGTTCTCATCGTAATCGTTTTGACGGAACAAATCTACGATATACACATAACGATCGTAATCATCGTCGGAGGGCCGCATCTTTGGGTCCACACCATGTTCGAGGTCATGGCGGGTGTATTCAGGAAGTTTCGCTTTATCGATTTTAATCCTCTTCAAAGGTGCATCCCAAGTCGGAGAATTGTCTATCCCTGATTCCCACGGATGGCGGATATAAACAAGCCCCTCCTTATCGGGATCCCGCTCACGGTAAAGGTGCTCGTGCTGGGCCAGGAGTTTAGGGTAGATTTTATCGAGAAAAGAAAAAACTTGTCGAGTCTTCCGAGCATTTTGGTATATCTTCTCCACGACAATGGCATGCACAGGAGGCATGGTTATGCCTGAGGTCATTTTATTCGGAGGGGCAAACGATGATCGTTCGGTCTGCCAAAAATCAGGCTCTGGGAAATAATGTCCCAGCTCTTCGGGATTAAACACAATCTGAGGAACCATGCCGTTGGACCATTGGGCCTCGAAAAGTGTCTCGATTTCTTGAATGGCCTGGGAGGTATTGTAATGAGACTTCCCGATAGCGATAAATCCCGAATCCCAGTTCCACTGATGCGGGTAGAGCGCGGGAGCGGGTTTTGTGGATTTTCCTGTCCAGTTGTCTTCGAGAATCCTTTTGGCTTTATCGACATAATCAGCAAAAATCCTTGCCATTTTTTTTGTGCCTTATAGCTAAATTTACACCGGCTACACTCACAAACTCAATTATTCTCTCTACCTTTAAAAAATAACATAGCCTATTTCTATGTTCAAATTCGGATGGCAAAGTAAATGAGAGAACGCAAATCTATACCTCTCGAATTATGATTGGTGTGTCTGAACTGTTTGACACTCGTTTTTTCCTGTGATAAATCCACTATCGAATTTTTTCGGTTAGATTTCTTATGGTTCGACGACAATCATATGAGAATGAAAAGAATAGTCTTCCTTCCGAAATCTCATTTAAGTTTATCTAAGGAGACTAAAGTGAAAAACATATCTTTATTTTTTACGCTTATTCTTATTTTTTTGCCTCTATCCATATCGGCCAAAAGTTACGCTGAAGGAAAGATAAAAGTCATGACAGTTAAATATCGCTGGGAAGGACCCGAAGTGATGGAAAGGGGAGGACTCAAGGAGATGCTCGCTGAACTGGGGTGCGAGGTGGCAAAAGTATCCACTGTCGAATTATCTCCAGAAGAAGATAAACAATATGGTGCCTGGAACAAAGCGGCCCTTGAAAGCAAACATCTGGGCCGTCTCATATCTGAACGCAGAAAGGACGAGTATTTTACGATCGGACTTTTGACAAACTGTACGGATCTTTTGGGTATGCTGGCCGGGCTTCAGCAGCTCAAACCCCCGCTAAAACCTCGAGAATCAGACTCGAGAAGCTTACAATCAGTCGGCTTAGCGGGACAGAAACCTCTGCGGATTGGCCTCGTCTGGATCGACGCCCATGCAGATTTCAACACTCCTGAAACAACTCTGAGCGGAATGCTCGGCGGGATGCCCGTAGCCATCGCGGCCGGGATGTGTCTGACTCGATTGCGCTTGAAGGCAGGACTAGATCCGGCCCTGCCGACAAAATACATCGTCATGGCCGGCCTCAGGGATGTCGATCCTTTAGAACAAGAACTCCTGGATCGGTCCCAATGCGAGATGATATCAGTCGGCGAAATTAAAACCCTCTCCGAGAACATTAACCGCCAGATGGAGAGGCTGAGCCGGCTAACAGAAATCATCTACATCCACATCGACATGGACGTGCTTGATCCAGGAGAAGTGGCCGGGCATCCTCTCACAGCTCCGGCTGGTCCGACGAGTCAAGAACTGGCAGCGGCGTTGGAAGTGATGTTTCAGCACGAAAAAGCCGCAGCGATCGGAATCGCTTCCCTGCCATTTGGAGAGAGAGATAAAGACTTGATATCCCTCAAAGCGGCCTATCGGTTGATCGAAGGAGCCATCAAGGGGATTCAAAAAAGAAGACAATAATCTTTCCTTTCGAAGTCAGCTCTGCTTTTTCTGTGCTAAACGTTCGCGCAGTCTAAGGCCATCGCACCAGGCATGACCGACACATTCGCCAATCGACCAGTATCTGTTGTCAGGCATAGTTAAGAGAAACGGCTTGATTTTCTCGACATCTGGCTTAATGTCTATTAGGTATTTTTCCTCTGAGTATATGTTGATGATCTCGCCGATGAAAAAGGAGTTGGTAGGAAGATCTATTGTTTTGTAAAGCTTGCATTCCAGTGTTAGAGGACAGTTGGAAATCATGGGTGCTGCCTTGAGTTTCCCGTAAAAGACTTTAAACAGAATGGATTTATCAACTTCCCTTCCCGAGACTAACCCGGTGTAGTCTGTGATCTCGACCATATCCACGGTGGGCACATTTATGCTGAATTCTCTGGTCTCGAGGATGGCGGTACGGGATTGGTTACGCTTGCTGACACAGATACCGAGCATCGCCGGTTGATAGTTTGCGCGCGTTAACCAATCGAGGGCCATGAAATTGGGTTTTCCTTTGAG
>CAYFXE010000002.1:123055-124688 GCA_964347035.1 uncultured Eubacteriales bacterium | reverse complement strand
TAGGTCTTTTGGAATGATGATTTTTTCCATAACCTCTCCTACTACAAGAATCCGATTCTTGATTCATGGATTCCCATTGCTAAAGAAATTTTTATGAATTATCGATTCCGAAGAAACGGATCAAGCATTGGTCTAAAATTTGAATAATTTATGTCCCAGGTTCTTTTTTTCCTCATCCCACCTCTTCTCTAAATAAGACTTTTCCGCTTCGAACACCCTGACAATACTCTCGAAATATTCCTCGCATTCTTTTGTGTCCATTTGGGCTGTTTTATTAACAAAGGACAGAATCCGGGAATGATAAAAGGGGACCATCGATTCAATGATGAGTTCATTCGGGATATCGGCGTTTCGGTAGGCAATGGCAAAGTTGAAAAGAACTCTGGCCCAGAGGTCGCTGGGATAATAAAAATGCTTTTTGGCAATTTTTTTAGTATCGCGGACGGCATCTAATTCTGGTTTGGGAATGATCTCTCTCCAAACCTCTTCATAGCGGTCAAACCCGGAGACATAACTCATATACAAAGCATCTGTATCCACACTGACTGAGGGTGGGTCCTCCCTCATCCCGAGGCCAAACCCAAAGATGCTGCTCGGCCAACTCTCGGTTGTGTCTTTCCAGTAATACTCAAAATCGATCATCAAATCAAAAATGGCCATGATAACTTGGGTAAACATAGGGCCAAGATGCTTGGCCGGATCCTTGGTCCTATGAGATTTAGGGGAACCCAAGAAAGTCTGACAGACCTTAAACCTCCGGGCTATAGCAATCGTTGTCATCCAGATATCAATCCCAAAATTCGCGATGCTCTCGTTCCAGGTTTTCTCAAGAAGGAAAGCCTGGGCCAGTCTTCTCGAAAACCCAAAATCTCCTCCAATAGGCTGGCGTACCCGAAGCCCATAAAGGGTCCGAAGCAGTGGATAGGCGATATGGTTCGTGATAGAACCATCGTATTTATGGCGGACATAAATTGGCGAGACATAATTAAAGCTTGCAAACAGAGGCTCGCCTAGGTATTGAATCCACTGAGGCGTTATGCTCTTCAAATCCGCATCGACGACCACCGCTGCCTGGGCCTTAAGTTCAACCACAGCCTCGAATAAATTCCTTAGATTATTGCCCTTTCCCTTGACTCCTTTTGGCGTCGAAATATAGATCTTTGGAACCTCAGTAGGTGTATTTAAGAAAACATTTTGCGTGCCATCAGGGGAGCAGTTATCGACGTTGATGATGACAGATTTTTTATCGGGAAAATACTCGACCAAGCCTTGACTGGCTATCTTTGTCGGATAAGCAATGCTGTCGGCCTCATTATATGATGGAATACCGACTATGATATCCACCTCTCTTATTCGAGAAGGATTTTCGACCGTGACTCCCATACTCAACTTCTCAGATTAAAAAAAGGTAATTTATAAATTTTTTCTAGCTCATTTCAAAAATATTGATTTCAAGAAGAAAAGTAAAGCTAAAAAGCCAAAAAAGCCACCCAGCCCCTCAATTACATCCGATTTCCTGCGCCAACATGCAGAACCTGTCCGGTTATCCATTCAGCTTGCTCGGAGGCAAAGAAGAGAGCTGCATTTGCTATGTCTTCGGGCTTCCCTATTCTTCTCACCGGATAGCCTTCAG
>CAYFXE010000002.1:111691-123045 GCA_964347035.1 uncultured Eubacteriales bacterium | reverse complement strand
ATCGGTTCTCATCCACCCTGTCTGAACAGCACCGGGTGAGATGACATTGACCGTTATTCCATAAGGCCCCAATTCCACGGCAGCGGCTCGACTGTAGCTTTCCACAGCAAATTTGCTGGTTCCGTAGGATACATTGGAGAGGTGGGAAAAGGCTCCATCAGTGCTGATATTGACGCTGCGTCCCTATTTTGCTTTTTTCTCAATATAGCGTCGGGAAAATTCTGCCATCATCAAGGCCACAGCCCGGGTGTTCACTGAGAAATGTTCATCCAGAGAGGCTACCGATATAGGATTCATCGGATATTCGTCAAGGAATAAGGGGCTTTTTTCCAGTTCTTTTTTTGGAATGAACGTATCACACTTATCGTGAGCGGCGTTATTTATTAAGATTTCGACTGGTCCAAACTCTTCCTCTGCTTTATTGAATAAAAGGGGGATGTTATCTGGGACAGCCAAATCTGCTTCCCAGGCATGACATTCTCCACCAAGCGCGCGGATCGCATCCAGGACATCATCTGCCAATTTCGTCAGTACTTTGTAATAGTACGCCCTTCCTGGCTATGAGGATTTATCGGCCTCCTCTGTTGTGATTCCGCCGTATTCTAAGGGCGATAAGCGAAGATAGTTTAAAAAAACTGAAGCTCCTTCTCGGGCAAAAGCCTTAGCCGTGGCCGCTCCGATGCCGTGATTGGCTCCAGTTATAAGAACGACTCTGTTCTTCAGACCTGTATCAATCATAATTGTCCTTCTCAAATTAGGTTTAAGGAATAATTTTGGACGACTTTTATATTTCTTTATCGTCCTTTCAATCGCAGCGCTCTGCCTCTATCTTGTACTTATCTTCCTCGTCTATAAAGGTCTGAACGAGAAGGGTAAAATTTCTGAAAATTATCTTTTTTGTTCTTTAATAATAATAGAAAGAACTTCTTTTTTACATTATTTAGTATCTTTTAAGCTGGTGTCTGTCCGGCCGTTATCGTATATGCCCATAACGCCTTTGATCTCGCCGTTCTCCTTGATGATTTTAAGGCGGAAGTAGTCGATTTCTTTGAACATGAAGAGATCTTCTGCAAGGGGAATCATTTTGTATTTGGGCCGGCCTTCCCTTTGATAGAAGAGTTCATCGTTTTCGAAAGTTATGGTTCTAGGTCCGTACTCTCCTACATATGTCCGGAGAATACTAGAATCGACTTTTACAGGACTGAGTTCGGCCTTGAGGGATTGAATATACCAATCGTATATCATTTTATCCTGCTCATCCTGGGTCTCGGCCGACAGCTTTTCCAGTGCCTTCATGTGCGCAGTTTTCAAAGCATTTTCCTGGGGAACTTCTATATCAGGTTTGACTCCCACCCCTTCCCAGTTAGTTTTCGAGATGGGATTTATGGCTTTTCCTCGTGGCACGTTGATATAAAAGTTATCATTTATGACCGCCGGCCCCCCAGGGTGAGCTCCGCCGCCAGTGGTTTCCCCGACGAGGGTGGCACGCTTGAGATTTTTCAAGTTATAGCTGAATTCTTCGGCGGCAGAAAACGTGCGGCGGCTGGTGAGTACATAAATATCCACTTCCGGAATTTTCTTCCCGGGAACATGAGGCAATGTCCAGAATTGTACGGTCTTATCGCTCGGACGCCAGTAAAACGTATTCAAATGGATAGAATCCTGATCATAAAAATAACTTGTCAGGAGTTGAATCATCTCAGGACTTCCGCCGCCGTTATTCCGAAGGTCCACGATCAAGGCATCGCAGTTGGCCAGAAAGTTCATGGCGGCTACAGCCGTTTCACCCGCATACTTGGTACCGGCAAATTGTCTCAGATCAAGATAGCCTATGTTCCCGCTGAGGATTTTGATTTCTCTAAACCCAAAATTCACTCTCCTCTGCTCCTTGAGCATCCGTTTGATCAGCTCTGGATCATCACTGTTCTTTTTTCTTCGTCTGAGACGGTCGACTTCCTCGGGATCATAGGCAACTCGAATATGCAGATCCTTGCTTATTATTCTGAGGTCTCTGGCCAACTGGTTGGCAAACTGGGCGGGCGATGTGATAGATTCATACTGGCCCTTTTCCAACTTTCCGGTGATATGATCGCTCATTTTCTGGGCAGTATCGGGGTAGATGTAGGTGGAATTCAATATTTTTCCGATTCTCTTCACCACCTGCTCCTTTTCAGCCTTGTCGATCTTGACGTCCTTTTCCTGAGCTTGTACATCGAAATTCAAGCCGATGATCAGGACGACAATCAAAACGAACTTAAAAATTACGCCCATGTGAGCCCACCATAATTTCTTCCTCATCAAAACATCATAATTCTGTCTTTTCATGATTCTCCTTTCTTTTTTATTTTTAGTTTCCTTCGTGCTGAATATGAATAAAGTTGTGCGTTAAATACACAGCTCTAATTTAAAAGCTGCTTCCAATAGACAAAAAAACATACAAATTCAACTGAAATATCTAATACATTATGGAGGGGCAGCCTTCCATTATTAAATACGTCCGTTAAACTCCTTTAGTTTCAAAGTTTCTACTTTAATGATTGAAAGTAAATCATCTAACAGGTCTATTCACCTGACCTCTGCTCTCAATTCCGAAAATTTGATATTTTTGCTTTTCAAGGTCGTTCCCAGAGCTTTCTCCAGGCGGGCCAACGAGAGATTATAATCGATGACAGCCTTGAGTTCAGCACTCCGGGCATCGGCTAAATCCCTCTGATACTGGAGGACGACGTAGTTGGTGGTTAAACCAACCCTTAATTTTTTATCTTCTGCTTCCAATTTTTTCTCGGCCAGCTCCCGGGCGACCTTGTAGGCCTGAACCCGTTTATAATCCGTTTGAAACGTTCTCACGGCATTCCGGATTTCCAGAAAAATCCGCTGTTCCTGGTCCTTGAGCTTCAGCATGGCCTGATCTAAACTCGTCTTAGCCTGGGCATAATCAGCCCGAGATAAGATTGTTGTCAGAGGAATACTGAAAGACACTCCGACGGACCAATTTCTGTACTTCAAATTAAAAACATCATTCAAGGCATCGCTGGCATTGCCTGGGATGTTGCCGATCACAACATCTGTGAGGGGATTGTCGTTAAGATAGAGAATCTGCGTTCCTGATACTCCAGGACTCCAGTAGGAAGCAAACAGGTTCACTTCTGGAAGAAGCTGATTCTTGGCATAACTTAAATCGATCTCTTTATTCTTAAGATCAATTTTGCTGGTCGCGAGCTCTGGCCTGTTATCCAGAGCCATGGCCAGGGCCTCCTCGAGGCTGATATCCCTCATCTCGTATCCCGGTTTATCCAGAGGAACAATCTCAACCTCCATATTGTTTTCCTCTGCGCCGAGATTGATGATGGTCTCAAGCAGATCCTCAGAATTCTTAACAGCCGCTTCTGCCTGGAGGATATCGGCTTCCCGGGTGGCCACTTCAGCCTCAGCACTCAGGATTTCAATCGGAGCGACTGTTCCGACTTCGGCCTCACGCTTATTTTTGGCAAGAAGATCTCGGGCCAGCTCCAAGGACTGCCTTTTCACTTTTAGATTTTCGATGCTGAAGACTAAATTCCAGTAGGCCTCCTCCACATTGAAGATGGTGTCCAGGAGGACCTTTTTCAGCTGGCTTTCTGATATATCCCTGTTGTTTTTGGCAACGATGATTTCCTTGCGGCTTATCTTGAAGCCAAAATTTTTCAACAGAGGCTGGGTAAAATTGAACCTAAGGACCCCCCCATAGCGGGGATTGATAGTCTGGAATTTCCGGTTGGTGTCGTTCTTATAGGCATAAATAGAGGCAGATAATTCTCCTCCAGTGGGAATGCTTTGATCGAATTGAGCATAGTACTCGTTATACTGAGTGGCGATGTTCTCTGCTGCATCGATCCAGGAGAAAGAGGGCGAGTTTGTACGCTCAGTATTATAAGCGAAGGAAAGGCTGGGGATAAATTTTTCTTTGGCCTTTAAGACTGAATAATCAGCCAGTTCTGGATTCAATACTTCGACGGCAACACCAAGGTTGTTTTTCATCGCTTTGAGAATACATTCTTCAAGAGATAAGGCTTTCTCTCTCCCCTGGGCATGAACTCCAATCACAAGGAATAAGGCTGAAACCCAGATAAAGATGTTTTTACTTTTTCGCATTTGGAACCTCCTGAGGGGCAATCAGCCGTCACGGAAGAATCTCTGGATAAATCATTTATCAACAACCCATCCATCCAGGAGATTGAGGATTCTGTTCCCGTAGGCTGCTTTTTCCTCGGAATGAGTGACCTGGATTATGGTTGTCCCCTCATCGTTCAGCTTTTTAAGCAGATCCATCACCTCTTTTCCTTCTTGAGAGTTAAGGTTTCCGGTGGGCTCATCAGCCAAGATGAGGGTGGGATTAGTGATGATAGCCCTGGCCACAGCGACTTTCTGCTGCTGGCCACCCGAGAGCTGATTGGGAAACAGGTCCTTCTTGGCTACGACTCTGAAACGATCGAGCATGTCACAAACCCGACTCTTCCGCTCTGAACCTTTGACTTTTTTATACAGAAGAGGCGTCTCAAGGTTTTCGTAGACTGTGAGATCATCGATGAGGTGATAGCTCTGGAAGACAAAACCGATGTGGTGTTTATGAAGCTCTGAGAGCTGCCTTTCGCTGAGTTTATGGACAGGTCTATCGAAGAAGAAATACTCACCGCTCGAGGGCGTGTCCAGCATTCCGAGAATATAAAGGAGAGTCGACTTCCCTGCTCCAGAGGGACCCATAACAGTCAGGAATTCTCCTCTTTCCACCTCGAGGTCAATATCTCTCAGAGCAAAAGTTTTAACATAGCCAGTGGAATAATATTTGGTGATGTCCTTCATTTTTATCATGCTATCTCTCCAATCCTTAACTCAAGTGCTCAGTAATCTTATAGAGGTTTCGTAACTCTATTATTACATAATTTCCAAACATTCACGTCCTCTTACCCCACCTACCTGCCTTTTCCGGAACATGATCGGTATATTCTTATCCGTCGGAATACCGATCTGGATCAATTGCCAATTCTTATCGTAATCTTTGAGGACTCGTTTAATCACTTCGACTTTGTCCGCTGTCTCACCATCATAATCCTCCCAGTCTATGATCTCTACCCTGTAATGGAGGGTCCTCCTTTTCCCGTTGATTTTCACATCAATGTCGATGTTCTGTTGAGCCTCTAAGGTCGGTATCTGAAGGACAACTTCTCTCATTTTTATCCTCCTTTTATGACTTCATAATATATCATTAATTTTTCATTCATACCTTAAGGCGTCCACAGGATTGGTCACAGCCGCTTTGATGGCCTGATAACTCACTGTGAACAAAGCTATCATGAAGGCGACGAGAGCCGCCAAGAAAAACGTCCAGAGTCCGATATTCGTCCGATAGGCAAAACCTTGAAGCCATCTATTCATAGCATAATAGGCGATCGGCCAAGCGATGATGTTGGACACCAAAACCCATTTGGAAAATTCTGTGGACAGCAGAAATATTATGTTTGAAGCTGTCGCCCCGAGTACCTTCCGGATACCGATCTCCTTTGTCCGTCTTTCGGCCATAAAAGATGCCAGACTAAACAGGCCCAGACAAGAAACAAATACAGCCAGCATTGTGAAAAAATTAAATATTGTGCTCAGTCGTTGTTCCGCCCTGTAATATCTATCCAGAATTTCATCGACAAATTGGTATACGAATGGACGCTCAGGTACATATCTATTCCAGATTCCTTTCAACAAGCCGACGGCTCCTTCAATATCGTTTGTGCTTACTCGGATGCACATCGCATTGAGCTTCATTTGATCCAGATACATGACTAAAGGCTCAATCTTGTTGTGTAAAGAAGCGCTGTGAAAATCTTTCACCACTCCGATGATTTTCCCTTGACGCTCAATCGCCTCTAATTGGTTTCCGAAAGAAGAAAAGGAGAATTCTTTTCCTACTGGTGATTCCTTTCCCACCAGCCTTGCAGCAGTCTCATTTATTATAAAACTTCCCGCCTTATCAGAGAAAAATTCTTTTGAGAAGTTTCGTCCTTGCATAATTTCCATTCCTAGGACATCAATATAATCGTAGTCAACTGCAAGCCCGCTAAACTCTAACTTCTCATCAGATTCTTTACCCTCCCAATTCACTGATGTAACTCCATCAAAATCCACTGTCGGCGGACTACCGGCAGTAACTCCTAAAATAGCGGGCGCTTGTATGAGCTCATTTTTTATTACTTCATAATTATTTTTTAAATCCCCTTCCATATAAATATATAATAATTGTTCCTTATCAAAACCCAGATCAGTTTTCCTGACATATCTTAGCTGATTATGAATGATCGATGCACCTATTATGAGGCATATCGAGAGCGAAAATTGGACTATGACTAAAATCTTTCTAAAAGCAGAGCCTGTTCCCCCTGATTTTAGATGGCCCTTTAACACTTTTGCTGGCCTAAAAGAAGAAAGAACGAGAGCAGGATAGCCGCCGGCAACGATTCCGGAGACCAGCAATACCCCGAGTAATCCTAAAATAATTTGTGTGTTAATGGAAAAACCCAGGCTCAGCTGTTTTTTCGACCAGGCGTTGAATGACGGGAGAGAGAGTTCCACAAGAACAAGCGCAAAGCTAAGGGCAATGAGCGCTAATACAAGCGATTCACACAGAAACTGATAAATGAGGCTCACCTTGTTGGCGCCGACCACTTTTCGCATACCGACTTCCCTGGCCCGTTCACCGGATCGTGCTGTAGTTAGATTTATAAAGTTGACACAGGCAACAAGCAGAATGAGCAATGCTAGTGCGGAGAACAAATAAACATACTTGATATTGCCATGACCTTTTAGAAAGTCTTTGACATCATGATAGAGGTGAATCCGGATCAATGGCTGGAGACTCAGATTGAATTGTTTGTCAGTTGAACTTGAGACTTCTCTTGTCATTAAACTCGACATCTTTTGGTTGACTTCAGCGATTCTGGAGCCCTCATGAAGTTGGACATAAGTATAATAGACATGCACCCGCCAGTTATCGACTATCTTTTTTAGCCGCTCAGATCTTGAAGAGAATGGCACTAAACAATCAAACCAGAGGTGTGAATTATGTGGAATATTCTTTAAAACTCCGGTGATCTTGAAAGAGTCTCGGTCAATGCTTATGACTTTTCCCAATGGATCTTCATCATCAAAGTATTTTCGGCCCATCTCCTCCGTGATAACCACAGAAAAAGTGTCGATAAATGCAGTATTTGAATTTCCCTTAAGGAACGGGAAGGAAAACATTTCGAAGAAGTCGGGATCGGCCATGCCAACAATGTCATTCTGAAAGCTCTTATCACCATACGTGATAAGTTTTTTTCCCCCATAATCAAACCTCGTACTCCTCATAACTTCGGGGATTTCGTTCTTTAGGGCAGATGCAAGAAGGGGCGGGACAGTCGCTTGATAAAATGTCCGACCTCCACTTTCTGTTTCTCGGGCAATCCTGTAAAGATTACCTACGTTTTTATGAAATTTATCGTAGCTCAGCTCATCTTGCACCCACAGAAGAATGAGGACACAGCAGGCCATCCCGATGGCCAGGCCCGTAATATTGATAAGACTATAACCTTTATGCCTTCTGATGCTGCGCAAAGCCACCTTCGAATAATTTTTCAACATAGGCTATCTCAATTTTCGTATTAAAATTATCACCAGCTCAACCATTTCATTCATACCTTAAGGCGTCCACAGGATTGGTCACAGCCGCCTTGATGGCCTGATAACTCACCGTGAGCAAAGCGACGATGAAGGTGATAAGCGCCGCCAGGAAAAATATCCAGAGTCCGATACCTGTTCGATAAGTAAAACCCTGAAGCCATCTGTTCATGGCATAATAGGCGATCGGCCAGGCAACGATGTTGGACACCAAAACCCATTTGGAAAATTCTGTGGACAGTAGAAATATTATTTTCGAGGTTGTTGCCCCGAGTACCTTCCGGATACCGATCTCCTTTGTCCGTCTCTCGGCGGCAAAGGCAGCTAAGCCAAACAGTCCCAGGCAGGCGATGAATACGGCGATTATAGAAAACGTTCGAATGATACGAGAAGTCTGCTCTTCTCCTCTGTAAAGCCTGTCAATATCTTCATCCAGGAATGAAAAGACAAAGGGAAATTCAGGAATAAACTTTGCATAAACCTCTTCTATAGCGGCAAGCGTCCCAGAAATATCGGTAGATTTTATTTTGATCGCCATCGTCCAAAAATATTGAGGATCAAAGCTTAAGACCATGGGTTCGATTTCTTGATGAAAGGAAGAGATATGATGATCCTTCATCACGCCGATAATCGTGCCTCTCAGGTCCAATCCTGTCCGCAATCTCTTTCCTATCGCTTCCTCGGCTGAAGCCATCCCCCATTTTCTAACGGTTGCCTCGTTGATGATAAATCCTTCCTTCAAATCAGTAGAATATTCCTTTGAAAATTTCCTTCCAGCAACCAATTCAACCTCAAATAGATCCAGGTAATCCAAATCGACGAAGTTGTGGTAGATAAGAAAAGTTTCTTCGTCAGTTGAACCCTCAGGCCAGGCCCTTGTGACGATGATTAAATCTGAGATGGGCGGCCTCAAGCAGGCTGTTGTCCTCAAGATGCCAGGATTGATCATAAGCTCATTTTTTATCGACTCGTATTGCCTTCGACTCGATTCACTCTGGACAGGAAAAACGACCATGTGTTCCTTGTCAAAACCCAGTTGGGCATTCTTCATGTAATGCAACTGTTTATTGATGATCAACGTGCAAATGATCAAGAGGATAGAAACAACGAATTGGACGACGACTAATAATTTCTTAAACAGGAGATGGCCCCTCAAAGCTCCAACCGACTCCTTTAATCCCTTCAAAGCTCGTATGGGCTGATGTCTGGATAAGAATAGGGCTGGATAGATGCTCGAAACTACTCCCACAAGAAGGATCACAAGCAAAAATGCGGCTAAAAATGGGTAACTATTCCCGTAGCTGAAATCAACGGGTTCTCCCACGAGTGAAGAAAAAGCAGGGAGGAGCAATTCGAGAGAAGCCAGTGAGATGAACATGGCCAAAAGGGTGAGCAGGATGGACTCTCCCATGAATTGTCTGGTGAGTTGGAATCTTTGGGCTCCGAGTACTTTTCTCATCCCGACTTCTCGGGCTCGCCTGGCTGATTGGGAGGTGGCTAGATTCATGTAATTTATGCAGGCGATGACTAGGATCAGGAAAGCAATCATAGATAAGATGATTATATTAGATACATAATTATTCGCTTCGATTTCATCCTCGAAGTGAGAATGGAGGTGAATACTCCTTAAGGGTTGGAAAACCAGTTTTCTTTCGATGCCCGGCCGTTTTCCGCTATGGCGAGTGATGAGGTCTTCGGCTCTGCTCGTGAATTCTTGGATGTCAAGGCTCTTGGGTAAGACAGCATAGGTATACAAGGTGGTTATACCAGTCCAAGCATTAAGCCATATCCCGAAATTTTGTTCATTTTTGGCCAGAAAAGAAATGACAAAGTCAAAATGGTAATGTGAGTTGACAGGAATATCCTCTATCACACCAGTCACCAAGAAATTGTCCTGGTTGTTGACGCGAAGGACTTTGCCCAAGGGATTTTCGTCACCGAAATATTTCTGAGCCGTCGTGGCCGTTAGAACCAACGATTCTGGAGTATCCAGTAAGTGAGCGGAATCGCCCTTGAGGAGTCGAAAGGGAAAGACTTCAAAAAAGTCAGGATCAGCATAGATTACATTATTCTCGTAAAATCGCTTGCTTTCATACTCAAATAAAACCTCTGAATCAAAGTATATCCTCGTGATATGAGCAATCTCCGGATATTCCTCCTCAAGGGCTGGGGCGACAGGAGCAGGAGTTGCCGCACTGTACGATATGCCCTGGGAACGGATGACTTTATGTCCTATTCGATAAATATTATCCGCATTGGGATAAAAATTGTCATAGCTCATCTCTTGCCTGACATAGAGCATGATGAGCAGACAACAGGTGATTCCGACAGAAAGCCCAAAAATGGTTATCAATGAGTATATTTTTTGTTTAAAGAGATTCCGGATTGTAATCTTTATGTAGTTTTTAAACACTAGTCCTATCTCCTAGTAACCTATAAGGAGAGCAAAAAATATGCCATCATGGAGCCCAGGAGAAAAAAAGGAAATCAGGGGAATTTTGGGCGGGAAAGTGTTCGTTGGAGTGACAGATGGTGTTCAGGAACGGACACCAAGCTTTAGGAGGAACTCTTTGCACTTTTTTTTCGTAAGATATAGTGAACTCAATGATATCTTTGGAGGATTAGATGCTGAAGAGTTATATCAAGATAGGGTTACGAAGCCTGTTTCGAAACAAATTGTATTCTTTAATAAACCTATCTGGATTAGCCATCGGTATTGCCGCTTGCTTGATGATTTATCTTTGGGTGAAGAATGAATTGAGTTTTGATCGTTTCCATCAGAATGCTGGACGGATTTATCGGATAGAGAGAAAGTTTGACTTCAGAGATATGCACGGTCAGGCTCCTATCACATCTGGCCCTTATGGTCCAGCCTTGGTCAGTGATTATCCGGAAATCGAGAATTTTACTCGCCTGGTCAGAGATGAATTGTCTATTAAAGATCACAGAAATATATTCCGTAAGCAAGAACTGATTTTTGCGGACAACTCTGTCTTTGAAATCTTTGACTTTCGTTTAGAAAGCGGAGACCAACAAACAGCCTTAATTCAACCTAAATCGATGATATTAACCCGTGAGAGCGCATTAAAATACCTTGGAACCGAAGATGCCATCGGCAAATCCCTCATCGTCGACTGGAGCGGGAACCTGACGGACTTCCAGATCACCGGAATCCTGGAAGAAATCCCTCCCAGCTCTCATGTTCATTTTAACATGATGGCTTCCCTCTCTTCCTATCCGGAAGAGCGGATGAGTGTCTGGTTCAATAACTTTCTTTATACCTATGTGCTTTTGAATGAAGGAGTTTCTGTAAGAGAGCTTGAGCAAAAATTCTCTGCCTTTTTAACCAAGTATATGGCTGCGGATTTCACAGCTGTCGTCGGTCCGGATACCGATATCAATGATGTGTTTCAGTTGAAATTGTATCCTCTTCTAGATATTCATCTTCATCCTAGTGAACAGTTTGAGATTGAGCCTCAGGGCAGCCTGACATCTGTTTATATTTTCTCGGCGATTGCTCTTCTTATTCTAATGATCGCCTGCATAAATTTCATGAATCTTTCTACAGCTCGGGCTAACAAAAGAGCCAAAGAAGTGGGTATCCGCAAGACGGTCGGCGCTTTTAAACGTCAGCTCTTGGGACAATTTCTGGGTGAATCTGTCCTCCTGACCAT
>CAYFXE010000002.1:91797-111681 GCA_964347035.1 uncultured Eubacteriales bacterium | reverse complement strand
AGCCCTGATTTTGGCTGTTCTCTTGATTAGATTATCTATCCCGGTTTTCAACTCGATCTCAGGCAAATCGCTGTCTATTATCTCGCTTTTCCAGTTCGGAAACTGGTTTATCCTGATCGGAATAACTCTGATCACGGGATTGTTGGCCGGGCTTTATCCGGCATTTTACCTGACAGCGTTTAATCCAGCCTTGGTCTTGAAGGGAAGCGCTCTCTCCGGAACCGGTAAATCGACTTTCCGTAGGAGTATGGCTGTCTTTCAATTCGTCATTTCCATTGCTCTGATTATAAGTACCCTCATAATATACAGACAGATGGTCTACATTCAGAACAGATCCCTCGGGTTTGATAAAGAAAACGTGGTAATCCTTCCCGCGGACAGCAGAACGGTTCAGCAAAATATTGAGGCTTTTCGGAACACACTAACACAAGATACCCGCGTTAAATCTGCAGCTGTTTCTTCCAACGTCCCAGGGAGTGCCATGTTTTCAGACACGGTTTTTAAGCGGGATGATTCCGATGAGGTTTTTTCCCTTATTTTTATGTACACAGATTATGAATTTGTGGACACTTATGCTTTTCAAATAAGCCACGGCCGTAACTTTTCAAGGGATTTCAGTACAGATATCCAGGGAGCCATTATCCTCAATCAAGCAGCTGTTAGAGAAATCGGTTACACACCCCATGAAGTGGTCGGGAAAAAATTACTCCGGTTCATCGACGTTAATGAATTCGAGGAAAGCACGATTATCGGTGTCGTGGAAGATTTTCATTTTAAATCTTTACATCGGATCATTGAACCCTGCCTATTAAAGCTCGTCCCAGATGAATTTAGAGTCATATCTGCTCGAATCAGGCCTGGTGACGTCCGAGGGACAATCGATTTTATTCGTCAAAAATGGGCGGAGACATTCCCAGAAGAACAATTTGAATACAGTTTTTTGGATAACAGAATCAATCTCCTGTACGAAAGCGAAGGCAAGATGCGGAATATCTTCTTAATATTCTCTATCCTTTCTATATTTGTAGCCTGTCTTGGGCTTTTTGGCTTGGCATCCTTCACGGCTGAGGAGAGAACAAAAGAGATCGGCGTGCGTAAAGTATTAGGAGCATCTGTTGCCAATATTTTATTTTTGCTGGCAAAGGAATTTACCAAATGGGTGCTGGTGGCCAACATCATTGCCTGGCCGGTTGCTTACTATATGATGAACAGATGGTTGCAGAATTTTGCCTACAAAGAAACGATCGGGCTGTGGCCTTTTATCTTATCTGCGATTCTAGCCTTAATAATTGCCCTACTCACTGTTAGCTACCAGTCCATAAAGGCCGCTTTTGCCGATCCAGTCGACTCTCTTAGGTATGAATAAATGTAAAAATAAATAGGGGCATTTATATTTTTTTTTAAAGAGATGGATTCTCCTGATAAAAAAATAGAACCGTCCCCATTTTTCCGCTTTTATGTTTATTCATACCTCAATGAATCTACGGGATTGGCCGTGGCTGCCTTAATGGCTTGGTAGCTTACAGTCATCGTGGCTATAAATAAAGCAGATACAGCAGAAAACAGGAAGATTTCCAAGCCAAGATCAATCCGGTAGGCGAACCGCCTAAGCCAATTTCTGGCCACAAAATAGGCAACCGGCCAGGCAATCAGGTTGGCTATCAAAACCGAATTGGCAAACTCTTTAACCAGAAGCAAGACAAGTCCTGATACCTTGGCTCCCAGTATCTTCCGGATACCGATCTCTTTGGTTCTTTGTTCAGCTGTAAACGAAGCCAATCCGAAAAGTCCCAGACAGGCAATGAAAACGGTCAATACTGTAAAGTGCCGGAATATTGTCCCTATCTGCTGCTCTGCTCTATACCAGTTTTTGATATTCTCATCTACAAATTCATACCGGAAAGGGATATGTGTTCCGACAAACTTATCCCACTTGATCTTTAAAAATGACAGTATCTCAGCCACGTTTCCAGAACGGTACTTAACGTACATGTGGAATCCATCCCCTGGCTGCATGGCCACTGGTGCGATCGGATTGTGGAGAGAGGATCCGTGGAAATCCTTCAAGATTCCGATGATTATTCCTTTCTGATCCCTGAAAGAAAACCATTTGCCGATAGGATCTTCCATCTCCATAGCCTTGATGGCTGTCTCATTCAGCACCCAGTTTTGGTTATCTTGAGCATACTCTGGAGAGAAAAAGCGTCCCTCCACTATCTTCAGGTTGAAGACCTTCAAATAATCATAACTGCATGATCCTCTGGCGATCTTGACTTCCACAGATGAATCTCTGCCCTCCCAATCCACTTCGGTTGTTCCCCATTCTCCTGATGGAGGTGGAAAGCCTCGACACACGGCCAGGATGTTAGGATTCTGGAGAAGCTCGCTTTTCTCGGCCTCATAGTTCTTTTCATAGTCATTATAAGCAGAGAAAGAGATGATGTGTTCTGTTTCGTATCCCAGGTCCCTGTTTTGCATGAAATGAAGCTGACGGTAAATAATAGCCGTACAGATGATCAATCCGATTGTAAAGGTAAACTGCAGGCCAACCAGGACTTTCCGCAGCGTCACTCCCCGGCTCATTCCAATCTGTCCGATGTTCTTTATGACCTTGACCGGTTGGAATGCGGAGAGAATAACAGCCGGATAGCTTCCAGAAAAGAGACTCGTAACCACAGCGATGATAAACAGACCAACCAGAATGTGCCAGTTTCCCGATTGAATTAAACTCAACTCCTTGCCAGCCAGTCTGCTGAACGTCGGAAGCATCAGCTCCACCAGGAGTGCAGCGATGAGCAGAGATAGAAAGGTTAGCAGGGTTGATTCCCCTAAAAACTGTCTGATAAGGTCTGATCTCCGGGCACCCACAACCTTGCGCATGCCGACTTCTTTAGCCCTGGTGGCGTAGCGCGCAGTCGAAAGATTCATGAAGTTGATACTGGCGAGAATAAGTATACAGAAAGCCGTCAAGGAAAAGATGTAGACATACAGGATGTTTCCCTTGTTGGGATAGGCAAGCATCCAGGTGTTGATGCCCGTGGAATGGAGGTGAATATCTTTGAGAGGTTGAAGGTAGACTCTACCCTGGAGTTGGGGAAGGTGTTGCTTGACGATGCTCATCATCTTTTTGTTAACATCAGCGATGTTGGCTTCTTTTCGTAGAATCACATATGTGGCAAACTGGCTGTAATCCCACTCGTCCATTTTTGATTCTCGCCACTTTGTCATGTTTATAGCAGGGAAGGCGAATGTAAAATGGAGGTGGGAATTTCGGGGGATGTTTTTAATGATCCCTGTCACTGTCATATCTGTGTTATTCAACTTGACTATTTTTCCCATGGGATCATCATCGCCGAAGATTTTTTGCCCCAAATCCTCATTAAGGACGATCGAATATCTGTCATTCAGGGCTGTCTTTGGATTGCCTCTGATAAAGGGAAACCGAAAGATTTCAAAGAATGTAGAGTCCACAGCAGCTAGGTATTCCTCAAGAAACCGTTTATCCCCGAGGTGGAGATTCCATCTTGGCCATCCTGCCTGCACCCGGGTGAAATTCAAGACCTCTGGCAATTCGTCTACCATTGTCTGGCCGAGAGGGGCGGGGGAACCTGCTAGTTTGAATGTCTTTCCTCCAGAAGTGTCTTCGCTGATGAGGCGATAAATCTGGCCTGTATTCTTGTGAAATTTGTCATAGCTCAGCTCATCCTGAATCCAGATAAGGATGAGAATACAGGCAGCCATGCCCACAGCCAGGCCAGCTATATTGATAAAGGAATATCCTTTCTGTCTTCTAATTCTACGAAGAGCAATCTTGAGATAATTGAAAATGAGAGTTGGCATCCAGCGTGAAGGGTTCCACGGAGGCCTTCCGCTGAGGTGACGTGTGTTCGTTTTGAAATATTCGGACCCGATGGTCTCTGATTTGCCGATATTTTCCACAGCTTCTTTGAAAGCATTCTCTTCGCTCACCCCTTTGCCGATCCTGTTTTCTATATCATCCCTTAAATGTGACTCCAGCTCGGCAATATAACCATCTTCTAGGGCTTCATTCTTTCTCAAGCTTCTGCGCCATTGTCTGATAGCTTTTTCTAGATCAAACATTTTCATCACCTACCAACGAGAAAGGCATTTTCTTCAATCGAATGCAGGTAGGGGCTTCCACAATTTCAAGAGAGCCTCATGGACGGTCATCCAATGCTTTTTTTCTGTTTCTAGCTCCTCTCTTCCCGAATCAGTCAATGTGTAATATTTCCGAAGTTTTCCCCCCTTAGAGATTATCCACTGCGATCGAATAAATTGATCTTTTTCAAGTCGATGAAGTACTGGATAAAGCATCCCATCCGACCATTCAAGGCTTCCACCGGAGAGTTTTTTCACCTTTTGGATGATTTGATAACCATAATTCTCACCGTTTAACAGGATAGACAGAATTACTGGCTTAGTAGATGCGGCGACTAATGCTTTGGAAATCATTATATACCTCACATGACAAGATACCTAGTACCTCTATGTAAGCAAATTTCATGCCATCACTACAACCAGGGAAAGGTGGACTGTATGGAGTAGCTATGATTAAAATATGTTCGGATTAGTAACACAGACTGTTCGAAAACGGACAATAAAAGAAATAGGGACGGTCCTATTTTTTCTTTTTTTCTAACCTAGATTCTTACCTTTGCAGGAACAGGCTTTTATTCCTGCGCGAAGCTTGTGCCTGCGAAGGCAGGTGCAGGAATGACAGGAAGAGAAAAATAGGACCGTCCCTATTTTTCCTATGTGCTTATTCGTAACGAAGGGAATCAGCGGGCTCGACCACAGCCACTTTGATGGATTGGTAACTCACGGTTAAAACGGAAATGACAAAAGCCAATAATCCCGCGAACACGAACACGACCCAACCCACGCTGACTCTATAAGCAAAATTATTCAGCCACCTGTCCATAGCAAAGTAAGCTATCGGCCAAGCAATGATGTTGGCCGCCAGAACCAAAATAGTCGACTCTTTGGAAAGAAGAATCATGATATTCGAAAGCGAAGCTCCCAGCACTTTGCGGATGCCAATCTCTTTCGTCCGCTTCTCTGCGGTGTATGAGGCTAAGCCGAAAAGTCCTAAACAGGCAATGAAGATGGCCAGAAGGCTGAAATATCCGAACATCATCATCATCCGCTCCTCGTTGCGGTAAAGGGCGGCAATCCGATCATTCAGGAAATCATACCGGAAGGGGTATTCAGGGTTGAATCGCCTCCAAACAGCTTCGGCATCGTTCAAAGCGTCTTTTATCCGGCCCGGAGCAATCCTGATTGATACCGTATTGGCCTCACTGGGACGAATATAACTAATTATTGGGATGATCCTATGATGGAGAGATTCATAGTTAAAGTCTGCAACCACTCCGATGACTTTACCAGACTTATTCGGAGCGAACGTGGACATGGTTATTCCCACGGCATCTTCGGGTCGGTTAAATCCAAGAATCCGGACAGCGGTCTCATTCAGGATAAAGGCTTCGTCCTTATCCGTTGGATAATCGATTGAGAAATCCCGGCCGGCGATAATTTCCATCCTGTATGTCTTAAAAAAGTCATGTTCGACACGGTTGTGGGGCATACTGAAAGAGCTTCTGACAACCTCTCCTTCGACTTCGGTCTGAAATCCCGGAGAATCCAGCAACCGTCCCGTCGGCGCCCGCTTCGAAAGAGTTGCAAACAGAACATAGGGACTACTGGTTAGCTGCTGCTTGAACTCCTCCCAGTTCTCCCGAACCACTTGATCGGCAGGAAGCATGACTATGTTTTCACGCTGAAATCCAAGATCGGCAGTTTTCAAAAACCTCATCTGTTTGTAGACCACACTTACACAGACAATCAGCGCGATAGATATGGCAAACTGAAAAATAACCAGAACTTTGCGCATTCTTGCTCCCCGGAGGCCATGAGTCAGTTCGCCCCGCAGGATGGTTGCCGGCCTGAATGCAGAAATGTAAACCGCCGGATAAAAGCCCGAGGCGATGCCTGTCAGGAAAAAAACGGCCAGCACTGTCAGAAGGCCGGCTGGGTTGAAAAGCAAGCCCAAACTTATCTGGCGGCTGGAAAAAGCGTTGAAGTGAGGTAACAGCAAAGCTACGAAGGCCAAGGACAGCATCATCGATACTAGAGCGATCACAAGAGATTCTCCTAAAAATTGGACGGTGAGCCGCTGGCGGTTAGCGCCGACAACCTTGCGCAAACCGACTTCTCTGGCTCTTTGGGCAGCCCTGGCTGTGGAAAGATTCATGAAATTGACACAGGCAATGATCAAAACAAATATGGCGATGATGGTAAAGAGGTTGACATAACGAATATCTCCATTAGCCTCCAGTTCTGTGCCCGTATGTGAATGGAGATGGATGTCAGTGACCTTACGTAGAAAGATAGTCGTCCCCTGGCTGGCCTGAACAACATTGCCGTCTCTGTCTCTCCGAGTTCCCAAAACACGATCGATAAATCCTGGGATCTTCGCTGTGATATCCTCAGGATCTGTGCCTCGAGAAAAACGAGCATAGACAAAAGTCACATTATCAGAGAAATTTCTCAAACCATGAAAATAGTCATTGCCGCCGCGGACGAAAACTCCTTTCAAGGTAAGATATGAAGCCAGAAAATCGAAATGGACATGGCTGTTTGGAGGTGTATCTTCCATAACGCCTGTAACCTGGTAAAGATTCGTCTGATTGACCTTCATTTGCTTGTCCATCGGGTCTTCTTCCCCAAAATATTTCCGGGCAGTTGACTCGGTAATTACCAGACTGCCGGGTTTGGCAAGGGCTGTCTTAGGGTCTCCTTTGACGAGGGGGAGCGCAAAGACATCGAATATGTCTTCTTCAGCAAAATAAAAGTGCTCCTCGTCAAAATGAGATTCTCCCACACTCACCAGGATATTCCCAGTTGGCAGAATCCGGACAGCATTCTCGACTTCTGGAAATTCTTTTTCAAAAAAAGGAACAAAGGAGGGAGCTAACGAACAGAAATGGCTCCTCACAGCTCCATCGGCAGTGAACCACTGGCGCTCGAGCCGGTATAGATTATTAGAATCCCTATGGTAGGTATCATAGCTCAGCTCGTACCGGACAAACAAAAGGATGAGAATGCATATGGTCATCCCGATGGCCAAACCCGTGATGTTGATGATAGAGAAGCCCTTATGTCTTTTTATGTTCCGCCAGGCGATTTTCATATAATTTTTTAACATTTCCCACTCCTTGAATTTATTTTCATTCTTCTCGAGGTAACTGAGATACTACAATACAATATACTCATCGAGAATTAAAAAGTTTCCCTCACTCCACTTTGAAGCAAGCCCGAGTGAATAAAAATGGGGACGATTCTATTTCTTTCCTTTTTTTTGTTTCTAACCTAGATTCCTATTCCCTGCTTCCGTAGGAACAAGCCTGGATTCTTGCTACCTGCCTGCGAAAGCATAGACCCCGCAGGAATGACGGGAAGGGAAAAATAGAACCGTCCCCATTTTTTTGACATACGCTATGACTCAGACCGGATGATTGAGAACATCGGATTTTGCAAATATTGGGAATGCTCTCGATTCCTCTATTTCTATTCATACCGTAGTGAATCCACGGGATTGGCTGTGGCGGCTTTGATAGCTTGGTAGCTGACAGATAAAAGGGCGATCACCGTGGCCGCCAGACCGGAAATGATGAAAATCCAAACACTCATGTTGATCCGATAGGCAAAGTTTTGCAGCCAATTATTCATGAAATAATACGCTACAGGCCAGGCAATTATGTTTGCTAAAATAACCCATTTATTCCTGAGAATGAAGCACAAAAATCCTGGCAGCTGATGCTCCCAGTACTTTACGGATGCCGACCTCTTTGGTCCGCTGTTCTGCCGCAAAGGAGGCCAGACCGAATAGTCCCAGGCAGGCAATTAATATAGCTAGGCCAGAGAAGAAAGAGAAGAGTCTCCTCGTACGTTGTTCATTATCATACAAAGCCGCGTAGTCATTATCCAAAAACGTGTATTCCAGTGATTTGCCTGGATTAAAGCGATCCCATGTGGATTCTAGATATTCTAATGTACCCGATAGATTCTTCGTTTGAACGTGAAGAGAAATATACTGCTCCAGCCACCAATCCCAGGCACCGTTCAACAAGGCCATAGCTGAAGGGCGGACTATCTGATGCAGGGATTCATAGTGATAATCCTGGACCACCCCGATAACATGAAATGCGATACCAGAACCGGGGGTGATGGTCTTCCCGATAGGATCGTCCCATGCCAGAAGGTCTGCCGCTGCTTGATTGAGAATGACCGCCGTTGAATCCGTGCCGAATTCCCTGGAAAAGAATCGGCCCTGGACCATTTTTAATTGGATAACATCCTAGAATTCGGGCTCGCAAAGACTGATGTTCATGATGACGCTCTTATCAAATTCCTCGGGTTGGACCAAACAGCTGGCGAAAAACCTGCCCGGCAGTGTATTCGAACCGCTGACTTCCAGGATCGCAGGATTCTGACGCAGGGCATCCTTGAAGGGTGCACCCCGCACTCCCAGAGGCGCTGGTGTTTTCACTACAACCACCTGCTCCTTGTTGAAACCGAGATCTTTGTTCATGAAATATGTCAGTTGTTGTTGAACGATGACTGTGCTGATGAGCAGGGCGATGGAGATGGCGAACTGAAAAAGCACCAATACGTGACGCAGCGTCGTATTTCTGGAGGCACTTCGCATCCGTCCTTGCAGAACCATCACCGGCCGGAATGAAGAGAGAAAGAATGAAGGATACGCGCCTGACAGGATGCCGATTCCCACGGCCAGCCTCAGCAATCCGGGAACAAGCCAGGGTACAGAACGGTAAGGAACTGTGAGTTGCCTTTGTACCATATTCCCGAAAGATGGAAGGAGAAGATGCACTAAAAACATGGCCAATATCAGGGCAAGCAAACTCGACAAAATAGACTCAGACAAAAATTGCCGAATTAAAATTCCCCGCGTGGCGCCCGCGACTTTTCGAACGCCCACCTCGCGCCCCCGACCGGCGGAACGGGCTGTGGAGAGATTCATATAATTCACGGCTGCAAGCAGGAGGATGAATACGGCAATGATAAAAAATATGGTCACATACGCTGCATCGCCATTAGGCTCAATTCACCGCTTAAATCGGAATGGAGGTGAATGCTGGTCAATGGCTGCAGATAAAATATCCAAAAATTTCCTTTTTGTGTCCAGTTGTCATAATCACCTTTGAACATATGGCGATTCGCGAGATCCGGGAACTTGGCCTCAAAATCTTTCCGGGACACGCTTTCGCGCAATTGGAGATAGGTGCGGTAGTTGCAGGCGAACCAGTCCGTGTTATCGATTTCATCATAGGTGACGATGGACACGACCAGGTCAAAGTGGAAATGGGAATTGGCGGGCATGTCCGCCATCACGCCCGTGACCCGGAACTCATTTTTCCCGATGTTGAGCACCTGACCCATGGGATCCATATTGCCGAAATACTTCTGTGCCGTAGACGACGAGATGACCACCGTGTTGGGCTCTTTGAGCACGCTTTCTGCTTCACCGGACATCAGCGGGAAGGAGAACATCTGAAAAAACTCTGGATCCGACGCAACTACCCGGTACTCATTGAAGATCTTATCATCCCTGCAAACCTCGACGCCGCGGTCAAAAGGCTGCAAGCGGAGGGAAATTTCCACGTCGGGATAATCCTGATAAAAGGTTCGGGTCAGGATGGTCGGCGTGTGGGTCTGTGCGATGTGTGTGTCCCCGAACATGGCCTTCACCGCAACCCGATGAATCCTTTCCTTATTTTCGTGAAACTGGTCGTAGCTGAGCTCGAAATACACGAAAAGCAAAATCAAGATGCCGCAGGCCAAACCCACAGCCAGACCAAGAATATTGATGAAAGAATAGCCTTTGTGTTTAAGAATATTTCTTAAAGCGGTTTTAAGATAGTTCATAATCATGATTAGACTCCATTTAAAGTTAAAAAGTGTATTTTTAATGACGGCATCCAGGCACTGTCCCCAATACCAAAAGCAGGCTGAAATGAAGCCCCGTTCCTGGCAGATCACCGTAAAAACCTCCTGCATGTCATCGACAATGGCATGTTTTGTCTCATACCGTTCAAGACGCTTGACAACCCAAACCGCCAGACGGGGAGGGGGAAGGCTTTTAGACGGCTCCATTTTTTTTCAAAGGGCATATTTTTCAATGCCTTTCCAGATAGCTTTCTGGAGTTCTCGAGCTTGGCGTAAGGCTTCAAGCCCACTTTTGGTGATTGTGTAGTAAACCCTTTTGTTTCCTCCCGTTTGATTGAGGATTTGAACAGCCCGGGAAGTTACATAGCCTTTCTTTGCCAGATTATCCAAAGTGTTGTACAGAGTGCCGAACGTGAATGTCCTTCCGGTCATTTTGGTAATCTTATCCCTGATTCTGACTCCATAAGCCTCGTCTTTGAGCCACCATATGGCTATGAGAAAAATCTGCTCATTGATCGATAAATTTTTCAGTTTAAATCTCCTCAAACTTCTGTCTCAAACACTACGATTTTTTCGTGCTGTTAGATAATATAGACTCCATTTAGGTCAGAAGGTTGATATGAGTTTGAAATTCCCTAAAACGCAGCTCTTAAAAATATAGGCTCATACAATCATCACATTTTTTTCATAATAGACACAGATGATTTAAAATCCTCGAGGAAGAAATTTTATGTGTTTTTGTAAAACGCGCAAATCTTGCTGACGTCAAATATTTAATATCTTGAAATATTTTTCTCTTTTAAGCATCGCTATAAACGGCGCCGATTTTGGGGTTGATTCATAGAGTGTTGCAGGAGGGTAATCGTCAATGATTTTTCTGTCGATATAGCCTTCGGAGTATAGCCGTTTCAATTCTTCTGATAAAGCGCGTGGTGTAATCGGCGCTAACCTCGACATCATCTCCGAGAAACGCACACCTGGCTTGATGAGCAAGAACATTATACGGAGTGCCCATCTTGATTGGACTAAAAGCCAGGCTTTATGCTCTTTTACAAGATTCATGAGGTCTCTGCAAAAAGGGGCAATTTTTTTTCCTTCGGGAGTGAGCAGGTATTCAGGCCGAAGGGGATGCCCGTATCCAGGATTGTGCATGACAAGCCCGTTTTCAACTAACTTGCAAAGAGTGGAGGATAATACGCTGCGGCTTATTCCAAGCCGGTTCAAAATTGTAACAAACCTGGCTCCGTCCAGGCCATATATTTCGCTAATAATGGGAATACTCCAGCGAAAATGAAATACACTGCCTGGTGTTTGAGACTTCATATGTGAATTATATACTTGACTTATTAATATATCAAGTATATAATTAGAACCTATTTAATAAAATAGAGGAAAAAATGACTTTAAAAGAGAACTTCGATGGTGGCCTTACTTGCGGCATGAATGTCAGTGACATCCAAGCTTCAATGAAATGGTACCAAGATGTATTGGGATTTGAACTCCTGTATTATATGAAAGATTTAGGCTGGTGTGAGTTGAAGAGTCCGGTGGAAAAAGTGAATGTGGGACTTTCCCAGGTCGAAAAAATGCCTCCTCCCGGAGGAAATGCTGTGCTTACTTGGGGTGTTAAAGATATTGAATCGGCCAAAGAAGAGCTGGAGAACAAAGGTGTAAAATTCGATGGGGATATCCGAACTATATCCGGCATGGTGAAGTTGGCCACTTTTTTTGATATTGACGGTAATTGTTACATGTTTTACCAGGATCTCTCACTCCCCAAAAAAGAATAGCTGTAGATTTTCGGAAAAGATCACTAATTAACAATTCATCAAAATATAACCATTTAAGCAGAAAATATTCTGCATGCTTCCTTCAATGAATTTGGCCACAAATGGTCGGGTTGCACTGAATACCTCATCCAGAAAAATCAATTTCCTGTCGATTATCTCCTTGAATCGAACTTCTTGTAGA
Source organism: uncultured Eubacteriales bacterium (assembly GCA_964347035.1). Classification (GTDB taxonomy): domain Bacteria; phylum Acidobacteriota; class Aminicenantia; order Aminicenantales; family Aminicenantaceae; genus CAYFXE01. The sequence continues at coordinate 99,720 of CAYFXE010000002.1, read as the reverse complement.
CATATATCGTTATCATATATAAACAGTCCAAACCAAAAAGGAGATAATGGAGATGAACGATGAGCTTAATTTTGTAAAAAGGTGGGTTAAATTCGGGTTTATCTGCGGGATTCTCGCTGGATTGGTATACGGCATCTCTATCGCTGTCCCTTTACCAGTCAAAACCGCCTATTTCCTGTTTTGGTCTTTCGGTCCACTTTTATGCGCCAGCGCTGGCGGTTTCTACCATTTCATTAAATACCATCAGAACTCGATTTCTCTTCAGGTTGGGACATTGTTCCTTATAATCTCCGGTGCCCTGGTGACGATAATGGGAACGATGCAGGGAACTTTGAGAGTCATGTTCCAGAACATTTCTCTGGAGAATGCCGCAAACTCCACGAAAGAAGCCTGGCAGATGGCATATAACAGCGGAAATGCCCTGCAATTGGGCGCTGATATCGCATGGGACATCTTTATTTTTATGAGTGTCATCCTTTTGAGTATCGCCGCCCTTAAGCATCCAAGACTGGGATGGATATTCGGACTGCCAGGAATCATGATCGGAGCTGTTGGGATGGGATTTAATCTTTACACATTTCCCCACAATCCAGGAACAGCGGGGCTCATAGATACAGGACCTTTTGTCGGCCTGTGGTTCACGGCTGTCGCCATCCGCGTCATTCTTTCTCTAAAATGGCTGGAAAACCAAGGGTCGCATCTCAACATTGAATTCTAGTGTCATTATGGGATGGATTGTTTTTCTCTTTACTAACAAATTTTTAGGATCGTCGTGTATACAGACATAAATGCAGAGAAAAAAGTTGACAAAAATGGAAAGACAGAAGCTTTATTCGTAGCGCAAGGAATCCGCGGGATTAGCCACGGCAGCCCTAACAGCTTGGAAGCTCACAGATATGATGGCAACTGCTAAGGCCATCGCCATGGCCGCTATAAAGATAAGCCAGCCCAGACTCGTCCTGTAGGCATAACTCCGGAGCCACTTATCCATCACGAAATAAGCGGCAGGCCAAGCAATGATGTTTGCCAAGGCCACGAGTAATAAGAATTCTCTGCAGAGGAGCGCTGTAATCTGCGACACACTGGCTCCGAGGACTTTTCGGATGCCTATCTCCTTTGTCCTTCGTTCAGCCGTGAAAGACGCCAATCCGAACAGTCCAAGACAGGCAACGAACACAGCCAGGGTGGCAAAGTATCTCAGGATTGTCCCGATCCTCTCCTCTGCCCTGTACATCTGGTCGAATCTTTCATCCATAAACCTGTAAACGAAAGGATAATTTGGAACAATACGCTTCCAGGTATTCTCGATAGATTTCAGGGCTCCAGAGATATCCTCTGGAGAAACCCGGATGAGCATGACTTCGAAATACTGTGGATCCACAATAATCGCCAGCGGTTCTATGGCCTCGCGTACAGGCCTAAAGTGGAAATTCTTCATGACTCCGACAATCGTTCCATCTACTCCTGCGAACGAGAATCGTTCTCCGACAACAGGCTCCTTGTCCATAAGCTTAGCCACCTCTTCATTGACTATAAAGGTTTTATTTGCTGAATCCGAAGAAAACTCTCTGGAAAAGCTCCTTCCCTCTACCATCTCTAGCTTCAGCGTCTCTATGTAATCAAAATCAACAGAGCTGATCCCGATGAGTATCTGCTGCTCTGGATCCTTCCCTTCCCAATCGGCGCCGCCGGAGTTGCTGCTGATATCTGAAGGGAGGTGAGTCGAAGCACTCACTCCCAGGATTCGTGGATCATTCCTCAATTCTTTCTTCAAAGCTTCGTAGGACTTCTTAATATCCCCTCTAAGAACAACGTAGAGGAGGTGCTCCTTATCCCATCCGAGCCTTCTATCCTTCATGTAATTCAGCTGCTTGTAGACCACCACTGTCCCTATAATCAGAAGTATCGAAAGTGAGAATTGGACGACGACCAGAATTTTTCGGAATGCAGTGCTCGAGGCACCCGATTTCAGGCCACCTCGCAGGACCTTAACGGGCTGGAAGGCAGAGAGAAACAGGGCTGGATAACTTCCTGCCACCATCCCTGTAAAAATTGTAATTGCCAGCAGCCCAAACAATATAGTTCCTATTCCAGCGACATTCCAGGAGAGTTCCTTGGCCGCCAGTTTACCGAAAGAAGGCAATAAAATTGTAACAATGACAACGGCGAAAATGAGAGCAATAAAAGCAAACAGGACCGACTCACCGTAGAATTGCCGTATCAGATGGCCTTTCATGGCTCCGACTACCTTTCTCAACCCGACCTCTTTGGCACGGTTAGCCGAACGGGCGGTGGAGAGATTCATGAAGTTTATACAGGCAATCAAAAGCACGAACAAAGCGATCATGGAAAAGATATACACATACTGAACAGCACTCGAATCTTTTTCCCAACTGAAATAGGCGTGAAGATGGATTCTTGTCAAAGGCATAAGCACGAGGTCTGTCACACTCTCCGGAACCCGGGTCCGGATAAAACCAAGTATCTTCTGGTTTACAACCTCTGGAGGTGTATTCTTTTGAAGCCGGACAAATGTTTGAATGGAATTGTAGCCGAAGTTTTCATTGGTTTGTCCGGTCTTCTCGAGAAATGCATACGGGAAGAGGATTTCAGCCTGAAGGGTGGAATTATGGGGAATTTCCTTCATGACTCCTGTAACCTCGAAATCATACTGGTTGTTGACCGAGATCACCTTTCCGAGTGGATTTTCGCTCCCAAAATATTTCTCTGCAATGTCTTCAGAGATGATCATCGAGTAAGGTGAATCCAGAGCCTTCTTCTCATTTCCCTTAAAAAGAGGGAATGTAAACATCTGAAAGAAGGAGGGATCGACAGCCCAAATATAGCTCTCGAAAAAAGCCTTTTCTCCATGACGGAAGAGCTTCCCCCCAGCCCAGACATACCTGGTCGCATCGATAATCTCCGGGATTTCCTCCTTGAGGGCGGGGCCTAACGGATAGGGCGTTACATTCACGTGATACTCTTTCCCTGAATAGTGCTGATTTTCCTCTACTCTGTAGAGGTCAGGGGCATTTTTGTGGAATTTGTCATAACTCAATTCATCCAGAACCCAGATAGTGATAAGAAGGCAGCAGGCCATACCGATGGCCAGTCCGGCGATGTTGATGAGGGAGTATCCTTTGTGCCTCTTTATATTTCTTAAGGCAATCTTCAGGTAGTTTTTTATCATGGTTGTACTCCAGCAGATTTATTCCGAAACAAAGGAAGAAAGATTATGCCTTGGGCTTTACTCTAAACAGCACCTGACCGAGATAACCAGAGTCATTGATCTCTGCAATATACAATCCTGGCTGGAGATGAGCCTGGGTTTTCAGCGCGGGCCCTGAGAGGTTTTCAAGAAGAACACTGGCATCCCAATCCTTATCGCCATCATTCAACAAGAATAACTCTCCATCCTCAACCATCTTCTCCAAGATCTCTCTCAAGCTCATGACTGCCTCTCTTTTGATGAGAGCATCTGAAATATTCGCTTCTATTTATATTATACGTTCGTTCTAGGCCTTTAGTTGCCCTAAATTATAAGCATCTCTATTTCCGTGATACGAGAAAAAATGAAGTATGGATAGGTGTAACGAAAGCGAGGCCCTGTCGCCCTGCTTTTCTGAGCCGCATAGCTGTGGGTGGGGGTCTTCGGCGAAGCCTGTGCCCGCACAAGTGGGTAACGGATTGGCCCTCGCATTTAAGGGTCTCATCCAATAACCCTAACTTTTTTACAATTAAAAGCACCCCTCCTTTCAATAGATATTAAGTTAGGACAACTCTCTGGCTACCTTCAAGATGGCATTGTCTGATGTTTATCCTTCCCATACATAACGGAAATCACAACAGTCATCCCCCTGCATTAGGGTTGTGGGACGAATAAGTTTGATTTTAGGGTTGAAAGCGCTTGTCATGGCGAAATCGGGATAACATATCGCTGCATAGCCGATATCTGATGCATCCTCCTCTCGAAATGTCTTCGCCCAAAGACACTCTGTAATCTTGGTCCTGATGAATGTATCTGTCTCTTCGAGGACTTCATCTGTCAACACATGTTGTACAAATCTGTTCTTTCTTTTTTTTGAAAGCGAAATAAAGGCGGCAAAGTCATTTTCGGGAAGGTTCTCTTTACTCTTTTTAACAGATTTTTCCACCCTTTCTGATGTTACTCTTTTCAACATCTCTATGAATTTATCTCTACCAATTTCATCTGCGAGACTCTTCATACAGGGAATATAGTAATTTTGAAAGGCAAACCTAAAAACATCTGTGAACGTCATCTCTGAATCTTCTAAGAATTTATGTTTCGCTAACACTTCTTTCAGTTTTTCCTCTGATTGAGTTGTTGCCAATAGGCTTCTGCCTCCAAAACAAATGAGTATCCCCCCAGGCAAAATATTAGACAGAAATTGCCTGCGAGTTGATACCAAATTTGATGATTTGATAATCATAAAATCCCTCCTTTTTCTTCATAGATAATCCGTGTCAACTCAAATACGGTCATTCCAAATCATTAACTTACTCTATAAGTGCCTCTTTAACTTTGGCTTCCACTCGCCTCAAAGAATCAATCCTTCTTAATATAGAAGGATTTGTTTTATAGTATTTATAAATCTTTGTTTATAAACATTCATGATTAATGGGAAAATATTTGACCAATAGCTGCAACTAGAACAATTGGTAAGCATAAAACTGCAAATGGGAACCATACTATAAAATAGAGAACAGGAGCAATAGTAAAAGGCATTTTTGCAACAAAACGTTTGCCTTCCATCTCATTCTTTGCATTACGCATTAATCCTCTCCCTAAATTCTCTATAACTGCAACTAGGCCGTAAGGCACATTAATAAAGGATTTATAGATGCTTTCCTCTATATTTTAATTTTCACAAGAATGGAAATTTTAATGTTCGTCTCTGGACACCGGGTGTTTCGTCAGCGTACACTTCTTCACGTGGCTTTCCAGATAATTCGCAAACCGCCCTCTGGGAGAGAGAAGTGGTATATATTTTGCATAAAAGCTAAGCAAGAGGTTAGTGTCATGTTTAAAAACTACATAAAAATTGCCCTGCGCAACCTGGCCAAACAGAAGGTCTACTCTGCCATCAACATCCTGGGCCTGGCCGTCGGTCTGGCCGGGGCCATCCTGACCTTCCTCTTCGTACAGAACGAACTGTCCTACGACCGGTTTCATGAAAACACAGAAAACCTGTACCGTCTTCACACCATCTGGCATTACGAAGACGGGAGCATTGAAAGAGCATGGAAAAGCGTCACCATGCCCATGGGCCCAGCCGTGGAAGAATATTTTCCAGAAATTAAGCATTCCATCCGCGTCGAAAACGAATACGCGACAGTGAAGACGAAAGAAAATTTGTATAACGAAAAAATCACCATGGTGGATGAGCCCTTCTTCCGGGCATTTTCATTCCCTCTGATCATGGGAGATCCTTCCTCGGTGTTCTCCCAGGATTACTCTCTGGTTCTCACCGAAATCCAGGCCCGCAAATATTTTGGTGAGGCCAATCCCATCGGTCAAACATTGACCCTGATCTATGGACAGGCTCAGAGCGAGTTTACCGTCACCGGGATTGCCGCCCAGCCTCCTTCAAACTCCACCATCACTTTCAATATGTTGATCGATATTGAAAGTGCGAACAGGCTGAACATGAACGCCAGGTGGCTTGACAACTGGGGCGGCTTCGCCTGGCAGAATTATGTCCTGGTTCAAAGCGGTAGCTCTGTGGACAGTGTGCTACGGAGATTTCCTGGCTTCACCAGCCAATATTACGCCTCGTTCATCCAGAAATACCGGAACAGGAAAAACTGGAAGACAGAATCCTCCCCGATCTCATTCGGGCTCCAGCCCATTTCTCGGGTTCACCTGGACCCTTCCGTTAGAGGATCTCTCAATTTGAGCGCCGTGTTCATCCTCAGCGGAATCGCCTTCATAATCCTATTCATCGCCTGCATCAATTTCATGAACCTCTCCGTCGGCCGGGCTTCAACTCGGTCATTGGAGGTCGGCGTGCGAAAAGTCCTGGGCGCAGAGCGCCGGCAACTCATCCACCAATTCTGGGGAGAATTTTTAGTCATAACCGGGATCGCGGTGATCGCGGGTCTCGTCTTGACAGAACTGATGCTTCCGATATTCAACCGGCTGTCTGGTAAGAGCCTAAGCCTGATAAAAATTCTTCAGCCGGGCAGTTTCCTGATCCTGCTGTCCCTGTTTATCATCGTGGGTATTGTTTCAGGAAGTTACCCGGCTCTGGTCATGTCCAGGTTCCAGCCGGTGGAAATCTTCAGAGGAAAGCTGGGGATCGGAGGGAAAAGTCCGATGACCAGGGTCCTGGTCGTCGTCCAGTTTGCTCTCTCGGTATTTCTGATTATCTCGACAATCATCATGGGACGTCAGATCCATTTCATGCTGACCGCAGATCCAGGCTTCGATAAAGAAGGTATCGTGGTTGTGCGAACTCAGGAGCCGGAGGCCGAGGATAGCAACATGACTCTGAAGCTTTTCCGTGAGCGCCTGAGTCGTCAGCCGAACATCGTTTCTGTATCAGGAACCACGGCTGCTATCGGTGATGTGGCCACTTACCCGATAAAAAAAGACGGCCGTGAAATCGACGTCTATCAAAACCGCGTGGACTATGATTTTTTCAAGACCATGGGTATCGAAGTAGTTCAAGGCCGCTCCTTCTCTCCTGAATTTGCCACCGATACCGATGGTGTAGTCGTCAATGAGAGACTCCTCAAAGAGCTGGAAATTGAAGACCCCATCGGGAAGCCGCTCAAAGGATATTACATACCACTGACGATCATCGGTGTGGTCAGGGATTACATCACCGCAGATTTCCGGCACAGCATTCTCCCGGCCCTGCACCATATCAAGCCGACCTGGAGAGTCAGGTATATGCTGGTGCGGATCTCCACCCAGAATATCTCCGAAACCCTGACCCTTCTGGAAAGTACCTGGAAGGACATCCAGCCAGAAAAACCCTTTCTTTACTCCTTCCTGGATGAGTCGCTAAAAGACATGTATAACGAAGAGAGGAGATGGGGGGCCATCGTGGGGTACTCATCTGGGCTGGCTGTCCTCATCGCTTGTATGGGTATTTTCGGCCTGACATCCATCACGGTCAACCGCCGGACCAAGGAAATAGGCATCCGCAAAGTGTTGGGTGCGAATGTCCCTCAGATCATCCAGACATTAATCATGGAATTCATCTTACTGGTGGGTATCGCCAACATCATCGGCTGGCCGGTAGCTTACATCGCCATGAAGGCTCTGCTCGACAATTACTACTTCCACATTTCCCTGGGGCCTCAGTATTTCGTCCTGGCCGGAGTCCTGTCCTTCTCCATTGCCTTGCTGACAACGGCCTTCCTGGCTGTCCGCGCGGCTGTGGCTAATCCTGTAGACTCACTCAGGTATGAATGACGGATGGCGCAGCCAACAGAATTTTTTTATTTCAATAAACCTTATGACACAAATCGTAGGGAATCCAAGGAATACAAGAAGTATTCGGAGGTATAGACATGCTTAACAATTATTATAAGGTGGCTTTCCGTATTCTCAGACGACAGAAAGGATACTCCTTTATTAATATTTTAGGCCTGGCCGTCGGGATGGCCTGCTGTCTGTTCATCCTTCTCTGGGTCACCGATGAATTGAGCTACGACATGTATCACGAAAACGCGGATAATATCTACAGGATTACCTATGCAGAGATCATCGGAGGAGCTTATGATCACTATACTCTCCCTCCATTCCCAGCGGCGCCGGCGTTTAAGGAAGAAATACCCGAGATCGTTACCTTCACCCGTATGTTGAGGCGCACGGGTCTTTTTACTTACGGCGAGAAAAAATTTGATGAGGACGGAATTTTCTACGGAGAAGAAGGTTTTTTTCGAATATTC
>CAYFXE010000002.1:82893-91787 GCA_964347035.1 uncultured Eubacteriales bacterium | reverse complement strand
TTTGTCGCCGGAAGTCCGGAATCCGCTCTCGGAGAGCCGAGCTTGCTCGTTTTAACCGAGTCGGCGGCCAAAAAGATTTTCGGCAGTGAGAATCCTATCGGCAAAATAGTCAACTTGAACGGGGACGGAGATCTCAAGGTGACGGGAGTTATCAAGGATGTCCCCAAGAATTCCCATTTTTCTTTCAAATACCTCGTCTCTTTCAGCACGCAACATCAAAGGCTCGGTGATTACCTGAAAAACTGGTTTGTCATCCTTGGATGGTCATACGTTCTTCTGGAGAACGGAGCAGACCCGGCTGCTGTCGAGCAGAAGATGAACGCCGTGGCTCAGAGGCATTCCGGAGCCGAGGCCAGAGAGTCCGGCTTGCAAATGGAATATCATCTGCAGAAGGTTACCGATATTCACTTGAAATCGCATATTCAAGACGAGATCGAAGCCAACGGAAACATCCAGTATGTCTATATCTTTTCCATTGTGGCCACTTTCATCCTTACTATTGCCTGCATCAATTTTATCAACCTGGCTACAGCCCGTTCTTCCCAACGAGGGATGGAAGTCGGGCTGAGAAAAGTTCTTGGTGCACAGAGGAAACGCTTGATAAGCCAGTTCATCACGGAATCTCTTTTCTTGTCTTTGCTGAGCTTACTTCTGTCTATCCTGATGGTCTGGCTGCTGCTCCCCCTCTTTAACAACATAACTGGAAAACAAATGAATTTGGGGGATCTCAACAAGGGAATTGTCTGGATCGGATTCTTTGTGCTTATCGTACTCACGGGATTGGCAGCCGGCAGCTATCCGGCCTTTTTCCTCACGTCCTATCAGCCTATTCATGTCTTAAGGGGTAGAATAAGCCGAGGCACACAAAGATCCCTTCTTCGCAGCGGATTGGTTACCTTTCAGTTTGCTGTATCTGTGATGCTGATTATCGGCACGGTCGTTGTCATGAATCAGATTCGTCATATGAAAAAAGCAACTCTGGGATTCGACAAAGAACAGGTAATGGTGGTCCAGATCAAAGGCCGGGGAATTCGGAATGCGTTTGAGGCGTTTAAAAACTCACTGAAACAGGATCCATCAGTCTTGGAAGCGACCTATTCGAACGGGATACCCGGAAGAGTGAACAATGTCATCACGACATTTCAAGAGGGAAAGGAAGAAAGCGTATCTCATACATTCAATGTCATTTATGCCGATTTTGATTTTCTCAAAGCATACAGAATCAACATCGCCCAAGGAAGAGATTTCTCCAGAGTTTTCACTTCGGATGCTGAAGGAGCATTTTTGATCAATGAAACAGCGGTAGCCAAGCTCGGTTGGGGGGAAGAAACAGTCGGCAAGAAAATCGGATTCAGCCTTGAAACCTTGAAACCGATCGTGGGAATCACGAAGGATTTCCATTACAGATCCGTAAAAGAACAAATCGAACCTCTGGCTATCCGTTTGAGAGCGGAGGCAGGTCCGTTCTTATCCTTGAAATTGAAGACCGGCAGGATCGCCGAGACCGTGGCCTTTGTCCAAAAAACCTGGCTGGAATTCGAAAAGGACCGGACTTTTTCATACTTTTTTGTCGATGATTTTTTCGATTCTCTGTACCATTCCGAAGAGCGGTTGAGCCGGATTGTTTCCGTGTTTGCTTCAGTCGCCATCTTTGTGGCCTGCCTCGGGCTTTTCGGGCTTTCCTCCTACACAGTCGAGCAGAGCACTAAAGAGATTGGAATCCGAAAAGTTCTCGGGGCATCCGTTCCGAACATCGTTTTTCTTCTATCGAAGAATTTCACACGATGGGTTTTTGCGGCTAATGTTGTCGCTTGGCCCTTATCTTACTTCATACTGCAGAAATTCTGGCTGTCGAACTTCCCTTTCCGAATCACACTGAACTTGTGGATTTTTATATCTGTGGGTTTACTGTCGCTCCTTATCGCGCTTCTGACGGTCGGTTTTCAATCCGTCAGGGCCGCCCGGGCCAATCCGGCAGATTCTCTCCGCACCGAATAGCCCAAGACAAAGATGTTCTTTCAACCCCCGAATCAGGAAAGGAGATTCTTATCCCTTTATTCATATCCCCAAATAGTAAGGGTCCAAATAGGGGTGCTAAATAGTGATCAGGCCTCAGCAATTCTTTTTATTTCAATTAGTTAGTTATAATTTTTCACTAAAGATCGGCCTTAAACGAGATTTTCATAGGGGTAAAATCGGTTTTAAAGAGTTGATGAGGACAGTCAAAAGCTAAAGAAATATCCTTAAACCCAATTTTACCCCCTTAAAATGAGCCCTGAGGCCTAAATAGGCCCCTAAAATGAGGCTATCTTATTGATTAGACTGAAATTACTCTGGCCCGACCCCTATTTCACCTTCCCTATTTCTCTATTTCTCACGCTATTCATACCGGAGTGAATCCACGGGATTGGCCGAGGCGGCCCGGACGGCCCTGTAGATCACAGTCACCAGTCCGATGGCCAAGGAGATGATCAGGGCTCCGAAGAACATGAGAGCGGGAATACTCGTTCGGTAGGCAAAGTTGTTCATCCAGTCTTTGACTGCAAAATAGGCGACAGGCCAGGCGAATAGGTTAGCCAATCCGATAAGCACAAGGAATTCACGGCACATGAGGGCCACAATTCCCGGCACAGACGCTCCCAGCACCTTACGGATACCAATCTCTTTGATTCTCTGTTCGGCCGCATAGGAGGCCAGCCCGAAAAGCCCCAGACAGGCCACCAGGATAGCCATAGCCGTGAAGATCTTAAGAAGCGTCCCAGTCCGTTCTTCCGACCGGTACATCCTGGCAAAATCATCATCCAAAAACTGGTAGCTGAAAGGAATATTCGGCAGGATTTTTTCCCAGGTCCCATGGACAGTCCTGATGGTTTCGGCAATACCTTCCGGAGCGATCCGCAGGAACAGAAAATTCGTCCAGTTCAACTCTGCCCATTGGATGACTAGAGGTTCTATTTTTCTTCTCAAGGGCTGAAAATGGAAATCTTTGATGACCCCGACGATCTTCCCTTTCTGCTCCCAGAACGAAAAGGACTTCCCGATCGGGTTTTCATGTCCCATAAGCCTGGCCAGCTCTTCGTTAATCAGGAAACTCTCTTTTTTATCGATCGCGAATTCTTTAGAAAGATTGCGGCCCTGGACGATGGTCATACCCATGGTGTCTACATATCCATCATCCGCTCCCATATAGGTTACATCCACTTTCAGGGACGGGTCTTTGCCCTCCCAATCGAATCCACTGGAGCTCCAACTGGTAAAGGAGGGTTTCTGGGTAGCAACGGCGGTACTGATAATCCTAGGCGTGTTGGTCAGTTCGGCCTTGAGGGTCTCCAGTGATGGCCGGCTGTACGATCGAATGGGAATAGCAATAACTTGATCTTTAGTCCACCCCAGATTTCTGTTTTTGATGAATGTCATCTGTCTGGAGACAACGCCTGTTCCGATGATGAGAGCGGCCGATAGGGCAAACTGGACCACGACAAGAATTCGGCGAAAAGCAGCATTCCCTATACCTGATTTCATTTTTCCTTTGAGGGTGTTTACGGGTTGGAACGATGTCAGGAATAGGGCAGGATAACTTCCAGAGACAAGACCTGTCAACAAGGCGATTCCAGCCAGCCCCAGGATCAGAAATCCGGCACTTGTGGCATTCCAGGACATGTCCTTCCCGGCCAAAGAACCGAAAGCCGGAAGCACTACAGAAACGGCGGCCAAGGCAAGACCCAAGGCAATGAAAGCATACAGGAGGGACTCGCCGTAGAACTGCCGGATAAGCTGCGACCGGAGGGCACCCACGACTTTCCTCAAGCCGACTTCTTTGGCCCGGTTTGCCGATCGGGCTGTCGATAGGTTCATAAAATTAATACATCCGATAATCAGGACAAAAATGGCGATGATTGAAAAAAGGTAAACGGATTGGATAGCTAGATTCTTTTCGTAACCGGAATAGGTGTATAAGTGGACTTTTGTTAATGGAAGAAGTTCGAGTACCATCAAGCTGTGAGGGGCTTTTGTGCGTATAAACCCCCTGATTTTGGCGCTGACCTCCTCTGCAGAAACCCCTGAATGCAATTGGACCCAGGTGAGGATCCGGTTATCGGTGAAATTGTCATTTGTCTGGCCAATAGAATCAAGATACTTATAGGGGATGAGAACATCGAACTGGAGAGAAGAATTCCTGGGGATGTCCTTTAAAACTCCGGTGACTGTAAAATCGGCGGATTGGGCTAAGTTTATCACTTTGCCGATCGGATTATCATCGCCAAAGAGTTTAGTAGCCAAGCGTTCCGTCATAACAAGAGATGAGGTTCCAGATAGAGCATTTGCAATTTCTCCCTGGATCATCGGGAAGTTAAACATTTTGAGGAAGGAGGGATCCACAGACCATACAGAGTACTCCTCGAAGGCTTTGTCCTCGTAGCGGAGGAGTTGTGCCCGCAGGTTCTGGGCTCGCGTGGCATCCACGATCTCGGGAATCTCAGCCTTGAGGGCCGGTCCGAGAGGGTGGGGTGTCCAGTAGATGTGCAGAGTCCGGCCGCTGAAGTCCTGGTTAGATTCCACCCGGCAGATGTAAGAGGCATTTTCGTGAAATCGGTCATAGTTTAGTTCATCCAGAACCCAGAGACCGATCAGGATACAGCAGGCCATACCGATGGCTAATCCTACGATGTTGATGAGGGAATATCCTTTGTGCCGTCTTAAGTTTCTTAAGGCAATCTTTAAGTAGTTTTTTATCACGGCTTTACTCCAGCAGATTTATTCTGAAACAAAGAAAGAAATATTATGCTTTGGGTTTTACTCTATACAGCACCTGACCAAGATAACCAGAATCATTGATCTCGGCAATATACAAGTCTGGCTGGAGGTGAGCCTGAGTTTTTAGCCTGGGTCCTGAGAGATTTTCCAGAAGAACACTGGCTTCCCAATCCTTTTGGCCATCATTTAACAGGACCGATTCTCCCTCCTTGACCATTTTTTCCAGTATTTCTTTTAAGCTCATGACTACCTCTCTTTATGTCTATATCAGGGATAACTGCCTCTATCTAGAATAGACGGAGTATCCATGACCTTGGTTGCGCTTTTTTGAGAAAAATGAAAACATCCTCCTTCTCTATTCATACCGCAGCGCATCCACAGGATTGGCCACCGCCGCTTTAATTGACTGGTAGGAAACCGTGAGCAGAGCGATGACGAGCGCTAGTAAAGCAGACAAGACAAATACCTCTGCTCCAATAGCCGTTCTGTAGGCAAAATTCTGCAGCCATCTGTGCATGGCTAGATAGGCTACAGGCCAGGCAATGACATTGGCGATTAGGACCCATTTTGTGAATTCTTTGGACAACAGAAAAACTATTTCAGGGACTGTTGCCCCAAGAACCTTTCTCACACCTATCTCTTTTGTGCGTCGTTCCGTCATGAAAGAAGTTATGCCGAACAGGCCCAGGCAAGCTATAAAAATGGCCAGCACGGCAAAACTGATGAAAATTTCGGATAATCTTTCTTCTATTTTGTACTGCCTATCAAAGCTTTCATCCATAAACGAATAAGCAAAGGGATAATCAGGACATAATCCTTCCCATTTTTCTTTGATATATCCAATGGTTCTCTCTATCTCTGGAAGAGAAGCGTTGGGTCTAGACAGCGATATTCTCACACTCACCTTATTATGTGGCCAATCCAGCCAGTAAAAAAACACCGGGTCGATTCTCGAATGCAAGGAATTGAAATGAAAATCTTTAACCACACCGATGATTTGGCCCACACCCGACTCATTCGGTAAGCCATCTATCCTTTGGTTCACTGCCGAATCGAGCCCAAAGAGCTTGACCGCGGCCTCGTTGGCGATAATTCGATTGGATTTATCCGACATTATCTCCCATGAAAAATTCCTGCCTTCAACCAATTCAATCCTGTAGGTTTTGAAAAAATCAGGATCAATAGCGTTGACATTGACAGTGGCTGTTTGTTCGCCTATTTTTGAGTTCCAATTCCACATTATTTCTCCTGGGACTCTGCAAGAAAAGGTAACATCCGTAATATTAGGATTCTTTAATAGTTCATCTTTAAGGACTTTTTTGTTTGTCTCAAGTTGGCGGTTTAAGTTTAAGGTCACAATAAATTCCTTCTCGAAGCCAAGATCTGCTCCTTTCATAAAATTGAGCTGTCTAACAATGGTGGCGGTGGCGACAATGAGTATGATTGAAATCGAAAACTGAAAAACAATCAGAACCTTTCTGAGTCCTGCCGCCTTCGTGCCTCTTGTTAATTGACCTTTTAAAACGGATTGCGGTGAGAATGAAGATAGATAGAATGCAGGATAAAATCCCGCAATGAAACCGAGCCCGATAATTCCACTGATGAACAACAAGGGATACGGGAATTTAAAAAAAGAGCTTAATGTGAGATGGGCGGAAATCATGCGGTTAAAAGTTGGCAATAATAATTCTGCAAGAAGAAACCCGAAGATTAAGGCCAATCCACTCGTCAACACCGATTCCAGAAGAAACTGGTTGATAAGTTGTCTACGGGATGCCCCTACGACTTTTCTCATCCCCACCTCTTTGGCCCGGTGGGAAGCTTTTGCAGTAGCTAAATTGACGAAGTTGACACATGCGATTAGGACGATGAAGACGGCAACAATGATGAAAATGTGGATAAAAAGAATGTTCCCGTGTAGTTGATACTGGTCTCCCAGAAGCTTCTTCTTAACAAAGTAAAGATCTTTTAAGGAGCGCAATCTGAATATTGGGTTTTCTCCGAAGCGATGCCTTTCATTCAACCATTTATCAACTTTTTCCTCGATTATTTTTGCATCATGTTTCTTCGGGAGCAAGAAATACGTCGGGTGTTGGTAACCGTCGTCTAACCGGGTGAGGCTTTCCTGCCCATACATCTTTCCCCAGCTCATTAAGGAAGCGATTGCATCTACCGGAAAATGAAAATTATTAATATTCTGTATGACTCCTGTTACCGTGAAATTCCATCGGTTATCGGCAAGGATGACCTGTCCAACTGGATTTTTATCTCCAAAGATCTTTTTTGCCGTCTTCTCCGTCAAGACAACAGAGAAGGGATCCTGGAGAGCGGTCTCAGGATTACCTTGGATAAACGGGAAGGTAAAAACATCAAACACAGTACTATCGGCGAACGTGGCATGTGGAATCTCAAAAAAATTATCTTCGTATTTTATTAAGGAACTGTATCCGAAGCTGGGGTAGAAGCGGACAATCTTTTCAATTTCCGGAATCTGACCCTCCAGGATGTGGCCGATGCCAGCTGGCATGACACATCCTTCGTTTTTTTCGATTCTATAGATTCTCTCGTACTTTTCGTTGAATTTGTCATAGCTCAATTCATCCTGGACAAAAAGCATGATCAGGATGAATAAAGCGATACCGATACTCAGACCTGCCACGTTGATGAAGGAATACCCCTTGTGCCTTTTTATGTTTCTGAAGGCGACTTTTAAGTTGTTCCGAATCATTATCTCAAATATGGAGATATACCCTCTCTATCCTTTTCCCACTGCGTCTGCTCAGGCTAAATCTATATCTTGAATTCCTTCTGGATGTTTTCGGAGACGATGTGACCGTCGAAGAGATGGATGACGCGGTGGCTGTATTCGGCGTAAGCCGGAGAGTGAGTGACCATGACGACTGTGGTCCCTGTCTCGTGGAGTTCTCCGATAAGCTTCATCACTTCCTCCCCATGAGCCGAATCGAGGTTTCCTGTCGGCTCATCAGCGAGGATCAGCTTCGGCCTGGCCACGATGGCCCTGGCCACCGCCACCCTCTGCTGTTGTCCCCCTGATAACTGTTGGGGAAAGTGATTCTTCCGGGCAATGATTTCCATCTGTTCCAAAACCTCGTTGACTCTATTTTTCCGTTCAGAAGAAGAATAGCCAAGATAAAGAAGGGGAAGCTCTACGTTTTCATACACAGTCAATTCATCTATGAGGTTAAAACTCTGGAAAACAAACCCGATGTTGGCTTTCCGAAGGTTGGCTCTCTTGCGTTCGGAGTAATCACCGACTTCCTCACCCAGAAAAAAATACTCACCACTGGAGGCCTTATCAATCATCCCCAAGACATTGAGCAGGGTGGATTTTCCACACCCTGACGGCCCCATGATAGCCACATACTCTCCCTCCTGGATCTCTAGATTGACGTTATTAAGCGCTGTTGTCTCAACCTCTTCTGTCCTGTATATCTTCTTGAGGTCTTTTGTTTTTATCATGTCTTCCTCCTTTTTAAAGCCTTCTGTTATAAAGCGTACGGTCTATATGATTCTTTTTCTTTTGTGCTAGTCCTCTTTCTAAATAGACTCTCTATCCTTTCTAATGGTTTACTTTAAAACCAATCTTTCCATATTGCCGAACGTCTCGTAAGAAGATGTAATCACCTTCTCACCCGGTTCCAAACCTTCAAGGACTTCGAAGACCTGAGGATTTTGGCGCCCTAGCTTGATCCTCTTTTTAGTGGCCACTTTATCGGATTCATCTATCACGTAGACCCAGTTCCCTCCCGTTGTCTGGTAAAATCCTCCTCTAGCTAAGAGCACAGCATCGGCAATATCCCCCAATTCCAGTCTGATGTGAAGAGTAAGTCCCCGAGTTATCCCTTGAGCTTCCTCACCGACAAACTCCATGTCAACCTCGAATCGATTATCCCTGACCTCAGGATAGATTTTCTCTACAACCAAAGTGTAAGATTTTCCGGCAAAATCAAACTCTCCTGTTCTTCCCATCTCTATCCGGGAAATATAGTGCTCATCGATGGCCGCCCTCACTCTGAATCCCTCCAGGACATCGATATGCCCCAACCGCTGTCCCGGAGTCTTGGATTGACCGATTTCTGCATCCAGGGCTGTCAGGTGTCCTGATACAGGAGCCCGGA
>CAYFXE010000002.1:17240-82883 GCA_964347035.1 uncultured Eubacteriales bacterium | reverse complement strand
AATCTCGAGGTTATCCTGCATCCGCCTCAAAGAGGCCTCTAAAGCATCAATCTGCGACTGCCTGAACTCCAGATCATTCTTCTGGCTTTCTATGGTTAACTCCTTTTTCCTGATCAAATATTCATACTGATCCTTGGCCAGTTCAAATTCGTGTCTTGAGATCAGATTGTCCTTTATCAGTTCCTGGTATCGCTCGTAGGTGCGCTTTTGCTGCTGAAGCTCACTTTCAATCTGAGCCAGATCCTGGCTCAACCTGAGGCGGTATTGTTCCATAGAAAGTCGTGTATTACGCAAATTATTGCTCTGCTGGAATAGCTCAGCCTCTCTCCACATGATCTGGAGGAGAAGATTGGTGTTGCCAAGTTTTAAAATGGGATCTCCTCCCTTGACGAACGAGCCGGCTTCAAGATAGATTTCCTCGACGCGTCCTCCTTCTTCAGCATCAAGATAGACTGTTTTTATGGGAAGAACATTCCCCATAACCGGGATATATTCCTGAAAGGGGCCTTTTTTGACCGTCGAGATTGTTATCCGCTCTGCCTTCACGTTCAAAGTAGACGGATTCAACTTAAAAACCAAGAAATAGACCACCAAAAAAACAAACACGGCTACGGCTGCAAGCGTCGCTATCTTTTTGGGAGGCCACTTTTTCTTCTCTATCTTCCGATCCATTCCCATTTCATGACTCCTCGATCGACGTCTCTCCTGAATCTTTGCTTTCTTCGATGTTTTCCTTAGTTTCGAACCTCATCGCCGTTAACTCTTCTGGAACTTGTTTTGTGCAATAAATGTGCCACCATTGATTTCTACGCAGTAGGTAAGGATACAGTTCCTATATCCAGGGAAAAAAGTGTTCGCTTGTATGACACCAAGTGTCCGCTTTCGGACAGTCAAAATTGGGGTCAGACTTTGAAAACTTGAGTTTTTTTACAGACATGACCTGATACATCAAAATTAAAAATACTCAAGTTTTCAAAGTCTGACCCCAACTTGTTTCATAGGCATATTTCTTGCATATGTGTTCTTCTGCATTGAAAACAGAATTCTCGAAGGCTTTTTGATATAATGGATGACGGTCAATCCAGCGGATAGTCTAACCGAGGATAAGAACAGGGCATCATGTTCATTTGATTTGCCAGTTCATGGATGAGCCGATTAGAGGAGGACATGTTTCATGAGTAAAAAAATAGGAAAAATCCTCGTCGTCGATGATGATGAAGATATCCTTCAGGCTTTACGCCTCCTACTAAAAAAACATGTGGCCCAGGTTCACACAGAAAATAAGCCGGATGCCATCCCTTCCCTGCTCAAGAACGAAACCTACGATGTCATCTTCCTAGATATGAATTTCGCTAAGGGCGCCACCAGTGGCCAAGAAGGTTTTGACTGGCTGAATACAATTCTCGAAATAGACCCCTCGGCTGTTGTCGTCTTGATCACTGCCTACGGAGACGTGGAAATGGCTGTTCGGGCCATAAAAGAAGGTGCCACAGATTTCATCCTCAAGCCCTGGCAGAACCAAAGGCTTATCGCAACTCTTTCTGCCGCCATGAACCTGAGGAAATCCCGGGTTGAAGCCAGCCACCTCTCAAGACAGAAACAGTTGAGCGCGGACCTTGATCAACCTTATCACGATTTTATAGGACAGAGTCCAGCCATGCAGAACGTCTTTTTGGCCATCCAAAAAGTCGCTAAAACCGATGCCAATGTGCTCATATTAGGAGAAAATGGCACAGGAAAGGAATTGGTGGCCAGAGAGCTCCATCGTCAATCATCTCGGGCTGAGGAAGTCTTTATCAGCGTGGATATGGGAGCACTGAGTGAGACTCTTTTTGAGAGTGAACTCTTCGGCCATGTGAAGGGTGCTTTCACTGATGCTAGAGAGGACCGGGCTGGGCGTTTCGAGATTGCCTCTGGAGGAACACTCTTTCTCGATGAAATCGGCAACCTTCCCCTAACTCTTCAGGCAAAACTGCTGACTGTCATAGAAAATCGGAAGGTCATTCGACTCGGATCCAATAAACCTATTCCGATTGACGTCCGCCTTATCTGCGCGACCAATATGTCTATCCATGACATGGTGGCCAAAAACGAGTTTCGCCAAGATCTTCTCTACCGAGTTAACACCGTAGAAATTCAACTGCCACCGCTTCGGAAACGAACGCAAGATATCCCCATCCTCGTGGATCACTTCCTCAGAATTTACAGCAAAAAATATCATAAACCCTTGAAGAGGATGAGCCCTTCCACTATGAAAAGACTGGAAAAATATAATTGGCCCGGCAACGTTAGAGAGCTGCAGCATGCTATTGAACGAGCCATCATCATGAGTGAAACACGAGTGCTCCAGCCTTCTGATTTCTTCTTCCCTGCTCAGAAGTCGAAAGGGGATGCTCTCGTTTTTGATGATTACAACTTGGAAGAAATGGAAAAATTAATCATCCACAGAGCTATTGACAAACATGGGGGAAACATCACTCTCGCCGCCAGGGAGTTAGGCCTTAGCCGTGCGTCATTATACCGGAGACTGGAAAAATATGGTCTTTAAGCGATTTCGAGTCAACTGTATTATACGCATACTCCTTTTAGGAGCAACCATCTGCGCCTTTTTCTATTTCCTCTTTCGGACAGCTCTGTATGCCGCGCTCTTTATCATTGGCATCTTGATCATCTATCAAATCTACTCGCTCATCAATTATGTTGAAAAAACTAACCGGGATCTGACCCGTCTTTTTCAATCCATCAAGTACAGCGATTTTTCTCAATCCTTTAAGGATGATAAGCGAGGCGCATCGTTTTCTGCTCTGAAAATGGCTTTCACGGATGTTATGAATGCCTTTCGAAAGACAAGAGCTGAGAAAGAAGAACATTATCGATACCTGCAAACTGTCGTCCAGCATGTGGGTATCGGTCTGATTGCCTTTAAACCCAGCGGTGATGTGGAACTCATTAACACAGCAGCGAAACGCCTGTTGAAAGTTCCCCAGCTCAAGAATATTCGATCTCTCGAATCGACGAGCATACCTCTGGTCGAAACCCTACTCAACCTGAAACCAAGAGATAGAGCTCTGATCAAGGTCGAGCTTGAAAACGAACCCCTCCACCTGTCCCTTTACGCGACTGAGTTTAAGCTCCGGGGGCAAACATTTTCCTTGGTATCCATACAGGATATTCAAAGTGAATTGGAAGAACAAGAGATTGAGGCCTGGCAGAAGCTCATCCGGGTCCTCACCCATGAGATCATGAACTCGATCACCCCTATATCCTCCCTCGCAACGACGATTAATGAATTGATCAAGGAAAGTTATAATCCCCCTCTTCCTGAAAAAAAAGTGGACAGCGAAGCCCTAACCGATATCCACCACGCAGCCCAAACAATCCAGAAGCGGAGCCAGGGATTACTGCATTTTGTAGACGCCTACAGAAATCTGACTCTGGTTCAAAAGCCCAATTTCCAAATTTTTCCGATCAAAGAACTCTTTGCTCGAGTCGAGAAGCTCATGCAAACCGACATCAAGGAAAAAAGCATTCACTTTGTAATGAACGTTGAGCCGCAGAGCCTAGAATTGACAGCCGACCCTGAACTTATCGAACAAGTCCTGATAAACCTCCTTCTTAATTCCCTGCATGCCCTCACCAAACAGAAAAACAGCAGGATCGATTTGGAGGCCAATTTAGATGGAAGAGGCAGGATTATCATCCAAGTTAAAGACAACGGCCCCGGAATATCCTCTGATAACATAGAGAAGATATTTGTTCCCTTTTTTTCCACCAAAGAAGGCGGTTCGGGTATCGGACTCAGTCTGTCCAGACAAATTATGCGTTTGCACCATGGAACGATCGGTGTTCATTCCGAGCCTAACATCGAAACTGTTTTTACTTTGAGATTCTAGCTCCACATCTATCGGGTGTTATTCCGCTATTATGAAAGAATCCTCAGAAAACAAAAGAGTTGCCACAAAGCCCATAAGGTCATGAAGTGCAAGAGATAAACAGACTCCTCGCCACTTGTAATCATCGATGAAGATATCTCTGTCCCTTCCATTGGCTGGGCGGGGATAAGCTTGGGTTGGGATTATTCTCAAGGTTAAAGGAAGTAAATCCGTTGCCGTGCCCCCGGTGAGGAGGCCAGATGAGAGCTATGGGCAGCACGAATTCCTGATAGCTACCGAGGAGAGAGGAGAATATTTCTGAGAATTTAAAAAGGGGCTGACACTTCACGCTGTGCCAGCCCCCTCATCGATGATCAACGAATCAGAATCTTATTCTGGCTCCTACATAAAACCTCATGGGCATCAGGATCTCGACGGTATCCTTGTAATCCCACTGTTGATCATTTCGTGCATACTGGAGATCAATGGGCTGCTGATGGTTGGTGAGGTTGTAAATATCACAGAAGAGCTGGAGAGATGCCCTCTCTACAAGCCTTAACGTGTAATTGAACTTCAGGTCGATCTGGTAATAACCAGGTGCCTTTTCCTGTCCTGTCTTGGCAAACAGAGTTTCTTCTTCGTTCAACGGCCAATTGTAATAGATGCTGTAGAGACCGGGATAGAAATCATAGGATTCTGTGAAAATCAATCCAGAGTTCCAGTAGAACAGGGCTCCAATATCCAAGCCAAATGGAGTTCTGTAGGTTCCGAAGACTTTGATCTTATGGGGAATGGTTCCGGGAGTGGGTCCATACATCCAGTCATTTCTGGGGTCGAGCCCAATGAAATCCCCCTGGAGATCGGCGTCTGAATCAGATTGACTGTTTCCTCTTGCTCGTTTGAACGAATACTGACCCGCTACGAAAGAACCATTTTCAAAGCGCTTAGATACTTCAAAATCGAAGCCTACCGTATTTCTTTTGGCGCCGATAAGGTTGGAAAGGAAGTAGTTGGCCTCTCCAGGCGGGCCGGAGGATGGATATCCAAAATCCTCGAAAGAAAGATCCAGATGTCCCCAAACGGGATCGCCTTCGTAATTTTCTACATACGTGAAGAGGTCGTAATCTTCGATGACTCTTCGGTCCATCCGGTAATAAACCTGACTGGAGACGACAAGCTGCTCACCCAAATCGATCTCATGTGTCAAGGAGAATTCATGGGATAGAGCATCCCTGGTATTCGGAGTCCAAACAGCATCTCTGTGCTCGGCCGATCCTCGAACTCGAAAAGTATACCAGTCTCCGTTGAGCCAGATCTGTTCATGCTGAACGCGTCCTGAAATGTTTCCTGCGAAATGAACCATGGAAAAGTCTATGGGATCGGAAAACTGCCCATAGAAAGCCGTCAATTTGTGTGTTCCTCTCGCACCGATATTCCAGACCAAACCGACTCGAGGCAAAATCCTAAAGGGCATCTTGAGGATGACATCACCTTCAGAGGTATAATAATTGTGTTTTTCAATTCGAGCTCCGGCATTGAGAGTGAAATAGTCGCTAATTCTCCAGTCATCCATCAGGTATCCCATGTAACGCGCTGCACGAACTTTGTTCGGCCCTGTTTTTGCGTCCAAGCTTCTCATGAAATTCAGGCCTCTCTCGTTGAAGTCCGAAAAGGTGGCTTTCTCCAGCTCTTCCCGAGTCACGACTCCATCATTATTCAAATCAAAGGCCTCAGAAGTCGAATCCCAATTGTTGTTCAAACGGGGAATCAACCGCTCATTCATTTCGCTCTCAGGCCAAATTCCCGCATCAAGCAGCTCTCCGAGCGTCACCCCAGCTAGGTCAAAATCTACAGAATTACGTTGCTCGCCATAATAAAAGTGTCTGTCGTCTTTGTCATTTTCATTCGAGTACATTAACCCCAACTTGACCCGGTGATTACTGAGATACCACTCGAGTGAACCGCTGAATTGATCTCTGGTGTTTTTTTCATCATAACCGTTTTTGTAGCCGCCAAAGGTGTAATTCTCGATGGATGGGTATGAGCCCGGCAGGTAATAAACAGTATCGGGGGTGCCTTCATCTGTAAAACGAGGGGCTAGTAAATATTTCCTGATGTAACGTCCAAAACGAATATCGAAGATCATGTTGTTTGCTAAGACTCTCTGGTAATAGCCGCTGAAGACATTGTAGTCGTATTCTCGGGATCTCTGTCGGATTTTGATAGTGTTTGTGTCTCTCTCTCCAAGAATATCAAAGGTGTCGAGGAAGTACATAAGAGTTAGTGAATCGTTGCCTGTCGGTCTAAAAGTGACTTTTCCAAAAAATCCTACCCGTTTCTGAGAATAATCCGCCTCTTCCCTGGTTGAAGAAGCAGATTCCGAAAGAGCGAACGTGTCCGAATTTTTTCTGTACTGGCCTGACAAGAAGAACCAAAATTTGTCCCTAATGACTGGTCCACCCAGAGTCGCAGCTGTGTCATAGGCGTTGTCTTTGTACCCTTCTAGCATGGTTGATTCATTAATGAGAGTATCGGGTTTATCCGCCTTATCGTATTCGTTTCCTCCGAACGGCAAGAAAAATCCTTTGGGTTGCACATAAAAGTTCGCCGAACCCGAAAGCCTATTCCCTCCGGATTTGGTGACGATGTTTCCCACAATACCCTTTCCACCTCCGTATTCTGCCGGAACACCAGAGGTCATTAACTCCTGTTCCTGGATGACTTCGTTGTTGAATTTCATCAGGGCCGTCTGAGAAGATAATCCTGTGATGTTCATACCATCAAGGAAATAGAGATTATCACGAGACCCTCTCTTGCCTCCTCCTGTGACGGAGTCCGCTCCCTGGAGGCCTCGGTCATTATAGTTCTGTCCACCCTTTCCAGCTGGATCCTGCGGCATATCTCGTCCCTGAGAGTTGGGGACCATGTTTACCCCAAGAGCCAATTGCAAATAGCTGACGAAGTCGCGAGCGATCGGAAGGGACTCGACCGTCTCATGCCTCACATGTTCGGCAATAACCGATTTTGTAGGGTCTACAGCGGGAACTTCAGCCGTTACGGTCACCGATTCCTGTATTACTGCCGGCTTTATCTCTACCTGGAGAAGAGTCTGTTTATCCAATGATATGCTGATATTCTGGGATACCTTCTCCTGAAATCCCGGGATGCTGGATTTGAGTTCATACGTTCCCGGA
Organism: uncultured Eubacteriales bacterium; assembly: GCA_964347035.1. Lineage (GTDB taxonomy): Bacteria > Acidobacteriota > Aminicenantia > Aminicenantales > Aminicenantaceae > CAYFXE01. Next base: position 75,817 of record CAYFXE010000002.1, on the reverse strand, counting down.
GTCAGATTGATGAACAGGGCTCCGCCGGAGGGATCGGTGATCAGCGTCTTTTCACCCATCATGACAGGACTTGTGAGTACGAGCGAAACGCCTGGGACAACGTTGCCCGTATCATCGACGACGATAACCTTCAGGGTTCCGGTTCGCGACTGCGCAGACAGCATGTTTGCGGAGATAAAAAAGATGGACAACATAACAAAAATTCCAATGAAGTTTTTTCTCATGTGCTTTCATTTCCCCCTTCTCCCGAATCTTCGGGAGTCGTGGCCTTCCCACTCTACACGACTGTGCAGAGTAGAACCTTTAGACCTGTACCCTGGAATCAAGGACAAAATCAAGCCTTGTATTCCAAACCTTGAGACCATTTGTTTGAATCAATATTCCTTTCGACACCTCCTTTTTTCGTCTTGATTATCCAGATCATAAAATTTGGTACCTCAAATGATAAAGATCAGGGCTGTTGTGTATGTTTCAGCCCGCCTCTCCTCTAAAGCATGATTTATACAAATGCATTTATATGCAATTTATGTACCAAGATGATGAGATAAATTAACTCTTTTCTTTTCAGGGGGATAGAGAAAGGACAGGAGGATTTATTTAAAACTTGGCTCATTATTTACGGAAAATTGTCTAAAAATTAGACAATTTCCCATCTAACCTTCTTCCCATCAATGTCCAATCTGGTGAATTAAATCTCATTTCTTCTGGTTTGATCTTCGTCATCATTTTTTTATAATTGGAGTGATCGAAACTAAAAATCATTGCTTTTTTCAAAATCATGAAATTGAAGGAATTAACAGAATTTTTTTTGACCAAAACTATTTCCTGTCTCAAACGTCCTATCTAATGAAACTGGATGCGAATGGAGAATGTGTTGAAGGCTGAGATTGGAAATTCTGTCCAGAAAACAGATTCTCTTAGCTCCGCCGAATTCGATGCCCTGTACGATGAACACAAAACCGCAGTCTTCCGTTTTGCATATTATCTGACACAAAACAGAGGGGAGGCAGAAGATCTTTTTCAGGAGACATGGTTGCGAGTGGTAAAAAATTTTCCGAAAATCTCGAAAGAAAGTACATTCATATCCTGGATCTTGACCATAGCCGCCAACCTGCATCGCGATGCTCTTCGGAAGAAAAGGATCAGGCGGCTATTCCTCCTCCAAAAATACAAAGCTTTCAAGCAAGGAGAAAACATAGTATCTGTATCGACGGGAAAAAAGGTATGCAAAAATTCTAAAGCGGAGGATCAGAAAGATTTGAGTATGGCTCTATCAAAAGCCCTAACCCAACTTCCCGAACGCCAACGTCTCATTTTTGTTCTCAAGGAAATCGAGGGGTTCAAACAAACAGAAATCAGCGAGATGCTCAAGATACCGATAGGGACGGTCAAATCCTTGATGTACCGGGCAGTGAAAGGGCTCCAACGAGATCTTTCCGCCTATAAACCCAAACCCTATTCCCTGGAAGAGAGGACAACATGAAGTGTAAAGACATCCAACGATGGCTTATCGACTTATCAGATGAAACCCTGGAGGAAGACAGGTTGTCCCTGGTTGAGAAGCATGTTGCCCAATGTGAAGATTGTGCCTGTTTCGAAGAGGATCTGAAAAAAATCCGGCTTTTTCTTCAGGAGACAAAAGCTCCTGTTCCCTCTGAAGAGTTGATACATCGAACTCAACTCATGTGTCACACCGCCATAAAGACTCCTTATCCGAATGAGAAAGGGTTTATCAGTCGAATCAAGGCCACATCCATTCCTGCGTATATCTGGCTGGCCTTAGTATCTCTCGTTGTCCTAACTGTGATACTGATACTGCCTTTACTGAAGGAGCTGGCCGCAGAAGAGATCCTCTCATTACAAGCAATAGTAACTCTATCGCTTATGATCCAGAATGCGGTGATGCTCTTTTTTTCACCGCTTATTCTCAGGAAATTCCGAGGGAGAAGCCACTATTTAAACATGACTTAATCAGGCAACAGTGCCGAGATTTTCAATGCCGTGCTCGGGATCGGATCCTGGCATGGAATAGGAGGTATGACATGGCGACTTCAACCGCAAAAACAGTCGGGCTTATTCTGCTGGTCGTCCTTATCTTGTTAATTGTCCTGCAAATGACACCTTTTATCCTCTCGCCTTTAGGTATATTCCCCAGTGTCTGGCATGCCGTCCGGACGCCGGACATTCGGTCCATCCATATAGGTCCAATGGGGCTTATCCATTTTAATCCGCTCCGGGTGGTGACGCTGGCGCTGCTCGTCCTCTGGATTTTTGTGATTGTCTGGGTTTACCGGGATGCCGAGCGCCGAGGCATGAACGGTGTGTTGTGGGCACTGCTTGTCTTTATCGGCAATCTGATAGGATTATTGATTTATCTGATTGTCCGGGCTGACACGATATCCGCACCCAAAACAGTCCAAGTGACACAACCCTGTCCGAACTGCCAAAACCCTGTCGAGATGGGCTTTACGTTTTGTCCTCATTGCGGGACTAAGCTTCAGGCTGTTTGCCCTGAGTGCGACAAGCCGGTGGAGAGCACCTGGCGGTGCTGCCCCCACTGCGGCCAGGAACTAAAGAATTAGAGACGGCCACTCCAAATAGCTCAGATAATACTCAGGGGAGCATTATCTAATCCCCTAATGACACCTGCTGTTCGATTAAATTCCTAAAGATAAGAACAGCAGGATGAGAAGCAAGATGAGGAGGATCATCTTCTTCATTCATCCCTCCTTTTTAAATTTTTTGAGGCCTCCCTTTATAGCCTTTCCTCCGTTACTTCTTGTTCATCTTTCTCGATTGCACTGTTCCAATCACGGTCATGAATGTCTTATCCGTAGGCGGTGTCACCTCTTTTCCTGTTGTTCTGGCATTTCTTGATCAAAGCATCGAACTGGTCTTTTTCTCCCTGAGTCAGATGTTCATAGTGATTCTTCTTGTACTTGTTAAAGAACTTCAAAGCCTTGGTGCTATTCCCTTTGGCCAGATAAGCGAGAGCTAGATTATAAACGGCAGATGAGAACTCAGGTTTGATCTTGATAGTCTTTTCCCAACAATTGATGGCCGCTTCGATATTGTTTGCTTTGACATACGCAGTTCCCAAACCATTGTAGGCTGAAGCATAGCAGGGATCGAGTTCGATCGCCTTCTTAAAATTTTTAACGGAGTTTTTGAAATAGACTTCGTTTTTCGACTCGACGTATCGGGAAAGATAAAGAGACGCTAGATTAAAAAAAACAACTGGGTAATGCTTGTTTAAAAGAATGGCTTTCTGGTAAGAGGTGATCGCATTTTTTTGATCATCCTTCCGCCAGTAAGCCAATCCCAAATAACTCCACAATTCTGCATCATCCTGTTTGTACGTCAAGCCCTCTCGCAGAATCTCCACAGCCGCATCATAATGCCCAACTTCAATGAGCAGGATGCCGTAGGTACAGACCATCTTCGAATTCGTCGGATCATTTTTAATCCTTTCCCTAATGATGTTTAAAACCTCTTTGACGTCATCCTGCATTTTTCTTCCTCCATACGGACATCATGTGATCTCCTATTACAATTTGTTTCTGCTGTATATCTTTGACAATATATCCATCACTGGCTTCGAATAGATGCTCAGCATTTTCTTTATAGAGTTCCTCACTCTTTATTTAGCAAAATACATGCCAAGCGATATTCTCGGGGTAATGAAGAAAATCGGGAATTATTTGCCGGAAAAGTGTCTAATTTTTTAACAAATTAGACGATTAATCGTGGTTTTTCTCGATGTCATCGATGAGCTTTTTGATATCCTTCTGATTGGCATTTAACCGAAGGGAAGCTTTGAGGACATCCAAGGCTTCTTCTTTTCTGCCGATTTTGTAGTAACATAGACCAAGAGAGTTTAGGAGTCCAACATCGCTGTTGTAGATTTTATTCCCCTCGAGCAATGATTCTATAGCCTCTTGATACTTTTCCATTCCAAGTAAAGCTTTCCCTTTTACCAGGTGATACTGAAATTTCATTTCCTCATCGTCGCTGACTTTTTCGATAAAATCCAGGCTTTTCTCGAATTTTCTTATCTTAAGCAGGAAGTTCGAATATTCAACAATTCCCCTGTTGTAATCGGGTTTCAGCCTGTAAGCATCTTCATAATATTCCTCTGCGCTCTGGAAGTTTTTCACTTTGTCATATTGGTAGGCAAAAGAATAAGAATACAAAAAGTTGTTTGATACAGGGAATGACTTGGCCAGGGTAACGGGGTGAGGAACCTCTGCTTGGGAAGAAAGGATAAATTGTGTTTTTTTCTCGTCGATTGTATTTCCTTCACCGTCTTCAAGGATTAAACTCATCTCATAGTAATCCGGGGAAAACTCTCTAGCCGGGATGGAGTGGGTGATGACCAGAGTTTTTTTAGAGGGGTATGTTTTCAGTTCGAGGGTAAAAGATTTTTTTATCGGGTCCCTGTGACCAAGGCCGTTGACGAGAATCCTGATCTTTCCTGATTCCCTCATCTCATCTGATATGTTGACGAGATTAAATAACAGAACCACTTCTTCAGATGGAGAAATCGTATTTTCCGGGTCAACGAGTATTTTTGTTTCTGCAACTTTGAAAGGCATGTGCAGAGGATCTCTTTGTTGCTCAGCTTTGAAGCCGAGAACAGGACTGATTATCCCGGGTAATCCCGTTGACTCTGGAACATTAACATCTTTTTCGAAAACACTGAATTCTTTGCCCACGGAATTTTGAATGAGAACAATCAACCTGTACTTTCCTTCGATCAGAGGGAAAGAATCCTGGATGGAAATTCCTTTTCCTTTTATCCTCTCCATAGCGGAAGGTTCGAAATAGAAAGGAAAATCCTTCGAATACTGAAAGATCACTTCCTGATCGTGCCTAACACTGACGTTGAGCTGAAAATTACAGAAATACTGATCTTTGGGCTCAAAGTAATCAGCAGAAAAGCTTTTGGGATTGATGGAGAAATGAACAAAATTCATATCCAGAACAGGATCTCGAGTCAAAGCCACAAGACCGAAGCTCTCGATGTAATTGGTCAAATACTCGGTACTGACGATCCCTCTATAGTTCAAGAAGTGAGTGGCATAGGTTGGAGTTAACTCCTTTTTCGGGGACTCAAAAATATTGGCCAAGATGATGTTATTCCTGGGAGTGGGTTGATAATCAGGGGGGATCTGACCAGGGATCATCGAGATGGCCACTCCGGCCAAACTCGGAGCGAGTTCCTTGATCTTCTGGTATACCGCTCGGTAATCCGCCACACCCCGCCCATACCCTCCGATCAAAAGACTGCCAGGGCCGTCAGTAGTGGGGTTGTACAGTTTATATTCTCCAGCTCCTCCTCGTTGAAAGAAAATGATGGCAAAATAAGTAGGAAGTCCCTTTGTCTTGTCTCCATAATAATACCACACTTGACAAGGATGGATACCTGCCTCGCTGTCAAACCTCTCGATGCTCGAAGGAGGCCCGAGGATGATATGTATTTTTCCCATATCGGTCATCCATCCCTCGCGGGGAGTTCCTCGCTTATAATAGGCATTCGCGTAGGCGAAACGTTTCAAATGCTCCTGTTTGTATTCATTCTGAGGCGTTCCTGGAGTAGGATCCCGGTGGCGCCAGAAGGCCTGGATGAAGAGATCCCTGTCTCTATCTGAAGCAAGCTGCAAAAAAACATCTTTTTCCTGGGGAAGGATGATGTAACTCGTTACTTTAAGCCATTCTCTGTACTTTTCGGAAAGACCTTCTTCTTTCATCTTTTCTGCAGGGTAAATCGGCCGGATAAAAAGAAGAATAATAAAAAAACAACATATCCATTTATAAATCTTCATGATCCTATCCCTGTTGAATATTTATCTATCCTGACATCTCTGGATGAGGTCGTCGAGTTTTTTCTTCTCTTCAGAGGAAAGCCTTTGGTAATGCTTTGCTTTATATCTGTCGAAATAGCCCAAAGCTCTGCTTTTGTTCCCTTTGCTTAAATAGGAAAGCCCGAGATTATAAAGTGGAAAATCATAATCCGGCTTGAGTTCTAGGGCTCTTTCCCAACTTTGAATCGCTGCCTCCAAATTCCCAGCATTTCCGTAAGCACTTCCTAAGCCATTGTACGCCTCTGCATACCCGGGATCGAGTTCTATGGCTTTCTTAAAATTCCGGATGGCCTGTCTTAGATCATCGACATTTCTAGTTTTTAAAGACTGAGATAGATACAGAGACCCAAGATTATTAAAAACGATGGAGTAGTTGTCGTCCAATGCCAGAACCTTCTGGAAGGCCTCATGGGCATTCTGGAAGTCTCCCTTTTTCCAGTAGGCCACTCCCAGATAATTCCATATCTCAGGATCATAATCAATGTACTTCAAACCATCCTGGAGGATCTCGAGTGCCCGATCATACTCTCCGGCTTCAGTGAGTATGATCCCGTAGGTTTCGATGATCCTGTAGCTCTCTGGATTGTTTTCCAATCCTTGCTCGAGAATGTCCATCGCCTCTTGTAATCTTCTTTGTTCTTTATAGACTGTGGCCAGATGAGAGTAGGCTTGAGAGAGATCTTTTCTTTCCTTAATGATGTTTTTTAAGATGGATATACTTTCTTCAAAACGAGCGCCGTCATAGGCCCGCATGGCCTCCATCAATTTGTTTTGATAAGGAAGAAGGGTTTTCAGGTCATCCTTCTCAGTGAAGCTTTTTTTTGGGGGGCTTTGGGTACCAGAAACGTAGCCCAGACTCTTAAGCTTCTCGAGGGCCTCTCGATCGACTCGTTTCGTGGTCTTTTTTTTATCAGCATATACCTGTTCCTCGATTAATCTTGAAAGTCTCTTGCTGTACTGACTTAGGGTTTTTGTTTGAGCAAGGTTTTCATGCTCATCAAAGTCTTCTTCCAGGTTATATAATTCAGGGATCGGAGAGTCGATGTATTTTTCGTTACTCTGGATAAAACCCCGGAGCGGTGCCCAGCTTCGGGTGTAATAAGGATACAGAGATTCGAAATAAATCATCCTGCTGTCCAGTTTTTTCCCTTCCATCAAGGGTAAAAGAGAGAGTCCATGGAGAAAGGAAGGTTTTTCTAATCCCAGGATATCACAGACCGTGGGGAAAATATCCGCATGACAGACGGGTTGATGGACATGACCTGGTGTGAGGCCCGGATAATACACAATCAGAGGAACCCATATCGTTGCGTTGTAGGCAAAATACCCGTGTGTCTTTTCCCCGTGCTCCCCTAAAGCTTCGCCATGGTCGGCAGTGAAAATGATCAGTGTTTCATCCATATGCTCTTTTTCTTGAAGGAGGCCGAACAATCGCCCTAAGGCATGGTCCACATAGGCCACTTCTCCGTCATAGGCGCGGCCTCGAAATTGACTTTTGAAAGGCTCTGGAGGATCGTACCGCTGGTGAGGATCGAAGCAGTGAACCCACAGAAACCAGGGATTCTGCCTCTCCTGTATCCAATCTAAGGCTTTGTCGATAACGACTTCGGCTCTCCTCTCTACATAAGAAAATTCCTGATGGCTCTTGCTTCCGTAATTGTCATCGTAAACGTCAAAGCCCTGGGTCAAACCGAACCTCGAATCCAGCGGGAAGGCTCCAACGAAGGCTGCAGTGGCGTAACCATGACTTTTTAAATGTTCGGCTAAGGTCAGGAATTCCTCGTCGACGATAAAATTCGAGTTGTCGTGGATCCCATGATAAAGAGGCGTTGTCCCGAGGAGAATGTTGGTATGCGAAGGCAGGGTTGTCGGCGTATGGGCAAAGGCCTTGGTAAACAGAACTCCTCTCTGGGCAATCTTATCGATGTTCGGTGTCTCAACATTTTTTGTGTTGTAACAGCTCAGTCTATCCGGCCTTAAGGTATCGATGGTGATTATCAATAAATTGTACTTTGATTTTTTGACATCTGTCTTCGAGAATCCAAGAACAGAAACCAAGAAAACAATCAAGATGATAAACAGAACAGGAAATCGAAAATTTCTTCTCATTTTAAAATTTACTTTCTCACTCAGAACATCCAAATTTTAGCATCGATACAGGCCAAAAAAAAGCCCCTTCCGCCGAAGCGGAAGGGGCCCGGGATGAATGGAGTAAAATCAGCTTAGAAGCTGAACCGTATTCCGAATCTGAAGACTCTCGGGCTGAGGAGTAACAAACTCTGTCCGAACGTATCGGCGGTGATGCGATTCTCTTGCTGTAAGGGATGAGCCGAGTTTAACACGTTGAAGGCATCAGCAGCGACAGCGACAGTTGAAGTGTCGGAAATCCTGAAGGATTTCTCCAACCTCAGGTTGAGCACATAATGATTGGGCAGCCGCTGGTCTCCGAATTTTCCTTGACTGCCATCGGGATTTCCGTAGATCTCTTCCTGCCCTATTCCTGGAACCTGAATCATAACATGGGTGGCCCTGACGTATCCCTCACGAGCTGCAAAAACACCGCTGACGTTGAATCCATAGGGTAACTGATAGAGGCCAGAGAGTTTGAACTGCCATCTGGAATTGGGCCAGACATTTTCTACTCCGGAACCGGAGCTTTCCACAGCCACCACTCCGCCGTCGAAATATTCCTCGTTGTTTAATCCGACTTCCATCTCTTCGGCTATCATTTCATAGTCCATAACTCCGAGGTATTCACCCTTGTAGTATCTTCTCCAGTCAGACCAGGTGAACGAGCCGTTCAACATCCATTTGTTAGACAGCCTCTTGCTGACAACCAGCTGTCCAGCCAGGTAGCGGTCAAAGGCTTTGTCATGATTTGTCATGTACCTGTAAGGAAAGAATTCATCACGGCCGTAGTAGTCGTAACCTGTGGTTTCGTCATGACCGGCGACATAATAGTTATCTTCGGTCTCGAGTGTTCCGTCGATTTCCATTTTCCTGATCCAGTCCTGGTGGTGCCTTTTCTTGTAGAAAAACTCGACTCGGGTAGCGAGGTCAGGAAGAAGTTCTTTTTCGTAAGAGAGAGTGAGCTCATCCAGCAGCGGGGTATTGTAATCCGGATCAAACTGGTTCAAGGCTTTGATGGATGTCGGGTCATTAGGATCGAGGCCGTCGTAAAACAGCCAGAAATCAGGATTGTTGCGATCTCTCAACTCCCCTGTATCCCAATCATACCCGAAGAGTTCATCTGAGGTAATACGGCTATCGGCGTTTAAGTCCTGCCAGAGCAGATCGACCTCGGTCCAGCCCACGGGGTTGATAAAATCAGCGATGTTGTTTCCAGATTGAGTCCCGTAACGAGCTACAGCCAGTTTAATGACATCCTTCCCGTTGCCGAACAGGTCGTAAGTCAAACTGATTCTTGGGGAAATGACATTCCAGGCGATTCCAGGATCAAACTCATCCAGGCTCACGGCGGGCATGAATTCGGGAAACAGCATGTTGGCCGGGATTTCGAGATCTTTCACTTTCGATAGTTCCCGGTCATACCTGGCTCCAAGGTTCAGGGTGAGGCGACCTAAGGTGATCGTATCCTGGAGAAAGGCAGAAAACCGCTGGAAGTAATAATTTACGATGTAATCTCTGACCAGCCATGCCTCCATCCATTTTCCAGAGGGGAGACTATCATCAGGTCCATAGTCAGCAAGCCAGACATCGCTTTCAAACGCAGTCAGGGAGTAGGTCGTGGCGCTCACATAATCCACCCCAAACTTGAATTCATGCTCAGCGCCCAGGAGATTCTCGGCGAAATAGATACCATTGAGGTTGAGATTTTTCTGGTTTCTGTCCGTATCAACGCTGATAGTGTTTCCGGTCATGTAAAAGGTCGGGTAATATTCCCAAACCATGTAATCGCCAGAACCATCAGAGGTATGCGGGTTAACGGGGGCCAAGGCGAACCCTCCATTTGTATAGATGAATTTTGTGTTGAGCAGCAGGTTTCCGAAGATCTGGTCCACCTCTCCTTTCCAAAGATAGTTAGGTCCCGTCTGGTTCCACATAGTTTCAGAACTCTGCAAAGTGGCACCGATCCATGGCCTGTTCCATTTTTGCTTGTTGTCATACTCGACAAAGAAATTGGCCCGCGTGGTGGGAGTGAACTGAAAATCCAACCGGGCATAGCCAGAGGCCAGCCAGGTCTTGTCCGATGTTCCTGCCAGAGTCAAACCGTCTATATCCTGGATTCCCCATGAAGCATAGAACCAGGCTTTATCTCTGATGATTGGTCCACCGAAATTGGCGCCGTAGAGATAAAGGCGGTTGATTCCAGCTGCAGTGTAACCGATATCCTTCAGTTCTTCTGAAACGTTATCTGACTGCCAGGCGTTCCTCTCGACATCCAGATAAAACGTCCCCGAGTACCTGTTACCACCCCGTTTGCTGACGAGGTTGATCTGGACACCGCCCGTCTGAGACTTGATGTCGTTGTTTCCGTAGTTGACCTGAACTTGCTCGTAGCTGGCCAGGTTGAGATAGGCGGGTGCAGACCCAAGGGCAGAATTATCCGTGATGTTCGCGCCATCGACACTCCAGGTGCTGTCATCCATATCAGTGCCATGGCCGTAATACGTCGACTGTTGCCCGGCTTCATTTCCTCCGACATCGGATTTATCCACCAGCATACCCGGAATGACATCCATCATCACCCAGGGATTCCTGGCTGTGGGAAGCTGCATGAGCATTTCTTGAGTGACGTTCACTCCAACCTCGGCCCTCTTGGTATCGATGACAGGAGCTTCTCCGATAACTGTGATCTCCTCCATGATCTCGGCCATCTCCATCGTGATGTTCAGGATGACGTCTTTCGCGAAAGATACTCTTAGTTTCTCTCTCGTGATGGTTTTAAACCCAGGTAGCTGGATCTTGAGTGTATAGTCACTGGCCACAGGGAGTTTCAAAAACCGAAAATGTCCTCCTTCTGAAGTGATGTCGGTCATCGTCGCAATCTTAGACCCGGTTAGAGTCACCGTCACACCAAGAAGAGGGGCTTCGTCAGCATCCTTCACAACGCCTTTAATAGAACCAAACTCCTGAGCAGCAACGAAATCCCATGACAGGAAGAGAAACAGGATTAGAACAATGATCAAAAGTATAGCTTTCTTCAATTTTTCCTCCTTTCTTGGTAATGAGAATTTTTTGAATAAGTCATTGATATATACTCCTCTTTTTGGCTCACCTATTTTTTTTGTCCTTTTTCATATTCACCTCCTTTCTCTTCTTTTTCTTTTTTTTTCTCTTGTGTCCTGTTTCTTTGGGTTCGAACACCTGCAATAAATCTGGTTTGATACTTCTCCGCTGGAACATGAACATCGACCTCTATTGAGCAAAAATTATGCCAACCGTGATCATAGAGGGTTTCCTCAGGGGAATACAGATACTGAAGGAGGGATTTGTCTATTTTTTATACATAACCCAGCAAAAAGAAGGGATGAAAAGACTCTAAGTTACTGAAATTATTTGGAATAATCAATATACGAAGGAATTTGTCTAAATTTCATTCATTAAATCGCATGAAATTTGCTCAAAATACAGACACGAGCGTATATCATCCCTTCGAAGCCTGGAATCGTGCAGGCAGGTAGGGGGAATCTAGTCTTATCTCAGGTCATTCCCGCGCCTCTCTGTCATTCCCGCGAAAGCGGGAATCCAGTCTCCTCTCAACGTGAAAAAAAATTGAATTCCTGTCTTCACGCGGACAAGCCTGGTTTCCTGCTTACGCAGGAATGACGAAGGTAAGGTTTCCTGCCTACGCAGGCACAAGCTTCGCAGGAATGACAGAATGGAGAGGGAATGATATTCTCTAAAACCAAATGCGGGATTAATTTGAATTAAGAGGAAACTAGTTCTTGGCTTCGGCGATTAATTCAAGGAGTTGTTTTTGATCTTCACGGTTCATACGGGAGAAGTATTTCTCCTGGCAGCGGTGGAGGTACTCGAGAGCTTTTTCTTTTTGTCTCAAGTTAATCAACGTTATACCAAGGTTGATGTAGGCGTTGGTAAAGTCCGGCTTCGCTTCGATGGCTTTCTTCCAGTGAGAAACGGCCAACTCATTCTTGTTAGCAAACCTGTAGGCAACAGCAATCCCGTTGTGAGCAGAGGCCAGATTCGGGTCGGTCTCGATGGCTCTCTGGTAGAAGTTAAGGGCCTGATTATAGTATTCTCTGTTTTTCTCGGCCCTGAATAAAGAAAGATTGAGTGTTCCCAAACTGCTCAGAGCCAAGGCATTTTTGCTGTCCAACTTCAGAGCCTCGTCGTAGGCAACCTGGGCTTTTTCGAGATCTCCCTTGTTGAAGTAGGATAGACCTAGATGAGTCCAGACCTCGGCATCAGCATTGTTATTTCCAATGATTTTTAAGAAGAGATCGATGGCCCGCTCATACTCGCCTCCTCTCGCCAATAAAACCCCCAGCCGAATCCTCACTTTCGAGCTGTCGGGTTCTTCCATCAGCACATCGTTTTGGACGAGTGAATCAAGCAGCTCGACAGCTTTGAGCCGAGTTCCTCTTTCTAACTCTACCTCGGCCAGATTCAGGTTGAGCAAGACATTGGCGGGCTCAATCTCCCTTGCCTTCAGATAATAAGAAACAGCCTTTTCGAGCTCCCCCTTTCCTTTATATATCAAGGCGAGGAGGCTGTGGGCTTGGGCAACATCGGGATATTCGTCGACTATAGCTAAGCTCAGCCTTTCGGCCTCCTGAACTTTGCCTGCCTCAAGATAGAACAGGGCCAGGTTGACCCGGAATCTTTTTTTCGCCGGAAACTGTTGGACGGCTTTTTCCAAGATCTGAATCGCCTTGTCCATGTCCCCCTGATCTCGGTACATGTTGATTAGGTTATCGTAAAACGGAGGGATCCCGACTCCTTTTTCCGATTCCAGGAGATCGGGCAGCTTCTTTTTGGCCTCCTCTAGATTTCCCTCATCAATGAGCTCCTTGACGGCAAGGACATCATTCAACAGATCGATTCCGTTTTTAGGGTCTATTTCTCTTTTTGACTTTTCGGAAAAAGGAGAGACGTAGCCCAGGGACTCCAATCTTTCTCTATCCGCTGCTGTCAGCGACCTTCGAGTCCCGGTTCCGGATTCTGCCTGGACTTGAATATACTGACTCAGTCTTTCATCGATTTCTTTGGCGAGAGCCGTCTTCACTTCAAAAAGATTAGTCCTCTCCTCAGAGTCGCTCGCTAAATCATACAATTCAGGAGTCGGCAGCGAGATGTATTTATGATCGCCTAGAATCATTCCTGTCAGGGGAGCCCACCCCATGTCTTCTTTCCCGAACAGGCTTTCTACATAAATCTGAGTCTCATGACTTCCCTCTCCTCTAAACAGGAGCGGCGCTAGGCTTTCTCCCTGGATATTTTGAGGCGTGTCCGATCCAAACAGCTCGAGCACTGTCGGCATGATGTCTGCTAATTTAACCCTTTGGGAAATCACTCTGTTCTCTTCCTTAAATATCACTTGATTACTGACAATTAGCGGGACTTTGAGACTTTCTTCGTAGCAGAAAATACCGTGCCCGTATTCTTTATGCTCTCCGAAGGCCTCACCATGATCCCCGGCAACGATGATCAACGTTTTATCCAGAATTCCTTTGGACTTCAGGTCTTGGATGATTCGGCCGACGAACCCATCCATATAGGCGATTTCCCCATCATAATGATCGTCACTGAACCTTGACTTATATTCAGGAGGAGGGTCGTAGGGGCTGTGCGGGTCGTAGAAGTGAACCCAGGAAAAAAATTTCTGACCATGGTTTTTCTCGAACCAGCTTCTAAACTTGGCATACACTTTATCTGCTCTGATTTCCGTTCTTATGTTGTTAGCAGCTATGTTGAAGTCGAGAGAGTCGTCATACACCTCGAACCCCTGGCTCAACCCGAATTTCGAGTGAAGAGTGAAGGAGGCAATGACGGCAAAAGTCTTGTAGCCCAGGCCCTGCATGGCTTCAGCCAGGGTATTTTCTTCCTGTCTTAAGACATATGTGCCGTTGTTCCGGACTCCATGGGCGATCGGCTCTCTGCCGGTAAAAAGAGTCACGTGTGAGGGAAGAGTTAGAGGCACAGAAGCATAACAATTCTTAAACAGTATTCCGGATTGAGCAAGGCTGTCAATATAAGGGGTCTCTGCTTTCACATACCCATAAGCGCCGATTCGATCCGCCCGGGTCGTGTCCAAAGTTATGATGAGGAGATTGTAATCTGTTTCTCCAGTGATCCTGAAGGTCTCTGTTTCCTTCTGACAGCCATCAAACATAATAAGCGCAATGATAACAGTAAGAGAAATAAAAGTCTGATAACAAAGTCTTTTTTTCATTAACTTATCAACCGGTATTCTATCAAAAAAAAAGGGAGACTCAAAAGAGCCTCCCTTTTCCGACCGAGTTTTACTAGCCCTTAAAACTCGATCTTGGCTCCGAGTTGGAATATGCGCGGAGGTACGATTGTTCTCGGCTCTTTGAATTCGTAACTCGTTCTGTTGGAGATCGTCCGAACTACTGTCACAGCGTTGTCGTTAAAAACGTTGAACGCATCACCGAAGACACTCAGTCTTACGCCTTTGATGCGAAATTCTTTTTCCAATCTCAAATCCAGGTTGGTTAAAGTCGGATATCCTTGACCCCCTAATGGCTCGGCAAAGGTCACAACATCTGTGTACAAGTTAAGGCCGAGTCCAGCACTGGAGACTCTTCTCGTGTACCGGCGGCCGCTCATCACCGAAAAATATCCGGAAAGATTGATGCCCAGAGGCCCTTTCACCAAACCGTGGAGCTTCAGCATGTGACGTCTTTCTCTCGGAAAGCGCCCTTCGGCGTTATAGTGGGCATTGGGATTTTCATAAAGACCGGATGTACCTCTCATACCGTTGGCTTCTTGTCCGGATTGGGAATCGGCAGTCGGGATCAATCCCGTGGATTTCTGGTAGACATAGGTCAGATGGACCTGCCAGCCGGCGCTGTACCGTTTACTCAGCTTGAACTCCAGGCCATCATAATCCCTCTCTGCTCCTGGAGGATTGATGATGTAAACCTCGTTAGGGAGATATGGATTGATCCAATCCCAGAAGGTCACTTCCTTGTCATCGTAAGGATCGATGGCTGTCACGAGTTCCCAGTTGGTCCAGACGAGTTCGCCATCATTCAGAAGGGCATCCATATCCAGTTGAGCCGCATCCACATTCTCGATGAGATTCCGATCCCACTTTTTGATGTAGCGGAGGCCTAAAGACCAGTTCTCGAAAAGTTCCCTCTCAATCCCGACGGTGACTTCGTCCACATAAGGGGCTTTGAGTTTACCGTTGTTGTAGCCTGGATATCCTACCG
Source organism: uncultured Eubacteriales bacterium (assembly GCA_964347035.1). Lineage (GTDB taxonomy): Bacteria > Acidobacteriota > Aminicenantia > Aminicenantales > Aminicenantaceae > CAYFXE01. The sequence goes on along the minus strand of CAYFXE010000002.1, from coordinate 60,570 downwards.
TCTGGCCACCAGGGAGATTGATAGCATAAGGATCACCAACAAGGTTGCCTTCCCAGTCATACCGTTGCGCATAATAAAACCATCCGTTCGGATGTCCGAGGTTAACCCATTCGGTGATGTTCGGCTGGATGTACCGGCCGTAGGAAGCCTTAATAAGGGTGGATCCTTTCTTGAAGGGATCGATGATGATACCCAGCCTTGGCACGAGGTTGACCCATTTCATCGGCGTCATCGTCTCGGTGATCGACCGGTTGTAGGATAAACCCATGAACTCCTGAGGACCTTCCTCCTCCATCTGCGGCGGCCAGATGGTGGCGTTGTACTCGAACCTGGCTCCTAAGTTCACGGTCAGCCATTTTGTGGGGGACCAGGCATCGTTGACATACAGACCGACATTGTTGAATCCTTCTTTCCTCTCGAAGTCAACGATGTAATAGCCATAATTATAGAGGCCGAATTGTTCAAAATACTCCGGGAAATCGATCATATAGCTTAATCCGGTCTGAGGATCTCGGCTGAAGTCGATTTTCCAACCTGTCCTTCCCAACTGAAGTTCGCCGCCGATCTTCAACTCGTGTGAACCGGCCAGGTCATCGACAAAGGCCGTGGCGTTGGCGTTGAACTGATAGCGGTTACGCGGATTCTCATCCAGGGCCCTGAAATAGGACCCGCTCCAGATCCCAGTCTCGACATCTAGCCTGTATCCCTGGTTAGGGTCTTTTCCTTTGAATATCAGGTTGCTTCTTATAACAGCCACTTTAAATTCCGTAAACAGGTTCGCATTGAATTGTCTGTTCCAGTGGAAATTGAAAACATGGGCAGGTCCTTTCTGGATGGCTGTAACACCTTCTGTCTGGTTCCAAGCAGCAAATCTGTGGTCTAATCTCCTGTCGGAGTAGTTGTAGGAAACGACGAATTTATTGGCCTGGTTGGGTTGGAAGGTGAATTTGAGGTAAGGATAAGGTCTCATCTCTTTGATGGCAATAGGGTTGTCAGGTTCATCGGCTGGATAGCCGTTGATAAAGTAAGAGGATCTCCAGAAGCTCATGTTGGTGAAAAACCAGAGCTTATCCCTGAGTAGTGGGCCTCCGAAAGTGAGCACGGGTTCGTACTCCCACTGGTTACCACTCGTTCCCTCGACTCCTGTTCCTTCTGTGTTATCGGATTGGAGCTTCTCGTGGTTGTAATAGAAGCTGGCCGATCCGTGGTAAGTATTTCCTCCTGATTTGGAAATGACGTTGATCACAGCGCCCTTGACACTTCCGTATTCAGCCGAAAGACCACCACTCTGGATGGAGATCTCCTCCATAACATCCATCCCAAAGAAGACAAGTTGGGTCCCTGTATCTGGATCAGCGATGTTCACTCCGTCCAGGTTGTAGGAATTCTCTTTGGTCGAGCTTCCATGGGCAACACTGCCTGTGACCCCAGGAGCCATGTTGAAATAATCATTCAATTGACGGGCAGACGGGATCGACTGGAGGAATTCAACATTCAACGAGGTCACACCTTTCGTGTTCATCTTGTCAATGGTCGGCGCTTGACCTTCGACGACGATGTATTCATCGGTCGTCCTCAAGGTCATGTTGACATCGAGGGTCACCGTCATTCCTACTGAGACCTGAATACCACGTCGGACCACTCTTTCCACTCCAGGTAGAGAATAGGTCAACTCGTATTCACCAGGAGAAAGCGAGACAAAACGATACATGCCGCTCTCGTTGGTGATTGTTTCGAGCGAAGGCACTACAATAGCGGGGGATTTCAGGATAACCGTCACACCGGGCAGAGGCTCTCCTTCAGGAGTGAGAACCGTTCCGCTGATGGCTCCTGTCTGTCCAGCTTGGGCATGAATAAGCGCGGGAATCAGTAAAACCGCACAGAATAGAATAGAAATTTTTCTAAGCATAAAACACCTCCTTTTTTGGTTTCAAAAAATGCCTCTTTTATGTGTAAATGTATCCACGGTATTTGGATAACATAAAACTCGCATTTTTCGTGGCAAGCCTTACATCCTCCGATTTTCCGAAAAATCCATCTTAAATACAGAAATCCCGCCTAGTCATGGGGCATATTCGAAACAAGATTCAGGAAAAAAGAAAGCGACTGGAGGAATTCAATGCTCAACGACATCACACCCTTCGTGGTTTTTATGTGGATGGTCGGCGCTTTTGCCTTGACGAAGATGGATTCTTCTGTCGCTCTCCAGGTCATGTTGACATCGATGGTCACCGTCATTCCTGCCGAAAGCTGTATGCCGCTTTGTATGACTTTTTCCCTATGCGGTTGAGAATAAATCAACTCATACTCGCCGGGCGGAAGCGAAGCAAAACTATACAAACCGTTCTCGTCGGTTATTGTTTCCAATGAGGGGACAACGATAGCAGAAGACTCCAGGATAACCGTCACACCTGGCAGAGGCTTTCCTTCAGGATTAATTACGACACCTTTGATATGTCCTGTCTCTTCAGGCTGGGCGTAAATCAACGAGGGTATGAGCAAAGCTGCACAAAAAAGAATAAATGTCTTTTTATGCATAGCACACCTCTTCTTTTAATTGAAATAAAATGCCTAATTTATCAGTAAACATAGTAATAACGTTCAAACAATATCCAATGTGCATTTTTTGTGCCAAGACCTATATCCCCAGTTTCCCCAGGAAATCAGGCTAAAATAAAAAAAATCTGTCTAATATTTAGACATAATTGGGGTAAAATAGGAGACAAATTGAGTGTATATTATTATAATTAAAGGAAATAAGGCTACGATGAATGATTTTGTCTAATTTTCATTCAGAATAACAGGGGAAAATTCTTGATTCTACTTTTTTATTTTGTATTTCTCGATTTTGTTATCCAGGGTCTGACGGGTGATCCCGAGTACCCTGGACGCATCACTCTTATTCCAACCTGTTTGTCGCAGAACCCGGATGATATGGTCTTCTTCCAACTGCTCGAGCGACTCTAGAGGAGAAGGGATAATCTTTCCGCCAGTTCTAAGGTTATGGGGAAGATCCTCAGGCTGGATGACTTTCCCATCTCCCATAACGACGGCCCTCTCTATATTGTTTTTCAATTCCCTCACGTTGCCGGGCCATTCGTAGGACAGCAGCAGTTTCTTCGCTTGAGGGGAAATCTTTACTCCCTCACCAGCAAAATGCTCTGCTAAGGGAATGATGTCCTTTTTCCTGTCCCGCAAGGCGGGGAGGTCGATGGAGACCACATTTAATCGATAATACAGATCCTCTCGAAATTTTCTCTTTTCGACTTCCTTCGCCAGATCCTTGTTCGTAGCGGCAATAACCCTCACATCCACCTGAAAGGTCTTTGTCCCGCCGATCCGCTGGAATTCCTTTTCTTCCAATGTCCGCAGAACTTTAGCCTGCGTCTCCAGACTCATGTCACCGATTTCGTCGAGAAAAATGGTTCCACCATGGGCTATCTGGAACTTCCCCAGACGAGTGCTGATGGCTCCGGTGAAGGCCCCCTTCTCATGGCCGAAAAGTTCGCTTTCGATCAACTCTCTCGGAATGGCTGCACAGTTAACCGCCACGAAAGGATTTTTAGCTCGCGGAGAAAGAGTGTGGATCGCTTTGGCCACGATTTCTTTTCCGGTCCCGGTCTGCCCCTGGATAAGCACAGTGATATCCGAGGGAGAGACTTTTTTCATGGTGCTGAAGACCTTTTTCATCTTCGCCGATTCACCCAAAATCTCGAATTTTGGTCTCAGCGCATTTTCCAGCCGGATGTTCTCTTGAACCACCTGTCTGTGAAGATGAGCATTCCCCATGGCAATCCCCGCCTGATGGCAAATGGCCGTCAAAAACTTGAGATCCTCCTCTGAAAAAACTCCGGCTGAAGCCCGATTGTCTAAGTAGACAATACCGAGAACTTCTCCCCGGAACAGGAGGGGAGCACATATGGCTGACCTGATGCTGTATTCTTGGATGCTCTTTGCTTTCTCGAACTGGCTGTCCTTCAGGGCATTCATCGTCAGGATGGCGAGCCCCTCCCTCTGCACTTTATGGATGATCGTCTTGCTAACCTCGAGTCTTTCCGGTGTCATACCAGATGAACTATCTCGAACGAGCTCGCAGGTCAACTCTCCGGTTCCTTCATCCACGAGGGCAATGAAGCCTCTTTCTGCATCCAGGGTCTTGAAGACAGCGCTTAAAATTTCTTCAAGAAGATGATGGATATCTTCGAGGTATATGTTGATTATCCCGCCGAATTGATAAAGTAGCATCAGTCTTTGATGATCCTTGTGGAGGGTGACGAAATCCTTGACATCCACATCCTCGATGGAGAAAGGAACGGTCTTCTTCGAATCGAAGGAAGCTACTTCTACAGACTCCTCTGACATTTCTTCGTTGGTAAGAAAGGTCACGTCTTTAGCCGCACAGACATCTTCAGACTGGAAGATCAGCAGAGAGCTCCCTAGTGTTATCTTATCGCCTTCTTTAAGACGTTGGCGGGAGATGATCTTACCGTTGACTTCGACGGCATGCTTGGCGCCCAGATCGAGAATCTCATAGCCCCCTTCCTTTTCAATGATTTTAGCGTGGACGCGAGAGACGAAGGGATCTATGATGGTGATGTCATTGGCCAAGCTTCTCCCTATGGTCGTCACTTCTTTAGCGAGAGCAAAGCTTCTGACTTGGGAGTCAAGTTGCTTCAATACAATGTGCGCCATCGATGTTTTCCTATTTTTTCATATACCACAGACATCGAATTCGGTCAATCAGGATTCAGTTGACAGTTGTCAGTCAACAGTTGCCAGTAATCAGAAAAAAATCTTATTTTTAACTGAAAACTGGAAATTGTTGACTGTTTTACTATTTCTTTTCGATCATGCCGATAAATCCTGGGAGGATGATGACCGTGGTCAGGAAGCAGGCACCCACACCCAGGAACATGGCTCCTCCGAGGTGACCAAACCCTCTAAAAACAGAGAAGACCAGCGATCCAAAGGCTAACATGGTTGTTAACGAGGTGAGAAAGATCGCTTTCCCTGTGCTGGAAAAAACCGTCCGGATTTTTCCCTTCCCTTCATGTTTCCAGCGATGGATGATGTGCACGCCGTCGTCAATACCGATACCTATGATAATAGGAAGGGCCATGACATTCATCATCGTCAGTTGCATACCAGTCAGGTACATCAACCCGACCATCCAGAACATTCCGAGGGCAAGCGGAATCATGGCTAACAAGGCCTTCCGAGGGCTCATAAAATCCACGCACAGGAGAAGGAAGACAACGGCCAGGGTCAACAGAGCCGCGTTTTGGCCGTCCTGAGCGATGATGCGGATCAGAGCGAGGAAAACAGGAGGCATCCCGGTGGCCTTGTCACTCACCCGCTCCAGGTCATCCACAAACCGGTCGAGAAATTTCGCATCTTGCCATATATGGCCTGCAGGTAAAACCGTAATCAAGAATTGATCTCTGGTTCTGTTGCTGTACCGGTCCAGGATGTTGTCCGGGAGATCCTCTAGGTTTACCGGCTCGACCGAGCACATCTTAACCACTGATTCCTGGAAATGAGGAGCAAAATGCTGTTGGAACCGAGAGAGGCCGGCTGTCAACAAAGCAACATCTGTGTTCATCAACTCCAGCAATTCCTGGATGATATTCCTGGAATCGGGATTATCCGGATCGCCCACAATCTCTTTGCATTTATTGTCTACCTTGTCATGCCCCCCTAGATAAGCCATGTCCTGCATTTCTATGATGTTCATCTCTAACCGTTCGATTTCTTGGCGCAGACCAGGCAGTACCTCAGGAAGCACATCTGATCTGTTAGAGCCAGATTGGATACTCTGGCGAATCTCGAGGAGATGCGGAATTCTTCGCTCCTGCTGTTCCGTAGAGGGCAGAAAAGCCGATATATCCTCGGTGACGGCGACAGAACCAAGATCGCGGAATTTCTCTGACAGATTCCGGCTCTCTTCAACATCATCCGTCAAAACCATGGCGTAGTCCATGCTCAAATCGAACTTCTCCATGATGACATCTTGCAGCGCAATCGAGGTCAATCCTTTGGGTTCCATGTTCAAGTAATTATGGTCGAAGGTGATCTTGAGGGCTGACCAAACCATGAAAGCGCTGATCAAGATGGAAGCGATAATAGCAAAAACATAGTGCTTACCCAACCATTGGCAGGTCCGGCCGAGAAACCGAAAACTGATATCCCGACGGACAAATTTTTTGGCTCCAGTGCCAATCTTTTTGTCGATGCGACGTTCCCTGAACACCAATAAAACTGGGAGAAACAGGAACGTGGCCAGCAGGATGGCCAGCAGGCCTGTTCCAGTGACAATGCCCATTTCCTTAAGGCCGCGGGAGCGACAGATGATCAAAGCCATGAAGGCAAAGGCCGTGGTCACACCTCCAGTCAGGATTCCCTTTCCACTCTTGATGAATGTCTTCTCCATAGCCTGAGCGATATTGTCTCCGGCTGCCCGCCATTCGGTGAATCCTGATATCATATGAATCGAAAAATCGACACCCAGCCCGAGAAGGATGACAGCCATCATGACCGTCATCAAGTTCAGCTGGCCAACGACCAACAAGGCCGCCCCTAAGGCCCAGACCAAGCCCAGCATGAGGTTGGATAAAGCCAGGATAGGAGCCACCCACATCCTGAAAGACAACATGAGAAGAACCAGGATGGATATCAGGGCAATGACTGTCGTAGAGCCCAAGCTTTTATTGACATAGACATTCTCGTCTCGTTCAACAGCGATTGTGCCTGTTAAGCCAGCTTCCACATCCGGATAATCCCTCAAAAGCTCATCGACAATTTCCCCGACTGTGTCTGTAGCATAAACCAGAAGATACTGATCGACGATAGAAAAGTTAGGAATGGCGTTGAGGATGAGCGCCTTCTTGTCGTAGGACATAAAATAGGGCTCGCCTAAAAGAAGCTTATCTCCGGCCGATATAACTTCCTTTTCGGCAACCTCTTCCCCTCGAACCACCTTTTGCAGGGTGAGAACCAGGTTCTGGATGCCATCCAAGAAGACAAAGGCTCCGTCCTCCTTCTCCCGGGTCGAGATCGACTCCTCCTGGCCCACATACTCCTTCTCCATCGAGTTGTTGATGTTGACTAACAGAGCATCCAGGTTGGGATCCATGAATATGTCCTTGACGTTTTTTAAATCCTCTTCTTTGACAAGCATCAGCCCATGGTTTCTCAGGAATTCAACTGGGGTTTTGTAATCCACGCGCTGAAACATTTGCTTATCTATCTGAGACTGAAGTTCTCTGATCTCGGATTGGAGTTCGGCTATTTTTGATTCTTCCTTTCCTTTAACCTTAAGCTTCTCTATTTTTTCCTGGTTTTTGCCGATTTTTTTCTGGAGGGAGGTGTTCTTACTGGAATCTCTGGCCTCGAGGATACGAGGGGCAAGAACATCTGCGAATTCTTTGATCCGTTCCTCCTCCCCTTGGACCAGCACGACGAGGCTCGTCGAGGAGACAAACTCATCGATAATTTTGTTGAATTGAACCGTCCTCTTATCTCCGGTTGGCAGCAGGTCCGACCACTGCATGGTCACTCTGTATTGAGCAGCAAAAGCACTGAAGAAAACAGTAAGAAGTAACACAACAATCAGCATCCTCCATGGATGAGAGGCATGCCAGCTAGCTAATTTTTTCAGGATCTTTTCTCTCATTTTTCTTCTCCTTCATCTCCACCGATTAGAAATAAACGCGAACTCGGAGCAACCCCCCATCACTCATACTCCTGGCAAAAACTTTCCCTTCCTTGCCGAAGTTAAAATTCAAGTAGGCGAAAACATCCACATTGTCCGAGAGGGAGTAATTCAGGGTAGGTATCAAGGCAATGCTGTTATCTGAAATGCTGTAGACGCTCGATATTCCCAAATTCATCAAGTCCGTCACAGGATGCTGAACAAACGCATAGACTTGGTCGCGGGAAACGGCCTTCTGTTCTTGGGCAAACAACCGCATCCAATCATTGATCGTATATTGTTCATAATCTGTTTTCCCCAAGGTATTCCGGTAGTATTCGACCATCACGTAGGTCTGGAAATCAAAGGTGTAATCTGTCCCGATCACAAGTTCGTAGAAGTCCTTTGAAAGTTCCATTTTGTTATAGGCATACTCGACCCAAACTCCTAGGCCGAGGAGTTCCCCAGCCGTGTTTCCTCCAAACAGCTGCCGTTTCTCGGGTAATTCCAAAAAATTCATCTCGAGTAAGTTAAATCGTGTGTAATCGTGGAAGCGCCAGGCCTTCTCTATCACGATAAAAGCATAATCAAAATGAGAAATTCTTCCTTTGAACTGGACCAGCTTGCCCGATTCCTTCCAGGTATCATCGGGCGAGTACAGGGCCGTGAAAGTGTATATCGTCCCCAACGGAACGTCCAGGCGGATGGCGTTGTGGCCGGGTTGTTCGTAGGTGGGGTCGAGGAGATCCTTGATGTTGAAGACATCGGTCGGGTTCCAGACATACCCAGTGCCCAGAGAAATCTGTTGTTTCCCGACCGTGAGGTCAAAATACTCGGAAGAAAATTTGATATAAGCGTTGTCGAGAAAATTCCGGTTAGAAAAATTGAGGACATAAAAGGGCTGCATACTGGTCGGAATAGACGACGTGATGCTGGGGGATAGGAATTCCAGTATGTTCCATTCGGTCTTGCCGTGATAGGTGATGTAATCAAAATTGGCCGCAAACGTAATGTTATCCGAGAGAGCAGATTTCAGGTCCACCCGCAGCTTATTGGTGTAAAGCTGGTAGAAATTCCCTCTGATCTTAGCCCCTGAGATTTGAGACTCGAAATATCCGAAAAGATCCAACTCAAGCTGGGCAGCGAGAGGCGAAAAACAAAAAGAAAAAATCACTATTGCCAGAATCCATCTCTTCACTTTTTCAATCTCCTTTCGGTAAACATATCTGCGCTCAACTCGATGTTGTATTTAATTTCCACGATCTCCATTTCGGTCTGGGTGTTATCCTCTTGGTTAGACATGACGATCTTCATCGCCGTCGGGATGCCATCGATAGTCCGGATATCACTCCCGACCAGCCTCTTCAGCCATCGGTCCGGATCATCCTCATCGTAATAATCAATGACCACCGGCACAAAGTTGTCTTTGATGACCCAGATGATGAGCCTCGAGTAAGAAAGATCACTGTCCGCCACTCGGGTGAGTTCAAGCTTGTAACAGTCATATCCTTCCATTTCTTCGTCCTCGAGCCTTCGAGATGTAAAATCTTGGATGAAGGCATCGCCGCTTCCCATGTCCTCGTACGAAAAATCGCTTCCCTGCATTTTCTGCTTTTTAGCATGGGTAGCGAGCTTGCGCACCCGTTGCGTCCGAGGGAAAAACATCCAGATATCATCGGCGTTGTTGAGCATCAAGACGGCCTGTCCCTTGACCCTTTTTGGCTCCAGATAGCGGACAAGATTCTTCTCGCCCTTGTTCATACTCCACGATTCAGATAGAAAAGTCCTCTTTTGGCCAGAAGTGGTAACGATCGTCATCTTGGATTTGGCATAGCTCGTCTCTGGGTTGTATAAGTCGTTGACTTTCTGGATGATTTCTTCGCCGGTCAATTCCTGTGGGAATAGAAAAGACGAGAGGATTAAAATCCCCACTGCCGGGAAAACCAGGTATTTCATCAGATTCCCTGCGCTCACCCTCATATTTAATAGTCTTTTTGAACTCATGGCTTCCCCCCAAGAGATTCAACATGGTTTTAAGAAATCATGGAATCTTTGATTATTTATCATTTTGTTTTTTTCCTCACTCAGAATATACGCAATTGAGAGAAATCTGTCATCACATGAAGATACGATTTTTGAGGGTGATTATCAAGAGAAATGAGCTAAAAAAGACGGAAAAGAACACCTTATTTGATTTATTTAAGCACGGTGCGTAAGGTCTGTTCCTGCATCACCACATGACTTCGCCCAACCAATGCAAAAACTCTCTCACCTTTTTTCAAGGCGTTCATAATATTGCGAATCATGATATCATCTCGGAATTCATTCAGCTGGCGATGAATTTTGGCCAGGAATTTTCCTTGCTCCACTGAATGAAAGAAAGAAGGAGAAATCATCCTCCAGTCACTAAGATCGGGAAAAACCTTAGAGACAAGAAATTCAAAATCAACTAATGAATTCGGGGGGCAATCGTACCCACTTACCCCCTTAAAACTTCTCAGTAATCGACCGACATATCTTAAATCATCAATATCTCTTCTTAACATCCGGTTAATAGCAGCCTGTCGCAAGATAAAGTAAATTTTGATGTGGCTGGGAATGAAACGTCTTCTGAGATACTCCGCCTGACGATACAGAGGAGGATCGAGACATTTCATGGGGATGTTATCACGAGAGGCTAAAAATCTTAGGAGTCCTTGTTCGCCGTGTTTACGAATGGCCTCTTTACGTGATTTTTCCAATGGCCAGATAATGCCCTCGCAGAAAGCAACTGTTGGTTGAAATTTTTTCCACCTCTCCTCGATATCCATGAACTGAGGGTGTTCCAGGTCGACCTTATGAAAAGCGCCGTAATAAAGAAGTTCGGATGTCCCTTCTCTTAATTCCAGGACATACGGATCATTCCGGGGTTGGCTGAAATAATCTTCCCTAGATATAGACCTGAGAAATTTAAACGATAAACAAGAATTTGTAGCAGCGGAGAGAACCAAGATGAGGATAGCCAACAAAACGCTAACCTTAAGTTCACTGACGTTCAATCCTTTGTATTTTTTTTGATATGTCAACCTTCAGTCCCTGTTGATCCCATTTTCCCTCACCACTTTTGACCATGCAAAAAAGATGCCAGATCGGAATTTATTCTAAAATCGATATATTTTTAATAATTTCAGTAATTTAAAATTAATCCAAAAAAAATAAAAATGTTCTCTCTGGCTATAGTGTATGAATTTTAGACGCCTCACCAGAGAAAATCAAAACAATGGGAATCCAGGCTTGTTCCCACGAAAGTGGGAATCCAGATAAAAAAAAGCGAACAAGCCCCCCTTTTTCAAAAACATAGGAACAGGCGAGGGCAGATCATTAATCGATAGATGGTTTATCTTCGAAAACGTGGAAGGATACGACCGGTACGACGGATGTATGCACGGTACTCCTCACCGAATTGGTCGCTCAACATCTTTTCTTCCTTCTGATAACGCTGTAGATAAACGGGAAAGAAAGCCACCAGAAAAGCCCAGCCCGCGATCCAGTTCTGGAGAAGCAGGGCTTGACCAATCGCCCAGAGGAAGTGAGCCAAGTACATCGGATGCCGGATATGAGCATACACACCACTGGTGACGAGATCATGGTTTTCCTTAATCTTGAGTTCCGGTGAAAAGTTATGCCCGAGGTCAAAGTGGGATCGCCAAAGAAACCACAAGGCAAGAGCAAAAAATACCACTCCAAATCCACCGGCCACGAATCCGGCCCAATTTGGCAAGTGATAATCGACAGCGTCCAGCCAGGATGTAACCAAATACAGAATCGGAATGACAACCATCCCCAGAAAAACCGGAATCATGATTAACTTATCCAGTGCACTCTCTTTTTCTTGGACAAGGTTCTGCTTCTTCTTCCACCAGCGGGGAACCCGAGATACGCATGAATTCCGGATGACAGATCCTGCTACAAAGCCGATGACGTAAACGATCTTGAAGATATTCTCAGACATAGAAATCTAACTTACATGAATCTTTATCTGGAATCAACACTATCATCTCGTAAGCATTTCCAAATCCGTGATACGAGAACAAACGAATTAAGGATAGGTGTAATGAAGGCCTATGTTTTCGTTTTATTATCAGGAATAGGTCAGTTTCCTTTTGAATCTAGGAAAATTAGATAAATAATATATTAATTTTCCCAGCAGAATGACAATCAATAGAACGCCAAATACATAGTGCTGCCAGCCCATAAGAGCCTGCCTTAAGACCATATGCCAAATAGCCTGAAAAATGAGCAAAATGTGATTGATAACCATAAAGAAGAAATTATACAGATAGCTGTCTCTCAGTGAAGGTTTGATCAAATATTTCCCTGATCTCGCAGTGGCATAAAATATCCAAAGAAGCACGAAGTGGACCACAGCCGGATGGAACCAGCGAAAAAATAAAGCAAAGTATAAAATGTAAAGAAGAGCGGCTGCTAATTCCCACGAAGGTCTGAATACAAGGTGAAGAATAGCGTAGTTTAAATCCACCACAATGTCCGACTTGGTTTTCATCGCCAGTTCTTTAAGTTTATGTTTTGTCTTTTTCGCATCTAGGATCGGGAACGGAATGATACACAAAAACCAAATGACGACTAAGAGAAACAGATGCTTCATGGAAGACAATTCACCAAATATTAGCCAGACCACAAAGCCCGAAAAAACGAGGATAAGAGGGACAGCGACCGCGATCCCCAGATTCCGTTCTTTACTATCTTCCTTTAAGAACGCAATATACTCCTCATCGTATCCCTTTTTTCTCAGTATAGATGTGTTTGTTTGATAGAGTGTTACTATGAGCAAACAGATCCACAGAAACCCTGTCAGGCCCAGTAACAAATACACAAAATACATACTCACCATGATGCCTCCTGATTAATCAAAAATCTGACTTAAGTTCTTTTTAAAGATGGCTTCGATTTGCGTTCTGTCCATCCCTTTTTGGATAAGCTTCAGAATGGTTTCTTTGAAAATTTTGGTATAGTCATCTGATACTTCAAAGATGTTTTTTTGAACAATACTTCCCTTCCTTCTGCTTCCCCCTATCAATTCCAGTTTTCTCAACTCTTGATAAGCTCTGGCCACTGTATTCACAGCAATGTCAAGCTGCGAAGCCAAACGTCTTACAGGAGGAAGGGCTTCTCCCGTTTTGATCTCTCCATTATCGATCATCCTCTTGATTTCATTCACGAGCTGCTCATAGAGGGGGATGGGAGAACTGAAATTTATCTTAAGCATCCGACTGCTCCTTTTGTATTGCTACAATATAATACATAACATCCAGAAAGCTGTCAAGCAAAAAATTGATTTTTTTTGGTGTCTATAATTTTAATCATAACAGTTGATTATACATGTGGTGGATCGAACTCTTCTGTGGAAAATTGAGCTTATTGTATCTATTTGTATCAATACTAATGTATTTGCGATTGGACTTATAAGGATGAGAAGCTTATGACTTTGTGATGTCTTTGCGTAGGATAGCGAAAAGGACAGAATCGACGAATTCTCCGTCAATCAAGGCATCCTCACGCAGGATACCTTCCTTTTTGAAGCCGACTTTCTGGTAAGCTTTGATAGCGCGTCGATTATAAACATAAGCGGCCAGCCATATCCTGTTGAGGTTGAACGTCTCGAAAAGGAAGCTGATGAATACGCTCAGGGCATCTGTCCCGTATCCCTTTCCCCAGTGTTCTTTTTTCCCGATGACGATATCGATATCCGTGCTTTTGTTGTCTCTGTCGATCTTGTTGTGACTGATCATGCCGATCGGTTTTTTATCGACTTCGATAGCAAAACACCTTCCGGAATAGGAATCCTCGTCTGAAAAATAATGAGGCTTCCAGTCCTCTTTGATTTGGTCAAATGTTTTTTTCTTTCCGTACCAGAAGGGCATGACGTCCGGATTATTGGCCCATTCATGAATGAGATCGACTTCCTCGGGCTTCATAGGCCGCAGAACCACTTCGTCTCCTTTAACCCTCATGATTATCTCTCAACTAAGAGGGATAACTTAAGTCGATTCCTTCTTTTAAGGCCAATTCTTTTATGATCGTCTTTACCAACTTAGCCTTTTCTTTTAGATCAGATTTATCCACTCTCTCTTGGTCCATCAGTTTCTCGGATTCTTTTATTGCCTTATGGATTAAATCTGTTGGCATTAATGTGCAGGCATGACAATAAAAGCGCATGGATCGTCCCTCATTGTAATCCTTGAGTAATTTCTTAGCCAAAGCTTGCCTTTCCTCCTGTTCTTTGAGCCAGATTTCTAGGCCATTTTCTTTAATGAAACGAAAGTTCTCAGCGGCTGGAATCCACTCGTGAACTTTTCTTCTCGTAAAAATGTTACAGAGGAAAATATCCGGACATTCAGCACAAGTTTCATATCCTCGTTTTTTCACACAACAATTCCAAATGCTGCACCATGAATGCTGTTCGCCACGCTTACAGCCCACACACCGACTCCTTGCTTTTGACTGGAACTTTGTACACAAACCGCAATATAACCCGCAACAGCCGACTAAGTATTTTCTTCCTGAATTTTCCTTTTTCATCGTGCTTTTATTTTAATGGATTTGTCTGATTTTGCTTTATTTCTACTTTTCGGCTTTTTTATAGCTGATCGAGATGCCTGACCAGCTTGACTCAGCTATCGTGGTTTCCATGTCAGGAAGGCTGTCCAGATAATCTAGGAATTCTCCGATTCCCCACCTCCTTCCTCCCCGGACGTTATGCGCTGTATAACACCCACCGACCTCAAGCTTTGGATACACGGCTATCAGGTAATTCTTGTACCAATTCTTATCAGCATCACAAAAAACAAAATCGAAAGGTCCTTCCAATTTCGGAACGAGTTCATGGGCATCGGCCAACCTGGCATCGATGTAGTCGGACAGTCCGGCTGCTTCAAAATTTTCCAGCGCCTGTCTGTACCGCCATTCGTTTATTTCGATTGTAATCAACTTCCCCCCAGTTTTGCTGAGCGCCCAGGCAATCCAGATCGCCGAATGGCCGGTCGAGGTGCCTATTTCAAGGGCTTTTGTGTAGTTGTTTTTGATGACAAGATCATACAGAACCTTCCCATCTTCTTCGGAAACATTCATATTTCTCCATCTGTATCTGTGGTTCTCTAGAAAATTTTTGACCTTTTCATCGAGACGTTCTGTCGTATCAGCCTGCGGAAAAAATCCAGGGGCCAAAAAAGGCATCCCAAAACACAAAGATATCAACAGGAGAGTGAGTCCAATTTTTATTATCATGTCTTTCTCCTATTCTACTCCTTGCTCGAAAACGGGGACAATCCTCTTTTTCTGTTTTCTTTTCATATTAATTGGACGGTCAAGGTTCTGATTTTCTTCCTTTCGAAAAAATAAAAGGCCTTCGGAATAGAGATGTTTTGCTCTCCTCGTTTCTTGTCTTGTGTCAAATGTATGTTCTATAATCTCTTGGAATAAATCGATTGAAAACATTGTCTAAGAAAGTAGGAAAGGCCTGAAGGAGACAACAAGAAAATAGGACAGTTGCTGTTTAGGGGAGGAAAAACTGAGCGATCAGGAATTAATCAACGAGGCCCGACGTGGAAATCAGGAAGCATTCAAAGAACTCGTAAAAAAATATGAGGCTCGAGTGGCAGCCACGGTGATTGGAATGTTAGGACATTGTCAAGAAGCTGAAGACATCGGACAGGAAACTTTCATCCGTTTTTATCAATCGCTAGATAAATTCAGAGGAGAATCCAGTGTGGGCACATACCTGACCCGTATTGCCATCAATCTGTCTATCAATGAAATCCGACGTCGCCAGCGCTGCCGAAAATTCTTTTTTTCAAAAACGGATGATACAACAGAAAATATTCCTGATACGAATAACCCTAGGAATCAAAAGGAAACGAAACAGATAGTCCACCAGGCCCTTCAAAAACTCGATCATAAGTTCCGGACAGTTCTGGTGCTGCGACTGATCGACGGCTATTCCACCGAGGAAACAGCCCAGATACTCAATCTACCTGTCGGAACTATCCTCTCTCGTCTGGCCAGAGCTCAGATGAAACTCAGGGAGATCTTAAAACCATCTTTCGGGGGATGAACATGGAAAATAAAAGAAAAAAACGGGATAAAAAAATCTTTGAGCTTCTTTATCGCTCTCTCGATGACGACCTGAGCGAAAAAGAGCAAAACCTTTTGGAAAAGGCACTTAAAGACTCTGAGGAACTCCGTCTGGAAGGAGCTAAAATCAAGGAGCAGCGTCAGGCACTATCTGAAAGCGCCGCACAATCATTCAAGCCATATTTTGCCGAGAGAGTGATGCAGAGGATAGACTCCCTTAGTGAAAAAAACGGTCTGGAAAAGTTTTACGAAACACTCAAAGCTATGTTTCGCCGATTCGCCATCGCTGGAGCGGTCATTTTGATCGCTTTGATCCTCTACAACCTGAGAATAGGCGAGAACATCTCCTCAGAAGAGATATTTTATGCGGCTGATACAACAGTAGAAGAAATTCGTGATCTTCCTTTATTTTAATGGAGATAAAAAAATGAACATAAAAGCCAAGACAGCTCTGATTATCATCATAACATTGGCATTAGGGATCGTTATCGGGGCCATGCTTAACAGAGCCCTTTTACAGCGCCGGATTAACCGGGCCTTTTCCTGGCGATCACCAGACTTCATGATCACTAACTTCGAAAATATAATCGAGCCAGGTCAAAAGCAGAGAAAACTCATCAGACAGATTTTAAATAAACATGCTGAGCGCATGATGGAACTTCGAGAAAATTCTCGAAAAGACATGCAAGAGGAATTTGAATCACTGCAGAAAGAATTGGACCTTATACTGACTCCCGAACAAAAAAATCGCCTCATGAGAAGACTGCCTGACCCTCTGCGAAGATTCAGACGATTCCAGAAGGGGCCTCCCTTTAAACCTCCTCCGAAGAAGAAGCCGCCGAAAGATAAGCGACGATAATTGCCCTTAGACTCATCCTCCCAGCCAAAGACAACTCCGAGCATCCTTGGTTGAACTGTGTGGATTGAAAACCACGCTTTTCGCTTATTATTTCAAATCATGCAATAAGAATAATCATTCCTTTGTCTAATAGGTGTGAAGACAATATTTTCCCCCTCCCTTCCCACCTTAGTAAGAGGCTAGAGCAACCCTCGTCGCTCTGGCCTCTTTTACATTGATGGTTTTAACAACTCATCAAAACCTCAGGTAAAAAATCCCCCCTTAAATCATCCCTAAAGGTGATTGTGCCTTCCTGCCTTTTCGGACAATCCTATATTTCTCTGGATATAAAGAATGAAGAAGATCTTAATCGCAGCTATTTCAATTTTTTGTTTGGTCAGCCCCCTGCCCGCGAATGATACCATTTTTAAATCACTCCAATACAGTGCTGTTATGTCAATAAATTTGGATACGGTTCTTACCTACGACGCTATTTGGAATCATGGTGCAAGAGAAGGAAATCCGATTGTTGCCAGTTACATTAACAATATTCCGCTTACAATTGGAATTGACCTGGCGATTAATACCGTTTTAGTCTGGGGAACGAGCAAACTTTACAAAAAAAACAAACCTCTATCCTATGCCATTGTTATCGGTGTGAATTTGATCCAGGCCTATTGTTTCTATCATCATTATCGCCTCCGCCAATAAGCGCAGTAAGGGGTCGCGTCTCAACATTTGACATTTCTTATTTAGAGTTCACAAGAAACTAGATTTTCTCAGCGAATGTCAAATGTTGAGACGCGACCCCTTTTGACTTTTGGCCGTTGACCTCCCTGTTTTGTATTTGATATGTTCATCGCAGGATGTCAGAAGAGAAATTCTCTTTATAATTGAGGTGCGTACAGAAAGCCGCTTTGATGAACAATTTAAGTTAATGGTTGAATTAAAGAAGGAACTGAGTCTTTACGGCCTGACCATGGTGGCCATAGGATCCTGTATCGGTTCCGGTATTTTTTTAACTCCCTCCCAGATCGCTGGACACCTCCCTGCCCCGCTTTTGATTTTGCTGGTGTGGGGATTAGGGGGAGTCATCACTCTTACGGGTGCCCTGACCTTTGCCGAGCTGGGAGCCATGTTTCCCCAGGCAGGAGGGGTATATGTTTACCTCAAAGAGGCCTATGGGGATCTTTTTGGTTTTCTTTACGGCTGGGTCTATTTGGTGGTTATCACGTCTGGTGCTAATGCTGCCCTAAGCATAGCCTGTGCCTATTATCTGGCGTTTATTTTCCCTCTAAGCGAAACCGGTATCAAGATCACCGCCATAGTCGCTCTTGTTTTTGTGACCGTTGTGAATATTCTGCGAGTCAAAGCCGCAGAAATTTTTACAAACGTGTTTACCGGGCTGAAGCTTCTGGGGATAGCGGCTGTCATTGTCATCGGCATCATTTTCAGGCGGGCAGAATTTTCTTTTTTTGATACCAGTGGCGCAGCATCCGTAGATAATCTCATCTCTGCCTTTGGTCTGGCCCTCATCGGAGTTTTATGGTCTTACGGCGGATGGCAGCATGCCTCCTTTGTCGCCGGAGAAGCACGGGATGCTCGCCGGATGATCCCTCGGGCTATGATTATCGGAGCCTTGGTTGTGGCCGTTGTCTACCTTTTTACCAATCTTGCCTATCTTTTTCTGCTGCCAGTGGATGAGGTCGCTACTTCTCGAAGTCTGGCCGCTGATGCTGTTTCGACCATCCTTCCTTTCGGGGGAGTACTCGTCGCTCTGCTTATTGCCATTTCCACCTTCGGGACCTTGGGAATATATACCCTTTCTGCTCCCCGAATCTATTACGCTATGGCCAGAGATGGGCTTTTTTTTAAAAAATTAGCCTGGATTCATCCCCGCTTTCGCACACCGGTCAATGCCATTCTGGTTCAGTCAGCCTGGGCTGTTGTGCTTCTTCTTTTCTGGGGAACCTTCGAGGATTTAATCACCTATGTGGTGTTTACCGACTGGATTTTTTTCGGATTAACCGCTGTGGGGATTTTTATATTCCGGCGCAAATATCCAGACCTTCCCCGGCCCTATAAAACCCTGGGTTATCCCGTGGTTCCTCTGATCTTTATCACCATCACCATTCTGTTTGTGGTCAACGCTCTTATCGAAAAGCCCGTCCATGCCTGGGCTGGACTGGTATTGATACTCATAGCCCTTCCGATTTACTTTTATTTTAAAACCAAACGAAACATATAAAAGGAAAGATCACATGAAAGGAAATGATAATCAAAAACAGATAATCCAGAATTTTCCGGAAGATGTTCAAGGTCTGCCCCGCAGGCAATTCATGAAAAGACTCCTCGGTGGCGCGGCAGCGGCCGCTGTAATACCATCCGCTGTCTTCGGTGAACGTAAGGTCTCTTTTGACTCTTTGAAAAATACGGCAGGTGGGATGTCTGTTGGGGATTTAGGCCAGGAAAAATTCTGGAAGCTCGTCAAGGAAAATTTTCCAATCCGGAAAGGCCTGATCATGCTGAACGCAGCCAACCTCTGCCCCTCCCCTTATCCGGTTCAACAGATGGTGTTCGAACTCACGCGTGACATCGATGCTGATCCCTCCTCGATTAACCGGAGAAAGTTCGCAGATTTACGTGAAAATGCGCGTCTGGCCCTGGCAGATTATTTAGGAGCAAGCTCTGAAGAGATTGCGATCGTCAGGAATACGAGTGAGGGCAACAACATCGTCATAAACGGCCTGACCTTCAAACAGGGGGATGAGGTGATTATCTGGGATGAGAATCATCCAACAGCGAATGTCGCCTGGGATGTTCGAGCTGAGAGGTATGGGTTTACAGTCAAACGGGTAAAATCACCCGAGATTTTTGAAAGTGATGATGAACTCATAAGGCCTTTCAAAGAGGCCATGACTGACCGAACGAAACTGATGTGTTTCTCCCATGTTTCAAACATTTCAGGTATTGCTCTTCCGGCAGAAGCGATATGCACGATGGCCCGAGATCATGACGTTTTAACCCACATCGATGGCGCCCAGACATTCGGATCGCAGGTTGTTAACCTTCATAGTATCGGCTGTGACTTTTACACAGGAAGCTCTCACAAGTGGTTCTTCGGGCCGAAGGAAGTCGGGATTCTTTATGTACGAAAAGAAAGGATCGCAGATTTATGGCCGACAATTGTCGGTGTTGGCTATCCCAAAGTTATCGAGAAAGGCGCTCAAAAGTTCGAAACCCTCGGCCAGAGAGATGATTCAAGAATTGCGGCCATGAGAAAGACTGTTGAGTTCCATAACGCAATCGGCAAAAACCGTATCGAAGCCAGGATCCGTTTCCTGGCTACTGCTTTAAAGACGAATCTCAAAAAAAGAATTCCAGACATAAAGTTTCGCACACCTCTCGATCCAGAACTCAGCGGCGGAGTCGTCGTTTTCCATGCGCCAGGTATAGACCTGAGCAAAGCCCTGAATACCCTTTATCATAAATACAACATAGGTTGTGCTGTTTTTGGTGGTGATCTAGCTGAGATCCGGCTTTGCCCCCATGTTTACAACACGATGGAGGAAATCGATGAGGCTGTCCATGCCGTGGCAAGCCTTGTGTAAATTTATCTTTGGTAGGCACAAAAAAAATGTATTAAAATCTTCTATGTCATTCCCGTGGAAACGGGAATCCAGGGCTATCCGGATAAGAATCTTTGTTATCTCTGGATTCCCGCTTTCGCGGGAACAAGCCTGGATTCTTGCTTTCGCAGGAATGACGAGGTACCAGATCTAGATTCCTACCAGAGTTTGTCCCTGCGTAGGCAGGTGCAGGAATGACATATCGAAAGGTGATGATCAAATGAAAATCAAGATAAAAGTTGGAGACATATTATTAAACGCTATCCTTGAAGACAACGAGACGGCCAGAAGAATCTATGATGCTCTTCCTTTTGATCTGCCCTATAACGTCTGGGGAGATGAGATTTATTTTTCTATACCTGTTCATATGGATATAGAAGAGGGCCGTGAAATCATGGAGGTCGGTGAATTAGCCTACTGGCCGCCAGGAAATGCTTTTTGCATTTTCTACGGAAAAACCCCTGCCTCCCTGGATGAACGGCCCAGGGCAGCAAGCACTGTTATTCCTTTCGGCAGAGTCGAGGAAGATGCGACTGTGCTTCGTCAGGCAAAGGCAGAAAAAATACAGATCGAAAAACTCGAAGATGACTAGTTTACCTCTATTTTCAGTTTGTGGCAGCAGCCAGCTTAAGAGATACCCAGACATTTAAACCATTGGGCATTCGTGGTCTTCGGCCGCTGCCCATCCCCATACCTCCTCGTCCTCCACCCATTCCGCCCATGCCGCCGCCAGGTCTCCCCATACCACCTGATCCTCTTCCGCCCATTCTGTTTCTCATGGCATTCCTGTCCATTTTTGGGATTTCCAATCCTACGTTAATCCCCTCTCCTGGTCGGGCACCGATGGCATATGGATACTGTTCGCTTGATCTGAAAGGAACCTTCAGCTCGTAGACAAGCATTCCACCCGAGACATCGACCTTGATATCAATCCCTTTAACCTCTTCAATCTGTATCTTTATCCTTTTGTCCTCTCCTGGTCCGATGATTTCAAGATCGGCCTGAGACTGCAGGAAGCGTTCTTGAAACTCTTGTGGATCCTGTTCTCTATCTCTCATCCTGATATCCATGTCTCTGTCTCCCCTGGCTTGTCTTCCGAGGGGAAACCTTATCCCAAGAGTCTTTTCTTTTCCTCCTGCTGGTTCGAACCAAGCCGTGAATCCCTGCATCATGATTTGGGCTAGGATGGTCGGTTCGGCTGCAATCAAACAGACATACAGATCGCTCTCATCATTCAGGAATCCGACGGATATGTCTTCATCCTCAAAAAAGTAAAGGGATCCCAGCCAATCAGAACTTTTCCCGTCGATTATGATCTCCCGTTCCTTCCATTGGCTGTCGAGCTCTACAGTCCCGCATCCGGCCAAAAAAAAGATAAAAAAGAATAGGATAAATAGATTAATAAGAGATCGGAGCATGAAAATCTTTTTGCGTGCTTTGAACGTCTTGTTCATTTTTTTCTCCCCATTTTCAATTTTCAAGAATCGTCTGTGGCTTTCTTTAGGCTTTAGGCGGGAATAAAATCCTACAAAAAAGGATCAATCTCAGATATTTGCTCCGAGATTGATCCTGCTTGTTGGGATATGAGACTTATTTCTTCACGGGTTCACGAAATCTACGAAAACACTGGAATCTCTCTCCTCTTGGGTAAAATCTTCTGCTTCTCATTCGGTCTTTCCCCATTTCTTTGAGCGCATCCCGCTGCTCGGGGGTGAGGATGTTGTTAATCTCTTCTCTGACTTTCAGCCTTTGGATAAACATGTCATGCCTGTTGCCAGATGCCTTCGATAGGGTAGCTTTTATTTTGTCATAATCTAAGTTATCCCTATCCTGTAACAGCTTCTTCAGTTCTAATTGAATGAGATTGTTGGCATTCTGCATTTCGACCATCTTCTCTTCTGAAGTATCTACCAGATTTTTTATCTTTTCGATCTGATCATCGGTGATGTTGAGTTCTTTCTGCTTGGCTTTTAGAACCATCAGGATTCTGCCCGGGGCCTGTCTCATCATCTTATGACCTCGATGACCTATTCTCATACCTTGAAACGACTGAGCCAAGCTGCTGGCTGTAAAAAGCACGGCAACCGAAACGATAACCGAAAACATCAAATTTTTTTTCATCTGAGTATCCTTTTATTAGGCATTTTTATTTCCTATTGTTTAGACGTTTAAAGTGTCAGATTTATTCCCGACTAATGTCTTAATTTTAAAATAATGAGTCGCAATCTGTATTTCTATCGGGAAGCAAGATACTTGACGACTTCTTCAGTTTCTTTTTCTGTCAAAAAGTCAGGATTTTTTGAGTTTCTTATCATCCTTTCAACAGTTACTCTCCACTCATCCTCGCTTTTTCTTGCCTGGTAGACACGTTCTAGATTGTGGCAAAAGGAACATTTCTTATCGACCAAGGTCTTACCTATCTCTTCTTCTACCATAGCTAGATCCTCGCTAGTCCGTTTTTCCTGCTGCTTCAGCAAAAAGAAAATAATCTGTTTGGCATCATAACTCCGGATATTCGGAGCATCTATTAAAGCCATGCGATTGACGGTTCTCGTCCAGCCTTCTTCATCCTTGAATGACCGGAAAATCCGCTCCAGCGTATGGCACTTGGCACATTTCTTCATCACAAGCTGACGGCCGATATCTTCATCCATGGTGACTCTATCCAGGGAGGTAATAGCTACGAAGCGAATGGCACCTCTATACAGAAAATAATGACCAGCGCTGATGGCATTCAACAGGAAGGCCATAAGGAAGATCGAAAATCCAACAAAGAACAGACGCGATGTCAACAGGCTGTACTTACGAGCAATCACGATCTTCACAGCAAGTAAAGGCATTAACGTCAATGCGAAGACCACATGAAGAATTCCCCTCGGGGATAACTCCTCTTGATAGCTGCTGAGCCTGGTAATCATGGTATAGACCATAAACACATAGACGAGCACGAAGAGATAACCAAGGAGGCGATGGACCCAGACCAGAAACTTACCATGCATCCTGTCTTTGGCACTGCCTTTAAGATGAATCATAATCGCTGCGCCTTCGCCCCAGCAACCAGAAATATCAAACCCAGAATAGAATTTATGAGTGGATTCATGTCTTCCTCCTTAAGCCAGGGCCACGCCCGTAATCCTGGATAACTCGGGGTTGATGGCTTTCAAATCGTCTCGACTCAGCTCGTGGATATCATCCTTACCGCAAATCCGGGCAATGGTCTCGATGTCATGGGTCGCTGCTTGGATAAAATTAGAGACCCTTTTGGCAGCCTTATCCACGTTGAGTCGCTTTCTGAGCTTCTTGGTTTGCGTGGCAATGCCGTAGGGGCAGGTACCGAGATGACACTCACGAATATACTTGCAGCCCAAGGCTATTTTCAAAGCTCCCGCCATATAAACAGCTTCGGCCCCTAAAGCCAGTGCCTTGGCCACATCAGCCGAGTGACGGAGTCCACCAGTGGCGATTAGAGTCACCCGGTCCTTCAGTCCGCTCTTATCAATATAATCGGCCACTCTCGGGAGTGAATACACCAGGGGGAGGCCGATCATCAACTCCAAATCGGCCCGAGGCATACTGCAAGGTGATCCTCTCCGCCAGCTCTCTTTCTTCATCCAACATCCCCCCTTCACCAGTGTTTGCGATACCTCCAACCATAGACGATGCCTTGGCCAAAGCCATCTTTGCCTCTCGGCTTAAAGCTCCAAAGGACATGCCCGCATTCAATATGGGAGTTTTTAATATTATCGGCTGAGCAGTGGTTTTCCCTAAGATGACTTGTGTGCTCACCGGCTTGTCATCTAATAGAGGTGGATTAGCAACTTGACCTGCCATAAACAGCAGATCATCCATGTTCAGGAACTTGCGGGTGGTCCCTTTCCCCTCAAGATAATAATGACCGGTCTCAGCCATGTATTCGATCATCATTCGAGATTTGGCATCCCAGTGAGCAAAGTGCTCATAAGTGGGATCTTCACCGAAACGTTCTGCTGGCGTTTTACAGACCGGACAGAAATGAAAATTTATCTCCCCTATTTGGAGATAACCGCATACAGGACAGCGATAGACATTCATATCATGTTACCTCCCTCAAGAATTTGAGATCATAATAATATAAAGGAGCAGGTCGGACAAGGCGAAGTCTTCCCTCGAAGGAGAAAATCTTTACGCGAAAATGAATTTCATATGGGGACAGTCCTTACTTTTATCTTTTTTATTTTACGACTTCTTCCCTCTGTCGGCGTATCGTGTCTCGCTGTTTTTGCTCGGGTCTGCATTCGTCGCTTTAACTCTGATCCCAGCTCCAGGAACCCGAGCCAGATATCGATATCTCATTGCCTGCTAAGGACATCCGCCCAGGCTATTGGAGAGGTTCAAGCTCGTTCCGAAAGCGGCAAGTACCCATACTATTGGATTCCTTCAGCAAAAGAACTGGCGTCTCTTATAGACCAGTTGGGCAAGCGTTATAAATGTCAATACATCCCCGGCCACCAGGGATTAACTAGAGAGGGAAATGAATTAAGGGGGCATAACGCCGTATATGATTTCTGACTCAAACAGCATTGTCCGTAATTAGTCAACTAAGGTTTCGTTTTGGTTTGAAAATTACGGATATTAGATAAAAAATTACACAGTTGAGCAGGAATACAGTCAAAACCAAAGCTGAAAACGCAAGGCTTTGCTGGCGGCTTATTCCGATTTGGCCTAATAACAATATGAACACAGCGTCACGAGTCCCGACACCTGCAACCGTTATCGGCAGCAATGACAGCACTGTCGCTACCGCTGCACAGGCACATGTATAAATGAACGGGGCGTTAAGTCCCACTGCCAAACCACATAGATAAATCGCAGAGAATTGTATCAACCAGAATAAGATTGTCCAGGTCACTACCAGGAAGTTTCGGCCAAGCTTATCTTTCCAAAATCCTTCTGTTATTTCATTCCATGATTTTCTTGCAGCCAAATGATACTGGCTGGGAATAAGCTTTATAGCCAATTTTTTTATTAGATGCTGCCTGGCGACAAAGACGGCAGCGGCAGCCATTACTGCCACGCCGCAGATGTTAATAATCCGCAGTTGTGATGCGAACTGACCGGAAAAATACCACATTCCTCCATACCCGGCAAGCAGAACCGCACCGACATCATACAGCCTGTCCAATATGCTACAGGCTATCGCTTTTGCGACGCTGAATCCTCTTTTTATCAGGATAGCAATTTTGACCAGGTCACCGACCCTTCCGGGTGTAACCGCAGAAAATACCATCCCGGTCGCATACATGCTTGTGCTGTCAGCGAAGCCAAGCTTAATATCATAGTTTCCGAGCAGAATTCGCCAGCGGATTCCTTTGATTAAAGCGATTGGTATCGTCAACACGATAGCTGCGGCAAGGAACTTCGGCTCGGCTTTGGATAACACCTCCCAGACCTTTGCTGGCCCTGCCCACGAAAAGGCAACTATTACAACTACAGGGCCTATCAAGTGCCATAACCATTTTTTTTTCAAGTGTACAAATTTCATATCCGGATGTTACTAAAACCAGCAGAGTGTTGTCAGAACATAAATTGATTTCTAATTCGTCTTCTCAAAAACATATATATTATTCAGACAACATATAATTCTCTTCTTTTTCACAAGGCTGAATCCCTGGCTTTCAAGGAGAGAAACGATATAGTCATGTGACAGCCCCAATTCTTCACCTTCCTTTATTTCCCTCTTGCCCTGGTCTTCATCCCACCACGCCATTTTATGGCGAATGGTTCCGATAATCGGCGACAGCATTGTCAGTATAACTTTTCCATGCTCTGATAATACCCGGTGTGCTTCTGTTAGAACTTCTTTACGGTTTGGTATATGATTTAGGCTGGCAATAAAAGTGACGGTATCAAAGGCCCCATCGTCAAATGGAAGCTTCGAGGCATCGTCTACAATAACAGCATCTCCTCCGAAATCATACACATCTACTCCGATACTTTCATGGCCATACTTTTTTACCAGCTGGTTATTGCCACATCCAATATCGAGCAAACGTCCCTTACAGTTTTCCATAACATGGTTACACCGCTCGTCACGAATAGAATGAAGCCCCAGTTTATTTATAAAATCGTGCGAACAAGCAAGACGAAGGGGAAGAAAAACAAAGTTAAGTATCTTTGAAAGCATCGTACACTCCTCACAAAGTTAAGCATAGAAAACGCACATAAATTTGAAATTATTTTTCAACTTCAATACATACTTTATTTTGGCTCAGTTTTAGTTTGGCGCGTACACAGTCCATTATTGCCCCTTAGCAATTGATTTCCATCCTGGTACATTCGACATGTCTCCTGGCAGAATTATATAGTCTAAACCGGTTGTCTGAGCCCGTTTCGCAACGACGTTGACGTCATAACGGGTATTGATATAATCCAATGCTTTCTGGGTCTGGCACCATTGTATCATTTTTCGCGGGCCATTGTATAAGGCAAAACTACCGCTGTATTTGAACCAACAATGTTTCTTAGCGCATAGATACGAAACACCGCCATATTAGGATGCCCTAATAGTATAAGCGAATCCGGTGGTATTTTTACGAACCCATGGAGCAACAGGCGAAAGGAAAGGAAACGATAATTATCTCTACCGGCATTACAGCCAAAACGACTGCTGTCAAAACAATCAGAACCTCTCATTCCAGCCTGCTTATACGCAGCAATTTAACCTGACAAAAACAGCGCTATAAATAAAGAAAGAGAGTCGGCAAATACATGATACGACCTCTACTGTCTTTGAAGCTGCTCTTCTATTCAGTGCAGGAAGGAGGTGAGTTATCATTATGAGGATTAACAAGACAAAGAGAAGCAGATAGATGACCCCTGACTAAATCAGGGACAAGTCTGGAGTTGATAGCTAGAGTAACTTCCCACATTCCCGATAAAGATCAAGTCATGGTCCATTATTATGGCTTTTATTCTAATACTCATAGGGAAAGGTGCGGAAAGCCGGCTCCGCGCTCCCTCCTCCCCCAATCATATAAGAAGAGCCTATTATGGAAGATAATTTGGTGGGCTTTTTCATATTCTCTCCCACTTCCGGGGGGAAAGAAAGATCGGTGATTATCTAAAAGATTCTTTATCAGGTTGTATGCTAAATTATCCACATGAAAACAGGAGGCAGATGTGAAATTGAGAAATAATTTAAAACGACTCAGATTTGAGCATGACTATATGACACAAGAGGCTTTAGCTAAATCCGTTGGAGTGATTCGCCAGACCATTATTTCTATTGAAAAAGGCAGGTTTGTTCCCTCGATGCTTCTGGCCTTAAAACCTTCTAAAAATAAGAAATTTAGTTATTTCCTGAACGTATGATCAATTTTTTTGAAAAATTCCGCGAAATTGAACCCTTTGAAGGCGGGGCTTTTTTCGTTGTGGCATTTTTTACACACTGCTTCAGAGGGCACGATTAATCCCAATTCAATGGCTTCTTCCTTGTTTTTCATGACGCTCATTTTTTTGTAATCGGATCCAGGTCCGTGGCAGGCTTCGCATCCAACACCTTCTTCCTTAAAGACGCTGCCGTCGTATCCAGTGGTATGGCATGCCAGGCAGATGGGGTTCTTGTCTTCGCCTTTGGCTATCAGGTTTTCAAAGGCTTTGGCGTGGGGGCCTTTTTCCCATTTTTCAAAAACTTCGCCTTTTTTGGCGCCTTTGTGGCACATCATACACTTCTTTGACGTGACGAAACTGAAATCTAGCGGAACCGAGATATCCAGGAGAGCCACGTTGAAATCATTACTATCGCTCCATTCACTCCATTTCCCATCGTTGTAAAAAGCCCGGACCTGCCACCGCCACCTCTCGAGATCCTCATCATCAATGGGGTTGCAGGAGTCCCAGACATACTTTGAGTCTTTCACAGTATCTTCTAAAACGGGGTCTTTTAACCACGGTCTGGTGATGCGGATTTGGTAAAGCTTGACGTTTTGGGGATTGGGGATAGTCCAGCTGAAATTCCAGATATAGCCTCGAGGACACTCGGAATTATTCCCCTGGGGCAAAACTGCATTTTTCTGGGGACTCTGGAGGACAGGCCTTGGATACAACCCAGGAAGGGCCACTTGACTTAAAATGCCGTTTTCGTAAACCCAGGTTTCAGCCGGGGCAGTTATCCCAGAGTGTCTCATCGTATAACTTTCGAAAGCGAGATAGATTTTATTGCCTTCCTGACTTATTTTTGGGCCCTGGCAATTTCCAAACTTGTCTGAAACTTTATATTTACCATCAGGCCGCCAGCTGATGATCCGACAGGAGTAAGTTTGACAGATGTTCCCGCCAGCATTTTCCACGAGAACATCCACGTTAAAACCATCGATAGCTTTGAAAGATTTAATGATGCTGACATCAAACATAGGAGCAGAGTAAATTTCTTTCCCGTTCAATAGGATTAAAAATTCAAGAGGACCTTTCTTGACAATATTCAATCCCTTTGAGGGAACTGGTTCTGCAGCGGCAAAATCGAACTTAACGGAGTACCAGTGGTTCTCTGTTCTGGCATACTGGCAGTTTTTCGTTATGAATTTTCCAGGCAATCCACCCGAGGGTTTATCGCTGGTATGAGCGATGGCTGCGCTTTTCCAGGTACCGTCACCATCCAGGAGCTTCCATTCTGTCTCTGGACCCACTTGAACCGGTGGATCGAAAATGAATGTTACATACCATTTGTGTTTGACTGGATCTATGACTTCAGATGGCCAAGCCGCGGTTAGGGCAACAGATTGAGAATTCCCCAGGATGAGTCTGAGTTTGGTCGGGCCAACTTTAATCTTGTCGAAGACGCTGCTCGAACGGCTGCCGAGAAGATAAAAGGTCACAGAATGGACGTTTGTGGGGGGGAAATCTGCTGGCAGCTTGCCCTCGGTATCACACAGACAATTGCAACATGCTGACCCTCCCACAAAGGCCGACTTGGAATCCTCAGCTCGTGTTGCTTTATAGATTTTTTCTTCAGCAAAAGTCTGGAGGGTAAGTAGACTTATTAATAAAAATATAAGAATGATATGACGCTTTTGTTTCATTCTATGCTCCTTTTCTCCATATTTATGGTGCTACCTTTGGATTGATTCTTTCTGATAGGGATTTATAAATTCGATGAAAATTCTTTTTAGGAAAATTGTGAGAAGTATTATTAGGCAAATTGTTCATCTCAATACTTTTCAGAGAAACACTTTTAAGACAACATCCCCAGGAATCGTCTCAAAAAGTGCTTTTTATCAGATAAATGAAGAGTTGGAATGAGGAGAACAGCATGCATCAAACAGGGCGTTCTCATAGATGATTGCTTATTCCTCTTGACTTTAGGGATCCACCTTTCTTCCATAAGCATATATCACGAGAGAAATTTTTATGTCAAGAGGAAATGGGCTGAAGGAGAAAATTATGGAACGGGCCTCGGCAACTGACATATTTTCAAGGAAATAGTCCTAGTTTTCCACAGAATAAGGGCCTTATACCTTCAATATCAGGGGAAAAATTGAATCACTATAGACTTTTGAATTCCAAAGATAAGTATTTCATTTTCCCCTAAAAAAGCTTCATTTAAGCTCCTATATCTGCAGAAAAGTAAGGCTAACTTATTGATTTAAAAATAATTTCTACGGTCCGTCCCCCAAATTAGCCACTCACCTTTCTTCTTGTGATATGGTCATTCCAGAACGTCAGTGGGTGGAGATTTAGATAAAACATGAGGGATTCGGCACGGGCACCAAAAAGAAATTCTTATACCCAGGAACAGGGAGAAGAAGGTAAATCTAAAATTGGATTGAACTTATTCATTATTTTAGTTTTTGCATTGATTTTGTTGTTTATTCTACCAAGGACAAAATATTCCAAGCATCTCAAAATTAACCAGAATATTTATACGGTCACAAATGTTTTAGGATTATTCACAGGTATTCTTGGTATGCTTGCTGTTTTCATTTGGCCTTCAGAAGTTGTCAAATCATTTCTATGGAAACTGATCATTACACCATACGTCCTCATCTGGATTTATTGTGGAATGATCATGATAGGTAAGAAAACTTCTGATATTTATGACGAAAAGCAAAATTATGATATGACGAAAGGGGCTGCCGTAACAATGGCCGGAATGATATTAGTAATAGGTTTTGTAATTTCTCCTTTTTTAGAAAAAGAAATCTTGAATGTTACTCTGCTAATGCCTTTCTATCTTTTTGCTGCCGTTTTGATCTTTTCGGCGTCTACTCTGTTCTTTTTCAAAAAATACTAGCCTCCAGCGGGCCTGATGCATCAAAATAAAAAAACTCAAGTTTTCAAAGTCTGACCCCAGTTTGGTGCGAAAATCTATAAAAACCCAATCAATCCGGGTCGCGGTTGTCGATGCGCTTAAAGGGTGTTTTCATCCGTTTCCTGGCATAAGGACTCAGCGAATACTTTAATCCATACTGGCCGTGCATCCAGGTATGCTCGAGATTCATGTCTGCGGCCTGGCTGTATCGCTTCAGGGCAGCTTCCCGTCTTCCCAGAAGGTCAAGCATGTGTCCCTGCCAGATCAAGGCTAAGGCTTCGTGAGTCTTTTCCTCCTGATCTACAGCAGTCGATTGCATCTTTTCGAAGACAAACAAGGCTTCCTCATAGTTTTCCAAATCGTAAAGAGCAAAACCGGTCCTTAGAAAACTCCTAAGTTGGTCGAACATCTCGAGCCATTTCTTCGAGTATCTTTTTGCTATCTTCTGGCTGGAACTCCATCCCCAACCAAAAGACCCTAGGATTCTATCTGGGGAAGTCTGTCTTTCCTTTTCCCAGGTCTTAAGAGTAGATTTGTAAGCCAAAATCTCGTCTTCCGAGACGGCCGGCAAATTTTTGATAAAGTCCTTGAGCACAGCGAAGAATTTTTCAGGCTCCTCATCGTATATCCCATGTCCTGAATTCTCGAACACGACCATTTGCGCATTCGGATGATTTCCTTTAAAGATCTGCGGTTTTTCTTCACCCCAGGTCAAATCCCACTTCCCTTCCAAGATAAGAGTCGGAATCGGATTGCCTCCGAAAGCTCCTGTCAGATCGATCCTCCCCTTGCTGCGGTTCATTATGCCGTTGAAATCCAGGTCGTGAACCCACTCGTACAGAGCAAACTGTGACAAACGTTCTGGTGAAGGTTTATAGAAGTTTTGGCGTTTCCAATCGCCGTTCAGAAAATTGTTGTACAGCAGCAGTTGCATGTATTTTTCTCGCGGCAAGTCCTTTTCTTTGGACAACTGCTGCAGTTCCCCACGAATTTCTTTCAATCTGGCTCCTTCTTCTTCCGCCATGAATTGTCTCTGACGGGAAGTGCCCGTATCGACATGCATTCCTGTTGATGCTCCCAACAAGATTAATCCCGCCACATTCTCGGGATGATTGACGGTGTAGAACTGGGCAAGAAATCCGCCGTAAGAATATCCCAGCAATACCCACTTCTCTATATCTAAGGCTTTTCGGATCGCATCTAAATCTTCGACGGCTTGATGGACCGAGTACCCCTCTTTTCCTGGCTTAAAGTCCGACAGGCCGCATCCTCGCTGGTCATAATAGATAACGCGTGCGTACTTTTTGGCATATGAAAACCAGGGATGAAAATAGTGATGGGTTCCGCCCGGCCCACCGTTAATAAGGATAAGTGGTGACCCTTTACCCTCTTCTTCCACATACAATTCCGCATCTCCCACGTTGATCCGGTGTTTCTTCAGTTTCAACCGGTCACACCAGCGGTCGACATGAGGGATTTCTGTGATGAGTTCTGGTTCAATATAAACCACTCTGTCCAAGATGGATTCCCTGTTCGCTATCTCTATCTCTGGGATGCTTTCTTCTTTGGCGCATGATGTCAAAAAGATAAGCAGCCCGATAGTCAAGGTAATAATCGAGGAATGTTTTCGATTCATTTAGATTCCTCCCTAAAACATTTGATGCACACTAAAGATTCTATTTATTATATACGAAAACAGCTCCGTTTCAGTTGCAGCTAATAGGATGAAATCCTTGACAGATAGGGCACTAACCAAACAGAAAGGTCGATGACCTGCCTACTTTCCTCTTGACAGATTAAAACCAGACAATAGACTGAAGAATCGAAAACATAAACTTTAAGAAGGTAGGAGGAAGAATGACACCACGAAAATTTAAACAGAGGGCCTGCTCCCTATGCTGTGTCTTTTTCTTGCTGTTCCTCGTCAGCTCATCTGGTCTGGCAAAGGAAAAAATCTCAAAAGAGAAGAAGTTCGTGCTGGATTGGCTGAGCCAACCTGAGGTTGTCGAGAAATTCGGGAAGATTTCCGATACCATCTGGTCGTACGCCGAATTGGGGATGCAGGAATTCAAATCATCCAAGCTTCTGGCTGACACACTCGAAGAAGCTGGATTTACTGTCGAACGGGGAGCGGCAGGAATGCCCACTTGTTTTGTGGCCAGTTACGGTTCAGGAAAGCCTGTTATCGGTATTCTTGGTGAATATGATGCTTTGCCGATGCTCTCTCAAAAGGGACGGGTTTCCGTGCAGGATCCGATCGTCGACGGAGCTCCAGGTCACGGCTGCGGTCACAACACTATGTGTACGGCCGCTTCAGCAGCAGCGATCGCCATCAAACAAGCCATGGACAAGCACGGCTTCCAGGGAACCGTCAAAATTTTTGGTTCGCCGGCTGAGGAGACCCTTGTCAGCCGTCCCTACATGATCCGGGCCGGACTGTTCGATGATGTGGACGCAGTTATCGACAACCACAGCAGCAGCGGTTTCGGCACCAGCTACGGCGTAGGCGGTAACGCCCTGTATTCTGTCATCTTTACATTCAAGGGAAGGACCGCCCACGGGGCATCCCCTTGGGGGGGCCGGAGCGCTCTCGATGCTGTCGACATCATGAATGTGGCCACGAATTATCTCCGTGAGCATCTGTTCTACACTTACCGTTTGCACTACGTCATCGTCGGGGGAGGCGAAGCCCCCAATGTTGTCCCGGATAAAGCCAGCGTCTGGTATTTTGTCCGGAACAGCGACGAGAGAATTGAGGAAATGTATGAGAGGGTTCTCAACTGCGCAAAGGCCGGCGCTCTCGCCTCTGACACGGAGTTATCAGAAGCCAGGATTCTAGCGGCTGTCCACCAGCGGCATGCCAACAAGGCGGCGGCAGAGCTTTTCCAGAAAAACATCGAACTCGTCGGGATGCCCGAATGGACAGAGGAAGAGCAGGCCTTTGCCAAGGCCTTGCAGAAGGAACTCGGCCGTGAAGAGACAGGTATGCCGAAAAAGGTTAGAGAACTCAGGGATAGGGGCCAATTTTTTGTCGGAGGAGGGTCTTCGGATGTTGGTGATGTCACTCTGATCGCCCCTACAGCCACGATAAGGTTTCCCGGCCAGGTTCCGGGGGCTATCGGGCACCACTGGTCTTCAGTCGCCTGCAACTACGGTTCAACGGCTTGGAAAGGGTTAAACGCCGGAGCCAAGGCAATGGCGGCCTCAGCCATCGATTTGATGACCAAGCCGAAAGAGCTTAAGAAACTGCGGGATGAGTTTGAAGCTTATTCTGTTGAGCATCCGTACAAACCTTTTCTTCCTGAGGACGCCAAACCACCGCTGGATCTGAAC
This sequence comes from uncultured Eubacteriales bacterium, assembly GCA_964347035.1. Lineage (GTDB taxonomy): Bacteria > Acidobacteriota > Aminicenantia > Aminicenantales > Aminicenantaceae > CAYFXE01. Next base: position 26,665 of record CAYFXE010000002.1, on the reverse strand, counting down.
AAGGAGCTTATGGCGAAATGGCTTCGATATATGGAGAAAGATATTGAGGGACGAAATTAAGAGGTATTAGATCCCTGCTTGTGCAGGGACAGGCTGGATTCCTGCTTCCGCAGGAATGACAGGAGAAAGACACAAAGCGAAAATCTCGAATAGAAAAGCGAACTCCTTGAATAGATCAACAATTTCTTGGTTGCTGTCTCTGTCCAAGATAGCCCCTTTTTTTATATATATAAAAACTTTTGTATTAAACCACGTATTCTACTATGATATTTTATTCTCCATCATGAAAAAGTGATTATCTCAACTCAAGAGAAATTCAATCAAGGGAGAGCATCATGCCTAAAAAAGATCTTTTTCTAATTTTTATCCTGGTGTTGGTATTACTAGCTCATCCAGCCTTTGCCGAAGAGGCTCGTTTGCTTCGTGAACCGGCTGTGAGCAAAGACCTGGTGGCTTTTGTGTACGCCAACGATCTCTGGATAGTCTCACGATCCGGAGGTGATGCCAGAAGGCTCACCACCCATATCGGAACTGAGGCTAGTCCTGTGTTTTCACCCGACGGTCGGCACATAGCCTTTTCGGGTCAGTACGACGGAAACGTCGATGTTTTTGTCGTCTCTACCGACGGAGGCGAACCCAAGCGTCTGACTTACCATCCATCTCCCGACATGGTCAGAGGCTGGACGCCTGATGGAAAGCGCATTCTGTTCGCCTCTACAAGGGACACAGCTCCTGTGCCTTTCACCAGATTATGGACAATTTCCACCGAAGGCGGCATGCCCGAGCCTCTAGCATTGCCGATGGCCTATAAAGGAGCCTATTCGCCTGATGGTCAGCGTCTGGCCTATGTCCGAGTCGTGGAAGTCTTCGGCGCCTGGCGGCATTACAGAGGAGGGACGACATCGGCCGTATGGCTAATCGATCTTGACGACTTTGAACTCGAAAAAATTCCCCGCGACAACAGCAACGATACTGATCCTATGTGGATGGGGGATAAGGTCTATTTCATCTCTGACCGCAACCATACGATGAACCTCTTTTCTTACGACACGAAGACCAAAGACGTGAAGCAGCTCACGTTTCACGAGGATTTCGACATCAAGAGGGCCAGCGCAGGGGGGAATGCTGTGGTGTACGAACAGGCTGGTTACCTTCATCTTTTCGACCCTGAAACCAGTAAGACAACCAAGCTTCAGGTGGAAATCAAGGGCGACCTTCCAGGACGGAGGGTCCATTTTGCAGACGTCTCCCGCCTGATATTCAGCGGAGACATATCGCCCACGGGGGTCAGAGCTGTTTTTGAGGCGAGAGGTGATATTTATACTGTCCCGGCTAAAAAAGGAGATTACCGCAACTTGACCAAGACCTCTGGGACTAACGATCGCTTTCCATCTTGGTCGCCCGATGGGCAAAAAATCGCCTGGTTTTCTGACCAAGGTGATGAATACGGATTGATGATTGTCGATCAGAAAGGCGTTAAAGCACCGAAACGCATTTCTTTAGAGAACCCCTCCTTCTACTATCAACCTGTTTGGTCTCCTGATTCGAAAAAGATAGCCTTCGCCGACAAGCGCCTCAATCTCTGGTATATCGATGTGGCTACTGGAAAGGCGAATAAAATTGACAAGGACACGTATGATCATCCTTATCGTTCGCTCGATCACATCTGGTCACCCGACTCGAAATGGATCGTCTATTCCAAGCGTCTGAAAAACCATCTGCACGCCATTTTCTTCTATTCTCTTGAAAAAGCAGAATCCTACCAGGTTACCAATGGACTCTCCGATGCCATCTCTCCGGCCTTTGATAAGGGAGGAAAGTATCTTTATTTCCTGGCCAGTACTAATTATGCTCTAAGCACTGGCTGGTTGGACATGTCATCCATAGAACGTCCATACACCTATGGTATTTACTTAATCACCCTCAATGCCAAAGATCCTTCTCCGCTGCTTCCTGAAAGCGATGAGGAAAAGGACAAGAAAGAAGAGAAAAAAGAAGAAAAAGAGCCAAAAGATAAAGGGAAAGAAAAAGAGAAAGAAAAGGATAAAGAAAAAACAGAAGAACCCACAGTGGTTATCGACCTGGAAGGAATCGACCAGCGCATCCTCGCCGTCGACATCCCTCTGAGGAATTACAGCCAGTTGAAGGCAGCCACAGAGGGGATTTTCTTCTATGCTGAAAGCATACCCAATCAAAGAGGACTTTCCCTTCACTGGTACGACCTGAAAGAGAGAGAATCCAAGCCCTTCATGTCCGGAATCAACGGTTATTCGATTTCTGCCGATGGGAATAAGCTTCTGTATAGGGCTCGGGATACTTACGGAATCGTCGATACTAAAGGCAAGGCCAAAGTCGGAGACGGGAAGCTAAAGACAGCTGATCTCAAGGCAAAAGTGGACCCGGTCGCTGAATGGAAGCAAATCTACCGTGAGGCTTGGCGGATTAACCGCGATTTTCTGTATGACGCCCAGATGCACGGGGCAGACTGGGAAGCGGTGTACAAAAAGTACGAACCATTCCTCGACCATGTGGCTCACCGGTCAGATTTAAGTTACATCCTGCGTAACCTCATCGGTGAGCTGACCATCGGTCATTCTGGCGCCGGAGGCGGAGTGTTGCCGAGAGTTGAGTCTGTTCCTGTCGGTCTGCTCGGTGCCGATTACGTCATTGAGAATGAGTATTACAGGATCAAGAGAATATATACGGGTGAGAATTGGAATCCTGAGCTACGGGCACCTCTGACTGCTCCCGGATTGAAGGTATCAGAAGGAGATTATATCCTGGAAGTGAACGGACTCGAACTCAAGCCGCCGACAAACTTCTATGAGCTCTTCGAAGGTACAGCCGGAAAACAGACATCAATCCGAGTTAACGACAAGCCGACCAGGGAAGGATCACGACTCATCACAGTCGTACCTGCCCGAAGCGAAATGCAGTTGAGAGCCCGAGCTTGGGTGGAGAACAACCGCCGCAAAGTCGACAAAATGTCTGGCGGAAAGCTGGCCTATGTCTACCTCCCGAATACAGCCGGGACCGGCTATGTGTATTTCAACCGCTATTATTTCGCCCAGCAGAACAAGCAGGGAGCGGTTATCGATGAAAGGTTTAACGGTGGAGGATATGCGGCCGATTACTTCGTTGATTTGATGGCCCGGCCTCTGATGAACTACTTTGCCACCCGTGATGGGCAGGAGTTTACCACCCCGATGGCTCAGATCTTCGGTCCCAAGGTAATGCTGATAAACGAATATGCCGGCTCTGGAGGCGATGCTCTCCCCTATTACTTCCGGTTCAGGAAGATCGGTCCGTTGATCGGCAAGAGGACCTGGGGTGGCCTGGTCGGCCATCATGGTGGCGTCATTCTCATCGACGGCGGGTTCATCTCTTCCCCCAATCTCGCTTTCTACAGCATCGAAGGCAAGTGGGCCGTTGAGAATGAGGGCGTTCCCCCTGATATCGATGTCGAGATGACTCCGGCTTTAGTTATAAAGGGGCAGGACCCACAGCTCGAGCGCGCCGTCACGGAAGCCTTGAAGCTTCTCGAAAAGTATCCTGTTAAACACATGCCGCGTCCAGCACCCATCGACCGCGTCTCCAAGAAGAAGAAATAAATATACCAGTTACAGTTGGGGTCAGACCTTCATAACTTTTATATTTATATAGAGTTTCATATTCAATTATGAAAGTTATGAAGGTCTGACCCCAATTATTCCAATTATTTCTGAATCATCGGGGTCACGACTATCAGAGCGACCTCGAGAAGGCCGCGGGCGCATTCACCGACCTCTCCTTTCTTGAGATTCTCCCGAGCCGAATCGATTTGTTGACGGGCATACTCTACAGCCTGTTCGATGCTGGATATACTCTCTGGCATCTGAAATCCCACCCCGTCGTTCACTAAAAAATAAGACTCGTTGAGTAGATCGATGCCTTTTTGATCGAAGATAGAGTTTGACTCGAAAAGCCCTCGAGCCTCTGATATTTTCTCTCTGAACTCTGACGGAAATTCCGCCTCTAAAGAAGCCATCTCGATCGCTGCCACGAGCAACTTAAACCCTTCCTTAGCGTCTTCTCCGGGTCCGGCTGGGCCAAGAAGGTATTTAGTCGCCATTTGGATCTTCGTCTCAATTTGTCCTATGTCTGTTGTTGCTTTTGTCTGGCATGATAAAAATAAAAATAAAGCCACCGACAGGAAAATAGACATTTTTTTTCTCATTTTGACCTCCAAATACGAGTAGGACATTTTGCTGTATATCCATAACTGTAACCGTTCACGATATGATCCTTGTTTACTCCTTTCGGTTTTTTGTGTCAAAATTGGGTCAGGCCTTCATAACTTTTATAGTTATGTAAAGTTCCATATTCAATTATGAAAGTTATGAAGGTCTGACCCCAATTAGACGTAAACAATTCTGTCTCTTGGAACGGTTACTAATATGACGAAAAATGTATTTTACTGTAGTCCCTTCAAATGATAGACCACTTAACACAACACTTCTTCGAGAATGTCAACTGGAGTTCCATGTGACGAGCAAAACAACAGTCTATGAACAGTTGATAGTCCCCGTAGAATCCCAAATGATGCGCACCATATGGCGAGTTGTGCGCCATCCGCAAATGGCTGAGGATACTCTGCAAGAGGCCCTCACCATCATCTGGAAGAAGTTGGAACGAATCCAACGCCACCCGCATCCTCAGGCTTTGATCTTAAAAATTTGCTTGAATGCCGCGTACGATTCTCTGAGAAAGACCAGGAGATCTCAAAAGTTTAAGGACCCAGTATTCATTCAAAAATTCTCACCGTCATCCGAAGAAACTTTTTACCAAGATTTGGAAGGAAAGGAAATGAAACATGAAATCCTCAACGCTATAAGCAAGCTTCCGAGGCAACAGGCTGTGGCTGTGCTGATGAGGATTGTCCAAGAGCTGCCTTATGACGTTATCGCCCAGGCGATGAACTGCAGTGAAATAACAGCAAGAATCCATGTGGCAAGGGGGCGAAAGCGCTTGAGCCAGCGGCTCGCTCATTTATTATCAACTCCTTCACAGGAGGCATCCGAATGAAAAAAGAAACATCCCATCAACAAGAAACAGATAACTTGATCAAACACGTCTTAAAAGATGACCTTCCTCCAGAGTTAGAAAAGAGGATGAAGGAACACATTTCCAGATTCAGGAAAGAGATCGAAGAGTCTAAACTGACACGACGCTTGAATCTTAGACTACTCTGGACGAATCTCTCACAGTCCAGAGTATGGCCCTGGCTTGGCGGGGTATTCAGAAAAGAAATTCTAGCTGGTGCCTCGGTTCTGATGCTGGTTTCAGGCGGGGCCCTGCAGCTCACCGGACACCGCAGTGTCCTCGCTGATACAGTCTCTGTGCTTAACACATCTATCTCGGTAACGGATCGGGTGCGCCATACCGAAACCATGGTATGTAAGCTGGAAATTCCGACTGAAGACGGCCTTCCTCTCTCTTACTCTATCCGATGGCGCTCTCCCAACCTGACCAGAATAGACGCACAACAGACTGACAAAATCAACAAAACACTCTGGATCTCGGAGACGAGGATTATCATCGTCGATCACATCAAAAACACAGCAGAAAAAGCTGAGAGTGTCTGGAAAATCACAGATGCGGCATTCAGGCCAGTGTTATGGCTGGTGACCCCCGAGGAACTGGCAGAAAGCATGTACGGAAGATGGCAGTTGAGTCAGTTAAAACAGACAGATAAGCCTGGAAGAGGCCTTATTATCTTCACCAATCAGGAAGAAAAAGCTGTTTTAGAGATGACCGTTGACCTGAGCACCTACCTACCCCTGAAGATCAAAAAATTTCTTTCAGAATCTATTAAAACCGGCGAAAAAGGACGATTGGTCATGCAGGCTCATTTTAACTGGAATCAACCCATGTCTTCCCGAATCATGATCCCTAAAATCTTAAGGGAGGATCAGGGTGTTTGAAGAACCATTAACAAAACTAGAAAGGAGGCAGGAATGTCACCTCGAATAAATCAAAAAAGATTATTTGTTATCTTGGGAAAAATACTGATCGTGGCCTTATTGATTGCGGTTATCCTCATCTCCGGAAGATTTGCCGACTTTATGGAGGGACATGGTCTTATCTTTGTCCTTTTAGGAGTCGTAGCCACGGTCTTGATGAGCTTTACCGGTCCTGAAATCGGAGCCGCTTTTAGACATGCGGCTGGAGTGTCCGGTTCTGAAAAGGACATTCAAAAATCCACACTCTTCTGGGAATCCGCCAGCCGGAATGGTTGGATGCTGGGGGTGGTGGGAAGTGTCATCTATTTTGTCTTGGCCCTCTCCAGCTCTCAAGGCGGGATAGCCGGCGCTGCCTCCCGCATGGCCATCTCTTTTATCCCCGCTGTTTACGGGATGATCCTGGCCGTCATCTGTCTGGTACCTGCCTGGAAATTAACGATCGAGCTTAATGACAAACGGCGAGAGGAGACAAAAGACATTCACAAAACGCAGGCATATGATTCGCTATCACCGTTTCGGATCGAACATATCATCGGATACGTCCTTTTTGTCGCTGTCGTTTCATGGATAATCATCAAACCTTCCCTGTCTAACACTTACCCACTCTTCAAACCTTGGGAATGGATTGCAAATTGGCCCGCGCTTCTGGTCGTCCTGGGAGGAACACTCATCATCGTTCTGTTCGTAAATCATTCCTCATCCGGAAGAACATGGACTTTAAGTTTTGCGCTGACAGGATTGATAGGATCATTCATGGGATTCATCCAGGTTCTTCTCGGGTTTGCAGGACGGAATATCGAGGACGTTGCGAACGGCGTGGCTTTAGTCCTTTCTTCTTGTTTTGTTTCCCTACTGGGTATGCTCCTGGTAGGGGCCCCGTTGGAGGACCGGAGGACGAAACTCAGCAGATCTGATAGACATTCCTCATTAAGCAGGATGGCCTGGTATGTCTTCCCCCTGATGGCGCTTATTTTTTTGGCTCTGGCTTTTGTGTTGGTGATCACCCCGATGAAGAAACAGCGGATCGAGAGCAACAGCCAAGAAATAAACAAGGAGAGCCCGATGGCTCAGGTTTCTGATCTGAATCCCTAACCCGAGAGCCTCAGGCTCGCCTGAAGTTTATCGTTAGGCTTAGTCTTTCTTAAACTGAACTGCAACAGCTCCGTAGATTTCTGGATCTTTCTTATCCTTGACCTTGATGACGACAATATCACCTTCTTTGATCCCCGGATTCTTGAAATAGACTTTGGTTCGGAACCCGATGAATTGGGTCATGGAGCCCTGATCGACAGCTGTTGTAGCCTGAGTTCTGGTCGGGAAGAAATCTTGAAACAGCGGGAAACGGTAAAAACGAATTTGGGACAAGGCCAGGGTAGACTTAATCGTACTCTGGTAAATCCTCATGTCACGGGTATCCCCGCTGTAGTTCTTGCGCAATTCTTCTACTGAGGGCATCTTGTATTCCTTGTCCTTATAAACAAGAACGACATCTTTACGTTCGACTGTGGCACTCACATTCTCATCGACAGTCATGTACAGAACAAACATCAAGTAGGGATTGTCCATATTGCGGACGGCCAAAACGGCATCGGCAACGATATTGATCAGTTCGTCATCATTAGAGTAAACATAGTTGCCCAGGTATTCTGTATCTGCAGAGGCCACTATACAAAGTAACAGAATGAGAATTGTTACCCTTAAAAGTTTCATTTTAACCTCCTTTTAGGGTACTTTTTAAGAGGTTTTGCTAAAATAATATTATAATATTTCCTATAGATTTAGTAAAATTTATTGTTTGTTTTTTTATTCAACCCGTTAATTGAAAGTTTATAGTAACGAATATTTTTCACAAACCACGTCGGAAAAAGGACGATAAAGCAGCTATTTCTCCTGAATGATATATAGAGTCCGGAGACGATTGATCGCTGCGGCCAGTTCTAGTCTCCTAAACAGGGCAAAATCTCCCACAGGTTCAGGGCTCAACACATCAAGCCCCTTTTTATCTATATCATCGAGAACAGACTCTATAACATCTCCTAAGTTCTTTCGTCCATCCATGTATCTCATAGCATAGTAGATGGCTTCCCCTATTGCTTTTGTTTGACTCGAGTCAACTAACTGCTCGACTGCACTCAAGTCTATGTGATGTCTGCCGAATAAAATGGACTTTAATCCCCTGGCAGAAATCTTGACCATCCTCTTTCCTCTTCTAGGATCGAAGCTTCGCGACTGGGGAATCCTGTGCGTAATCGTCCCGAAGTGTTCTCCCCCTTCGGGCTTGCGTTCGGCCTTATACTTATCTGCGATGGATTGGGCCTCACTTGTCAAATCATAAGGCTTGTATTCAATCATACAGATTACATAGTCGGCCACATCAAAATAATCCCCGGAACCACCGATGACTAAAATCGTAGATACACCAAAGTCTCGGTGAAGATGCCGAATCTTATCGATAAAAGGAGTAATCGGTTCTCTGTCTTTGGAGACCAGTTCCTGCATCCTGTGATCCCTGATCATAAAATTGGTGGCCGATGTATCCTCGTCGATGAGAAGCGCCTGGGCCCCTATCTCCAGAGCTTCTACAGTGTTTGCTGCTTGGGATGTGCTCCCGCTGGCATCATCGGTCGAAAATTCTTGGGTTCCCTGTCCGAAAGGAAGGTTGTTGATGAAAGGCGAGATGTCCACCTTTTCTATCCGTCTTCCGTCTTCGGCTCTTATTTTGATAGCACGCGGGTTAGTCACTACAAACTCTCTGCCATCACCCGGGATATGATTGTAGACCCCGTTCTCCAAGGCCTTGAGCAGAGTGGATTTCCCATGATAACCACCGCCGACAATCAGTGTCACTCCGTATGGAACGCCCATACCCGAAAGAAGGCCCCTGTTCGGTAATTCGACCTGAACACGTAGAGATTCAGGAGATTCGAAAGAGACAATCTTCCCGTGGCTGAGAGGGCGTGGATCGATCCCGCTTGCCCTGGGCAGAACGGCCCCATCAGCTACGAAGGCGACTAGTTCTAGCTCATCCAGTTGACCTCTCAAGAAATCCGCATCTTCAGAAGTTTCGATATGCTGAAAAAGGATCTCTCTGTTTTGGTTCTCGAAGAGCAAGGAAAATCGCACGATGTGCGGCAATTCCTCGAAAAACATAGATTCAGCTTGTCTTCCGGCGATCTTTCTCTCGAAGGCTGGAAGCCCCATCACAAACCTGGCTTCAAGGTAAGCATCTGTGACGAACATTGATGTCCGATCCAGGATCTCCTGACCAGGCTGATCGATGGTGATCAGTCCACTGTTCCCGATCCCTCGAATTCCTCGAGAGAATTTCTTTGTTGCCTCTAGGAATGTTCGGGTAAGATAATCCCGCAAGCCGATCTCCCGGCTTTTTTTCTTGAATGTCTCCGTCGGAAACTTCGCTCTTTC
>CAYFXE010000002.1:2731-17230 GCA_964347035.1 uncultured Eubacteriales bacterium | reverse complement strand
CTCGGTGATGCAAACGGGTCTCCCTGAACATGATCCACATGGAGGATATATTCCCTGAAATCATAGATTCCCTGTATATCTTTGTAGGCCTTGTAGCCCCTGCCGTCGATTCGAAGTAAAGTTTTCCTCAGGTCTTCTTTGGATTGCATCCCAATGGCCTCATGAGTTTGATCTTTTAGCTCACCTTGTCAAATTTTAACTCCACTCTGAACCTATTATATACCACCAATGTACTACGACACATTAAAATAACGGAAAATATACGAAAAGGAGATTCGCCGCCAATATCATATATGAATGTTTATTTCTTGACGCGGCTAATTATGTTTATTATAAATAATATATCTTTTAGGATATTAATATATTATCATTTACTAATACCTGAGAAAAAAAAGATTTTTACGATTTATACTCAAAAAGGAATCTTTACGAATGCAAGAAGAAAAAAAGAAAAAGCTGGCCATGGTCATATTCAGCGGTGACATGGATAAACTATTCGCCGCCTTTTCGATAGCTGCAGGTGCAGCAGCCTCGAATATGGATGTGACCATGTTTTTCACTTTCTGGGGTTTACGCGGTATTAAGGCTAATGTCAAAACAGGTAAAAGCCTATTCGGACGCATGCTCGGTGTCATGTACGGAGGAGACATTAACCGGGCTAACCCGAGTAAGATGAGCTTTGGAGGCATCGGACGCTGGATGTTTAAAAAAATGATGAAGGCCAAGAATGTCCCTTCTCTGCCCGAACTCAGGCAAACCGCCATCGACCTTGGTGTAAAACTTTATGGATGCCAGATGAGCATGGAAGTCATGGAAATTCCCAGAGAAAAAATGATCGATGACGTGGCCGAGTGTGTGGGAGTGGCTTTCTTCATCGAACAGGCTCAAAAGGCAGATGCTACTCTTTTCATCTAAGGAAATTAAATAATGAACATCAATAATTGTGTTTCCTTTTTCAGCCCATCCTTTATTTTGACATAGCATCTCTCCTTTGATATATGTGGAATGAAAAGCAGATCACTGCATTCATATCTCTCATGATAAAGAGTGATCATGGCCAAGCCGAGAATAATCTCAAGGATTGAGGAAAATCTATGATTAAACTTTCTACGAAATCGAGATACGGAACACGCCTGATGATAAATTTGGCGTTAAATCATCAGAATAAACCCACCATCCTTAAAAATATTGCCAAAGAGGAAGATGTCTCCACCGGGTATCTTGAACAGATCATCATCCCCCTCAAGAACCACGGATTAGTCAGAAGTATTCGAGGCGTTGGAGGAGGATTTGTCCTTACGCGACCTCCCAGCAACATAAAAATGAGCGAGATCATCAATGTCCTTGAAGGATCCTGGGATCTGGTTGAGTGCGTCGGAGATGACGATTACTGTCCAAAAATAAAAGAATGTGCCGCATATGAGCTCTGGAAGAACCTGACCGAAAGCCTGACAGGCATTTTAGAGAAAACGACTCTTGAGGACTTAGTCAAAATTCATAAGAAAAAAAATAAGTAAGGTCGATATAGGGGATGGTTCTATTTTTTCTCTGGATTCCCGCTTCCGCGGGAATGACGGGAAGGGAAAAAAATGAACCGTCCTTTTAAGTCACTCAGTTCACAGTTTTCAGTTCCCAGTTTAAGATCAGATTCTCTTCTACATCAATAACTGACAACTGATAACTATTTCTCCAGATCAACTCCCATGATGTGGAACATGAAAGCGAATTTGTCGGCTGTTTCATCGATTCGTTTGGTCATGCTGCTGGCTCCGTGACCAGATCTCGTCTCAATCCTGATCAGCACAGGATTCTTACCTTGATGTTTTTCCTGTAACGCAGCGATAAACTTAAAAGAATGGGCCGGGATTACCCGGTCGTCGTGGTCGGCTGTGGTGACGAGGGTGGCCGGGTAGGAGACGCCATCTTTTAAGTTGTGAAGTGGAGAATAGGAGTAGAGATTCTTGAAGTGCTCCTCCTCATCGCTCGAACCGTACTCCACCACCCAGCCCCAGCCGACGGTGAACTTATGATAACGGAGCATGTCCAGCACCCCGACTGCGGGGAAGGCCACCCTGTACAGATCCGGCCGCTGGGTCATGCAGGCCCCGACCAGGAGACCGCCGTTGGATGCTCCCGCGATTGCCAGTTTTTCCGTGGATGTGTATTTCTCCTCGATCAGGTACTCGGCCGCCGCGATAAAATCATCGAACACATTCTGCTTGTTCAACAGCATCCCGGCTCGGTGCCATTTTTCGCCGTACTCCCCACCTCCGCGGATGCAAGCTGAAGCATAGATACAGTCGTTTTCCAGAAGAAAAATATTGGTGGTACTGAAAGAAGGAACCCGGCTTGAGTTAAATCCTCCGTAGGCGTATAGATAAGTGGGATTGTTGCCGTCCAATTCCAATCCTTTCTTGTGGACGATGAACATCGGAACCTGTGTTCCATCTTTGCTGGTGTAAAAGACCTGCTTGGCCACGTAATCCTCAGGATTGAATTTGACCTCCGCTTCACGGAAAACCCCGGACTTCCCGCTGGCGATATCAAACTTGTAAATCGTGGGTGGAAAAGTAAAAGAGGTAAATGTGTAAAACAAGAATGTATCCTCCTTTTTCCCTGAAAAACCGCGGGCTGTTCCCAGGGTTGGAAACTCAACTTCTCTCTTCAGATTCCCTTCGAGGTCATGCTGGTAAACTCGAGTTGTCACATCCTTGAGATAGCGGCAGAACAACTGGCCGCCTGCTGTGTTGGCGCTACTGAGGACTTCCGGCTTTTCAGGAATGACTATCTCCCAGTTTTCTCTGGCCGGGTTTTTCGGATCCATCAGAACAACCTTGTAATTGGGCGCATCGGTATTCGTGTAAGCAAGGAATTTATCACCGACGTTATCGATGACATAGGTGTCGAATTCAAACCCTTGAATCAGCGGTTGAAAATCCATCCCTTCTACGGAGATGTCTTTGTAGTAGAGTTCGTTGCCGTGGGTTCCCTCGGATATCTCTAAAAACAAGTATTTCTTGTCTTCGGTGATACCCACACCTTTGTAACGGTAGGGATGTTCCAGGTCCTCATAGATGAGTTTGTCGTTATCCTGAGGAGAGCCTAATTTGTGGTAAAAAATCTTCTGAAACTTGTTCCGGGCCGTGAGCTCTTGACCTTCCTCAGGCTTGTCAAAACCGCTGTAATAGAAACCATCGCCGTGCCAGGCAGCACCAGTGAACTTCACCCAGCGGATGCGGTCGGACAATTCCTTCTTTGTCTCGATCTCCACAACCCGGAGCTCTCGCCAATCCGAGCCGGATTCGGACTGGGAATAGGTCACATAGCGGTTGTCCTTGGAGAACCCGACCAATCCTATCCTGATCGTCCCGTCTGGGGAGAGCTCATTAGGATCGATAAACACCTCTGGCTCGCCATCCAAACCCTTCTGGACATAGATCACAGACTGGTTCTGCAGCCCATCGTTCTTGTAGAAGAAGTAATATTCACCTGCCCTGAAGGGAGATGAATACCGGGGGTAGTTATAGATTTCTGTCAGGCGCTGCCGGATCTTTTCCCGGATGGGAATTTTCTCCAAGAAGGCGAAGGTCACCGCATTCTGTTCCTGAACCCATTGCTTGACCTCCTCAGCTTGGTCATCCTCTAGCCAGCGGTAAGAATCTTCCACTTGAGTCCCGAAATAATCATCGATCTGATCGACCTTCTGCGTTTCTGGGTATACCAGTTCAGCTTCTTCACCCTTCTTGCAGACCGGGATAAAAACAAGGCTGATCAAGGTGATCAGGATTAAAATTCTCTTGCCCATCATGTCCTCCTTTCTTGTCAGTGACTCAGTCGTCAGCGACTCTGTAACTCCGTCACTCTGCAAGATAAGAATATTTTTTTCTCTCTTGCTGAGTCACTATGTCACTGAGTTACTGAGGCACTGGATTTATAAGAATAAAAATTTTTTGTTCGGGATGCAATGATTTTTTTCCAGTTGTCAGTTGTCAGTTACCAGTTGTCAGACTTCAGTCAAGAAAGAATTCTGTTCTTACACTAGTAACTGATGACTGACAACTAAAGTCTGATTCACATCTTTGATTCGATGATCTTCTTCAGTTTCTCGTGAATGGGGGCATCTCTGAAGGGAAGAGGTGTTTTGTCCGCCTGATACAAACCCACATTATCTTCGAAGGTGTTCTTCTCCGGGTTGATGTAAAAAATCCCGAGTGGAAATTTTTCGCTCTCTGTGGCTCGTTCAAAGGCCAATTTTCGATCTCGAACATCATGCGAATCGTCCAGATAATACGTATGCTTCTTGAACCAAGCATAGGTGTTGACTTTGTTAAACGAGACACAGGGTTGGAAGATGTCCACCAAGGCATAACCTTTGTGTGCGATGGCTTTCATCAATATTTCCTTCGCTTGTTCGGTATCCCCCGAAAAAACCCGGGCTACAAACGAGGCATCCAGAGCAATGGCCAAAGCTATGGGGTTGAACGGAGCCAGAATAACTCCCTTGACCTGCACCGGGGTTTTGAATCCACACTGGCTTGTCGGTGATGCCTGTCCTTTGGTCAGACCGTAAACCATGTTGTTGTGGACGATGTTGGTGATGTCCGGGTTTCTTCGCATAGCGTGGATGAGGTGGTTGCCGCCTTCCCCGTACATATCGCCATCGCCGCTCTCGGCGATGACCGTCAGCTCTGGGTTAACCATTTTTATGGCTGTCGCCGGCGGTAAGGCCCGCCCATGGAGTCCGTTAAAAAAATGGGTTTTGATATAGTGAGGAATCTTGGCAGCCTGGCCGATTCCGGAAACAACCACCAGTTTCTCGGGAGGAATCTCGAGCTCGGCCAAGGCCTGGGTGAGAATATTTTTAATACTGAAATTCCCGCACCCGGGACACCAGGCTATATCAATATTTCCCATATCATATACGGCTTGATCCATCGTTACTCTCCTATTCCAGTATTCTCTGAAGATGGTCGACGATCTCCTCGACGGAGAAGGGAAGCCCGCTGTATTTAAGGATCTTCTCTTTTATATCTACTCCCGTGTTGAGCTTGATCAGTTTGCCGAATTGGGAGGTGGCATTATTCTCGATGATAATCAAGTTATCGGCTTTTCGAAGATAATCCAGAGTGTCCTTGGGCAGGGGATATATCTGCTTGAAATGGAGGAAAGAGAGGTCTTTTTTCTCCATCTGTCCGAGCGCTTCAACAACCGGTTTATAGGTCGAACCCCACCCGATCAAAAGAATCTTATATTCTTCATCACCGACAAGCTCCGGCGGTACGACATCCTCCTCGACCGACTTCATCTTGGCCAGCCTTTTATCCACCATCCTTGTCCGCAGGTCGAGGTCTTCGGTGATATGGGCTTCTTCATCGTGCTCGTCGCTGTCCACTCCCACAAGTCCGCTGCCAAAACCCGGAATCCCCCGAGGGGAGATACCGTCTTCGGTCAAGTCAAATCTTTTGTAGTCAGGGGTGGTCTCGACGATGTATTTCTCGATCTTTGATTCAAACAGGTCGGGTAAGGAAATATTATAGTAGGAGTCCATTAAGTTCTGATCGGTCAGGATGAAGACAGGAATCTGGTATTTGTCGGCAATATTAAACGCCTTCTGGGTGAGATAAACGGCATCTTCTAATTTACCTGGGGCAAAAAGAACCCTCGGGAATTCACCGTGCCCGGCATACAGGACATGCTCCAGATCTGCCTGCTCTGTCCGCGTCGGTAACCCTGTGGCCGGACCAGGTCTCTGGGCAATATGAACAACCACTGGAGTTTCGATCATGCCCGCTAGGCTGACTCCTTCTGTCATCAAAGCAAATCCTCCGCCAGAGGTGGTCACCATCGCTCTGGCTCCCGCATAGGATGCACCCAGGGCCATGTTGATGGCGCTTATCTCATCCTCGGCCTGCTCGACAGCGAGGTCAAAGTCCTTCATGTGCTGGGAAAGGAAGACCATCACTCCTGTCGAGGGGGACATCGGGTAGGACGAAAGGAAATTACAGCCGCCGGCTAAGGCTCCAAGGCCCACAGCTTCGGCTCCGTTGAGTAGGACATCCTTTTCCACTTCAGGATGCGTGGATAATGCGATATCAAGGTTCTCCGAATCCAGGAGCTTCTCCCCGATATCACAGCCTCTTTCGATGGCTTGGAGATTGTTCTTGACAATCTCCTTTCCCTTCCGCGAAAAAACCTTTTTAATAAAACCACCCACCACATCCCTCGGAGCCCGGAATAAACCCAAGACCACAGCAGCCGAAATAGTGTTGATGTAGATTCTTCCGCCGATGTCTCTGGCAATATCTTCAAACGGCACATCGATGAAATGTCTGATATAAGAAGGACAATCCCAGCAGATGTTTTTTTTATCACCGATCACGATCGTCTCCGGTGTGATGTGTTTTTCCAAATGGGCAAAAGCTTCTGGATGGAATGGGATCAGGATATCTATACGGTCAACATGGGCGCCAACATTATTCGACGAGACCCGAATTTCGGTGGAGTTCATCCCGCCTCGGACACGGGACATGTATTCCTTTGTGGCATAGACATGAAACCCGCAAAGCTTCAAGACATGAACGAGAATCTGTTCCACTGTCTGAACGCCTTGACCGGCCTGCCCACACAGAACGATAGAAAAATCCTTATTTCTTGAAGCACCCTCATGCGCCATTAGTCTCAAAAAGGGGACGTTCCCTAATACTAATATTCCAGCCTCTTTTTGAGCTCTGCTTTAAAATCGGGATGAACGGGAGCGCCTAATTCCTCTGCTCTTTCGAGATTGGCCCAGGCAGAAGGAAAATCGCCATTGTAAAAGCAAATCAGGGCTAGGTTATTGTAGGCAGAGGAAACATTCGGGTTCAGTTCGAGGACTTTCCTGTAGTGGTACGCTGATTTTTCGAAAAGAGTTTTCTTGAAAAATAGATTGGCTAGGTTGAGATGCGTCCGGAAGTTTTCTTGTTCGAGGTTTAATGCCTTCGTATACTCCCTGAACGCCTTGCTGAATCTTTCTTCCCTCTCGTATAACAGCCCCAACAGGTTGAAGGCCTCGGGAAGGTCAGGATTGAGTTCTATTGCCTTAGAAGCTGAGTTTCTGGCAAGATCCAGTCTTTCTTTGGCCAGGTATGCATAGCCGAGATTGGAATGGGCAAGAGCATAGTCTGGTTTTAGCTTGACTGCTGTCTGACAGGCCTCAATAGCTTTGCCAACTTTTCCCTTTTCGAGATAGGCCGACCCAAGATTAGAATAGGCCATGGCATAATCCGGTTTCAATTCAATCGACCTGAGAAAGGCTTTGATCGCCGCCTTGAATTCTCCTTTGATAAAATAGGCCCTTCCCAAATTGTAGTAGGCCTTGGGAAACTGTGGATTTTGGACCAGGGCGGTTTTAAACTCAGCGATGGCTCGATCAACCTCATCCCTGCCCAGATAAATGATACCCAGGTTGTTATGCGGGACGGAAAGCGAAGGGTCGATTTGAAGCGCCTTGAGAGAAACAGACTCTGCCCTTCCCAGATCACCCTTGAGAAGGAGAGCGCTTCCCATCGTGGACAGGGCTTTGGGCATTCCAGGGTATATCTCGAGGGCTCTCTGGGCAGATTGGATGGCCAGGTCAAGTTTATCCAGGTCGAGGTATACATAAGCGAGGTTGGAGAATGACTTGGCGTATTCAGGATTAAGATCGATCGCCCTCTCGAAGGCCCCAACTGCCTCCTCCAGTCTTCTCAATTTGGTCAGAGCAATCCCCATGTTGAAATGCAGCTCAGGAATATTCGGTTGCAATCTGATAACTTTCTCGTATTCCTCGAGAGCCTTTTTGAGCTCTCCTTTCCGACGGTAGATCACACCCAACAGGTTATGGATTTCTGCTGAATCGGGATAGATCTCGGAAAACTCGAGGCACTCAGCAATGGCCAGATCATATTCTCCTTGCTCGATATAAAAAATAGCCAGCATAACATTCAGGTCAACCTCTTTAAGTCCTAAACGCTTTCTCTCTTTATACTGGTTTATAGCATCATCCCTTCTATCTGGATTCAGAGGGAACACATGGGGGGTAAAATTCCGGTCCTTGTTTATCAAAACAAGGCGCTTTGTGAAGTCATCAAAGCTCTGGCCAGGATTATCCAGGTCCATGATCGAACCGCTCTGATGAAGATCGATAGCTCCGAAAAGATGACAGAGCTCGTGGACTAAAGCCAGACTCATCTTCTCCTCGGAATTCATCCCTTTTACGATGACATGGTTGTGCATGTAGATGGCTGCCCCGGACACATCATCCTTTCGTGTCCACTGTCCTGTGAATCCGACGAGGATGTCATTCCCTGTCAATAAAACTTTTTTGCGCAGATCGTTGATCAGGTCATACACACTCGTGAGGGAATCATCCGATTTCCATGTCTCGATACTTGTGATCTTGAACCGAATGCCAAAATGTTCCTCGAATTTTTTGAAAGACGTGGCCAGGACGCGTTTAAAAGTGACATTCCAGCCTGGGCGAAATTGGAATTCTTCATCGCAGGCCGCTTTGATGTGGATTGTCTGCTGTAGAGTCTGAGGCAGGAAGCGACCGAAGCCGAAAATCAGAAAAAAGACGCCGGTTATGATCTGAGGAAATACGGACTTCTTGATTCGGAGTTGGAAAAGTCTAGAGGGAAAACCCATTTTCGCGAAGATATTATCATAAATAAATACTATAAGCTACTTTTTATACCAGGAAAATTTTATTCCCGCTGAAGCGGGAATCCAGCAAAATTGGGGTCAGACCTTGATAATTTGCGCTTTTCTGCAGACATGACATGATGAATCGAAAAAAAAATCAATTTATAAAGGTCTGACCCTAATTTGTTGCGACCAACCGACCATCAAAAATGGAAAAGAAATTAAATTTTTTGATTTTTTTTAATAATTTTATTAATTATATTAATTTTTTACTTGACAAATTTAATTTTTTTACATATATTATTAAAGAAAATTAATTAAAGGTGAAAAAAAGATCAAAGATTGGCAAGAACTAACCAGAATCACCCAGGGCGCCTCAATCATCGTTGAGCGCGTGAAGCTTATGGATAAGGATATTGTCTTGGAAGGTCTCTTCGAGCTCCCTCCTCTCGCTAAGCTGACCATGGAGGACCAGATCTTTGTCACTGCTTTTATCCGCAGCCACGGTTCTATAAAGGATATGGAAGAGCTCTTTGGCATCAGCTATCCGACAGTCAAGAACCGCCTCAATCAAATCGCCAGCCATCTTGAGTTCGTCGACATCAATCCTCCTCCCTCTCAAAACGAGATCTTGAGCAAGCTGGAGCAAGGGGAATTATCGGTCGAGGACGCCCTGGAAAGGTTGAAAAAATGATTTGGCCACCGTTTTTCATGAAGATGCATGTTGTCGAGAGCGGAAAGACCAAAATCAGATTATGGTTCCCGATCATTATCGTTTGGCTCATTCTACTGGTTATCGCCATTGCCTTAGCGCCTTTGATCATCATTGCCGCGCTCGTCCTCTGGCCTCGGAGTTCGGGGAAAAAGCTACTCCAGTTAGGTCCAGCGTTTTTCTGTCTTCTCGGTTCGATGCGCGGCCTGAACATCCTGACCGAAAATCCCAAGGATCAGGTATCTATATATTTTCGTTAAAGGAGGAATGAGGATGAGTGAAGATCGCCGAAGAATCCTGGATATGTTAGCCCAGGGAAAAATCACGGTGGAGGAAGCAGATAAATTGCTCTCCGCTATCTCTGAACCAACAGGCGAGTCAGAACCACGTGAGAAACGAGACGAAAAAGAGTTTCCGAAGTATCTCCGGGTGGTTGTCGAACCAGGTCCGGAGAGTGTCAAGAAAGAAAAGGTGAATATTCGGGTCCCTTTCCAACTCCTGAGGGCAGGGATTAAACTGGCCTCATTGATCCCCGGGGATGTTCATGGCAAGATCGAGACCCACCTCAAAGAAAAGGGTGTCGATATGGACCTCTCTAAAATCAAATCTGATAATCTCGAGGAGCTATTAGCCTACCTCAACGACCTGACCGTGGATGTGGACAGTAAGGAAGAAAAGGTGCGGATCTTCTGCGAATAAAAAAATCTTTTCCCCTTGCTTTCGTTTTTTAATTTTAGTATGATGGCCTCACTAAACTAGAGAAAAAATTATCATTGAAAAGTTTGAGAGGGCTAAGGAAGGAATGACAACGGCCGGGAGATTCCATCGAAAGAATCTTCTAACCTGGGTTTGGGTTCTGTGTTTTCTTATTTCCTTTAAAGGTATCCCTGCCTTGGCTCAGACAGACATTCCGATTCAAATCTATGAATTTAGGGCCGACCCCAGTCTCAAAATCGGCTATCCCTCTGGCTGGATCGTCCAAGAGACAGAAATGGGAGTGGTCATCCAAGAGAAGAATGAAGCGGATACAGCAGGGCTTATCATCTTCCTGATTCCGCTTCAAGAAGGAACAACCTCTGAGGATCTGGCCGACAGTATGATTTCCCTCTTGCGTGAAAAATCATACCCAGACATTACCCCAATCAATAGACAACCCCACCCACAGGAACCTGAAATTCTGACTCTCGATGCTATCCTAACCGCGGATGGATTAACCTTCAAATTCCATACCTGGTCAATGGCTGATAGTGATACTGGAGTCGGCATCTTCTCGGGGTTTTATGCCCCCTCGTATCGGTTTGATTATTTCGATGTCCAGAAACTCCTGACCTCCTGCATTGCTCCTCTTTTCCAGTGAACCCTCACTAGGAAACACAAATCTTCCAGAAAATAGATGATGAGGACACAAGCCTTGAGTGCTCGTTTCAAGAAATAAGGTTTATATCCCCTAAAACATCGAAATCAATTCGAATTTAATCTCTAGATTCCTGCGACAACCACATCCTCAAAAACCAAACTGGGCATACGCCAGGAAGAATAGGGGTAAGGGTCGTTGGCGACTTCCACGAGCTGGTTCCAAAACTTCAGGTGATTACCAGCAATATTCATCTCCGAGACAGCTTGCACATTCTTTCCGCCCTCGAAGAGCTGTCCTATGATCCCGATCGAAGCGTCGCCAGTCGTCGAGTTGGAGTTTCCGCCGATGAATCCAGTGATAAATATGCCCCGGCCGAGATCCTTCATGATCTCCTTCACCGATCGTTTGCCAGGAGGAATGAGCAGGTTGGAAGGTCCGCCTGTGGTCGGTTCCCAGCCCAGCTTCCGGCTGTAGTACCAATCCACGTAGAATTCCTTGAGGACTCCGGCGTCGATTATTGTTCTCTTCTTGGTTGCGAAGCCATCGCCGTCGAACAATCGGCTTCCCAATCCTCCAACAACGTGGGGGTCATCGATGAGAGTGAGAAGTTTGTTGGCCACCTTCTGGCCTTTCTTATCCGCGAGGAAAGACTGCTTTTGTTGGATATTCCTGCCGTACATACCTGCCAGGAGTCCACCGAAAATCCTGCCCACATTCCGGTTCTCGATAATGATCGGCAGGGTCTCGGTCTTGAGTTTCTTGCCGCCGAGCAGATCGAGGGTGCGTTGAGCTGCCCCAGCCCCGATCTCTTCGGGTTTGGGCAGGCCTTTTTTATTAACGGTGACAGCATAGTCATAGGCGGTGGGTCTCCGGTCTCCCTCATCTTGAGCTGTCATTTGAGCGACGACGACAAAGGCGGTGCTTTCTGTATGTCCGGTGAAACCGTTGCTCGTCATAACGAATGATTCCTCGTGGTAATCCTGCTCTTCTGCTGTGGCAGAGATAACCTTATCCCCACCCTTGGCTAAACAGGCCTCCTCGATGGCCTTGACCATGCTATGTCTGGCCTCGGGTGTGAATTTCTCATAATCAGGATCATAAAGGCCTAAGTCCAGCTTGGCTCTTCCCTCGTAATGCTTTGGATCGGGTAAGGTACGGTAAGGATCCTCTGCCAGAAGCTTTGTCGTGGCGACGGCATTGGAGATGAAGTCTTTCAATGCATCCTTGCGCAGGTCTGAAGTGCTCTGACTGGAATATCGACCATTCACGTAAACCTGGATGGCCAGCCCTCTCGTGGAGGCCTCTTTGATAGTCTCTGGTTTTCGCTCGCGGTAGCTTATCTCAACTTGTCGCTCGGAGTTGATCCCTACGCGGCAGTCATCAGCACCTGCAGATTTCGCGATCTTGATCGACCATTCAGCCAAATTCTTGATGTCTTTGTTCATCACATATCTCCTTTCATCTGGCCTTCACGCCACCGACGGTCATCGACTTCACCAAGACAGTCGGCTGACCGAAACCGCAAGGAACGGCTTGACCACCTTTACCACAGGATCCGCTGCCTCCTTCGTTCATCTCGAAATTATCTGCAACCATAGTGGTGTTCTTGAGCATCTTCGGACCGTTACCCATGATGTTGATATCCTTGATGGGTGCGGTGAGTTTTCCGTTCTCTATCATCCTTCCCTGGGAGACATAAAAAGCAAAATCTCCTTCTCCGATCTTGACCTGTCCGTTACTGACATCCTGGACATAAATACCGTTTTTCGCGCTCTTGATCACATCCTCGGGTGTGGCCGATCCGGCCAGCATGTACGTGTTTCTCATCCGGGGTTGGACATAGTGCTGATAACTTTGACGACGGCCGTTTCCTGTGGATTTAACCTTGTAGTGCCGCGCAGATATCTTGTCGTACATGTAGCTTGAAAGAGTCCCTTTGTCGACCAGAATGGTCTTCTGTCCGGGTGTGCCCTCATCATCGACGTTGATAGAGCCTAAGTAATTCGGCATGGTCCCATCATCAACGATCGTAACAAAAGGTTCGGCGACTTTCTTACCGATCATCGTCGCGTAGGTCGAGATTTTCTTCCGGTTGAAATCGGCTTCCATCCCGTGGCCGATGGCTTCGTGAAGCAGCACACCGGTTACCCCAGGACCCAACACCACGGGCATCTCACCTGCTGGTGGTTGAACCGCTTCGAAAAGAACGAGTGCCCGATCGACAGCCATCTTGGCTGTTTTCTCTGCCACCGCTTTGGTGTAGAAGGAGAAGTCTTTGCGACCGCCGATATTCCAGCCGGCCCTCTCGCGCTTACCGTTTTTCTCTGCAACGACAGAAGTGTAGATGTAATTCCGGGGCTGCAGGTCCTCGGCTTTTGTGCCGTCGCTGGTGACGATCATGATCCGTTTCTGCTGGTCGTGATACTGGGCGTAGACTTTGACAACGTGAGGCGATAAGGCAAAACACTTATCGTTGGCGGATTGGACTAACGGCAGTTTTGACTCGAGAGGAACAGAGGTGAGCAGAGTCTTAAGTGGATAATAGTCATTCGTTTTCAACCATTCGAACTTGCCCTTGGGTTTTGTGGCCTGAACGCTGGCAATCGTAGCCGCAGTCGAAGCAGCAGCAATCATCGGTTTTTCTGTCAGCTCCTGGGTGAACCCGTAACCGACTTGGTCACCTTTAACCGTTCGGATACCGACACCGAGAGCGACATCGCTGTAAGCTCGGCTGACTTTGCCATCCTCGAGGATGATCCAGTTGCTGATCGTGTGCTCGAAGTAGATGTCCGCAAAATCGCCGCCTTTGGATAAGGCTTTGGCCAGCACTTTCTGATAAATGCTGTCAGAAACGCCAAACTCTCGGTCGAAATACCCGGGACTTTCTGCTCGAGCCAGAGCATACCAGGCTTTGGGTAAGACCGGTGTAGCTAGAGTCACTGCTGCTGCGGTCGCAGAGGATTTGAGAAAAGAACGTCGGGAAATTTTTTTCATAAAGCCCTCCTTTAATGAATTTGTTTTAAAATTAGTCATCTGAGTAGATAACTTGCCGATTGTCCATTTCTCCTGTTCAATTACATATACGTCTTTTCTGGGAATTAGGTTGCGATTTTTTCTCAATGAATCTCTCCCGATTACAAGCAGATCCGTCCGTTATAATTAGCAGTGTTTTATAAAAAAAAATAGATAGTTTATGAGATTATAAGAATCAAGTGAGCGATGGATTCGAAATTCGATGACTTTGTTCTATGGCTTTGCCTTTACTACTTTCCTGATTGCTCTGCCTATAATTCTCTTTCTACTATTTTTCTCATTTCATCTACCATATTTCTAACCTTTGCCATCATTTTCTGAAAACGGTCATCATTATGGAGATTCTCAAGTAATGGGTCTTTTAAAGACCAAGCATATCGCCCCCACCCCGCATCAAAAACAGGAATTTCCAATCTTGGAATCCGTTTCAGTTCTGAAGGAATTCCGCTTGGCTCACGGATTGGATAATTGTCGTGCGTTCTATCACGGAATTGACCTTATGAGGGGGCACAGGCAGGATTGCTTCGGAAACGACTATTTCCCCCATAACAACCTTTCGTACCCAATTCGATTTCAAGTCAATGTAAAGGTCGCCTTTATAGTGCGAGCTTCCAACGGATTTTATCTCCATTTCCGGCATGGGCTGCATAATCATGATAAAAGAACTCTCTCCGGAATCGAATGCAACCACACTGCAGGGCATATCGTCAACAAGGCTTATCCCTTTAAATTCTAG
>CAYFXE010000002.1:0-2721 GCA_964347035.1 uncultured Eubacteriales bacterium | reverse complement strand
TTCTGCCACATTACTCCCCAGGTTCACAGGAGGCTCTGAAAAAGCGGAAGCATGGACTATTTTTTCGCCAATAGTTTTCAGGTGTTGAATGCCCTTACTCTCATTGGTTCTTTCGGCAAACACATTGCAAAAGGCATGGAAATCGATAAAAGTGTTATAGACAAAATAGGCCATATCGGGCGGCAGGGGGCTGCCGTCTTCGGTTTCAAGGTTTTCGAACCTGCTATGGTCGATGCCGAAGACCTGGCCTTTTTCGTCCAAGCCTCCTTTAAAAATATATGACCATCCGTCGAGGGCCTGGATGGAAGCAGGGGATTCGGTTCCTTTTTGCACTGTGAACCTCCTGCAAATGTATTCATCTCCTTCTTTACCCGATAAACTGGCGGGTACACATTCAAGCTGAAGCTTGAGGGTATTGACACCGGTACGTTTCCCATCCAGGGCAAAATGGACAACCTTTGTCTCCATGAAATAATACTGTTTCTCCGGGAAACGCTCTCCGGCAAGATCAAACTCCTGTTGTAAAAACGAAGTGATCAACCCGGAAGCTTTTTCATCAGGTTTGTTTCCCAAACATCCCACAGCGATCAAGATCATAAGGAAAGTTGCTGTGTAAATACATTTTGATTTCATAGCTGAGTACCTCCTTCCTTAGAGTTATTCTTGATGTAAAACTAAAGCCTTCTAATTCCTAGTCAGATGGTCTTATTTCCACAAGATGTATGTTCTGAACAAAGGATTTATGGATGTTTCATTGACCACCACGGTGTTCGAAATCCTTCTCTCTTAACATTTGTGGCACAGTGGACTTCACCCCCCCATCTGTGATAAAGCCTTGCATCCAGAAAATGCGGCTCCAATGGCAGAGAAGAAAGCAGCTTGCGCATTTCCTCCTCCAGCTGATCTATACCGCCTATGACAGGACCGTTGGGAGCGACAATAAAGATATGTCCGTTCAGAATTGTGGAATTGACCATGTTAGGGACGACCGAAGTTCCATGCTTGTCAAAAAGAGACGGCACTCTGATAAAATCCTCCTCCTTCAGGCCAAGTTCTCTTTTTAGAAGCTCGATATTCGGTTCGATTCGTTCCTTCTGTAGTGATTTATTCAGATCTATCAGGTCTTTATTCTCGTAGAGAGATTTTATCGTCATTTTTTTGGAATAGAGATTGAGCATCGGTATCTCACCATATCCATCTCTTGTCCATTTTTCCAGCAGAACAAGCATAGCCTCTGTATCAACAACAAGGACTTTAAACGGGCGCTCGAGATCGCTGCTGGGCAGGAATGATATCATCTCGTCCACATGTTTTATAAGCAGCCATCCTGTATCAAGGCGTAAGGCCGGGCCTTGGATTTTTTGAGCTTCAAGCATGCTGATTATCTCAGGATTCAAGGAAGCGTCTTCAGGACCATCCGGATTATACCCGCAGTAAAACCGACCCAATGGATATCCGGGAACTGGCGGCGTAACCTCCAGATTCCCATACCAGTCCAGCCAACCGTTGCCACCCCTTCCCCCGCCGTATTCTTTACGAAATGTCCCAACCTGGACCCAACCGAAATCAGGTCCCATTAGCTTATGTTTGGCATAATCATCGAGAGCTCTCCCCCTGTTTGCTTTTAAAACCACATTCATCCTCTGTCCAGGGATCTCGGAGTAGCCGATCTCCATAGTATCTTGAAGCCAGATTTGACGAGGGGGATATGGATCTCCCGCAGGGACTACGACTAACTCAGCATCAGCAGCGGGAACAAGCTCCCTCAGTCTCTCTAAGAACTCATCATTTCTCCCGGGGAATTCTCTCACATAAAGAGCGCTTCCTTCATTAAGGTTAGGTAGGAGAATGAACGGGGCGACTTTGAGTTTGACGTGATCGGACTCTGTTTCCCCCTCAGAACGACTCACAGTGAGTGTTACGATCGTTTCTCCGGTCCAGGAGCTGTCTGCATAAGAATTTGCTTCTATCCTTAATTCCAGGTCTGTTTGTCTTAACTGTGCAGGATTTATGTTTTGTTTAACCAAGAGAGGCAGATTTCTATACTCATTCTCACCGGCTTTTATGAAGAGACGAATCCGAGACATGGACGCTGTATCGACTGTCATGGTGACCTGCGAATCATCCGGCAAATCAGGGATTCTTTTAACTTTAAGGACGGCCAGATCCTTAAGATCTTCAATACCATTAACGACTTCATCTGTATGGTCGGGGGCTCTTGTCCCCTGGTCGCTGTCATTATTATTAAGGAATGTAGCCCCCCGTTCAGGAGTCCATTCGCTTTTCCCTTGTTCATCCGCACGGAATTCGACCTTTTCGTTCCTGTTTACATCGACAGCGATCTGAACCTGTCTTTCTGAGCCAGGTTTCTTACAGACAAGAATTTGAGCCAAGATTACTGTCAATCCGACCATAAGAAAAATTAAAAGCCAGCTTTTTAATTGAGTTTCTGATCTTAATCTACTAATCATAACTTTATCCTTTTGTGAATTTTAGCCACTGATATCCATGAATGAATTTATCACGCGCAAAATATCCGAGTCAATTGGCACATTCTGCTTTTAATGACACGCCATCATAAATCATTTATACCAAATAAATTATCGCGTATTTTTGTATATAAAGACTGACTATTAGTTTGTTTTCAAGGATTAGGGAAAATAAGAAAATCGGATCCGGAGTCCGTCGCTCTATCCCCTGAGCTACAGGCGCACCATGTTT
>CAYFXE010000001.1:127377-170214 GCA_964347035.1 uncultured Eubacteriales bacterium | reverse complement strand
TTACAATTGTGAAGAAATCAAAGTTTTTGCAAGGAGCTGGTTATGGATTATTAATAGGCGGAGGCGGCGGAGCATTAATTGGTGGTACAATATGCAATCGAGTCACGGACGAGTGTAAATTTTCTGATGCTGCAATATTCTTCGGACTAATAGGAGGTGCCGCGGGACTATTAGTTGGGGGAATCTGGGGTGCAAATAGAGGAATAGACAAAACAATCCGAATTGAAGGAAAGTCTGATTTAGAAGTCAAAGAAATTTTAGAGGATTTACGCTCCACAGCCCGAGTAAAAAACTTTCAATGATTTGTCCTACCTAAAATCTAAGTATCCTGAAAATATGTAACAATTCTCTTTTCGGGTGCTCATTATTGCAATGAACCTGAGTTTCTGGTTTTTTCTTTGCTGATCGGGGCTGAGACTCGGACCCAATCCACTTATTCAAAATCAAGCAGTCTTTTATATCAAATTACAATCCACAGATTTGACATTTCTCACCTGCTTTTATGAGGTAGAGATTTGACGCTCGTTTGACATTTTGGGCTCAAAATTGCCCAAAATAACTCATTCTGGCTAAACTGTGCTTTTGAGGAAAACTATTGAAAAATAAGGGGTAAGCCTGGCGCGCCTGGAGAGACTCGAACTCCCGACCCGCTGCTTAGAAGGCAGCTGCTCTATCCGACTGAGCTACAGGCGCGTACTTGATACTATTATATCTCAATCGGCTTCGATATCCGATTGTTGCTTTATCCATCTTAAGCTTTAATCGGGGAGATCGGATTTGAACCGACGACCTCCTGCTCCCAAGGCAGGCGCGCTAACCAGGCTGCGCCACTCCCCGCGAATTCCTGCCGAGTAAAAAGGGATTCCAGGTCAGCTGCTGAGAACGTTTTTCCTGGTTAAGAGCCTGATAATCTTAGCAAAACCTCGAGGAGTTGTCAATTTCAGCTCCGCTTCAATCCCTTCTCGATTTCCTTTCTTTCTAACTTGACGATGATCGGTCGTCCATGCGGACAGAGCGAAGAATTCAAAGTCTTAAAGAGCCCATCGACCAGAAAATTCATCTTATCCAAAGAAAGAACATCCCCCGCTTTGACGGCAGTTTTGCAGGCTAATGTTGCGAGGAGTATATCTCCTCGATCTTCTATTTTTTCCTTTTTCACCTCCTCTAGGAGGGAAAGGAAGATCTCTTTGGCCTCTTCTTCTTTAAAAATATCCGGAAATTCCTTCAAGGCAAAACTTTGCCCTCCCATCGCCTCCACCCGGAAACCGATCTCCTCCAGCAGATCCTTATTCTCCTCGAGACTCAATATCTGGGAAGGTGTAAGCTCCAAAAGCAGAGGGAAGAGGGCTAATTTTTTCGGCCACTTTTTATTCCTGTTTATATCTTGATATTTTTCGAACAAGACCCTCTCGTGGGCGTTGTGCTGATCGATGATGAGGATTCCTTCTTCAGTCACGGCTACGATGTAAAGGTTCAGGTATTGTCCCAGGACTTGAGGATAGATTTTCCTCTCTTCTAAGGATTGAGGGAACAAATCTTCTATTATCTCCCTTTCTCCTTCCCGTTTCTCCAGGAAAGGAGAGGGTCTTTTCTCTTCTATCTTGAAGACCTGCTCATCCGTTTGAGTCGGGTATACCTCTTTAATGCCCTGGTGTTGGAGCATAGCCCGTTTGAGGCCGTTTATCACGAGATGGAAAACGACCTGAGAATCTCTGAACCTCACCTCCGCTTTGGTGGGGTGGACGTTGACGTCTACCATGGAATAAGGACAATCGATAAACAGGAAGGCCTCGGCGTAGCGATCCTTTTCCAAAAATCCCTTGTAAGCTTGGTTTAAAGCGGCTTGGAGAATCCTGTCTTTGACTGGTCGATTGTTAACATAGAAGAGTTGGTGCGCCCGGTCCGAGCGGCCGGATGGAGGAGAGGAGGCAAACCCGGAGAGGCGAAAATCCCCATCTTCATGGTTGACCTCCATGAGTCTTTCAATCATTGCACTCCCGTAGACCTGAAAAATCCTTTCTTTAAGGCTTTCGACCGCAGGGTAATTGAAAACTTCTCTTTTCCCATGAGTCAAAGAAAATCCAACTCGAGGAAAGGCTAGACAGACCGAAGTCATGTATTTCACGATGGCGGAACGTTCAGATTTTTCCGAACGCAGGAACTTTCTGCGCGGAGGCAGGTTAAAGAATATGTCTCTGACCTCCACGCTCGTTCCCTTGGGAAATCCCACATCATGAATTCCAACAACCTTCTCTCCCTCTCTCTCGATCGATGTCCCCCTCTCTTCCTTTCCGTCGCTCGTCTTCAAAATAAGCCGGGAAACGGCCGATATGCTGGGAAGAGCCTCTCCTCTGAATCCCAGGGTAGCAATCTCACCCAGGTCTTCCTCGCTTGAGATTTTGCTCGTGGAGTGTCTCTCAAAACAGACCTGGACATCTTCCCGGCTCATGCCCGAACCATCATCTGTCACTCGGATGAGCCTTTTCCCTCCTTCCACAAGATCCACTCTCACCTCAGACGCACCAGCATCCAAAGAGTTCTCGACCAATTCCTTGACGACAGAGAAGGGACGTTCTATCACCTCGCCGGCGGCAATCTTCTGAGAAATCTCTGAGGGAAGAAGAATGATTCGGCTCATCGCATTTATTTTATCCTCTTGATATGGGAAATCAAAGCGATTTTCCTTGTCTAATCTTGATGTTGAAGACTATTGGAGGGTTTATCTTTATGGTATTATCTCACTGAAACAAACTGATTGCCTTGGATAGAGGCCCGCCAGAGTCTTTCTTTCCCTTCCCGGATTCCTATCCGCGAGCTCCATGTAAGATCTAGTCCTTTCTTATCTCCTTTTTCAATAAAAATGGGAGACTGGAGTGAAAACATCGGCGCTCCGTTCAGAGAAAGATCTATGCCAAAGGCCTGGCACATCTTGGCCGGCCCAGAACACAAATTCAGGAGATTATCGCTTCCCCTTCTTTCTTTCATCAATGAGATTCCTGAGAGAGGTTCGACCGCTCGGATCAGGACTGCCGCCGGGAAATCTTTTCCTTCTGTGACGACATTGAGCAGAAAGTGTATCCCATAACACCTGAAGACAAAAGCTTTCCCTGGCTCGCTGTAGAGCATCTCGCTCTTTGGGGTCCTGCCCCGGGATGCAAATGAGGCCGGATCATCCTCTCCCCGGTAGGCCTCAGCCTCCACAATGAAGCCTGAAGTTATCCCCTCCTTTGAGCGACGGATCAAGATCATTCCGATAAGATCTGCCAAGACCTCAAGAGTATGACGGGAATAAAATGAGAGGGAAAGCGGCATTTTTCTGGTTATTTAGATCGAGGCTGGGATTATCCTTCCCTGTGTGTTTTTAGGGGTGACTTTCGTGATCCTGACATTAACCTCACTCCGCTCCTCAACCTGGGAAGATGGCACATGGACCCTGATGTAATTATTGGTCAAAACTTGGGCACGACCATTGTCCTTTTTTATGACAATGCCCTTTAATTCTTTACCTAGGCACTTCTTCCGGAACGCCAAATTCTTCACTCCAGCCAGTTTTCTCAAACGGGCAGCTCTCTCTTTCTTGACCTTATCCTCCACCTGAGGCCAGGAAGCAGCTTCGGTCCAGGGACGCGGAGAATAGGTAAAGACATGGAAGTAGGTGAGCGGAGACTGTACCAAAAAATCATAAGTCGTCCGAAAATCCTCCTCACTCTCCCCGGGAAAACCGACGATGATATCCGTGCCTAGGGAAGCGAAGAGGTTCTGATTTCGAAAATAAGCCAGAATTTTCTCGAAATCACGGCGTCTGATCTTTCTCCCCATCAGACCAAGAATCCGGTCCGATCCAGTCTGCAGAGAAAGGTGGAAGTGGGGACATATCTTTTCACTTTTTGTCATGTGTTCCAAGAGCGGCAGACTCAAGGACCGCGGATCGAGCGAACTCAGCCGCACCCAAGTCGATCCATCAAGATTCTCGATCTTTCTCAAAAGGTCGAGAAGAGAAGATGGCGGATCGAAGTCTTGACCGTAAGAGCAGAGATGGATCCCGGTCAGCACGATTTCCTTGAATCCCTGATCGATATGTTCCATGATTTGAGAAAGGAGCGTTTCCGGGCTCATACTCCTACTCTTTCCCCTAACCATAGGGATGATACAGAACGTGCAACGAAAATCACACCCGTCTTGGATCTTGACCAGGGCCCGAGACCGGAAGGGAAGCGGGGGCTCTGGCTCTGCGTAACTCAGGTAGGAAGATACCTGAGAGACAATGTTGAGTTTTTCCTCGTTGGAGAAAACCTTCCAGACCTGAGAAAAATCCCTGAATTCCTCAGGACTCCTCTGAGCATAACACCCTGTTACGACCAATCGCGCGTTTGGGTTCGACCGGGATACAGCCCTGATAAACTTCCTGGCGTCTCTGTCGGCGCTTCGGGTCAAGGTGCAGGTGTTCATTAAAACCAAATCGCTCTGGAAGTAATCTTTTTCAAAGCGCCATCCCTGCTTTTGGAGTTCCTCAGCCCATAGAAAAGCCTCGGCTTGATTGACACGACAGCCGAAGGTCTGGATAGAGAAGGATTTCATAAATCTTCCTTGATCTTTTCGGACTTTTTTTCAACTTGGGAAGACAATTTCTTCCTGTAAGATTTAAACTTTTCTTTCAGATCATCGTCTTGAAGAGCAAGAATCTGGACGGCCAGAAGTGCAGCGTTGGCTGCTCCAGACTTTCCTAATCCCATCGTAGCCACAGGAATGCCCTTGGGCATCTGGACTGTCGATAAGAGGGAATCGAGTCCCCCCAACCCGAAACTCTCCACAGGCACTCCGATAACAGGTCGCTCGGTATGCGAAGCCACGACTCCCGCCAGATGGGCTGCTCTCCCGGCTACCGCGATGAACACTTCCCCACCTTTCTGCTCAAAATCTTTGACAAGCCTTACCGTCCTCTCTGGGGAACGATGGGCCGAAGTGACTTC
Source organism: uncultured Eubacteriales bacterium (assembly GCA_964347035.1). GTDB lineage: Bacteria > Acidobacteriota > Aminicenantia > Aminicenantales > Aminicenantaceae > CAYFXE01. Next base: position 165,244 of record CAYFXE010000001.1, on the reverse strand, counting down.
CAAGGTGAATCCCACGTTGAATTCTTGAAGAATCTTTACAGCCTCTTTGGCCACTTCATAATCTGAATCACTCCCGATCAAGATGACCACTCTCATTTCCACTCCTCCTTTTCCACACCGATGTCCCTTCGAAAATGCATGGCCTCGAAATATATTTTAAAAATAGTCCTGTATATCTTCTTCATGGTGTCAGCCAGGGTCTCCTCGGAGGCACAAACTCCCAAAACCCTCCCACCCGCAGTGTAGTACTCGTCATCCTTGGAGGTTGTGCCGGCATGAAAAATAGTGATTTCTTTGGTCTTGGCAACCTCTTTCAGGCCCTCGATCCGTTTTCCCTTTTCATACCTGAGAGGATAGCCACCCGAGGCCAAGACGACGCAAGCCGAGGGCTTCTGACTCCATATCATCTGTGTCTCCAAGACTTTTCCCTCTATAGATGCCAAGATCACCTCGACCAAGTCGCTCTCCATCCTCAACACCTGGGGTTGAGTCTCGGGGTCTCCGAATCGGCAATTGTATTCCAGAACTTTGGGTCCCTCTTCGGTGAGCATCAATCCTACGTACAGAACCCCTTTAAATTTTCTTCCCTCTTCGAGCATCCGAGTGATGGTCGGGAAAACGATGGTCTCCATAATTTCATCAAAAAGCTCTGAGTCTATGTAAGGAGAAGGAGAGATCGCTCCCATCCCGCCTGTGTTGGGACCCTTATCCCCATCATAAACTGCCTTATGATCCATCGTCGTTACCAGAGGTAAAACCTTCACCCCATCGGAGATGACGATAAAGGAAGCCTCATGCCCTCTCAGGAATTCTTCGACGATGATCCGGTTTCCAGCATCTCCAAACTTTTTATCCACCATGATGGACTTTATGGCATCTTCCGCTTTATTAAGGTTCCGGCAGATGAGAACCCCCTTTCCAGCAGCCAAACCCTCAGCCTTTATGACCAGAGGGTAAGAAAATTCTCCAGATTCCAAGATTTTTTTGGCCTGTTCGGAAGATTCAGCCAGCTTAAATCGCCCCGTAGGGATTTTATGACGATCCATGAACTGTTTGGCAAAGACCTTGCTCCCTTCAAGCTGGGCAGCATTCTTATCAGGACCGAAGATGTTTAATCTCTTCCTCTCAAACTCATCTACAATCCCCAGCGTCAACGGAAGCTCAGGGCCGACGACGGTGAAATCGACCTTTTCCTGTTCGGCAAAATTGGCCAGGCCTTTGAGGTCGGTGACTTCAAGGGGAACATTTTCTGCAACACTCATCATCCCCGCGTTCCCAGGAGCACAGAAAACTTTTTTCACTCTCGGGCTCTGGGCAATTTTCCACGCCAGAGCGTGCTCTCTTCCACCAGAACCGACGACCAATACCTTCATCTTATCTCTTCCTTTTTTTGAATCATTCTGACAAAAAAGAATGACCTCGTCAATTATTTCATATTCTGTTCAAGGTTCTGGATGAACAGGTCTGAAAAACCTGCATAAGGAAACACACTCGTTATGATTTTTGAAGCGAAAGTAATCGCTTTTTCTCGAGGAAGACAGTACTGCATCTCGAGGAATGCCTGACGAAACTTCTTCACTTCCTCCTGGCACTCTTTGTTCTTAATGACGACATCAGCAATATAACCAGACAAGGTGTCGAAATCTTCCTCCTTCATTCCGAACCTCGTCATCTCCTGGACACCCATCCTGATTCCACTCGGCTCCAGGAAGGTCTCATCATCCGGAAGAGCTTGATAATTGGTCAATATATTATTCTCCTCCATCCTTCGCGCGATCTCCATTCCATGACCGAAGGATTTGACCCGAATGAGGACCTGATGAGTCTGAGTGAAACCGTCCTGCTCATCTCCTTCCACCGGAACGCCTTTATCCTTCAGGGCCCGGGCAAAGGCTTTGGCGTTTTTCCGGACTTGGGCTTGATAGTCTTCCTTAAACTCATTCATCTCATAGGCAGCCGCCAGCAATCCCAGCATAGTGCCCAAATGGTGAGCCATTAGAAGCGCTAGAAGGGTTCCCAAGTGGTGGTTGCTGGTCGAGCCGGGGAAGGCCCTTCCCTTTATATCTAACCAGAGTTTTCGTAAGGGAGTTCCTTTGGGGAAATTTCCAGCCACTAATCCTCGCTGCGGGCCAAAGAATGTTTTATGCGTACTCCCGGTGATGACATCGGCTCCCTCTGCCAAGGGCTTCTGGAACACACCGTATAATCCCAAGACATGGGCCATGTCATACATGATGATCGGCCGCACCTCCCAATCCTTGACAACATCTGAGATGAACTCGACCGGCTCTTCGTAAATGAACATACTCTTACCAAACACAACAAGCTCGGGCTTGTAGGCCTGAAGAAGCTCTTTAAGTTTTTCGCAGTCGGTCTTGTAGGGATTTTCCTCTAAAACTGGAAAATTGATGACGTTTTCTTTTCCTGTCTCGGGATTTTCGGCCACATAATTGAAAAGTGCTCCCATTGGCTGAGAGCTGAGATGGCCTCCTTTGGTCAAGGCATTGTTCATGACAAGAGTCATCTTGCGCATCGGGGCGCCCTCGGCCCGCTGGCGATTGAGAAAACGAACCATGGCCTTGAAGACAACTTCGTTGGCCATCTGTCCGCTGATTGGCCTGAGTTCCACTTCAGTGCACCCGAAAAAGCGCTCCATCTCCTCCCTCAATTCCTCTTCAACACCACGAATAAAATCTGTTCCTTGATAAAAATAGATCTCCTCTCCTTTCATCGTCCTGTGCTCAGCGTACCGGCCAGCAGGATCGGAAATCTCACACATCTTGACTAATAGAGAGGGAGTCGTTTCAGAAGGAATAAGGTTTATGCACTCCTTCTGTCTCCAAGCATTATTTTTCTCAATCTCTTGGGATAACAATTGGACTTTTTTGTAAAATGTCATCATGATTTGCTCCCTTTATATGGATTTAAAGTTCTTTTCCTCTATTTTTGTGATCTTGTCTATTCTTCTCTGATGCCGGCCGGCCTCAAACTCTGTTTCTAACCAGATGCGAACAATATTCAAGGCCTCATCCAGAGGGATAATCCTCCCCCCTAAGGTTAAACAGTTAGAATCATTATGACTGCGGCTCATCTCAGCCGTGTATTCATCAACACATGGGGTGGCTCTTATGGATTTGTGCTTGTTGGCAACAATAGCCATTCCCACTCCTGTTCCACAGATTAGAATAGCCCGGTCATAATCTCTCTCCAGAACTTGCCTGATAGCTTTCTCACCAAAGTCCACGTAATCGACTCTTTCTTCTGGACCACAGCCGAAGTCATCATGATCGATTCCAATTTCAGAGAGATAAGACATAATTCCTTTCTTTAGTTCATATCCTGCATGATCTGAGGCTAAGGCGATCTTCATGACATATCTCCTTTTTTTTCAACCATTATACAGGAAGCACCCCCACGAAAAAAAGTTGAAAGCAGGCATTTTCCCTTCGGATAAAATTGATAATATTAGTAAAAAGGCAGGAGTTTTACGGATTGTTTTCGTTGACGAGTCGTTCTGCCTCAGGCAAAACCTCGAGGGCCTTCAAGACGACCGGATCCTTACGCCTGTAAACTCTGACACCTTCCTGCATTCCCCAGATAACAGAATAAATCTCTCGGGCAAGTTCTCTTTTGATCTCTTCTTGGGCTTCTGCGAATTCAGTATTGTCGAATTCAATCTTTTTCCCTTCGAGATAAACTTTGAAATCTTCGATGAACCGACTGTCTAAATTGAAGTCCTGACCAAGAGGGATTAATTCTTCTTTTCCCGTGACCTCCAGCCCAGGTTTCTCGTTAGGAAGCAAGAATTTCTCGGACAAGGGAGTCTTTTTGTTGGCAAATCTCGTAGCATAGGTGAAGAAGGCTCCTTTGGAGAAGAATCTGGAGGTGATATTCTTGGGTGAGAAGACAACCACATAATCAGGAGTAATCCCCCCCTGGCCGAGTACCTTTCTCCCTTTTGATGTGTATCTCACTTCCCTCTGATCCTGGGTGACCTGCCTACTGAATATATAGTCCTCGAGAGAAGAATAGTCCCTCTGGATCGATCGGCCGCTGGGTGTGAAATACTTGGCTGTCGTCAGAGCCACGGCAAGGTTGGAGGCCAACGGAAAAACCGTCTGTACGAGACCTTTCCCCCAAGAATCCTCGCCCACGATAACACCTCTGTCATTGTCTTTGACAGCTCCGCTCAAGATTTCAGGGGCGCTGGCGCTTCCGCGGTTGATCAGGATGACCAGAGGAATATTCTCGTATTGGTTATTAAGCATGGCTTTAAATGATTTGTTGTAATATTTGTTCCGTCCTCTGATGGACACGACCGTTGCCCCCTTCGGCAGGAATTCATCTGAAAGCTCTATCGACTGAACGAACGTGCCTCCCCCGTTTCCTCTGAGATCCAGGATGAGCTTCTTCATGCCCTGTTTGATCAAGGATTTCATCTTTTCTTCGAATTCTTTGGTGGTGGTGGAAGAAAAATTCCGGATGAAAATATACCCGATGTCATCTTGAAGAATGAAAGAATAGGGAACACTGTGAAGAGATATCTCCTCCCGGACGATGGTGACATCGAAAGGTTTTCCCAGGCCATCCCTTACGATAGTGATATTCACGGGGGTTCCTTTCGGGCCCCTGAGTTTTTGCATGGCATCGTAACTGGATATAGGCTTTGTACTCTCTCCTTCGATTTGGGATATAACGTCACCGGCTTGAATTCCTAGTCGGTAGGCTGGCCCTCCTTCGATCGGTGAGATAACAACCAGCCGGTCTTCTTGCTTGGTGATCAATATCCCTAAGCCATAATACTTTCCGACATGCTCCTCCCGCAGACGAGAAAAATGATTCGGATCGAGAAAATAGGAATGCGGATCGAGTGACTGGATCATTCCTCTGATGGACGAATACATGAGCTCATCGTGATCTGTCTGCTGATAATAATTCTGTTCGATGAGCGAGACAATCGATGAAAGCTTTTTTAGAGAGACACGCCAAACATCCTCATCCCTGGCTGGAAGGATAATAAGGATGAAGGCCAGGAGGGCAAAAATAAAAAATTTCCTTTTCATTTTGGAGACTTTACATACTACCAGACCCTTCCCATATTGTAAAGATGTCAGTCAGTTATCAGTTAACTGTTCCCAGTTCTCAGTTTAAGATAAGGTTCTCTTCTTTACTGGGAACTGACAACTGATCACTAGCAACTGGTAGGAAAAGACTTTCTTGACTTATAGCCACTTAAAGGCTATATTTCCAATTGCATTTTCTCGAGAGGCAAGAATGTTTGGTAACATCGGATTTCCTGAATTACTCATCATCTTGGCCATTGCCCTCCTCATTTTTGGCCCGAAAAAGTTGCCGGAAGTGGGCCGATCCATAGGCAGAGCACTCAGAGAATTCCGAAAAACATCGGATGAAATCAAGGAGAAGATCGAAGAGGAAATCCAAACGGAAGAATTCAAAGACATCAAACGAGATATCGAAAAGGACCTTGAAGATAATGGGGAAGGGAAGAAAGTCCCCTGACGAGATGACCTTCCTTGAACATCTCGAAGATCTCAGAAAAAGGATCTTCTATTCTTTCCTAGCCATCGTCATTGCCGTCATCCCAGCCTGGTTCTTCAGCAAAGAAATCTACAATATTCTGGCTCGTCCCGTCACTCAGTACCTACCCGCAGACACAAAGCTCGTTTTCACCCACCTTACGGCCCCTTTCATGCTCTATATTAAAGTCTCATTTCTCGCTGCCATCTTGCTCACCTCCCCCTTCATCTTTCTACAGCTGTGGTTTTTCGTGGCTCCCGGACTTTACCAGAAAGAAAGAAAATATGTCTATCCCTTCGTGATTTTTACGACGTTCTTTTTCCTCCTGGGAACGGCCTTCGGCTATTTCATCGCCTTTCCGTTTGCATGCAATTTTTTCCTGAGGATGGGCAGTGAATTTCAACCGATGATCACTGTCGATCAGTATTTTAGCCTGGCTCTCAGGCTGCTCATCGGAATCGCCCTGGTCTTTGAAATGCCGACTTTGATCTTTTTTCTCTCTCGGATGGGAGTGGTCACGTCGCGCTGGATGGTCAAGAACTTTAAATACGCCGTGCTCGTGGTCTTTGTCATTGCGGCCATCATCACTCCCAGTCCAGATATCATCAACCAGAGCATCCTGGCTGTTCCTATGCTGGCCCTTTACGGTTTAAGCATATTGATCGCTGTCATATTCGGGAAAAAAAGAGAAAAAGAAAAAAAGAATTCAGAAGAAAATCTAGCGGGTTAGAATGAACATCACTTATTCTCGGGCTTTTAGCCCTAGGCCTAGACTTTTCTCTTTATCCACCGGACCCAGGAGAATCAAGCAATCCATAGGATCAGATCTTCTCAGAATCTCTGAAATATGAAGAAAAACGAAAAATTGATCGGCCTGACGGGAACGAACGGTTCCGGAAAAGGGGAGGTCGCGGTATTTTTTCAGCAAAGGGACTACGCATACGTCTCTCTCTCCGATCTGATTCGCGATGAGCTAAAAAAAGAGGAGAAGCCGATAACCAGAAACAATTTGATCCAAAAAGGAAATCAAATGCGCGAACGAGATGGAGCAGACGTGTTAGCCCGGCTGGCCCTGAAAAACATCAAGGGAAACACCGTGGTGGACAGTATCCGTAATCCCCACGAAGTGGAATACTTGCGGAGGCACAGCGACTTCATCCTGCTGGCGATCGATGCTCCAGTCGAGATTAGATTCGAGCGAGCTAAGAAGAGAGGGAGGGAAGAGTCCGCCTCCTCTCTCCAGGAATTCATCTCCAAAGAAGCCGAGGAGATGACCAGTCGCCAAACAGGACAACAATTGAAAAACTGTATTCAGCTCGCAGATTTCAAGATTCAAAACGACAGCACTCTGGAAAACCTGTATAAAAAATTGGAGAAATTTGTATGACTCAGGAAAGAACATCCAAAGACGAGTATTATCTGAATATCGCCAAAGAAGTAGCCCGACGGAGCACCTGCTTCCGCCGCTCCCTCGGCGCTATCATCATCCGAGATGACCAGATCATATCCACTGGCTATGTCGGAGCTCCGAGAAAAACCAAAGATAGCTTCGAACACGGCTCCTGCCTTCGTGATAAACTGAACATCCCTCACGGTCAGCGCTACGAGCTCTGCCGAAGCGTCCACGCCGAACAGAATGCCATCATTAACGCCGCTCGTTCCGGCGTCAGCCTCCTCGGAGGAGATATGTATATTTTTGGCAGTGCCTACAAAACCAAGAAGTCCATAAACGCCTTCCCTTGCTTCATCTGTAAAAAAATGATCATCAATGCCGGTCTCAATCGGGTCATATGCTCGACAGAGGACGGAAGGATGAAAATCTTTAAGGTCACTGACTGGATAAAGGATTGGAAGGAAGGCGATATCCTTGACGACAAGAGTCAATATGGATAGACGCAAGAATTCTGTTAAAAGAGGTTCAAAAATGAGTTCACATAGAATACGAAATAACAGATGCCTTCTCTTCTGTTTTCTCCTAGCTACAGTCGGGGCTGCCATCCTCGTCCCTGCCCTCTCTCAAGAGCCCCAGACAGCTTCTGAGGAGAAGATGAACCTGCTTAATCTTCTCGGGATCGTTCCCTCCGCTGAATCCATAGATTACATCCAGGATAAGACACAATTCCAGCTCCACACTCTTCTGACAGAACAGCGGCATCCCAAAACCTGGAACCTGAGTGAACAGATCCAAAAGGACTACGAAACCGGTATTGGTATGCTTCTCTCGGTGGATGAAGATATCGTGGACCGGCTGAACATCTTAGCCCAGGAAGAAGATCTCTTCGAGTTGGCGATTCAAGCCATCGAGGACGCTCTCCTCCAGGGACACAAAATCTACGTGTACGGATGTGGAGCGACAGGACGTCTGGCCAAGCAGATGGAGAGCACCTTCTGGCGTCCCTTCTGGAAGAGTGTTAAAATCCGGCCAAAGATATGGTCAAAACTCAAGCCTCAGCTTGGAGAAAACATCGAAGACAGGCTTATCGGGGAAATGACAGGAGCCGACCGAGCGTTGATCAGCTCTCTGGAGGGTTTTGAGGACCTACAGCTCATCGGACGCCTGCAGCTCGAAGACAGGAACATCGGAAAAAAAGACGTCGTCATCTGTGTCACCGAAGGCGGCGAAACCTCTTCTGTCATCGGAACGATTCTGGCCGCCCTCGATCAGTGGAAAAACGAAACAGGCTACAGGCCGGAGAACAGCCGGAGGAATCTCTTTTTTATCTACAACAATCCTGACGAAAGGCTTCGTCCTTTCGATCGGAGCCGGAAGGTCCTCGAAGAACCGGGCATCACCAAAATCAACCTGACGACAGGTCCCCAGTCCATCACTGGCTCCACACGGATGCAAGCCACGACCATCGAAACATTCGTCATCGGCCATGTTCTCCAAACAGCTCTTGAGCGAACATTGCGGAAAATCCTGACAAAAAAGGAAATGTCAAAATTAGGGTTCAAAAGACCGATCGATTTTCAGAAAAAGTTCAAAGATTTTGCAGTTATCCTGAAACAGCTCAGGGAAGCTGTCCCTGATCTCGCCGAATTCACAAAACTAGAATCCGAGACTTACGAAACAGGACATTTCTCCACGTATTTTGCCCAAAAAGGGTTGATCACCGTCTTCATCGACAGCACAGAAAGAAGCCCCACCTTTCGTCTCTATCCCCTGGATACAGTTAAAGAACAGCGCAGAAAATCCTGGATTCAAGTCTGGAATCCGGCTGTGAACCTTCAACAGGCGTGGCAGGCCTTCCTCGGGAGACCGTTCAGGGGGCTTCGTCCTGAATTCTACAAAAAGCCTTTCGAGGAGAACATTCAGGACTCATATCTCCAGAAGGCAGCCTTGCAGAGTCTGAAGAACGCGGGCGATGATCAACAGTATCTGTATGACTTTTCTTTCTCTCCTTCAAACGTGAAAACCCGTTCTCCTGGTCCCGACGATATCGGGGTGCTCGCCCTGCTCACGCCAGAGGAGGAAGAACTAGAGAGACCGGATTCTGCGTTCAGGAAATTCATCGATCTTGTTCAGAAGAACAAAAGCAAGCTGGCTCTCATCTTTATCACAGAAAAATCGCGAAAAAATATCCTGAAAACCATCAAAAAAATCCCGGGGTTTAAGAACATGGAAAAGATTGCGGTCGTCGTCGTCCGGATCAAGGCTCGGGACGATCCGTTCAGCCTTGATCAGCAGATTGCCCTCAAGGTGCTCCTCAACGCTCATTCCACGGGAGTCATGGCTCGCCTGGGAAAAGTCATCGGGAACACAATGACCAATGTCAGCCCTAGTAACCTCAAACTCATCGGGCGGGCGACCTACCTTATCCAGTCTCATGTGAACGACGTCCTGAGTCGTCCCGATTGGGTCAAGCTCTACGGCATCCAGAAACCGGTCTCATACGGGGAAGCCAACGCGGTCCTGTTCGAATCTATCGACTATCTTAGGGACAAAAGACAAGAAGCCGGCCAAACAGCCGAAGTCGCCCTTTCGATCATCCGCATCCTGGAGGCTCTCCGAAAAAACCAGGGGGTCTCTTCAGCCGAGGCCTTCTCGATTGTGAGGACAACAGGACTAGGTCAGTACCTTACCGATGTCACTCAACCACGATAAGCACGGCAGACCCCCACGAGCCTCACATCCTCTCCTTTTTTCATCGCTTTAGCTGGAATTTTCTTCAATCTTTCTTTTATCGCACCTGCCATAAGACTTAATGGACCGACCAGGACCGAGCTCGGTCCTGGATTCCCGTTTCCGCGGGAATGACAATTTTTTATTTCTTTAATAAGCTGACTGTCCCCTTTATTCGACTTCTTTAATGACCGCGGACGATCTCTTTGACCCGCATCAACTGAACTTGGAAGGAGCGTTCCATCTCTTCCAACCTGCCGGAGATGTAACTTATAGTTTCCTTGATGCTGGGGATCAGGATGTATTCCAAGGCATTGACGCGGCGGCGGGTGGTCTCGATTTCCTTTGAGAGGAGCTCGACCGCTTTCCAGAGCCGACCTAATTCCAATAAATCTTCGAGGACCTCGCGTGCCTTCTTCAGACCGATATCGAGTTCGCTCTCCGTATTCAGAAAATCATAATCAGAGATGTTAATGTCCTTGATTTCAAATCGAGGGATCGTGAGGTTAAAGACCTTTTCCTTGTGAGTTTCCAGAATCAAACTCCCTTCAGGAATGAGGTCCATCAATTCCTTCTTGGCCCTACCGGCGCGGACGAGGGCAAACGAGAGGAACACCTTCTCTAAGTTCAACTTTATCCTAAACTGGAGGCTGTTTAGCTCACGCATGAGTTCCAGGAAGCGCCGCATGATCTCCTCGAGCTTTTCCTTGAGGAGTTTATGGCCTCTCTCTGCCAGGACAAGCCGGCGGCGAAGCCGCAGAAGCTCCATTCTGTTGGGATTGACAGCGAGTCTCATTTCTTTTCGGGATAATATTTTTCCAAGTATTCGGGGCGAATCCTCTTCAGTTCGCCTCGAGGGATGGTGAAGAGAAGTTTCCATCCCATATCCAAGGTTTCGATGATGGAACGCGCTAAAAATTCCCCTTGTCTGACGAACTCATCCTCGAAAAGCTCTGCAAAGTTCAAATACAGTTTATCCAAATCGGTCAGGGCTGCTTCTCCGAGGATTAAGGCCAGCTCTCTCGCTTCCTTACCCCGGGCATAACAGGCAAAAAGCTGGTTGAGAACATCGGCATGGTCCTCCCGGGTCTTGCCCTCACCGATGCCCTTATCCTTGAGACGGGACAGGCTGGGGAGGACATCTATGGGAGGATAAATCCCTTTGCGGTGGATCTCTCGACTGAGCATGATCTGCCCCTCTGTGATATAGCCAGTGAGGTCAGCGATAGGATGGGTCTTGTCGTCTTCGGGCATAGTCAGGATGGGAATCAAGGTGATCGATCCTTTTTTGCCTTTGATTCTTCCAGCTCTCTCGTACATCGTTGCTAAATCTGTGTAGAGATAACCGGGATATCCGCGCCGCCCCGGAACCTCTTTGCGAGCCGCGGATATTTCCCGAAGCGCCTCTGCATAGAAGGTCATATCCATCAGGATGACCAAAACATGCATATCCCGTTCGTAAGCCAAGTATTCTGCACAAGTCAAGGCCAACCGCGGTGTGGCGATGCGCTCGATGGGAGGTTCATTGGCCAAATTGAGAAATAATACCGCCCTTTCCAGGGCTCCGGTGTTCCGGAAGTCCTGGATGAAGAAGTTAGCTTCCTCGAACGTGATCCCCATGGCTCCGAAGACAACCGCAAATCTCTCTTTCTTGCCCAAGACTGTTGCTTGACGGGCAATCTGGGCGGCAATCCGGGCATGTGGCAGCCCGCTTCCGGAAAACAGAGGAAGTTTTTGTCCTCTGACCAGAGGGTTCATACCGTCGATCGAAGATATTCCCGTTTGGATGAACTCTGAAGGGTAGTCACGGGCATCTGGATTTATGGGGTTGCCTACGATATCCAGCATTTTCTCAGCGATGATCTGCGGACCTCTATCCTTGGGCCTTCCTGAACCGTCGAAGATGCGGCCGATGATCTCCTCAGAAACACCGAGTTGTTGAGAGCGGCCTAAAAACCTGACCCGGGATTTGTCGACATCCAAGCCCACCGTTCCTTCGAAGACTTGAACGACCGCTTTCTCCGTTGAGACATCGAGTACTGTGCCCCGGCGGAAAACGCCATCAGCACTCTCAATCTCGACCAACTCGCCGTATTTTACGTCGATGATTTTTTCCACGATGACCAGAGGGCCGACGATGTTGGAGACAGTCAAATATTCTTTATACATTTTCGCCAAACTCCTCTTCCTGTAACAGAGTCTTGAAGGCGTTGTCGACCTCGATGTAAACCTCGAGGATGGTCGCATCTTCTTCGGGAAGGAATTTCATCTTGGCAATCTTTTCTCTGACTTCTAAGGAGGTAACCTCTTCCAAGCTTCTTCCCTCTTCCAAGGTCTTGAGACCGAGGTTATGAAAATGGAGGATGGTGCGCAGCATCAAATACTGCTTCCTCAAGGAGGTGTAGGTGTCCTGAGGATGAAAGGCGTTCTGGTGGAGAAAATCTTCCCGGATGGAGCGAGCTGACTCGAGCACAAGCCTCTCCCTCGGTGAGAGGGATTCCACCCCGACCAAACGCGCAATCTCCCGAAGTTCTGATTCCTCTTCGAGAAGCTGCATGGCTCGGCTTCTCAATTCGATGAATTCCTCCGCAATCTTGTTATTCAGATAATCCTGAATATTCTCTACATACAGGGAATAACTCAGGAGCCAATTAATAGCTGGAAAGTGTCGCATGTTGGCCAGCCTGTCGTCCAAGGCCCAGAAAACCTTGACGACCTTCAGGGTGGACTGGACGACTGGATCGGACAGGTCCCCGCCAGGAGGTGAGACAGCCCCGATAACGCTCAAAGCACCCAGCCTTTTTTCTGAACCCAAGCAGACAACTTTTCCTGCCCGCTCGTAGAATTCTGCGATGCGGCTGGCTAGATAAGCGGGATAACCCTCTTCTCCTGGCATCTCTTCCATCCGCCCGGATATCTCCCGAAGCGCCTCGGCCCATCGGCTCGATGAATCCGCCATCAGGGCAACTGAGTATCCCATATCTCTAAAATACTCAGCGATCGTCATCCCGGTGTAGATCGAAGCTTCTCGGGCGGCCACGGGCATGTTGGAGGTGTTGGCGATGATGGTTGTCCTCTCCAGGAGAGGGCGCCCAGAATGAGGATCTATCAATTCCGGAAAGCTCAAAAGCAGGTCAGCCACCTCGTTGCCCCTTTCTCCGCAGGCCACAAAAATGATGATCTGAGCGTCTGACCACTTGGCCAGCTGATGCTGGACGACGGTTTTTCCACTCCCAAACGGACCAGGGACACAGGCCGTCCCTCCCTTGGCCAGGGGAAAAAGCGTGTCGAGGACTCTCTGCCCTGTGCTCAGAGGCTCATCAGGCATCAGGCGTTCTTCGACTTCTCTGTTTCTTCGGATAGACCATGTCTGGTACATCTTGATCTCTTTTGTGCCCTTATTGGATAGAATCCTGGCCACAACCTCTTCGACCTGAAACTTTCCTTTTTTTATGTCTTCCACTTTGCCTGCAGCACCATACGGAACCATGATTCTATGCTTGACCAAGTATGTCTCTTCCACCTCTCCCAGAAAATCCCCTGGCTTGACCTCATCCCCTTTCTTGACGAGAGGCTGAAAAGGCCATTTCTTCTCCCGATCCAACGGAGGAAGTTCGATCCCTCTGGTCACATAATCTCCTTCCCGGCTCCGGATGATGTCCAGCGGTCTTTGGATGCCATCATAAATAGAACTTATAAGACCTGGGCCTAACTCCACACTCAGGGGTTTTCCAGTTAGGAAAACGGGCTCTTCCGGGCCGATTCCGGTTGTGTCTTCATAAACCTGGATGAACGCGAGGTCCTCCTTGAGTTCGATGATCTCACCGATGAGTCCCAGTTCCCCGATCTTAACCATATCATACATCTTGGCCCCTAGGCATCCTGAGGCCACAACCAATGGGCCGGCGACTCTTATGATTTTACCTTGTTTCATCTTCCCCTCTTCTTTTGACCAAAGAATCCGAACCAGTAGCTTTTATGGCCACGTCTCTCATCATTTTCTCTAAATAATCTGTGATCTTGCGGTAATCGGTATACCCCACAACCACCGGACAGAATTTATGACTCAAGGCCTCTCTCTCCACCTCCAAACCCTCGTAGAAGCTCTCGTGTAAAAAACATAACGCAAAATTTTCCCCATCGATCCTCTCTAGAATTCTTCTGGCTTCGTCCATGTTTCTGGGAGAAAAGACTTTTATACCCAGCGATCTGAAGGCAAAGACAAGGTCTGACTCGCCGATAATAGCCATCTTATCAAACATAGGTTTCCCCTATTCTTTGTTTTAAAGACTCCACGGGTATAGACTGGAATTTCCCCACGGCCACTAGTCTGACCAAATTCAATTCTCTTCTCTTAGCCAGCACATAGGCAAATATGGGCTCCGGTCCAAACACGATATACTTGGCTCTTCGCAGATAGACTATCAGAAAATCATCGATGCCTCGCTCCAAAGGAACGAACGTCTCATAATTGTCCAGAGCATCGGTGGCACTATTCCAGAGGCCCAGATAGGAAGAGGTTTGAATCATCTCTCCGATTTCATGAAAGCTTAACTCAAAGCTTTGGAGAAAGATGCTCTCATCCAAGAAGCCGCCACTCATGATCAGGTGTTCAAACTTCTCCAGAGAGAGTCCAGAATATTTTGCCCTCAATAAAATTTTTAGATTACCTAAATCGATTCTATGTCTCAGATAATCTCTGATAAAATCATACTCTGTCTCCTCAGCCAGACCTAATACTCTGTCCGGCTGAGATTCCTGGGTAATGATGCTCCGAATTTCTTCTTCTGGGAGGAGTTCTCTCATCAAGCCATAGATTCTTCTCTCCTCCTCTGCAATAAACTCATCCAGCCCATCCGAATCCTTAACCTTAAGCATATCATCATCAAAAGAACCAGCATCAAACAGAATCTTCATCGCTGAGGCATAATCCTTTTCTTCAGCCGCTTCTCGGAAAATTGCACCGGCAATCAAATTTCGCTCTAAAGCCCGGATGCGTCCTACCGCGTAGGCGTATGAAAGTCGCGACGGCTTCTTCATATTTTCAAAACCTCGACGATATAGCTTTCGAGTTCGGGTCGTAGTTCTTCCTTTAATTTTTCCTGATCGAAGGATTCCTGTCGCCGTCCTTCTTTAAGGATAACTTCCTTTGTCAATTCCCTTTTATGTAGATCTTCACTCCGGAAAGCCCGGTCCAGCACCTCCTCGATGAGCTCTTTCTTGCGGCTTAGCAGCTTGAGCTTCCCTTCGAGTCGAGCTTGAGTGATGAGTCGACTCGCCTCGAGTTGTGCCTCTCGCTCTGTTTCTTTCTTAAGGGCTTCGGAGATCTGTGCGGCCTCCTGGCGGGCGTTTTCCTTTATCTCATCTGCTTTCTTTCTACTTTCGAGGTCGATCCTCCGAGCTTCCTCGACAGCGTCGTCGTTGATCCGCTTCAGAATTTTCTGTAGGCCCATCGCTCATCCAAGTTTTATACCGTTTAGGAGAAGGATGGTGATCAGAAGTCCCAAGACAGCGTAGGTCTCCACCAGAGCGGCCATGATGACAGGTTTCATCAGGTCTTTAGGCTGTTTGGCGACCATGTACACGCCCGAGGCACAGACTTTCCCCTGATGAATTCCTGAGACGAGTCCAGCAAAAGCCACCGGCAGGCAGGCAATGAGAATCTGCCAACCCTGGTCGCTGGAAACGGTGGCCGCTGTGGCCGTAGTGAGGCCCAGCTTTAAGATGACCAAGAAGGCACTCAAAAACCCGTAAATCCCTTGGGTCCCAGGAAGAGCCACCAGAAGTAGAAGACTGCCAAATTTTTCTGGGTCTTCACTCATGACACCGCTCGATGCCTGTCCAGCCAGGCCAACACCGATGGCCGAACCGATACCGCCTAGTATTGCTGCCAGAGCTCCTCCTAATATGGCTATGGTCAAACCTAAAACCATTTTCGTCACCTCCTTATGTTCTCGACAAATCTATTCAGATAAACTCGATGTACTTGCTTTCTAAGGTAAAAGGCTTAAAGGGTTTTCCTCCTGATTTGAAGAACTTGCTGAAAAATTCAACGAACTGAAGACGCATGGAGTGGACAAATCCGCCCAAGAAGCTGATGCCCAAGTTGAAGAGATGTCCTCCGACAAAGATCAAAGCCGCCAACAGCCAACCCAGCCATGGTATCCCCAGAGCGGTCTGACAGAGGGTGTTGACCACCATGGCTATGACAGAGGTGGCCAAGCCCAGGGCTAGGAGGCGTGAGTAGGAAAGAATATCGGCGAGATAACGGGAGATATCGTAAAGGCTGTAGAGACCCCCGAAGAAACGGGACAACGGATTCCGGCTGGGCGAGGCAAAAAAGACGATACCGGCTGCACCCACCAGGGTCAGAATTCCCCAAAAAGAGCCTTTTTTCATCAGGTACAGGACGAGACATGGCAGAAGAAGAAGCCAGCCTCCCTGAACAGCGATGGATTGAAGGTAGTTCTTGTTTTTTATGCCGTTAATCATGTTGAGAAGCGTGCCAAACCATACCTTGATGAATCCCAGAACCAGAGCCAGGATGAGAAAAGACAGGGGGTCTTGGAGAGGATCCAAGATCATCAATTTCCGGATGGGAAAACCGAACCAACCGCCGATCAATGTCCCCAGAATGACCGTCGAAATTCCTAGGAGGGCGAGTAGCTTCAGAAAAAGGAGAAGGCCGCCCCTAGGTTTGGCGAATTTGATAAAGAGAAAACTCGCCAGAGCCACTAGGAGACCGTATCCCGCCTCACTGACGCATAGGCCGACGAACAGGAAAAAAAACGGAGCCAACCAGAGAGTCGGATCCAGCGTCCCTCGAAGGGGAAGGCCGTAGAGTTTAGTGACGACCTCAAACGGTGTCGCGCCTCGGGGATTCTCCAGAATCACGGGAGGCTCTTCCTCTGGAAGGGGAGGCCGGGAACGGACTTCTACCAGATCCTCAAGATGTTTAATCTTTGATTTGAGATTTCCTAGATCAGTTGAGGGAATCCAACCTTCCAAGAAAAAGACACTTTCCGTTTCTCCTAACAAACGAGATGAGGATATTTTTTCTCTCTCATTCAGGAGAACATCATAGACGAACATCAACTTATCTCGATAAGCAAAAAGCTGTTGGCCCTTTTCCTCAAAATTTTCAAGATTCTTCTCTCTAACCTTAATCTCCCTTCTGATCTTCTCGAGGACATCCTCCACTCGGTCGCTCTCATCAGCAAGCTCAAGCATGGCATCTGTGAATATGAGAGGAGTCAGACCCAACTCCTTGCAGGCCTGATCGACGATAGGGCTATCTGTCTTCAGGTGAATCAAGAGGAGGATGACATTTCGTTTATCCTGATTAAGAACCTTATACCAGAGAGGGAGGTCCTCAACTCTTTCTTTGAAGGGGGCAAGCTGAGAGAAAGGGATCCGTCCGATAAGAATATCCGTGGACTCAGTTGGTGTTATGGACTTTACCGGGAGTTCTAAGCTTTTGAGTGGAAGAAGGAATTCCACTTCTTTTTCTAAAAATTTTATCTCAGAAATAAATTCATTCCTAACTTTTTCAATTTCCTCTATATTCTCGACAAGATCCATGTAATCAGAATCCAGAACTTCTTCTCTCCGCCGCCGATGAAGCTGAGGCTTCTGAGAAAAAAGTTTCTTGGCAAATCCTCTCTCCTCCCAGTGGGATAGATAATCTAAGGCGTGAGAAAGGCGGTAAAGATGATGGTCAATGTCCGAGATCTCAGGAGAAGTGCCTTGGAGCTTAAGCTCTTTCAAATTCGCCTTCTCCAGTTGAACCAAACCCTCCTCCTGAAGAGAGGCAAGCAGTTCCATCTTCACGCTCGAATGGGCGAGGATTTGGATTTTTTCGACTTGGGCGATGGCCATAGGTTAAGTCAGCCTCCCCTTCAGATGACGTCTTATCTGTTCAGAAACCTTGTCGACCGCCTTGGGCAGGAGGGATTCAACACGTTGGCTTAGTCTCTTAGCCTCTTCTTCTGCTGCCTGGCGAATTTTGTCGGCTTCGGAGGATGCCTTCTTGATTATGGCCTCTTTTCTCTTCTCCGATTCTTGACGTGCTCGGGCAAGATAATCTTCTTTGATCTTTCTTGCCTCTTCATAAGCATCCCTGATGATTTGTGAGGCTCTATTCTTCCTGGCATCTTCGATAAGTTCTCGTGCCTTCCTCTCCTCTTCTTTTATTTCTTGGAGAGCATCGAAAGCGTCATCTTTATCATCCGTCATGATAATCCTTAAATCTTAGTGGATTCTATACATTTGACCAAAAAAATATTCAGCAAAAAAGCTCTTCTTTTTTTATCAGGGATGAACCTTACCTGAAATTAGGTAAGCTATTATATCCGATGCTATATTCTTTTTAAAGAGAAATAAAAACGGAAGTTTTTTAACGCGGCAAGAAGTGAGGATAAAGATAAAAAGCCCTAAAATCCAACCTCTTCTTTTTGGCTCGAAGAGGAAATTTGTCATCCAGATGAGACAGGTTAAACAGAACAAAGGCCCCTGTTTTCACCATGCCCTCAAACAGCCTGGCGTCAATCCCTTTCTCTAAATGAAGCACGACATTTGTCCCAGCTGATCTCGCTGATTTTATAGTTTCCATGAGGAGTGCTACGTCCGCTTCTTCCTCGACACTTCGATCAGAAATATGAATCCAGGCTCCGTTCCTGGCGAGTTCCTCCAGGGAGGGATCCAAGGGGCCATGGTGATAATAGACCAGCCAGCTTCCCCCTCTCTGACAGGCATAAGCAAGGGGATCCAGATGAGAAAAATCCCGCCTGTTTTTCTTGTTAGTCAGATGGAGATAGATTCCGCTTCTTGCCAAATCCATAAGCTCTGAGAAGCTGAAAGGTAGAGAATTTTCCTCCTCATTCGCATGTTCAAGAAGGCCATGATGAAAGTAGGCCACGATAGCTCCTGCCTTTCGGCAATCGCGGACTAGGAGATCAAGCTCGAAGGCATCGGATCTAGCCTCATCCGAAGTATAAAGATCTGCCCCCGCTCTGGCGAGATACTCCAGTTGAGAACGGTTGAACTTGCCTGAATCCACCAGGCGAAATCTGTAGCCTCGCGTCCGGGTGATCTTGACCGAATCCAGCAGCCAAGAAAATTCATACTGGTCGTCACGGACAGTGATATCCTGTCCCTTGGATGCCGAGGCAAGGAGTTTGTAGGCTTTCACCTGGATTCCGGTGTCTTCCTCTCTCTTGGTTTCCTCTTCCATTTTGACCCTGTCAAAGGCCTGTTCTGAGTGGAATCATTAGATTTTCAGCAAACCGGGTTGATTTCCGGTCTCAGGCCTGTTTTCAGGTGTATAGCATGGCACAAACCTACAACCAAAGTAAAGCCCCCTTTTTTTTATATTCTAGGTTGGAAGGAGTGAGGGATTGGGCGGTGAGGAGGCCCCTGTGAGGATTGAGCTGGGGTTAGGCTTCATCGTGAGGAACAGATTAAGAAGTAAGCAATCGTCCAAGTCCTATCAAGATAACGAAGCCTGACACCGAGCGAAATCCGAACGGGAGCTGATTTCCGCGCTGGGGAAAATCAGCGTGCTGACGACCCCCTATCCCTCACCTCTATCACGGAAACAGAGATGTTTACCTTCTCTCGTCTTCTCTTGAAAAAAAGGGTCTTATCTTTTATCATCAGGCTGAGAACCTGACCATGAAAAAAAGTGTTGTTCTTTTCTCTGGAGGCCTAGACTCCACTGCGGCGCTCTTCTGGGCGCTTAAAGAATACGAAACCGTCCAGGCACTGACGTTTGACTACGGTCAGCGTCACCGGATCGAAATCATGATGGGCCAAAACCTGACCCGAAAAATCGATATCCCGCACAGGATACTCAAAGTGGACCTGACCCAGATCGGAGGTTCAGCCTTGACGGACTTTGAACTTCCTGTGCCTGACTACACAGAGGCTACAGACTCCGGTCCACCTTCGACCTATGTCCCGTTTCGAAACGGAATCTTCATCTCTCTGGCTGCAGCCTGGGCCGAAGTAGAGGGGATAAAGGATATCGTCTGCGGATTCAACATCATAGACTCGCCAGACTACCCTGATACAGGACAGTCTTTCGTCGAAGCCATGGAGAAAGCCATTAATCTCGGGACAAAGGCCTCTTTGAGTCAAGAAAAATTCAGGGTCCTTTCCCCGTTTGTCAACATGAAAAAATCAGACATCATCAGGCAGGGACTTTCCTTCGGGGCTGATTTTTCTTATTCGGTCTCTTGCTACACAGGAGATGAGATCCCTTGCGAGAAATGCTCAGCCTGTGTTCTCCGCCAGAAAGCTTGGGAAGATGTCGGCCTGGAGGATCCCTTGCTTTTCCGTCTAAAGAAAGAAGGAAAAATATGAGCTGGATTTTATGTGTCAAGGATAAATTTCAAGCGGCCCATTTTCTGAAGGACTACAAGGGGAAGTGCGAAAAAATCCACGGTCATACCTTTACGGTCGAAGTTCAAGTGGAATCCCACAGCTTGGACAAGACTGGGATCGCCATAGATTTCACCGAAATCAAGAAGAAATTGTCCGAAATCCTTCCCGACCATACCCTTCTTAACGAAGTCTACGACTTCAGCCCCTCGGCGGAAAACCTCTCCTGTCACTTTTACATGGAACTCAAGAAGTTTTTTCCTGTGAAAGCCGTTACCGTCTGGGAATCAGAGGATGCCTCGGCCACGTATTCTGAAGATCACTGAGATATTCCCCTCCATCCAGGGAGAAGGTCTCAGGCAAGGGGAACCCACCCATTTCGTCCGACTCGCCGGGTGCAACCTGCGCTGTGCCTTCTGTGACACCAAATACGCATGGGAAGAGGGAAAAGAGTACACGACTCAGGACATCCTGGAAAGAATAAAAAAGAACCAGCGCCGTTTCCCTGCCGATTGGGTCTGTCTGACAGGGGGAGAACCCCTTCTCCAGGATTTGAGTGAATTTGTCTGGTTACTCAAGCAAGAAGGCTTTCTCGTCCAAGTCGAAACCAACGCCACGACCTACCGCCGTTTAGCCGTTGATTGGTACTCTGTCTCTCCCAAACCTGAGGAATATTTTTATAGGCCCGAATTCAAAACAAAGGCTAAAGAAGTGAAGATCATCCTCACAAAAGGCCTTGACATCAGAGTCGTTCAAAGGTTGAGAGAAGAATTTCCGGAGGAGACGCCACTTCTGCTCCAGCCTGTTTCCAACAGAAAATGGAGTATGAACTTAGGAGTTAGATTACTGAAAGAGGCTTCGAGAGAGGGACTAAAGAATATTAAATTATCCGCTCAACTGCACAAAATATTCAACTTCCGCTGAGGCCTTGTTTGGGGTCAGACCTTCATAACTTTCATAGTTTTAACTTTAAGTGTCTATGTTGCTGGATATCTCAGGAAAAATGAAGCTTTTTGATAATCTCATCACTCCATTCCTTTTTCATTAAGAGAAGAAAGTTCCTATCAATCACGATTATAAAAGTTATGAAGGTCTGACCCCGGTTTGGAACTAGTATTTTTCCCAGAGCTGGCCCCACTCGGTTTTCATGAATTTCTTGATTCTCTTCCGTCCCACTGTGGGATACCAAAACCAATCATGGTAGATATTACTGGCCAAGGGAGCCCAAAAAATCAAAACTGGCGAAAGGAGGATTTTCTCAAAAGACCGCAGAAAACCCTTGCGGATCATCTGGTCACCCCAGATAACAAGACTTTTTTTGGCCTCGAACTGAAAGTTCATCCCTGAGATATCCTCGCCGATGACCTCGATATCTGCGGGATCTCCGACGCCCAAACCCATCTCATGGGCCATCCGGATATAAGGAATCTCCATCGGGTCGAATCCCATGATTTTAGCTGAGATCGCATCGATGGCCACAGAATCTCCGCTGGCGAGAATCAGATTCTGGACTTTGGGAACCATCGTCCTCGGGCCGGCCCCATCACCGCAGACCGTCCCATCCATGACAGAGAAAATCCCGGGGTGGAGCTCCTTCTGCATTATGAGCAGATCGACCAAGACTTCGTGGATGTGCTTATGGGCAAAATGCCGGACTTCTTTCAGCAGACCGCCGAAGGCGTTCTTGACAGCTCCCGTGGTAACGGAGTGGCCGTGAGTTTTGACAGTCGGCAGATGGATGACGTTTTTTCCGATGAACATCTTGGGGATCTCAATCCCTTCCGGAAAAATCTGGCCCAGCTTGAGGAGTCTCTCTTTGAATTCATACTTAATCCACTCCACATCGGTCAATGGGACATAGTCCAAGCCATGATTCTCGAAAATGGGTGCCCACTTGTTGTTCTTGGCGCCCTTGGTGGGATTGGTGACGACGGTTTTATTCTCGACTGGTGTGAGCTTCTTCCGACTGTATCCATCTTGTAAAAGTGTCCCAACCACTCCATCTAGCTGCCAGGGTTGGCTGGAGCAGGAGGGAAAATATTTGGTCCAGGACAGGTTCAGCTTGATCAGAGTACCCTCGTCCTTGGATATATAACGATCGTAATCGCCCAGATTCATTAATTTCTTATAGTCTTCGAGAATGGATTCCGGCGAAGTCCGCAAGATGGCGACTTTGGGTTTCATCTTTGATTCACCATTTGAGATAAAGAATTATACCGACAGAGACAATCCAGAGAAAAATATCGATAAGCAGCGGTTTATCTTGGATGATCAAGACTTCCGGACTTCCTCCCTCGGATTTTTGATGGACCAGGTACAGGTAGCGGAAGATCCCGTACAGGACAAAAGGAACGGTGTAGAGCAGCTTGGTCGTCCCGAACTTGGTCACGGTTTCTGCGGAGACGGTATACAGGCAGTAGGCCACGACGATCGAAGCTGTGACCACAGCGATCATCTGGTCGAGAAGATAGGGATTGTATTCGCGCAGAATAGACCGGTGGTTGATCGCGTTTTCTTCCAGAAGAACGAGTTCATGACGTCTCTTACTCAAGGCCAGGAATAAAGCCAACAGGGTAGTACAAATAAGAAGCCAATAAGAAATATAGACTTCAATGGCCAGCCCTCCAGCCACCACCCGGATGAGGAAACTGGCTGCGATGATGAAAACATCCAGGATAACCACATGTTTGAGAGTGAAAGAATAACCCACCTGAATAACAAAAAAGACACAGGCAATGATCAAGAAGTACAGGTTTAAAGTCGCCGCTAGAAGGAGTCCCAGAACACTGAAAACGAGGAAAGAGAGGATGGCCGTGGATTTTTTAAGTCTCCCGGAAGCTAAGGGCCTTCTGGATTTGAGTGGGTGATGCCTATCTTCTTCTAAGTCCTTCAAGTCATTGAGAATATACATCGATCCTGACAGTAAGCAGAAAACGATAAATGCCAGGACCGTTTTCAGGATGAGAGAAAAGTCCAGGAAATTCTGAGAAAAAATGAGGGCAGCGAAGATGAAACAATTCTTGATCCACTGCTGGGGACGCATGGATTTGAGAATTTCGATGAGCGCCATGGAAATCGTCTCCTTTATATCTCTTTTTTTGCCTTAAATCAAATCATCATCTGACCTTAACAGGGAGTGCTTCTGTTTTGCATGAATCTATCCGAGACTCAATCTCTGCGGATGTGACCATTTTTCTAGGCCCGAAAGTGGTGATAGCCCGTTCTCGTGAAGTACACCCCTAAGATGATAATTCCAGCCCCTACCCCCTGGAGGAGCGTTATCCTCTCGGCGATGAAGAGATAGGCAAAAATCGCAGTCAGGATGGGAGTGATGTTCCCGTAAATCGCAGTTTTGGTGTTACCCACTCTCTTCACCGATCCATACCAAATCAAATAGCTTAGAGTAAGAGCAAAAAAGCTCGAATAGATCAAAGCCCCCCATGCTCCCAGGGTAATTTTCGACAACGTCAGCTGGCCGAGATCGTTGAGACAAAAAGGTAGATAGAAAACGGCTCCGACAGCCATGGTTGTCGAGGTGAGTTTGAGCGGAGACATCCTCTCCAGCATGGGTTTGGAAAAAACGGTGTAGATCGCCCAACACAAATTGCCAAAAAGGATCAGAAGATCCCCCCGGACTTCCTGCCATGAAAACTGGAAGACCCCGGGCTGTTTGGTGAGGACAAGATACAACCCGACAAACGATACCGCAATGCCCATCCAGGCTGCCCAGTGTATTTTCTCCTGCTTCGATGCTGTGCTCAGCAAGGCCACGAAGACTGGGGTCATGGCCATGACGATAGCCGAGTTTGAGGCCGTAGACCAATTCAGCCCGTGAATAAAAAACATTTGGAAGGCAGTGTTTCCAACCAGGCCGAGGACAATGATCTTCCAGAAATCTGATCTGGTCACGGAGAATCCTTCTTTGCTTATGAGGAAGATCGAACCGAGAAAGAACGAGGCCAAAACCAAACGGATGCCGTTGAATCCTAAAGGGCTAAACTCCTTGAGCGCAATCTTGATCAGGGAGAAATTTATGGCCCAAAAAAGCACGGCCACCAGCATCAAGGCATCCGAAGATCCAAACTTTTCTTTGTCCTGCATTTTATGAACTAAGAATTATAGTGAATTGCGGAATTGAAAGGAAGGAAAAAGAGAAGTTTTTGGAATGACTTCGCTCCCCTTCAGGTTTTTCCCGCCGTTCTCCATTCGACCTTCTCGGTTGCTACTGGGGTCAGGCCTTTTCGTCCAGAAGCGCTCTATCTCTACTTTTGCCCGAGTACAAAACCTTGGGATAAGGCCTGACCCCAGCTCAGACATACTCGCAAGTCGACTTCGTCGACTCCCCTCGAAAACCGAATTACGAAGGCTGGGGTAGGTTGGGTCGGGGCCTTCAATGGTTGCTTCATTCATTCCAAAAACTTTTATCCACAAAGATCAAAAAGATTTTACTGAGATCGGTTTTCGTTGGTGAATCAGGAGGAGTGTTAAGATTTTTTTGTTTTTTTAGGGCGGTGGTAACGGGCTTCAACAGCGGATATCAATCCCCCTCTCGGATTAAACTCGCCTCTGACTGTTGCCGAAACCGGTCGACAGGCAGCTACGATATCCCTCAGGATGCGATTTACAGCGTTTTCATAAAAAATGCCAAGATCTCTGTAACCAAAGATATACATCTTCAGCGACTTGAGCTCCAGGCAGAGGTTTCTCGGCACATAGTTGATAACGATAGTCCCAAAATCAGGAAGACCTGTCTTGGGACAGATCGAGGTGAATTCGGGAATCTCTATGTTGATCTCGTAATCAGGAAACTGATTGGGAAATGTTTCGATGGGTGGGAGCTTCTCTTTCAATCCGGCTTTTGCCTCCTTCTCCCCCATCCGGGGTCGATCACTCCTTCTCGTCTTGCCCATTTTTTCCAGTATATAAAGAAAAAGAGAGAATGAAAAGTAAAATTCGGATTATCCGGTTGGGGTCCTATCTTTTTTTTGACTATTTCTGATATAATGACGGCTAAAAAACCGGCCGGGGCTACGACCTTACCAGATTAAAAGTCTGCGAGAGATGAATAAGAAGGAAGAAGGAATCATCTATGAAAGAATGCAATGAGAAGAAAAATCTTGAAAATTGCAACTGCACTTGGGAGTCCTGCAGCCGGAAAGGCGTCTGCTGCGAATGCCTCGAGTATCATTGGAGTATGAAGGAAATGCCCGCCTGTTTCTTCCCCGACGATGTGGAAAGAACTTATGATCGTTCGCTCAGAAGGTTTATCGAGGTTTATAAAAACAAAGTCTGAAAGAGCAATTTGACCGAGTCAAAAAAATCCGAATTCTCCTGTATCTACGGACCCGTCCCCTCTAGACGGATAGGGTTTTCGCTCGGGATAGATATTCTCCCCTCTAAACTGTGCTCATTCAATTGTATATATTGTCAACTGGGGACCACGGCTCGAAACATAGCTAGACGGAAAGAATACGTTCCCATTACAAAGGTCATCTCTCAAATCAAAGACATCTTGCGGACCGAAAAAGACATAAATTACATCACCTTGTCCGGTTCGGGAGAGCCAACCCTAAACTCCAAAATCGGACAACTCATCCGAGAGATAAAGACTTTCACGGATATTCCTGTGGCCGTACTCACCAACTCTTCCCTCCTCACGCGAAAAAGTGTAAGAAAAGCCTTGGCGGCGGCCGACCTCGTTGTCCCTTCCCTGGACGCCGCCACCCAAGATGTCTTCGTCAAAGTCAACAGGCCCCATCCCAGCCTCCGAGTTAAAAAAATCATCGAGGGTCTTAAAGAATTCCGCCGTGTGTTCAAAGGCAGTCTCTGGCTCGAGATCATGTTGGTTAAGGGTGTGAATGATTCTCCATCGCACATTAAAAAGCTTAAAAAAGCCATCAACGAGATAAATCCCAATAAGGTTCAGCTGAATACGGTCGTCCGCCCGCCTGCTGAAAAATTTGTCCAGCCCCTGTCTCTGGGTGAACTGAAAAAAATCCAGGAAGTCTTGGGTGAAAAGTGCGAGATCATCTCCGATTTTCCTAGAAAAGAACGGCCCCATCCCGAGGATAACCTGGAAAAAGCCATACTCGCTATGATCAAAAGAAGACCGGTGACTCTCTCTGAAATCGCCTCCTCTCTAGGAAAGCACAAAAATGAAATCATCAAACATCTCGATATTCTCATCAAAGAAAAGATGATTCGGGCCGTCTTCCACGAAGGCTTGACCTACTATGAGTCCGGATAACTAAAAGACACTTGCTTTCCCTCGGACGCTTTAGAGTGGAGAGTGAGGAACCAGGATGAGACCAAACAAAGGAATCGACATGAAAGACATAAAGGATTTATCCAGGCAAGAAATTCTCGATCTCCTCACTGACGCCTCTAAGAATTGGTTGGCCCATGACGGCCTATGGTTCCGGGCTGTTGAAGATAAATTTGGCCTCGAAGCGGCCATGGAACTCGACAGGAAAGCTTGGGAACAATTCACGGTCATCGAAGCCCAAAGAATCATGAATCGTCTCGGGATTAAACCAGGAGGGGGGATACAGGCTTTGGTCCAAGCTCTTAAGTTCAGGCTGTACGCCCACATCAATGTTCAGGAGGTTAAAGACATCACCGACAAGAGTTGTATCTTCCGGATGAACAGATGCCGAGTTCAAGAAGCCAGGCAGCGACAGGGCTTACCAGACTTCCCCTGTAAGTCCATCGGTATTGTTGAATACAGCGGGTTCGCCAAGACCATCGACCCCAAGATAAAAACTCGCTGCCTGGTCTGTCCACCCGATCCCCATCCGTCGGATGTCTGGTGCGCCTGGGAATTCACTCTGGAATCCTGACCTCTATGAATCAAGAAACAATCCGTCTTTTCGAAGAAAACTGGAAATGAATCTTTTCATTTCGTCTCGATTGTGGTAACAATATTATTTGCCGAGAATCCCTTTGAAATCTTACACCTCTTGAAAAATTTTCCAGGTAGAAATACAGAGATTTATCAAACTGCCTTCCAGGCTCCTCCTGATGTCCGAAGGATTGAAGAACCCAGAAAGGGCTTTGGCAAGAGAGATTCGTCATCTTTAAAGGGTTAAAAGGATAGGATCATAAAAGACATATCAAGAGCTTCACGGCAGGGCTTATAAGGAGAAGGATATGTTTGATAACACCTATTTTCCCCGAGCTAAAAAATACTGGCACATGGGAAAGCTCTACGATTGGTCCCAGCCCATTATCCATCCTATGTCTCATGTTCTCCATTACGGGACTTCGGCTTTCGAGGGAATCCGCGCCTATAGCACTCCTAACGGATCAGCGATATTCCGTCTGCCCGAACACATCGAGAGATTTTTTCACTCAGCCTCCACCCTACACATGAAGCCTCCTTACAACAAGGAAGAAATCACCCAAGCCATCAAACTCGTGATAAACGAGAATGCACTGGAATCAGCATACATCCGACCGCTGCTCTTCTATGCCTACGGAAATCTCGGTCTCGTTCCCCATCAGTCTCCCGTCGAACTGGCCATCGGGGCTTGGGAATGGGGAGCTTACCTGGGCGAAAAAACAGAAACAGGTGTTCATGTTTGCGTCCTTCCCTGGAAACGTATTCATCGCAGCCAAATCGCCATGACCGCAAAGCTGGGGGGTATCTATGTACAATCGGCCATCTGCGGTATGGAAGCCCGACGCGATGGGTATGATGAATCCATCTTCCTAAACCTGGAGGGCAATATCGCCGAAGGTCCCGGAGAGAATATTTTCATCGTCAAAGATCAAGCCATTAAAACCAACGACAAAACCGAATCTATTCTCGAGGGAATCACTCGAGCGACCATCCTGGAAATCGCCGGTGACTTGGGTATCGAATCCTCGATCGGGCAGATCTCTAAAGAAGAATTCTTCCAAGCTGATGAAATCTTCTTCACGGGGACAGCCGTCGAAGTGGCTCCCATCATTCGAGTTACTGACACCTCTGAACCTCACTCTTCAAAGAAAGAATACACGATAGCCAGCGGTGAGGTCGGAGAGATCACCCGCCAGCTGGCCAAAACCTACAAGGAGGCCGTGTCCGGAAAGATCAAAGACTATGAAAAATGGCTGACCTATGTCCGTGGGTAACATCCCAGTCTATATTGAAAAATTGAGCCATATTAATTCTTGGGATTAGGATTGCATTCCGATGAAAGACAACAATAAAGGGATTTATCTTTTGGCCTTACGGTTGTCCAAAAGCCTTCGGATCACTCCGGGACAACTTCCGGAGACAACCTTCCCGTCGGGCCATTACCTGTATGTCGGCAGATCTAAGGACAGCCTTCAAGGGAGAATCAGACGTCACCTGCGGAAACAGAAAAAAACCTTTTGGCACATCGATTATCTTCTCTCAAGAGCCCGAATCGAAAACATCTGGATAAAGCCGGGGGATTTTGACGAATGCCAAATCACACACAAAATACACCATCTCTTCTGTCATGCCCGGTATCCTGTAAACAAATTCGGAGCCTCGGACTGCCGCTGTCCAGGGCACCTTCTGTACTTAGGGAAGGACGGAATGAATACAGATTCCTTAGAAAACACCCTGGCTTTGGAAAGGATGGCCTTGGATGAAGCTCAAGTTTAAACCCATCGGTGTGGTCCATTCCCCGTTCAAGAAAAAAAAAGATATTCAACCCAAAAAATACGCCAACGCTCAAGGATTCGATCATATCCAGGGCGAGCTGGAAATCTTCCAAGAATACGAAGATGGCCTCAAGGACACAGAGGGCTTTTCTCACTTGATGGTCATCTTTGCCTTTCACCAATCTGTCGGGTTCAACCTCCATACCTTCCCTCTCCTAGACGATAGACTCCGTGGTGTTTTCTCCACCCGAAGCTCTCACCGTCCCAACCCGATCGGCCTCACCATCGTCGAAGTATTGGAACGTCAGGGAAATATCCTTAAGGTTTCGGGAGTGGATATGATCGAAGGCACACCGATTCTTGATATCAAGCCTTATACACCCAGAGACCAAAAATCATCTCTTAAACTCGGCTGGTTGGAAGGCAAGATAAAATGGGATAAAAGATCATAAATTTATGCCTAAATAAATAAAGGAGGTTTTTTAAAATGATTAAACTGACTTCCATGACCTTCGCCGTAATTCTTCTCCTGTTCGCCGTTCCATCGTTCCTCCGAAGCTCGGACATCTTACCCTACGAATACAAAATCGAGAAGATGGACAACGGACTGACTGTTGTCTCTATCCCCCTCAACAATCCAGAAATCATCTCGCATTATGTCATCGTCCGATCTGGCTCTCGCAACGAGATCGAACCGGGAAAATCCGGCTTTGCCCACTTCTTCGAGCACATGATGTTCAAGGGCACCAAAACCATGCCCACCGAAGCTTACAACGATTTCATCACAAAACTCGGTGCCGGCACAAACGGCTTCACAACCGACGACTACACCTGTTATTTTGTCGTCTTTGCAGGGAGGGAAAACCTTGAAGAGGTCGTAAAAGTCGAAGCAGACAGGTTCATCAACCTGTACTATGACGAGGAAATGCTGAAAACTGAAGCCCCAGTCATCGAAGGAGAATACTACGCCAGCGTTTCCAATCCCTCTCGTCGCCTGTACGAAACCCTGCGGAACACCGCCTTCGAAAAACACTCCTATGGGCACACCACTCTCGGTTACTTGGAAGATATCCTCGACATGCCGAATCAGTACGAGTACAGCCAGCTTTTCAGAAAACGCTTCTATGCACCCGATAACACCATCCTTCTCGTGGCCGGTGATTTTGACCACGAACAGTTAATGGACTATGTGCACAAGTATTACGGTGACTGGGAACCGTCGAACTACACGTTGGACACCCCTGAAGAACCCCCTCAGACAGAAGCCAAAAGAGCCCATTATGAGTGGCCGACAAGAACCTTGCCCCGTTTGGCCATAGGTTTCCATGGACCAGCCTATTCGGATGAAAAAATCGACATGGCGGTTCTAGACCTGATGTCTGAAATCGCTTTTTCCCGCTCCTCGGCTCTGTACCAAAGACTGGTCATCGAGGAGCAGAAATGTCAATCCCTGTACGCCAGTTTCTCCGACCGTCGTGATCCCTATCTTCTGGTCTTCAACTCTGTCGTCAAAAAAGAAGAGGATCTCCCGTATGTGGAAGAGGCCATATTCCAAGAGCTGGAGAGGCTCAAACAAGAGCTCGTGGATGAGAAAGCTCTGGCAGACATTAAGTCTAACCTCAAGTACTCTTTCGCCAATGCCTTAGGAACCACAGACGGCATCGCCAGCAGCCTGCTCCATTACCTCAACCTGACTAGAGATCCTGGAACCGTGAACAAGCTCTACGAACTCTACGACAAAATCACCCCTCAGGACATCCAGGATATGGCCAAGAAATATTTCCAGAATACCAACAGCACGGTCGTGACCTTGTCAGGAGGAAAAGCAAAATGAGAAAAAAGCAACGAATCTATTTTGGGGCAATCTTGATTTTGGGTATTTCGATCATGCTTGTTTCCTGTGCTAAAGAAAAGCCAGGCAAAATCTCCTCTGAGCTCCTGCCTGTGGAGGGCAATCCTTTGGTGAGTTTTCGGATTCTCCTCAAGGTGGGTTCGGCCCACGATCCCCAGGGGAAAGAAGGCCTGTGTCAACTGACATGTAGTCTGCTCGCCAACGGTGGCACTAAAGAACTCACGTTCAAAGAAATCCAGAAGAAATTTTACCCTATGGCGACGTCTGTCGGCCTGAGAGTGGACAAAGAAATGTCAGTCTTCACCGGACAGGTCCATCTCGACAACCTGGAGAAATACTACGGGATTCTGAGAAGCATGCTGCTCGATCCCGGGTTTCGTGAGGAGGATTTCACCCGTATCAAGACTAACCAGATAAACTTCCTTGAAAAAACTTTGGTCGGAAACCGGGATGAACAGTTCGGCAAGGAGATCTTGAACCTGATGATGTACGCAGGACATCCTTACGGTCATCACGATTCAGGGACAGTCGAATCCCTCCAAGCCTTGACTCTCGAAGACATCAAGACTTTCTATAAAGAGCACTTTATCCAAGGAAATATCACCATCGCGTTGGCGGGAGGCTATCCTGTGGATTTCCCTCAACAGGTGATGGACGATTTTACCGCCATGCCAGAGGGATTCACTCCCCCTCTCGAACTGCCCGAACAGAGAATGCCAGAAGGGCTCGAGATCGTCATCGCCGACAAAAAAAGCCCGGCGACAGCCATGTCCATGGGCTTTCCAGTGTCTCTTTCCAGGGCGGACGATGATTTCTTTGCCCTCTGGATTGCTGGCTCCCATTTCGGCGAACATAGACAGCATCTATCCTGGCTCTTCCAAAAGATTCGTGAGGAAAGAGGTCAAAACTATGGAGACTATGCCTACATAGAGCACTTTATCCAAGGAAGACGAAAGTACCCGGCGACCAACTACTGTCGGCAGCAGCAGTACTTTTCCATCTGGATTCGGCCCTTGGCCAACTCCAACCGGCACTTTGCCCTTCGACAGGCTCTTCTGGAGCTCAAAAACCTCGTGGAAGAAGGGATACCCGAAGAAAGGTTCGAATTGACCAGGACTTACCTGCTGAATTACACCAAACTCTACGCCCAAACTCTGGGCGAAAGACTCGGTTGGCAGATGGATTCTCATTACTACGGTTATGAAGACTTCCTGGCTGAGGTTCAGAAAAGGCTTCCCAACATAACCCATGAAGAGGTCAACCAGGCCATAAAAAAATACCTCAATTTTGAAAACCTGTACATTGCCTTGATTACTGAAGATGCCCAAAGTTTTAAGGATGCTTTAGTGGCCAATACTCCTTCCCCCATCACCTATGCCAATCCGAACATGCCCAAGGAAATCCTGGATGAAGACTTGATCTACCAGACTTTTCCTCTTGATGTGAAACCAGAAAAAGTTCGCATCGTCACTGCAGCAGAGTTCTTCCAGAAGACAGGTATACCAGAATCCAAATAGTACAGAGATTAGAAATTTACAGAGTGCCGTCTGTCTACAATTCTATCTCGGTTCTTTCTTGGTTTAGGATAAATACTCCAGGTTCTCCACCGCAGTATCTTTGGATCAACTGCCTAAGTTCCTGGATGATAACTTCCATGTCTTTGACGGTCACTGGTGGAAGGCCCTCGGCAACTAAAATCACATCCTTTGTCTCTTCTGTCATTTTGGTCTTTTCGCACTCTCTCCAGTTCCAGCGGCGGCAGAGCACTTCCTTAGAGTCGATGTAGACCACCTCTCCCTGTTTGGCTTGTTCGACCTCTTTAGAATTGAGAGCGACGAAGGGTTCTCCTCCCCTGGCAAAGGCAAGAATGATATCCCCCTCAGCCTTCAACAGATCATCTCCTCCGACAGGAACCATGTGCTTCAGCGATATGTAATTGTAAATATTTACGATTTTGTTGATGGACCTCACATCTATACCTTTTAAGATCATCCTGTAAAGGCTCTCCACAGAACTCTTGTATTTTTTTGGCTTAGCCCCGAACAGAGAATAGGCCTTTCTCCAAGAGCCTATTCTGGGCTGCTGGGACATCGTGTCCGAGGTAAACGTCTCACGGATTTCCTGTTCCCTTTCCCTCATCAAAGCCATAACTTCTTCACTCCGACCTTGATTGTCGATATTCCTGACCACGACAATCCCCAAGTTTAACCCGGGAAATCTATCGAATATCTCAGGAGCTATTTTAAATTTCACGGCTTACCTATGTTTTTATTATCTCCTCGGCATGGGATTGTATAAGCTCCAAAGTCTCACTGACATGACGCTCTTCGGTCATCCTGGCTCCGATCGCCATCCGAAGTACATATTTTCCTTTCAGGGTGGTTTGTGTCAAAAAGATCTTTCCTGTTTGGTTGAGCCTTTCGAGGAGTCTTTGGTTTAGCCTATCCAGCTCCTTCTCATCTCTTCCGTCGTTCAACCGAAAACAAACCAAGCTAAAAGGCACTGGTGCCATCAGCTCAAATTCTGATTGATCTTCCACCCAACTTTTAAACATCTGGGCCAAGCGGATGTGCTCCCGGACTATCCTTTGCAATCCCTCGACTCCATAATAACGGATCACAAACCACAGCTTAAGCGCCCTGAATCTCCGCCCCAACTGAATCCCCCAGTCACGGAAATTTTTCACCTCGGCATCCACGCCCGTCTTTAAGTATTCGGGATGAATTTCAAAGGTCCTAATGAGAGTCAATGGATCCTTGACAAAGTATGCGGAACAATCGAAGTTGGTCAACATCCATTTGTGAGGATTGAAAACGAAAGAATCCGCGTATTCGGCCCCTTCCATGATCCATTTTTTTTCAGGAAGAATGGCGGCTGTCCCGGCAAAGGCCGCATCCACGTGAAACCAAAGCCTATGTTTCTCGCAAATTTTCCCGATAGCGTCTAATGGATCGATAGCCGTGGAAGATGTCGTTCCCAGGGTGGCTACGACACAGGTTGGATGCAATCCTCGTGCTTTGTCTTCGTTGACAGCCTTCTCAAGCTCAGAAGGGATCAGCGCAAAGTTTTCATCCGCTGGGATATACCGGATGTTGTCCTTGCCGAAGCCAGCGATTTTCACTCCCTTCTCAACACTGGAATGTGCTTCTTCGGAAGTGTAGACGATGAGAGGCGTCTGTATGCCTCTATTGTTAGATTCGAATCGGGTCGCCCATTCTCTTGCAGTGAGAAGAGCCACGAGTGTCGCCGTCGAAGCAGTATCCTGGATAACTCCTGACATGCCTTCAGGAAGCCCGATCATCTGACGCAACCAGTCTAGAACAACCTCTTCCAATTCCGCAGCCGCCGGTGATGTTTTCCAAATCATGCATTGAGCCCCCAAGCCGGCGGTCAGTAATTCTGCTAGGATAGAAGGGGGACTGACATTGGCTGGGAAATAGGCAAACCACGAGGGGTGCTGCCAGTGGGTAATACCGGGAAGAATGATCTTCTGGAAATCCTGGAATAAGCTCTCCATGGATTCCCCCTCCTGCGGAGGCTGAGGCGGAATGTGTTGTTTCACTTCCCCCGGCTTCAACGGAGAACAGACCGGGAAGGTTTCGATCTCACTCATATAATCGGCCACCCAGTCTACGAATTTATAGCCGTATCTCTTAAACTCATCTTTATTCATTCGTGTTCTCCCTGTTTATCGATAAAATAGAAGGGCTTGCTCATTCTAAAAAATATCTCTCTGCGAGTCAAAAAAGGGGGAGTTCCGGTCATTTTTACATTCTTCGCTAAAAACCGACAAAAACAATGACTTTAGTGTCAAAAACATGCCTGAACAAGGGCTAAACCTTCTTTTTTTGGGAATTCGAAAAAAAATGTTGAATTTCATAATAAAAATATGGTATAATATAATTTAATCAGTCGGGGGTAGAAAT
Organism: uncultured Eubacteriales bacterium; assembly: GCA_964347035.1. Classification (GTDB taxonomy): domain Bacteria; phylum Acidobacteriota; class Aminicenantia; order Aminicenantales; family Aminicenantaceae; genus CAYFXE01. The sequence goes on along the minus strand of CAYFXE010000001.1, from coordinate 130,809 downwards.
CAAAAAACAAAAAATCCTATTCTTTTACCCTTTCATACACATCTAGTTTGTCTATTTAACGTTCATTCCCTCTGATATATTTTGGTAATCTCCTTTTAATCTTCCAAACATACACACGTATTCTTAACTGTTGAAGATCTCGCTCGTTGGATGATCGGCAATCATATCATTGACCATCAACTTTTATTTCTTCTAAAAGGATGCATTCACCGGTTATTTTGCAACCTTTTATGACATTTTATCGTATATGTATATGGATGATATGAGTGGAAAGATGAAAGACTTAACAAAGCACAGACTCCTCCTTATTACCCCTCCTTTTTTCGAGGTTTACAATATAAATCCCCTAACCCATTAATTCATCCCCTTAGTTAGGCTGTCTTTTCTTTGAAAGGACAGCCTTCCTCTATCCCAGTTGTCAGTTATCAGTTTTCAGTTATCAGTTAACAGAAAAAATGGGAATCTTATCTTAAACTGGGAACTGGAAACTGAGAACTGGAAATTGACTTGACAACTCCCCAAACTCTCGATACCATTTATCTCTCTTTGACAATCGAGTGATAGGTTTAACGGGCAGGGAAGTCCGTGAAAGGCGGACACAGCCCCCGCTACTGTAATCGGGGACGAATCCTGGAACGTGCCACTGTCCAGAGTCAGGATGGGAAGGCCTGGGATGAGGATGATCCGAGAGTCAGGAGACCTCCCTTTAAACCTCCAGACCCATCTTCGGGAGGAAGGTCGGGTTGATTTTTTTTGCTCACCTCCTACCCTTGAAGAGCAGGCATCACACGAAAGTAAATCAGCTTTTACATCTTAACAGCGGGGGCCGAAGGAGTTGGTCATGGTCAAAAAGATCGCTGGTACAGTCTTTGTCCTGACTTTCCTCATCTTGGCTCTTCCCGCCGAGGAGACCGCAGGCAACACGAAGGAAGAGGAATCTTCGCACCTTCAGCATGAAATCGTCGTCACCGCTACTCGCTTAGAGACCTCTGCCAAAGAAATCGCCAGTTCAATCACGGTCATCACCAAAGAAGAGCTGGAAAAATCAAAAAAGCACACTCTGGTTGAAATCCTTGAAGGCGTTCTCGGTTTAACGACTATCCAAAACGGCCCTCCTGGAGGAGCCAGTTCGGTTTTTCTGCGCGGTGCCAATTCAGAGCATACACTGGTGATGATCGACGGTGTGGAGCTTAACGACCCTATCTCCCCATCCCACTCCTGTGATATCTCTCATCTTTCCCTCGATACTGTGGAACGCATCGAGATCCTACGCGGTGCTCAGAGCACCTTGTACGGGTCCGATGCTCTGGGTGGTGTTATCAACATCATCTCCAAAAAGGGAGACGGAAGACCCAAATTCCTTTTCTCATCATCCGGCGGCTCGTACCGTAGCCTTGTCAACAATGCAGAGTTAAGCGGGAGTATGGAAAAATTCCACTATTCCTTCGGATTGTCCCATTACATGACGGATGGTTTTTCTGCAGCAAACAGCTCGTTAAAGGGGAACGAGGAAGAGGATGGCTACCAAAACCTGACGCTCTCCGGAAGAGTTGGCTATCGACCAACGGATAATATCGACCTTGATTTAAGCCTCCGGATCATAGACACAAGATCTGATATAGACAATTTCGGAGGAGCTTTCGGCGACGATCTCAACAACATCCAGGAGTTCGATACTCTCATTCTTAAAGGAGGTATCCGGAGTCTTTTTCTGCGAAACCGGTGGGAACAGATTCTGAACATTTCCTACGTCAATTTTAACCGCATAACGGAAAACCCAACGGATGAAGAGCACCCTTTTGATTCAGATCGTTCTGACTTCAAAAGCAATCATTGGGAATTAGACTGGCAGCATAATCTATTCCTCCATCACTCGAACACTCTCACCTTTGGCCTGGAATACCAACAGGAACAGGGCCGATCAGAGTTTACCTCGGAAAGCCTATTTGGTCCACTTTCGAGTATATTCCCTCAGAAGGAAGCTCACACGACCGCCGTCTATATCCAAGATCGAGTCAATGTGGCCGATCGCTTCTTTGCTACAATCGGTGCCCGCATCGACCATCACAGCAGGGCGGGCAAGTCATTCACCTATCGATTGGCCCCAGCGTATTATATCCAACAAACACGCACGAAATTCAAAGCCACACTTGGAACAGGATTCAAATCTCCCTCCCTTTACCAGCTTTTCGCTCCACCGACCTTTTATGGTCCCATCGGGAACGAGAACCTTAAGCCAGAAGAAACTACAACCTGGGATATCGGGATTGAACAGCATCTGTGGCAGAACAGACTGACTCTAGGAGCTACCTATTTCTCCAGTAGCTTCGAGAACCTTATCGATTTCAATTTTGGCCAAGGCTACATCAATATTCTCAATTCCTACTCAAGAGGCACTGAATTCTTTCTGTGGGCCAAGCCAACAGACAATCTGCTTCTTGAAGCCTCCTACACAAGGGCAGAGGCTAAGAATAAAGATACTGATGAGTCCCTCTTACGGAGGCCAAAAGACAAGTTCACAGCCAGGTTTAATTCAAGCTTCTTGGAGAAAGGCCATCTCTCCATCTCCTGGATCCACATAGGAGAAAGAGATGACATAGAAGTCGTTGGCTGGACCTCTAAAAGAGTTACTATGTCCTCCTGTACCTTAATCAACGCTGTGATATCCTACGATATTATTCATAATGCTCAGGTGTTCCTCCGGCTCGATAACGTCCTCGACGAGGATTACGAGTTGATCAAGGGATTCGGAACTCCTGGTATTTCGGCCTACTTCGGGTTCAAACTCAGTCTCTAGAATTGATTTTTTTTCCTTTTCTCTTATATTACTACCAGCATGGTAAAGGGACCCAAACAACAGCTGATTCTGATCGCTCTCTTTTCTTTTTTGTTCATCACGCTGTCCATCAACTTTTTTCACACCGAAAAAATCCTGACCAGAAACGACAATTGTCCGGCCTGTCAGTTCCAGAACTCATCCTTGACCACGCATCAGATCAACTTTTTCCACCTCACCCCACCCTTACTCTTGGGCCTGCTGAGTCCACCTGAATCTTTTAACCATGCCTTTATCCTTTCCATCCAACCTTCCTCCCGCTCTCCTCCTCTAGCCTGAATTCACTCTTCTTGCCTCATTCAGGACTTTACTTTATCATTCTATTGCTTTCTAAGCTCGAGGAGGTTCAGTAATGAAAGAAAGGTTGCTAACTCTGTTCATTCTTGTTGGGAGTCTCAACGGATTCCTGTGGTGCCAACCGGCTAAAACAAAGGTTATGACTTTGGAGCAGTGTATAGCCATAGCTCTTGACCAGAATCCCCTGATTCTCTCGTTTTTCGGGCAATACAAGGCTTCATTAGCTCGGATAAGCCAGGCTAAAGCGTTCCCCCAGCCATCCATAGATTTCGATTCAGACCTCCAGCCCACGTTTTTCA
>CAYFXE010000001.1:123673-127328 GCA_964347035.1 uncultured Eubacteriales bacterium | reverse complement strand
CCATCGAGTTCCCGGGAAAAAGGTATCTGAGAGGAAAAATTGCGTCCAAGGAATCTAACGAACTCATGTCTGACATCGATCTTCTGAAGCTCGATATCGTCTTCGAGGTCAAGCAGGCTTTCTATGGTCTTCTCCTGGCCCAGGAGAAACTCAAGTACGTTCAACAAGATTTGGAACTGGCTAACGATTTTCTCCAAAAGGCCGAACTAAAATTCGATGCGGGAGATGTGGCCAAGGTGGAAGTCCTCAGGGCTAAAGTAGAAGCAGCCAAAGCAGCCAACGAAGTGCGACAAGCATCGAATGAGGTCAAGCTGTCCAAGGCTCTTTTGAATTTCCTGTTGGCTCGGAGAATGAATTCGCCCTTGGAGATCCAAGGAGATTTAAGACAGCCTCCGATCAGCCTCAACATCGAGGCGCTTAGAGAGCGCGCTCTGTCCTTCAGGCCGGAGATCAAAAGAATCAATTTCTCGTTGGAAAAGGAATCTCTCGTGAAAAAACAAGCCTATCTCAGCTATTTGCCCGACTTCGAGTTGGGCGTTTCCAGGCATCGAATAGAAGGGGAATCTTCAACCTGGGATGTCACCCTCTCCTTCCCCATCCCTCTTTTTTTCTGGCAGCCCAAGAAAGGGGAAATCGCCGAAGCCCAAGCCAATATAGAATCTTTAAACAGGGAGAAGGAGCATCTCAAGAATGCCATCACCCTGGAGGTTGAAGAGGCCTACCGGAATGCTTTAACCGCCAACAACCAGATTCAACTTTTCGAGGATGAGATCCTGACACAAGCCGAAGAGGTCTACAACATGTTTCTCTTCAGCTATCAGGAAGGAGAAATCGGGGCCATAGAGCTGATCGAAGCCCGGAGGACACTGATTGAGGCAAGAAAGTCCTATGCAGATGCCCTGTTTAACTATGATGTGGCCTTGGCCGCACTGGAAAAATCCATCGGTCAAGGATTTAACGGAAAGGATCAAAGATAAGTTAATCGTTATATTCAGAAATGACCAAGTAGGATTTTTATTCCTACAAGAATCAGGATCAATCCCCCTAAAAGCTCAGCCTTCCTTCCCAGCAATTGTCCAATAAATTGGCTGATTTTTACTCCCAAAATTGTTAACACAAAGGCAACAACTCCGATAACCAAAGCAGGATACAAAATACTCACATGAACAAAGGCAAGAGTTAGGCCGACAGCAAGAGCATCGAGACTTGTTGCTACAGATAGAATAAGGATAGACATCCCTTTGGTCGGATCGGCTTTCTCCATTTCGGGGCTGCTTTGCTTTTCAAAGGATTCAAAGATCATCTTTATTCCGACAAAAACGAGCACGCCAAAGGCGACCCAATGGTCGATGGACTGGATATAGCGAACGATGCTCTTTCCTGCTAACCAACCGATGATGGGCATCCCAAACTGGAAGAAGCCGAAATGGAAAGCCATCCTCAAAGTCTGTTTTCCTGTAAGACCTCCGCGGCTAAAGCTAACTCCAACTGAAACGGCAAAGGCATCCATGGCCAAGGCGAAAGCGATGGCCAAAACCAGAAAGAAATTCATCTATTTGATCTTTTTTTATAGGTGTGTCAAATATTCAATAGCTATACCTCATAACCTTTTACAAAGACATGATGAGAAAAATTTGTTTAACCACCAACATAGTTTGTTGGAAAAAATCAGATATCACTTGTTATGATTCCTGAATAGACTCAATTTCTACTGATTTCTATGTAGGTACTCTAACGCAAGGGTAGTCACGAGAAGAGTGGCTTGAGGCAGGGCCTTTTCATCCATATCAAAAGCAGGGTGGTGATGGGGAAATTCCATGTCGTCGCCCATCCCGAAGAAGAGAAAGGTTCCGGGGGCCTTCTGGAGAAAATAGGCAAAATCCTCACCCCCCATGACGGGATCAATCTCTACGACACTTTCCTTTCCTAAAACTTTCTGGGCCGTCTCCAGGACAAAATCCACCATGGCCCCATCGTTTATAAGAGGAGGATATCCCTTCTCATACTCGACCTCAGCCGAAGCCCCGAAGGTCTTGCCTGTTTCTTCTGTTATCTCCCTCAGGCGCCTCTCGGCCAGAGTTTGGAGAGTGGGGTCAAATGTCCTGACCGTGCCTGTCAATTCCACCTCACTGGGGATGATGTTGTAGATCGTTCCTCCTTTAATCGTCCCGAAGGATACCACAATGGGTTTGAGTGGATCGACGTTGCGGCTGACAATGCTCTGTATGTTGACCACCAGATGTGAGGCCACCAGGATCGGGTCCACCGTGGTGTGAGGCATGGAACCGTGCCCACCTTTTCCTTTAACCCGTATCGAAAATTGATCAGGCTGAGCCATCATCGCCCCCTTCACCGCACCGACTTTTCCTGTCGGAAGAGGCTGCCAGAAATGCAGTCCAAAGACGGCGTCGATCCCTTCGAAGGCACCTTCCTCGATCATCTTTTTGGCTCCGCCCGGTATTCTTTCTTCAGATGGCTGGAAAAGAAGGACGACAGTACCTTTGAACTGATCTCTCCTCTGGGCCAGGAGCTGGGCAACACCCATGAGCACAGCCATGTGCCCGTCGTGGGCACAGGCATGGGTCGCTTCCGGATTTTCCGAGATATACTCCTTGTCTCCCTCCTCTTTTAACGGAAGAGCATCCATGTCTGCCCTCAAAGCCACTGTCCCGCCTCCGGACTGACCTCCAAGAACTCCCCTCAGTCCAGTCTCGGCAAAGGACTCGACAGTGATACCGATTCCTTCCATGAATTCACGAAGAACAGACGAGGTTCGCCGTTCTTCGAAGGCAATCTCCGGGTGGCGGTGAAAGTCGCGACGCCAGGCAACGAGTTGAGGGGTTAACTTGTCTATATCTTTTCTTAAGGCCTCTATCATGTTTGCCTCCATAAATTTATGATTCTTCTTAATTTCTTCTATGGTCCATTGGACCTGATCATCACTAGGCTTAAATCCCTACTCCAGCTTCCCAGGAGCTGGCTTGGTCATGAAACTGATCGCCAGGGTGATCATGGAATTGACAAACAACCCCACAAACCCCGCGTTTAAACCCAAGAAAGGATCTTTGTTAGTCAGAATGAGAACGGCCACAACGCTTATACCGGCGATGATCCCCGAAAAGACCGCGACCTTGGTCACTCTCTTCCAGAAAAGTCCCAGTACAACACCGGGGAAAAACTGGCAGACTCCGTCGTAACCGAGGATAAGAAGCGGCACCAATTCATTCGGGAAGAAGATGGCAAAGACGAGGGCCAAGGTCGTGATAACAAGGACCATGAGCCGCGACAGACTCATGACTCTGTCCTCGCTGGCCTTGGGATTAATCCCCGCCTGGTAGACGTTCTTGGCGATGAGGGTCGAGGCAAAAAGAACCAGGATGGCCGAAGGAACCATAGCCGTGACAGCTCCAGCAGCACCGACAAAACCCATAAACCAGGAAGGGTACGTTTTACTGACCAGAGCCAGGAAAGCCATATCTCCGTTTTTGAGATTCGGAATGACTAAAAGAGCCGTAAACCCGACCATGAAAACAAGGAGGACCGGAATCTGGTAGAAGGGCATGATGATGGCGTTGCGCTTGATGATTTTATCGCTCTTGGCCGAGAAGGCCGAACCGAAAACATGGGGCCACATGTAAAACCCCAGCCCAGTCAG
>CAYFXE010000001.1:120644-123663 GCA_964347035.1 uncultured Eubacteriales bacterium | reverse complement strand
ATGTGAGGTGTGGCTCCGGGGAGAATGAGATGATCGGGCCGTTGGGCGATGAGTGTTCGGAACATCTTCCCGAATCCCCCAAAATAGATGAAAGGAACTCCGATGCCCACAATCCCCACAGCCAAGACCATCATGATATCTTTGACGATGGCCACCCAGGCGGCGCCTCTGATACCGCTGGTATAGACGAAAGCACACGTCAGAACAAAGGAGATGATGATCGCCACGTTGGAGTTGATCGTCTGGTTGCTGGCCACTTCGACGATGAATCCCAAGCCCGCCAGCTGGAGCTGGAGGTAGGGGATGATCGAAAAAACACCGATAAGAGCAACCAGCACACCCAGAGGACGGCTGTCATACCTTTTGATGAAAAAATCAGGCTGGGTATGGAGGCCATGGCGTTTGCCCACCTTCCACAGTGCGGGCAGGATGAAGAAAGAGAGGGTATAGGCCAATGCCCCGTAGATGAGGATGTAAAACGTCGGAGCTCCCTTGGAATAGGCCCAGCCGCTCGCTCCTAAAAAGGTGAAGGTGGTATAGATTTCTCCGGCCATAAGCAACCAGATAATGATGATTCCAAACCGGCGGCCGGCAACAGTCCAGTTTTCCAGGTTCATTTTATACTTCCGCCCGGCATAAATGCCCAGGACAGAGGAAAAAAGAATCGTGCCGAAGATGATGATGAGTGCCGGGTTCACTCGTCGTCTCCTTCAGAAGGAAAGTTATATTTCCTTTCCAGGATGTACGCCGCAAACAGAATAGCTGGGGTGAGGATCACCCAGGAAAGAATCCAGAACAGAATAAAGGGCAGCCCGATAATCATGGGATGAATTCGGTTGACAAGAGGAAGGGCAAAAACAAGCGTGATAAAGGGGATGGCTCCGAGGAGAAGTGCATATTTTGTCCCTCTCTGCATCTTGACCTCCTTTCTTAAGGCCCGCCCATTATATCAAATAAGGGGGATTCTAAAAATATTATAATCAACATTTAAATGAAGCTCCTAAATTCGTTTAATCCAGCCAACAAAAAAAAGAGCATTAGGGTGATGAAGCCTCTATGAGGACTTAGCGGGCATACAAAAAAGGGAACAAGCAACTTTTTTAAAACAGTAACACAGTGACACAGTCACTCAGTAGCTAAGACAGAAAAGAAAAGATAGCTTCCCCTCACAGAGTGACTTGGTCACTGTCAACTGAGTTACTGATGAAAAAGGTGCCTTTCCCCTTTTTCGAAAATGATAGGCACTCATCTTGACTTACACATTTACCATTTATCCAATATCCCCTATAATAAATTTCTCTGATTAGTTTCACATAGAAAGGCTTTCTCTATTCACCCTCATCTCAGAAAATAGGTGATCATGGAAGAAAAAATCATCCTCAGGGGTGTCCGAGTCCACAACTTGAAAAACATTAACCTCGATATCCCTCTCGATAAACTCATCATCGTCACCGGTGTCTCCGGATCAGGGAAATCATCTCTCGCATTTGATACCCTGTATGCCGAAGGACAGCGGCGCTACATCGAGTCTCTCTCCGCCTATGCCCGCCAATTCCTGGAACGGATGGACAAACCCGATGCCGATACGATCGAAGGCATAACGCCAGCCGTCGCCATCCAGCAGAAGGCGGTCACCAAGAATCCCCGATCCACTGTGGCCACAGTGACCGAAATCTATGATTTTCTAAGAGTTCTGTACGCCCGCATCGGAACCATCCACTGTCTTCAGTGCGGCCAGCCTGTCCAGCGCGATACGATCGATGCCATTGTCGAGAGTCTGTACAAGCTCACTCCCAAAACAAGAATATGGATTTCCTTTTCCTGGCCTGGGAAGAGAGGATTGAGGCGTCTAAAGAAGGATGGATTTTTCCGGATCATGAAAGATGAGAAAATCGTGAATCTCGAAGAGGCGAAGATCGACAAGAACGAGAGGTTCGATGTCCTCGTAGACAGGATGCCTCTCGATCGAGAAGAAAGGGAAAGACTGGTCGATTCCCTCGAACTCGCCCTTAAAAAAGGAGAGGGAAAGGCGAAGGTGCAGACAGAGAGAGGAGCGGAGTTCATCTTCTCTGATAAGCTTGAGTGTAAAACTTGCGGAATCCTGTACGATGATCCTTTCCCTAACCTCTTTTCTTTCAACAGCCCTCAAGGAGCCTGTCCGAAGTGCCACGGCTTCGGAGATCTGGCTGTCCTAGACGAAGACAAAATCATCCCTGATAAGAATAAGTCCATCGAAGATGGGGCCGTGGAACCCTGGACAAAGCCCGTGTCGCGAGGATTGATGAAGGAGCTGATCGAAGAGGCAAGGGCCCGCCTCATTCCCACTGATATCCCCTTCAAGAATCTCAGGAAAGAGGAACAGAGGTTTGTCTTAGATGGCGGTGAGGGCTACTACGGAGTCAAAGGCTTCTTCGATTGGCTTCAGACAAAAAAATACAAAGTCCAGGTCAGAGTCCTCCTCAGCCGCTACCGTAAATACATTCCCTGTTCGGACTGCCAACAGACAAGGCTTAATCCCCAAGCTCTGAGCGTCAAGCTCGAAGGATTATCTATCGGAGAGGTCGTCCGGATGACTGTCAAGGAAGCTCAACGATTCTTTAAAAACCTTCGTCTGATTCCTCATCAAAAGCAGATCGCCAAAAAACTCGTCCATGAAATTCAAACCCGGTTGAATTTTCTGCTGGAAGTTGGCCTAGATTACATCACTCTAGACCGGATGACCTTCACCTTGAGTGGCGGCGAAGCCCAGAGAATAAACCTGGCGGCAGCACTTAGCGCCTCTCTGGTGGGCACTCTTTTTGTCCTGGATGAGCCGAGCATCGGACTCCACGCCCGGGACAACCATCGCCTGATTAAAATCCTCAAATCCCTCAAGGGTATCGGAAACACGGTGTTGGTCGTCGAGCACGATCCAGAGATCATTAAATCAGGGGATTACCTGATCGATTTGGGCCCGCGAGCCGGAGAGGCAGGTGGTGAGGTCATGTTTGCGGGTTCGATGGCCAAGTTCCTGAGCAAC
>CAYFXE010000001.1:43989-120634 GCA_964347035.1 uncultured Eubacteriales bacterium | reverse complement strand
ACATGAGGGCAGCAAAACAGATAGAGGTGCCTGATAAAAGGAGACAGACTGCTCAATTCATAACGATCGAGGATGCCCACAAGCACAACCTGAAGCATCTCGATATCCGCATCCCACTCGGTGTGTTCACCTGTATCACCGGTGTTTCCGGCTCCGGAAAGAGCACGCTCCTGTTTAATGTCCTCTACCAAGGATGGAAGGGAGAGGCCAGCGACGGATTCAAAAACATCAAAGGACAGAATCTCATCGATAAAATGATCATGGTCGATCAATCCCCCCTCAGCACGTCTCCCCGTTCTATCCCAGCCACCTACACCAAAGCCATGGATGATATCCGGCAGATCTATAGCCAGACGCGAGAAGCCAAAGCTTTGGGCTACAGGCCCGGGTTCTTCTCCTTCAACACCGCTGGGGGGAGATGCGAAGAATGCAAGGGTGCAGGTCAGCAGATCGTGGAGATGCACTTTCTCTCGGATGTGGTTCTCACCTGTGAGGTTTGCAAAGGAAAGCGATTCAAAAGCGAAATCCTGGAAGTCAAGTACAACGGTAAGAATATCAGCGATGTGTTGGACATGTCTGTAGAAGACGCCTGTGATTTCTTTTCTGAATTTCCTAAAATCGTGAAAAAAATATCGCCATTACTAGAGGTTGGGCTGGGCTATCTGAAGCTGGGCCAGCCGACGACAACCTTATCTGGAGGAGAGCTGCAGAGGATCAAACTCGCCTACCATCTTGTCCATCAAAGGGAGAAGCACATCCTGTATCTCTTCGATGAACCCACGATCGGTCTCCACCCCGATGATATCTCTGTTCTACTCCGCTGTTTCCAGAAATTGGCCCAGGAAGGCCATACAGTCCTGGTTATCGAACATAACCTAGATGTGATCAAAAGCGCAGATCATGTCATCGATCTCGGCCCGGAGGGAGGGGAGAAGGGTGGAAAAATCGTGACTCAAGGTCAGCCCGAGGATATCATCCGATCTAGGTCATCCCACACCGCCCGCTATCTAAGAAAATATTTAACTCAGTAGTTCAGTTATCAGTTGCCAGTTGCCAGAAATCAGTATAGAAATCTTATCTTGAACTGAAAACTGAGCCCTGAAAACTGTGTCACTATCTCAAATAGCTCTTCAGCCAGCGGTGAATTTCCTTCCACCAGCGGACATTGTTCTGGGGTCCCGAGATCACGTGTCCCTCATCCGGAAAGACCACAAGCCTCGAGGGAATGCCCTGCCTCTGGAGAGCTGTGAACAGCTGAAAACTTTCGGCAAGAGGAACGCGGTAGTCAAGTTCACCATGGGTGACGAGGGTGGGGGTTTTGAAATCTTTAGCATAAACATGGGGAGACCACTTTCGGTAGAGTTCCGGCTCCTCCCATGGGCTCTTGCCCATATCCCACTCGGGAAACCACAACTCCTCTGTGGCGCCGTAAAAACTTGTCAGATTGTACAGGCTAGCGTGACTGACGATGCATTTGAACCGGTCGGTATGGCCCATGATCCAGTTGACTGAGTAGCCGCCAAAAGACCCGCCGATAGCAGCCTGGCGAGATGTATCCACAAAGTCGTAGTTCCTCAGGACATAATCCAGCCCTTTCATAAGGTCTTGATAACAACGCCCACCGTAATCGCGGCTTACTTGCTCCCGGAACTCGGAGCCGTATCCGGTGCTACCTCGAGGGTCGATGAAGACTCCGACATATCCAGGCGAGCAGACGAGCTGAAAAGTAAACCAGGTTGTCATGAACCGGTCCGCCCACATATTCTGCGGCCCGCCGTGAATGGTAAGCACAACCGGGTATTTCTTCTGTGGATCGAATCCGGGCGGTTTCTGGATGAATCCATGGACTCGAGCTCCCTCGGCCCCTTCGAACCAGAATTCCTCCAGCTTGGGCAGGTCCAAATCTTTCAACAGATCAGCGTTGACAAAAGTCAACTGAGTGGCCTTACCCCCTGAAACAGGCATCATGAAGATTTCATTGGGCAGGTCGTTATAGGACCGCAGAAAGACCAAGGTCTTACCATCGGGTGTAATGTTTATGTCTCGATTGAAGCCACTATCGGTGACTTTTCTGATTTTTCCAGTCAAACCCACCGCATAGATCGAGCTCTTCCCCTGATCGCGGCTGGCAAAATAGAGAGTCTGGCTGTCTGGAGCCCAGAGGATTTGTTCGACCGAGCGGTCCAGAGTCCCGGATAAAAGGATATGCTTCTTCTCCTTTCTATCATAGACAGCCAGTTGTTTGCGGTCGGATTCATACCCGACTTTTCCCATGGCTGCGTAGGCGATGTGCCGACCATCGGGCGAATAATGAGGCTCGGTGTCCAAGGCTCGGTTGGTGGTCATCTTCCTTTCCTCGAGAGTCTCTGTTTGAACAACGAAAAGGTCGTGATTGGTGCTCGTGGCCATCATAGGGTCCATATTTTTGACAAAACAGATTTCTTTTCCATCAGGAGAGATGTCAAAATCATGGGCGCTCGACAGCGAGACAGGTGGCGTATCAAAATCCCCGGGTGTGAGATCCTTCATAGATCCATCGTTAACGCTGACCAGGAATACGTGATTCCTCTTATCCCCGAGCCATCTGTCCCATTGACGAAAGAGCAAGCGATCGATCGTCCTTGCTTCACATTTTGGTAAAGAAGACTCTGTCCAATTCTCTATATCCTGTTTTCCTTCAGGAAGAACTCTCGACCCACACAGGATGTATTGGCCATCTTTTGACCAAAGCGGAGAATAGAGAGCTGATTCGGAAGACGTCAGCTTTTCCGCCTCTCCCCCGTCTACTCTCAGGATATAAAGATTAGAGACACCATTTCGGGTGGAGATAAAAGCTATCCTCTTCCCATCCGGTGACCACCGAGGTGAATGGTCTGCTTTGGGGCTCCTCGTCAAAGGCCAAGATTTCCCACCTGCAGCAGGCATAATCCAGACGTCACTGTTAAAATTGTTTTTCATCAAATCTGGCACAGAGACTGTAAAAGCAATCCACCTCCCGTCCGGCGAAACCTGTGGATCCGATACCCTCTTGATCCTGTAAAGATCCTCTGGTGTCATCGGCCTCTTGGTTTGAGCCAGGGCCAAATAATTGACAAGCAGAAGGATTGCGCAAGAGAACACGACAGATTTCCGCATAATCTCCTCCTTTCGAAGAATTTTTATCGAGCTTCCAAAAGAGCCTGTGGAGAGGAATGGACATCCTTCATTCGCTTTCCCTGGATTCCTTCCAGCTTTCCAGCCCTTCTCTGAACAAGTACAACACGATAATCAGACCGACGATCGGGTCGGCCTGCCAAAACCCGAATAGATAATTTGAGCCCAAGCCCAAAAGCAAGGCCAGGGAAAGAAAGGCACAAGCTAAAGTTTCCTTTGAATCAGCAATCAAAGCTCGGCTTTTGATTTTCTTACCGGTTGAGTACTTTTGCCACATCAATAAAGGCATGACAACCAAAGAGACCATGGCAATGATAATCCCCGGGAGAGAGGCTGAAGGAATGTCCTTTCCGAAAAGCTTTTTTAATGCCTGGAAGAGGACATAAAGGCCGAGGAGGAAAAAAGTGAAAGCCACCAATCGTGTCGCTTTCCTCTCCACTCTTTCTTCCCGGTCCTTGGAGATCTTTCCGTGCTGGCGGAGCCGCCAGATAAGGATAACCCCCGATAAGGACTCAACGATACTATCCAATCCAAATCCAACCAGAGCAATGCTATTGGCAATATGTCCAAAAACTATGGAAACAGCAGCTTCGATAATGTTATATCCAACGGTGAAATATTCCAGGCGCAGGCCTTTTTTGTATAGTCTATCCATAATCAGTATTTCCTTATTTGTCGTAAGCCTCAACGCCAATCACATCAATGAATAATCCGATCGACCTTCTCCGTGCTTTTACCATACGGGCTTAGATGGAGTCAAACGAGTTATTTTTGACCAAGGAAGACGATACTGATATGAGAACTTATGACAAAAGGAGAAGGCCCAATGAAATTTCTTCGTGGGTCAAAATCTCACCTTCAAAGATAAAAGCGGCCGGCTATGCCTGGGGATCAATGACTGCTCCCTCACTGGGGAGTACTTCAACACCGGTGAATTCAGCGCTATCGTCAAGCTAGAACGCATTGCTTTCCCGAAGATTAGAGAAATAATCAAAAATTATTGATTTCTTTGATCCTGGTGCTATAATAAGCACAACCTACACGCTGGCTGTGGGCATTTCACATCCCTTTTTGCTTGGTTCCCCTCCTAAACAGCCAGCGTTTATTTTTATGTGCTGATTCATTTTAGCAAGGGAGAGCGGAATTTTCTGGAGGCAGGATTGTTTTGAATCGGTGTTATTTCTTCTCTATCTTCTTTTGAAACTCCTCCACCATTTCGGGTTTAACCCAGAAAGTCCCATCCAGGTTCTGGGCCACGATAAGCGTATGAATTTTCATCATGCAGTAGTCTGCATTCCGCGACTCATCGAGGCAATTCAAGTAAAATAACCTGACGAGCGGGGCCGTGACCAGGTAGTTTCCGTCAGGATTCTCTTCTCGGGCTAACACCTTGGCTACTCCTGGCCTGATGTCCAACGGGAAAAATTCTCTCTCAACTGTCATACAGGCGAAAGACCATATGATGAGAAGAAGAACTGTAATTTTTAATTTCACTATTCTCTCTCTATTCCTCTGGATATTAAGATTGCTTAGTAGGACTTAAAACTTCTTAGAGTTTCCTCAAAAGATTTTATCCTTTAAAAATAACTCTGTCAATCAGGTATTGCTATCGTACCTGTAGGAGCAGAAAAAAACCCGTGCCTACCTCGTATGAAGAATATATTCTCCAATTTGACATACACATCCCTCGATGTTATATGTCTTCTCTAGGAAAATCGCGGAATGGACACCTACGGATGGCTTTCCATACTCCCGCCCCTGCTCGCCATTTTCTTGGCCATTAAGACAAAGCATGTCTACATCTCCTTGATCGTCGGTATCTGGCTGGGATGGACCATCCTCCAAGGGTGGAATCCTCTCTCTGGTCTGTTCAAAACAGTCAATGCCCTTGTTGCTGTCTTCAAAGACGAGGATAACACCCGTGTTGTTCTTTTCAGTGCCATGATCGGGGCCATCATCACCTTCACCCAGTATTCGGGAGGGATGAAAGGCTTTGTTGACTGGGTCGTCGGTCGAGGAATCGTCCGAACGCGAAAATCCGCGGGACTGATGGCCTGGTTCTTGGGATTTATCATTTTCATCGAATCCAGTATTTGTGTTCTCGTCTCTGGAGCTGTGACCAGACCCCTCTTCGACAAGCTGAAAATCTCCCGTGAGAAACTTAGCTACATCCTCGACTCTACCTCTGCGCCCAAGTGCGTTCTCATCCCGTTAAACGCGTGGGGCGCATATGTTATCGCTCTCCTTACTACCCAGGGAGTCGAAAATCCCATCCGTTATCTCGTCTCCTCGATGGCTTTTAATTTTTATGCCATCTTGGCCCTTCTTCTTGTCTTGTTTATCGTCCTGACAGGAAAAGATTTTGGCCCGATGAGAGAAGCAGAGCGACGCGTCCGGGAGGAAAACAAGCTCCTCCGCGATGGAGCTGAGCCCTTGATTTCGGATGATGTGGTGATGATGGAAGAAAAAAAAGGTATCAAGCCGCAGCCCATCAACATGCTCCTGCCGGTTGTGACCATGGTCCTGATGATGCCCATCGTCCTTCTTATCACGGGAAGGGGAAACCTGATGGAAGGCTCTGGGTCTACTTCTGTTCTTTGGTCTGTTATCGCCGGGCTGATGGTCGGCGCTGTGGCCTACAGAGTGCAAGGGATCATGAGAACAAGAGAAATCACCGACATCTTCATGAAGGGTGTAGGCGGTCTTATTCCTCTAGCCAGCCTGATGATCCTGGCCTTTGCCATCGGGGACACCTGCGATGCCTTGGGGACAGGTCCTTTTGTTGCCCAGGCTGCAAAATCCACCCTTCCTTCAGGAGTCATACCAGCGCTGGTTTTTTTTATTTCTTGCTTTATCGCTTTCTCCACCGGCACTTCCTGGGGAACATTTGCCATCATGATCCCGATCGCTGTTCCGATGATCAAGCTCATCGGCCTTCATCCCGGTCTGATTATTGCCGCTGTCCTCGGAGGCGGAGTCTTCGGAGATCACTGCTCTCCGATATCGGACACAACCATCATCTCTTCCATGGCCTCAGCCTCTGATCATATTGACCATGTGAGAACCCAGCTTCCCTATGCCTTCACGGCGGCGGGCTTTGCTCTCTTGCTTTATATCATCTTCGGTTTTGTTCTATGATCATACCAATTCCACCTGCCATGTTTCTCGATTCATAGGAGGGTTTTTTATATGAAAAAAATTAAAAACTTCCTAATCTTCATTCTTTTTCTAACTGTCTCGATCGGGCTTGGCGCTCCACAAAAATATGCCCAAGAAATAGAGCCATCACCCTACTCAGAAGCCATAAAAGCCTATGAGGAGTTTGTTTCGAAACAAATGGCTCTGGACAAGGTCCCGGGTATTTCTGTTGGCTTCATCAAGGACGGCTTCATCTGGACCAAAGGTTTTGGTTATTCCGATCTTGAGAATATGGTCCCGGCCAAACCAGAAAGTTCATATCGTCTGGCCTCAATCACCAAGACCATCACCGCTATCGCCGTTCTTAAGCTCGTGGAAGCTGGGAAAATCGACTTGGATGCCGAGGTCCAAACCTATGTTTCCTATTTTCCGAAGAAGAAGTGGCCTGTGACCGTTCGCCTCCTTCTTGGTCATCTGGGAGGAATCAGTCACTACCGGAATTATGATGTTGAAGGCAGTATAAAAGTCCACAAAAACACAAAAGAAGCCCTCGCCATTTTCCAGGATTTTGACCTAGTTGCTGAGCCTGGAACCAAGTACAACTATTCCAGTTATGGCTATAATCTTCTCGGAGCTGTGATCGAAGGCGCCTCGGGAGTGTCCTTCGGTGAATACATAAAAAAGCACATTTTTGAACCGCTCGATATGCAAAATTCACGCATGGATGATCCTGAGGACATCATTCCCAATCGGGTCAAGGGATATCGTCTTGTCAGAGGAGAAATAAAGAATTCAGAGTATGTGGACATATCCAGTCGCTTCGCTGCGGGAGGAACACGCTCCACGGTTGTCGACCTTCTCAAGTACGCCCAAGGAATAATGGAAGGAAAGCTTCTCCGGAAGGAGACCTGGAACTGGATGTTCTCTTCGATGGCCATCCGGGCAGGCTTTCTTACAGGGTATGGGATGGGCTGGGGAGTCCGTCCTCTGAGAGGGCGTTTCCAGGTGAGCCACGGCGGCGGGCAGCCGGAAACAACAACCTACCTTCTCATATTCCCCGGCGAAAAATTTGCCATTGCCTTCGGCTCCAACCTGGAGAGGACGAATCGCCTTCCCTATGTTTATAGGTTGGCAGAGCTTGTTCTGGATGAAGACCTCGACGGCATAACCTATGTCGCTACCAAGGAAGGACAGGCCATCTATGATGCCTGTTATGATGTCTTCTCTCACGGAATGAGCCAGTTCGACTGGCTCGACCGTCCTCTTACTCGAGACGATGAAGACCTTAAGACAGCCTTTTCTTACTTTAACCAATATGTCGATGAAAAAGCTTTGAAACGCCATTATGAGGAAACCAAGAAGAAAATCAATGAGGGTGTTCATCCTGTCTCGAATAAAGCCTTCACCAAAGTGGGAGCGTTCATGACTCACACACTCAACCAAACATGGGGAGAGGAAAAACTGAAGAGCTATTTTAAGACAGGCCCTATCGCCTTCTTCAATGACTACATAAAAATCAGCAACAGGAGACTCTCAAGGAAATTCCGATTCAAGAAGAACATTGCCCGTTTGATGACAAACTGGAATAAGGATTGGGCAAATGTCTACACCGAGCCAATCCGTCGTCTGTTCATCTCGGTCGATACCGATTTCAGAGCCTTGGATTCAGAGTTGGAACCAGCTTTCTCTGGTGCAACAATTTATCCAGATTTTACCCGTGATATGACCAGAGCCGCGGCTCACTTCCGGGAACATGATGACCTCGAAAAATCATTTGAAATCCTCCATCTCGCTTCAGATCTTTACCCCAACTCGCTGTCTCCTTTGAACGGCCTGGCAGCAACCCATCTCTGGGCAGGGAACGAACAGGAGGCACGGAGGCTCTTCAAAAAAGCTTTCTCGATGAATCCCGATCAACCCCGATTAAGCCTGAATGCAATTTTTAATCTCGCCTCCAGCCTCGAGAACGCAAAAAAAATGAAAGAAGTGTTTTCCCTGGCTGAAATATCTTCTGAACTCTACCCTAAGAATTCTCGCTTACACAAAGAAATCGGGGATATGTATCTTCGTATCGGAGACAAGGTAAAGGCTGTAGAATATTATAAGAAGGCCTTGGCCATAAACCCAAAGTATGAAGAGGCCACGAAAAGGCTTGCCGAGCTTGAGAAAAAAAAGCATGAGTGAAGGAACAAAAAAATGAAAAAAGACACAGGAGACCTTTTCCAGAAGGAGACGAAATATTATCGGGGAAAACTACCTAGTGGGCCTCTTCTCTGGCAAACCAAACCAGAAACATACAAGAATTACCCATCAGCGCCTCGAATCAAGTTGGATGCCCCAGACATGGAAGGAGGGATGGCTCTTTGGAAAGCTATCAATATGCGGAGGAGTGTCAGAGATTTTAAGGATGAATCCCTCGCCAAGGCCCACCTTTCCCAACTCCTCTGGGCAACTCAAGGGATCACCAAGGAATACATGGGCTACGAACTCCGGGCAGCTCCTTCGGCAGGGGCACTCTATCCCGTAGAAACCTACCTTGTCGTTAACAATGTCGAAAGCATTGAACCAGGAGTATACCATTATGCCATCCAGAGTCATGAGCTCGAGCAGCTCAAGCAGGGGGATTTCCGGGAAGCGTTTGCCAGAGCTGCCCTCGACCAGAGTATGGCGGCTGAGGCCAACGTGGTCTTTGCCTGGACAGCTCTGTTCGAGAGGTCAAAATGGAAGTACAAACAAAGAGCTTACAGGTATGTCTATCTGGATGCAGGTCATATTGCTCAAAATCTTGCGTTAACCGCAGTTTCTCTCGGGCTCGGATCCTGTCAGATTGCCGCCCTGTATGACGACGAAGTCAACGCTCTCCTGAATGTCGACGGAGAAGAAGAAAGCATCCTGTATTTGAGTGTTGTCGGCCATCCCCGATAATAGTCTCGACAATAATATTACCCGTTAAAAGAAGGCATTCGCCCGATAAAGGAATTCGGATAACACCTAGCCATGAGTCAACACGAATCCGATGCGAAAAACCATCAAAAGAAAAGAGCTCATTCCCAAAGCAACGCGATGACTAATGGGCGTCCACCCTGTCTCTTTGGTCTCAGAAATAAGTGACGACTGTTTTACAGGTTCGTCCATAACCAAAGATGTCGCCTTTGAAAGGAGGATTGGGATGAAAAAGATCATCATGATTTGTCTCTTGAGTGTTATTATGTCTGGATCAATCCTTGCTATCGGAAAAGCCCTTGAACAGGAAGAAAATCCTTGGGATTGGCCGTTGGAGAAAGTCCGTATGTTAGTCGGTGAGGTTCGGGCCGGAAAAGACCTGACGCCAAAGAATTGGCCCGAAGAGGCGAAAGTTGCGGTGGCCCTCTCCTTCGACTTTGATGCCGAGACGAACGCCTTGAGAGATAAGAATATTTCTCCTGGGCTCTTTTCTCAGGGGGAGTATGCAGCTCGGGTGGCTATCCCCAGAATATTATCCCTACTGGACAAGTACAATATTCCCGCCAGCTTTTTTGTCCCTGCCGTCTCCGCCCTGCTACACCCCGATGAAATTAAGGCCATCGTGGCCAAAGGCCGGCATGAGGTCGGGATGCACGGCTGGATTCATGAGCGAAACTCCCTCCTCGACGAAGAAGAAGAGCGCCGGTTGATGCGGCAATCCTACGAAACCCTTAAAAAAATGACAGGGAAAGCTCCTTCTGGCATTCGAACCCCTTCCTGGGATTTCAGCCGCGCAACCCTGAAGCTTATAAGAGAACTGGGCCTGCTGTATGACAGCAGTCTGATGGCGGATGACAGGCCCTACGAGATCCTCCAAGACGGAAACCCGACAGGTGTCGTGGAGCTACCCGTGGAATGGCTCTTGGATGATTATCCCTATTTCGGATTTTCGCGTTATTCGAGCGTCCGCCCTCATATCAAACCGATGGATGTGTATGCTATCTGGGCGGCTGAATTCGATAAAGCGTACGAGGAAGGGACTCTATTTGTCCTGACCATGCATCCCAAGATCATCGGACACCGCAGCCGGATCATCATGCTCGAAAAACTCATCCAATACATGAAAAAACACGAGAACGTCTGGTTCTCTACCCATGAAGATATCGCTCGATACGTTAAAAAAGGGATGAAGTGAATAACAAGGAGGAAGGTAATGAATAAAAAACACCTGGTATCTGAATTCCGGGCAATTCCATTTGCCCTCCTTATCTTAGGGCTGACTGTATCCCTCTATCCCTGTACAGTGGCTGTGATATCCGGAAAAGCCACGCCGGAAGGACGATGTTTGCTCTGGAAAAACCGTGACACGAGCGCGGTGGCCAACAAAATGGCCTACCTTCAAGGCGAGAAATTCGGGTTTATCACCCTTATTAACGCAGAGGACACAAAAATTGAGCACGCCTGGGCGGGAATAAACTCAGAGGGCTTCGCCATCATGAATTCAGCCTCAGGCGACCTGGCTGAATTCTTGGAGGGGATGAGCGACAACGGCCGGTTCATGAAAGAGGCACTCGGAAAATGCGCCGATGTTCCGGATTTTGAGAGACTTCTCCGTGATACTAACGATAAACGAAGGGTCGGGGCCAATTTCGGTGTCATCGATGCCAAGGGAAATGCCTGCCTCTTCGAGACAACAAGCTCATCCTTTGTCAAGTTTGACGCCAACGATCCCCGTCATGCTCCCCAAGGGTACATCATTCGGACTAATTATGCGTTCACCGCTCCCCGTAGGCATGCTGGGGGAGGTTACATCCGGTTCGAAAGAGCCTCAGAACTCTTCGAAACAGCATCGGCTGAAGGAAGGCTCGATTACAAATTCATCCTTCGGGAAGCCGCAAGAGATTTGGTCAATGAAAAACTACATTCCTATCCCCTTTTTAACCCGAATACATGCGACCCTTCCTCGCCCTTTTACATCAACACCAACGATACGATAAATCGCAACTCCAGCGTCTCCGTCGTCCTCTTCCAAGGAGCTCCCAATCCGGAAAAGGCCTATCTGTCGACCATGTGGGTTATTCTCGGGCAGCCCGTCTGTTCAGTCGCCGTCCCCCTATGGGCAGATGCAGAAGATGTTCCAGGGCTTCTGGGTGGAGAGGAAACCGCTGCTCTCAACGACTTCTCCAGAGCCCTTGCTTCTTATCTCTATCCCGATCAGCGAGGGCACATGTCTCAGTATCTCAACGTCTCCCGACTCCTCCATTACGGAGAAGAGGGCGTGCTGAGCAAGCTGTACAAGATTGAGGATAAGGTCTTCCTCGAAACCGATGACATGTTAAAGTCATGGACAAAAAGCAGGCCTGCCCGGAAAGATATTCTAGGTTTCGAAGAGAAAATCGCCGCCTGGGTCTATGAATCTCTCAGAGCATCATTCCCGGATATTAAAATTCCAAAATGAGAGCGCCTATTATTTCTTATCGAACCGGATATTTCTCACCCGTCCAGCATTCATCGTGAAGGCTTCGATTTCATCCTTTTCATTCCGGAAGAACTGAAAATGATTATTATACTGGAGAAACCTGTCCTTAAACGTCGGGAATAGAGGTGTTTTGGGATCACCTTTATGAGGATTCTGGTGGTGGAGAAAAAGTTGTCCCTCCTCCAAAACCACATGGTATGTGACTCGAAGTTCTTCGCTGTAATAGTCACCTAAATACTGCTTAAGCTCTGAGGAAGTCGGCGATGCCAGTTGGAATGCCTCAAAAAACCTAGGTTCCTCCCCTTCAATGTAAACTTTCAAATCCATAGGCTCATCTGGCGATGTCTTTATAAATTCCAACTCCATCTCCGCCGGAGCCTCGACAGCTAGAAACCGAGTCGGGCTGATCGGTAAAATCGGGAATCGAAAGTAGGAGGCATTTACCATGAGTTTGCCCTCTTTAAGAGAAACTCTCCAGACAGCATCCCTTTTTTTGTTGTAGTAAGCCCCTTCTTTCTGTTTAAGGGCAGACTTGGTGAGCTTCACGAACTCGGGTTTTTCTATTGGGGCTTTTTCGGCCTTCACCTTGAAACGATCAGCAAGATAAATATCAGCCACCTGTCTAGTCAGTCGACTGGGATTGATCGTGCCCAGGTTGGCTAGAACGATCACTGAGAATCGTTGCTCAGGAAACCTAATCATCTCCGCCCTGAATCCGACAAAGGCTCCCCCATGGCTAACCATTTTTAAGCCTTTGTGATCGCTAACAACAAGCCCGAGGGCATAATCGAGCTTTTCGCCGTTGTTCAGAACACCTTGCGTGAGGAGTATGTCGATGAGCTCCTGAGTTCCTTTCCCCAGTTTATTATCGTAAAAATTCCGATTCCAGAGCAAAAGATCATCGACACAGGTAAAAATCCCCCCATCGCCGATCATATCCAGGGTGGTCATATCAATCCTAAATCCTTTCTTTTTTAGAGGCGAGTATCCTGCTGCTCGGTTCTTGACAACCAGCGTATGGTCGTCGTGAAAATGGGTATGACTCATTTTCAGAGGTTTAAATATCTTCTCATCGGCATAAACCTGCATAGACTTTCCCGTGACTTTCTTGACAATCACAGACAAGAGAAAATAGCCGGAATTGCTGTAAAGGTATTCATCGCCCGTCTTGAAATTCAATTCTTTCTGTCTGGTTATAAGATCCAAAACCTCGCCATCGACATAAAAATCATCCCCCCGCTCGCCGGCCAAAGACATAAGGGTGAGATAATCCCTTATGCCACTCGTGTGAAGGAGTAGGTGTCGAATCGTGATCGGACGTCCGTAGTCCGGCATTTCAGGAATGTATTTCCGAATATCATCCTCCAGTGAGAGTTTCCCCTCCTCTTCCAGGAGAGCCATACACGTGGCCGTGAATTGTTTGGAGGTGGAACCAATCCGGAAAACGGATTTTGAGGTTATCGGAATACCATGTTCCAAATTGGCCATCCCATAACCGCGGCTGTATATGAGTTGACCATTCTTTATTATTCCAAGAGCGCAACCTGGAGAATCAGGCTTGTCCCACCTAGAAAAAAGCTTATCGACTTTATCCGTCAATACATCTCCGTAAGCGAGCGTGACACAGACGAAGATCAAAAGCCCAAAACTGACTATAAATATTCTTTTCTTCATCATCATCTCCTTATTTTTTGATGCTTTTGTTTGTCATAGTCTATTATTGATGGCCTGAAAGGGGCTGGAAATATGTAAAAAACCAGACAGAACCCCTCATCATTTCTCAAAACTCACGAATAAATACTGGATGGTAGGTGGGAAAAGGGAGTTATTCAGCAAATCACCCATGAAAAGTTCGATACAGAGAGCAGGTTGTTTATTTCCGGGGTTCGGATTCAGAGATGAGTCCGACTTTGGTGCGAATGATCTGATCGAGCTCCTCAGCCAACTCCTCCTTCTCCTTGAGCAGCCGCTTCACATTCTCTCTTCCTTGGCCCAGCCTCTCTCCTTTGTATGAATACCAGGTTCCAGTCTTCTCAATGACTCCCTCATCCAATCCGCAATCGATTAAATCTCCCTCCTTGGAGATTCCCTCACCATAGATGATATCGAACTGAGCCAGTTTGAAGGGGGGAGCCATTTTGTTCTTGACGATTTTGACCTTCACTCTGTTTCCGATGACTTGATCCCCTTCCTTTAAGGCGGCCAATCTACGGATCTCGATGCGCAGAGAGGAATAAAACTTCAAGGCTCTTCCTCCTGTCGTCGTTTCCGGACTTCCCAGGAAAAAGCCAATCTTCTCTCTTATCTGGTTGACGAAGATAAAACAGGTCTTGGAACGGCTGACGATAGCAGTCAATTTTCTCAAAGCTTGAGACATCAGCCGTGCTTGAAGCCCCATGTGGGCATCCCCCATTTCGCCCTCGAGCTCTGCCTTGGGTACAAGAGCGGCCACAGAGTCGACCACGATGACATCCACAGCTCCGCTCCGGACCAGGACTTCAGCAATCTCGAGAGCCTGTTCACCGTAATCTGGCTGGGAGATCAGAAGATTATCCACATCAACACCGACCCGAGCGGCGTATGTCGGGTCCATGGCATGCTCGGCATCGATAAAGGCCGCCTGACCTCCGACCTTCTGCGCCTCAGCGATCACATGAAGCGCGAGAGTTGTCTTACCGGTGGCTTCCGGGCCAAAGATCTCAACCACTCTGCCCCTGGGAAATCCTCCGATGCCCAGGCTCAAATCAAAAGCGATAGATCCTGTAGGGATAGCCGGGACCTTGATGGCGGCTTCTCGCTGCCCAAGCTTCATGATCGTGCCCTTGCCAAACTGTTTCTCTATCTGAGAAAGAGCAGCCTCGATGGCCCTCTCTCTGGATGCCTGTTTTGGCTCTTCTTTGTTCATCTTCCCCTCCTTATTCCGGTGGGTTTAACGGAAAGTTGATCTTTCCTCGTTTCTATAATCTAAGATTAAACTCTTGTCTCTGCCAGGGTTTAAAATGTCTTTTCACCCGAAATACAGCCCATTACTGAGAACTGTAATCATAGAAACCCTGGCCTGATTTTCGGCCGAGATAACCAGCATCTACCATCTTTTTGAGAAGAGGACAGGGTCTGTATTTGGAATCTCCGAATCCTTCGTACAGGACCTCCATGATGTGGAGACAGACATCCAACCCGATGAGATCCGCCAAGGCCAGGGGACCCATCGGATGGTTCATCCCCAACTTCATGACTGTGTCGATATCCTCCGCCGATCCGACACCCTCCATCAAAACGTAGACCGCTTCATTGATCATCGGCAGCAGGATGCGGTTGGCAATAAACCCCGGAAAATCATTGGCCTCCACAGGGACTTTTTCCATCGCTTCGGTTAAGGCTCTGACCTTCTCGAACGTTTCTTCAGATGTGGCAACCACCTTGATCAATTCCACCAGCTTCATCAACGGAACAGGATTCATGAAATGCATACCCATAAAATTGGAGGCACGCTTCGTCGCAGCGGCCAGCCGAGTGATCGAGATCGAGGAGGTATTGGTGGTGAGGATGACTCCGGGATCGAGAATTTTATCCAGTTCCTGGAGGATATTCTTTTTCAAGTTAAAATCCTCGAACACGGCTTCCACCACAAAATCAACATCTCTGAGTTCTTCGAGCACAGTCGTGGTTTTTATCCGGCCGAGGATCTCTTCCTTATCAGCTTCGATTTTTCCTTTCTCGATGAGCTTGGACAGACTCTTGTCTATGATTTTTAGCGATTTCTCGAGGAATTCATCTCCCACATCGTTAAGCACCACGTCAAATCCCGCGACAGCCGCCACTTGGGCAATACCTGTCCCCATTGTTCCGGCTCCGACCACACCGATTTTTTTAATATCCATCATTCCTCCTCCCTCAGACCATCTCCACAGCCATGGCCACGGCATCGCCTCCACCCAAGCAGAGAGCGGACACTCCCCTTTTCATGTCTCTGTGTTTTAAGGCATAAATAAGTGTGGTCAAGATCCGGGCTCCGGTGGCTCCGATGGGATGTCCCAAGGCCACGGCTCCTCCATGGACATTGACTCTTTCTCTATCTAGGCCCAACTCTTTGATGAGAACGACCAACTGGGAAGAAAAAGCTTCATTTATTTCGAACAAATCGACATCTTCAGTTTTCCAGCCCACGTTGGCCAACAGTTTTTCTATAGCTCCTTTAGGAGCATACATCACCAGCTCTGGCTCCACGGCGTTGGTGGCTGAACCCAATATCTTAGCCAAAGGTTTAAGGCCCTTCCCCTCAACGGCATCCTTCGATGCAACCACAACGGCTGAACCTCCGTCATTTAAAGTAGACGCATTCCCGGCTGTCACCGTCCCATCTTTCTTGAAAACGGGCCTCAGTTTTGATAATTTCTCTAAAGTCGTATCCTTGCGAGGCCCTTCGTCGACGTCGAATACAATCGGGTCTCCTTTTCTCTGCGGGATTTCGATCGGGACAATCTCATCCTTGAAATAGCCCTTATCGATGGCATGGATAGCTTTCTGTTGACTACTAAAAGCATATTCATCCTGTTCCTGCCGGCTGGCGCCGAATTTCTCGGCGACGACCTCACCTGTCATCCCCATGTGATGGTCATCGAAGGCACACCACAAGCCGTCCAGGATCATCGAGTCTTTCATCTTCATGTCTCCGAACTTGACACCTTCTCTAGCGCCCCACAGCAGATGAGGCGCTTGGCTCATGCTCTCCATCCCGCCGGCCACGATGATCTCCTTCTCTTCCAGCCAGATGGCTTGAGCGGCCAGGGCGACAGCCTTGAGCGCTGATCCGCACACCTTGTTCACGGCAAAGGAACTTACTGTGTAGGGAATTCCCCCTTTAACTGCGGCTTGCTTAGCCGGCGCTTGGCCTATACCGGCTGAGACAACATTCCCCATGATCACTTCATCAACATCTTCTCCCGAAACGCCTGCCCGTTTAAGAGCTTCCTTGATAGCGATTCCGCCTAATTCCGGAGCGGTGAACTGGCGAAGAGAACCCAGGAAACTGCCGATAGGCGTGCGCGCCGCACCGACGACGAAAACGTCTCTTAACTCGCACATTTATCAGACCTCACGAAAAAATTTTTTTAAAAAAAACACATCCTTTTTATCACAATTAACAGAGAGTGTAAACCTATATTCGGGACATCTCGTCTCTCCGGATTTTGAGGAAAAAGAGCTGCATTTTTGATGCTAAATACAGTAGCCAGTTACTATTTTTTACTTCAAACCGGTGATTTCTCCTTCAGCCGAGACGTCGATGCCAACAGCAGCCGGAATCTTGGGCAGTCCTGGCATGGTCATGATATCTCCGCAGTAGACCACGACAAACCCGGCTCCAGAGCTCAACGAGGCATCGGTAACGATGAGGGCGAAATCCTCGGGCCTTCCCAAGGCCTCATCATCTCCAGAAAGAGAATACTGGGTTTTGGCGATACAGACAGGAAGATGACCGAAGCCCTCTTTCTCGATCCGAAGGATTCTTCTCCTTATTTTTCCTTCCATCGCCACCGAAGAGGCGCCGTAAACCTGGAGGGCGACGGTTTCGATCTTGTCCAGGAGGGACATCTCGTCTGGGTAGAGAAGTTGAAAATTGTTTTCATCCTCGTCGATAGCCTTGAGCAATTCTTCAGCCAACATCCTTCCCCCTTGTCCCCCCTTGCCGTAGACTTCGCTGAGGGCCACTCGAGCCTTCTCCTTCCGGCATAAATCCATGACTCTGTCGATTTCCTTCTCGGTATCATCCGAGAATCTGTTCAAGGCGATGACGAAAGGGATCCCGAAGCCCCTGAGGTTTTCGATGTGCTTCTGGAGATTCACAAAGCCCTGCTCGACAGCCTCGACGTTCTCCGGGCCGATCTCCTTTAGTTTGACGCCACCATGAAGCTTCAAAGCCCGGATGGTCGCTACTAGAACACAGGCATCAGGCGGAGGTATATGTCCGGTCCTGACGACGATATCGAAAAACTTCTCAGCACCGAGGTCAGAGCCAAAACCACTTTCCGTGACCACCACGTCTGCCAGAGACAGGGCCAACTGAGTGGCGATCACTGAGCTCGTCCCGTGGGCGATATTAGCAAAAGGCCCACCGTGTATAAACACCGGGTTGCCCTCCAAAGTCTGAACAAGGTTGGGTTTGAAGGCTTCCTTAAGAAGGGCAGCCATCGATCCTTCAGCTTTTAGGTCCCGAGCAAAAACTGGCTTTCTTTCTGGAGAATAACCGACAAGAATATTGCCCAATCTCTCCTTCAAATCCTCTAAATTTTGTGCCAAACACAGGATGGCCATGATCTCGGAGGCAGCCGTTATGTCAAACCCTGTTTCCCGGGCTATGCCGCGGAGAGGCCCTCCGATACCGACGACAACTTCCCGCAACACACGGTCATCCATATCCATGACTCTTTTCCAGGTCACCCTCCGGCAATCTAGCAGGCCACAGACACCCTCGAAATGAAGGCTGTTATCGACCATCGCGGCCAAAAGATTATGGGCCGCTGTGACGGCATGGATATCCCCTGTGAAATGGAGGTTTATTTCCTCCCGGGGCATGACCTGAGCATACCCGCCTCCTGTGGCTCCGCCTTTCATACCGAACACGGGTCCCAGGGATGGCTCCCTCAATGCGGTCACTGCATTTTTTCCGATCCGGTTAAAGGCATCGGTCAGGCCGATAGATGTTGTTGTCTTGCCCTCTCCGGCTGGAGTGGGTGTCATGGCTGTGACCATGATCAGTTTCCCTCTTATCTTCTGTCCACGATACTTGTCGGGAGAAACCTTCGCTTTATACTTTCCGTATTTCTCCAGATCTGTGGAATCAATTCCCAGCCGACCCGCGATATCCTCGATGGGCTTCATTTTGACCTTCATATCGATATCCATATCGTCTATCATAGTGGCCTCCTCTCGCTAAGAGTTTACCCTCGGAAATTAGATTTGACAATAATTCAGTTATCAGTTGCCAGTATCCAGTTGTCAGTTGTCAGCAAAAAAGGGATTCTTATCAAGATAAGAATCTCTTCTTCAACTGTGTACTGATAACTGGGAACTGATATCTGTGAACTGATAACTGAATCTTAATTCTTCTGGAACACCAAAGCATAATCCTCAATCAAGCCATGATCGGCGAAACTGAAATAGCAGTTATTCCCGATGATGATGTGATCCAAGACTCGGATCTGCAAAAGAGAGGCGGCCCACACCAACTCCCTCGTAATCTCCTTGTCACTCGAGGAAGGCTGAGGGTCTCCAGTCGGATGATTGTGGACGAAGATCAGGGAAGAGGCATCGTGCTTTAGGGCTGCTTTCATGATTTCTCGGGGAAAGACAGCGCTCGAATCGACTGTCCCCTCGAAAAAAGTGTTCTCCTCGATGATCCTGTTCTTGGCATCCAGAAACATGACCTTAAATTTTTCTCTCTTTGCGTCTCTCAGGGCGTGATAGAGATATTCAAAGACGTCCTTAGAGGTTTGACAGACAGGCCGGCTCATCATACGATCTTTTAGGAAACGCCGGGAGACCTCTTGAACGAGCTTAATCCCGAATATATTTTGAGGACCTATGCCTTTGATGTCCTGAAGGTTCTCTGGCTCCGCCTCCAGAACACTTCTCAATGTCTTGAATCTTCTCAACGCTTCTTTCGCTTGCCTCTTGCAGTCTCTTCGTGGAGTCCCCAGTGTCAACAGCAGTTCGATGATTTCATAATCCAAAAACCCTTTGAGCCCCCCTAATAAAAATTTCTCCCTGAGCCTCAGCCTGTGGCCGGATGAATCGTGTAGGCGTGGATTCCATTTCTTTGAAATGCGATGTTCCATAGGCGTTTAATAGGACGAATAACACGGACAAATTTTCACAAAACATGATCCATTCATCTAAAACATCTGAATCAGAATCCGGACGAACACTATGCTTGATAAGGCCAGATAAATGGCGGTCCCGATGGCCATGACCAGAAGCCACCCGAGACCCGGACGGAGGGCCTTCGGCAGTTTTCTAAAGAGGAGGTAAGCCAGCATGATGGCAGATAAGGAGAGCATCGGAGCCTCAAGAGCCGAGATCAAAACGATGAGTACTACGGGCTTCCCTGTAAAGAGAAATGCAAAGATGACACAACACATCAATGTCACAAACAGCCTGTAGATATTCACATCAGAGACTCGTCTGGACCTTGCTAGAATCATCCTGATTCCAGTCCGAAGTGCCCTGGATTTGCCGTCAACCATCCCGATGATTGTCGAGAAAAGAATGGCCAAGGCTGCTAAAAGGAAAATATATCGGGCCTGAGGGCCGGCTGCTTCGGTCAAAAGCCGGGACAGGATAGAAGTGGTTTCTTCCCTGGCCGGGACCAAAGGACCCCCTTCCGGACCAGCTGTCCTCAGTACCAACACCCCTATGGTCAAGAATGCCAGCGAGACAACGATCATCAAGAAATAGGACAAGCCAACATCCAGCCAGATGAGAGATAGCCAGGTATTCACTTTATTGATGATTCTTGGTGAGCTTCTTCTCTCGACGAGGGATCCTCTGTCTTTGGCACCGAGTCCCATGCCTTTCTCCAGTATCCAAAAGCTGTAGATCAATGTCGAGGCTCCCCCAGCCGTCCAGCCGAGCAGACTGACAATAGTCTGACCAGACTCAGCACCCAAACAAACCAAAGGCGGGGCCCGGGGAGACGGGAAAAACCCTGGAAGATATCCTCTCCTGTGGCGATAGTATAACGAGCCAGGCCGAAGGTGAACGTCATCTTATACAGGATGGAGATGACGATGACCCAGGCAATTGACAGTCCGTATAGAGCCCCTGCCCTGGGTGTGAGGATCAATTCTCCAGAGCCGATAGCGGCCGCAGCCAGGATGATTCCTGGGCCGACGAACCTTAACCGAGCCAACAAGCCCTTAGGTGGAGATCGATCAGCGCTGTTCATCATAATCAAGATTGAGGCCGTTTTGTATTTTTAACCATTGACCAGCATTTTAACGATAAAAAGCTATCCATGATATTTTTTGCATTATAATACTCTAAATCTTAAACAGTGGCTACACAGCTAGAATTAACTTTAGGGATAAATCTTGGTTTTTTCCTGACGAACGGGTTTCCTTTTCCTCTCTGGAATGAGCTTATGATTTGATATACAATAACCGGTCATGAGAAAGGAGACACATCATGAGCCATAAACTCGTTGTCATCCTTTTTTTATTGCCTGCCATGATCATTGCCCAAACAGAGAAAAAAAAGGATGTCTGGGAGCCTCTTGAATTCTTAGAAGGGCGATGGGAGGGCCATGGTCAAGGATCAGTCGTGAATCAAGAATACCGGTTCGTCCTAAACAAGAAATTCCTCCAGATGAACACCAAGGCTGTCTTCGAGCCCAGCGAGAAGAGGCCTGAGGGGGAGGTTCATGAGGATCTGGGGCTGTTCAGTTACGATCAGATCAGGAATAAATTCGTCCTTAGGGGATTCTATGTGGAAGGGTTTGTTAACACGTATATCCTCGATACCATTTCTGATAACGGAAAAACTCTCGCCTTCGTCACTGAGCATATCGAGAATGCTCCACCAGGAACGAAAGCCAAGCTGATATTTAAAATCATCAAGCCCGATGATCTGGAGCAGAGCTTCCACGTGGCCTGGCCGGATAAGGGATTCAGCTGCTATGCTTTGAACAGATTAAAACGAAAAAATCAGCCTTAAAATTTTATGTAGTAAAATATACGGAAATAGATGAAGCGACATTGAAAACCCCGACCCAACCTAACCCAGCCTTCAGATTTCGGCCTTCGAGGGTAGTCGACGAAGTCGACCTGCGAGTATGTCTGAGCTGGGGTCAGGCCTTATCCCAAAGTTTTGTACTCGGGTAAAGGCAGAGACACAGCGCTTCCGGACGACAAGGCCTGACCCCAGCAGCAGCCGAGATAGACGATGAGGGAATGGCGTTAAAAATCTGAAGGAAGCAAAGCTATTTTCGTATATTTTACTCTTGATAATCCTTTTCTAAAATATTCGGGCTTTAAAACCCTCGGGCGAACATCGTCCAGAACTTATCCCCGAGCTCCCAGTATTTATGCATAGCGGCCCGGGCAAAATCGTTTGTGTACTTGGTCAAGTATTCAACGAGCTGATCCGGGCTCTCTCCAGGATTTGCGTTTTTATACAGCTCCAGAGCTTTCTTCTCGATAAGAGGAAGGTCAGCAAAGGCCTTTTCTTCAAACTCTTTAATGGCCTCTTGGATGTATGTTCCTGCCTCTCCCCAGCGGACAGTAGAAAGGCGATTGGCCCTCCGGAAAGCCCAGCAGGCAGAATCCGTGCGAAACCTGTGTTGAGCACAGACCTCGAAATCCTGAGGGAGCTCTTTGACTCCAGCGAAAATCGGGATTCTGGCACTCTGACCCGGATTATCAAAAGCGAACCAGCAGATCCCACCCACAGGATCGGGCAACCAATCCCGGCATTGGGTGATGTGAGAATAAGCGCACCCGGCGATGGCGATCTTCCGCTGATATTCCACCACCCCCGGCTTCAGCGTGTTGAGAAGGGTCCTCAAATCGTAGGACATCCAAGGGTGGGCTATCGGGCTTTTGACTATCTCGGTTCCTCGGCGTTCCTTGACCATCAAATTCTGGGTCATGTCGTACTTTGTACCCGCGTATGTCTCCCGGTACAACTTCATCACATCCCTCACCGATACCTTCTTATCCGGTTTTATGGAAAACGGCAGTTCTTCGGCATCTTCGTCCAATTTTAAGGAAGGAGCAAGTGTTTTGAATACGAAATATTCCCTTATTCCAAAAGGCTTTCGTCCATCATAAGCCTTCCAGAATTTAAACGGCTCCCCGCTTTTAGGATCCCACCATCCTCTTTCTTCAGCCAGCGAAAACACGTTTTCCGAAGCCATATAATGATCGGGATCGTCTAGATTCAATTCTCCAATTCGAGGGATATTTGCCGAAACGCCGACATGGTCATCGGGAATTCGGACAGCGGCCCAAACAGCCCCTATTTCTCGAAGCCCTGCACCGAAGATTTCAAAATGCCAGACTTCCTTCGGATCAGCGATGGTCAGACATTCTCCGTTATCCCCGTATCCGTAATTCTTAACAAGCTCACCGGCCAGTCGTATGGCTTGTCGAGCTGTGGTGCATCTCTCCAGCATAATCCGCTCCAGCTCCTCGATCATGAACAGTCCCCGGTCGTTGCGAAGTTCCCTTCGGCCGCGGATAGTGGTTTCACCGATGGCCAGCTGATGTTCGTTCAGGCAGGGATAGGCGACGTTGAGGAAGGCATAGGTTTCCTCGACCTGGGGAATTTCCCCCCTTTCCACTAAACCTCTGAGATCCCACGAAGTCTCACTCTTCATCTTCCCGTAGTAGATTTTATTCTTCGATCCTGCAAAATGTTGGGCGGGAGGAACCATGTTGAGCCATGTCCGATAATTCCCATCGCAGGAATGACATGTAATCACTGAACCGTCCGCGCTCGCCAGTCGTCCAACCTGGATGCTTGTACAGCCCGATTCTTCTTCCAGAAAGAGGGGCTTATCTTGGCTACTGGGTGAAAACATGAAGAAGAAACCGGCAAGGAATAAAAGGAGAAATAAAGGGATAAATTTTTCTAGCTTTTTTGACAGAACATAAATTTTCATCATGTTCGCCTCTCTTGTTAAGTCATTGAATGTTTCTTTAGGATATTGAGAACCGCTCTTTATTCCTTTTTCTCGCTGAAAAATTTCAAGTGGTAGAGTCTATCCACCTCCTTGATCTTGGCCCTGAGGATAAAGATAAGAACGATGATCGAAAGCCATACCCATCCTACGAAAACAAAGATGGCAGTGCTTTCCTTGATGTTCGCAGGGGATGGGATGATCTTGCCCTCTTCTTCAACTTGAACCCCCTGGATGGGCTCCTCAGGAGGAACTTGTTGAGTCAAACCAAAACCCGCCCCGCACACGGTCAAAGCACTGACCAGCAGCACCAAACCGAGACACTTCTTTTTCATCATTCCATAAGGCTCCAGACACTCATAGCGACCGCATATATCAGGAAGACGATGGCGATGAGAGTGATGGCTTTCCCTTTCTTCTCTTGAGGTCTATTATCGATAAGAGGCAAAAAGAAAAAAAAGCCCCCGAAAAGCAAAATTAACAGCGCAGCCAACGTATCTCCACTGACGAAGAGGATATGCGCTGGGAAAATCTTCAGAGTCTGGAACAGGAACAGAAAATACCACTCGGGCTTGATTCCCTCCGGAGCCGGGGCCATCAAATCCGCTGCTTTGTCTAACGATGGAGGAAAAAAGATGGACAGAGTGATAAGAATACCCAGAAGGATGAGCCAAACAATCATCTCCCTGTAGACAAAATTGGGCCAGAAAGGAAGTTCCTTCACTTTTTCGTTCCTGATTTCCGCTCTGAGAGGAAGACTGATCCCCTGTTTTTGGATGAAGTAGACGTGAATTCCGATCAAAAACAGGGTAAACAGAGGAAGGATACAGACATGAAAGCCAAAAAAGCGCGTCAGCGTGTCTCCGGTCACGTCTTCTCCACCCCGGAGAAACTTGGTCGCCCAGGCGCCCACGACGGGAATAGAGCGGGGAATATCAGTGCCGACTTTGGTGGCTGAAACAGATAGATCATCCCAGGGCCGGAGATAGCCCGTAAACCCGAAGGCCAGGGACACGATCAGGAGGAACACCCCACTCATCCAGGTCAACTCCCGAGGTTTGCGGTAGCTTTTGGTAAACCAGATGCTCATCAGATGGATGAAAACGATAGCGATCATGAATGTCGACGACCAGAAATGAACCGAACGCAGGATCCACCCCAGAGGGACTTCGGTCATGATCCGACCCACACTTTCGTTGGCTTTTTCTAGGGTGGGCTTGAAGTAGAAAAGGAGAATAAAGCCGGTAACGACCTGAATCGAGAAAAACAACAGAATCGCACTCCCCGTGTAATACCAGATGGAGTGTTTATGCTGAGGGACTGTCTTCTCTGTTAAAAAACGGGTTAGGCTGGTTAGGCCGAGGCGTTCTTCAAACCAACGAGCTGGTCCCGGCTTTTTGCTTCTATTGCTCACTCCGATCCCTCTTTCTTTATAATCAGATCCTCTCCCTCGACCGCGATCCCGAGACGTCGTAGAGGCCGGGGAGGGGGTCCTCCGATGTTTATTCCCTGCTCATCATACCACCCGTCATGACAGGCACAGAAAAATCTTTTCTGTTCCGGCAGGTAGGCGACATTGCAGTCCAAGTGGGTACAGATCGCCACAAAGGCCAAGAAGGAGCCGTCCTCGTTCTTCTTTACCAGGCCAGGTTTACTTCCCCAAGGAAATTTTTTCACCGAGTTAGAGGGTATGTCCTTATAATCAGATAAGGGCAGGATGACTTGATCTGGCTCTCTGTACGGAGGGAAAACAAACTTTATGATCGGGTACAGAAAAGATCCCAGCAAAGCCGCTAGCCAACCGCCCAGCAGGCCGTTCAAAAATTGGCGTCGAGTAAAAAGAGAGTATTTAAGTTTCATTTACTGAATCTAAAGAGCCGCTTGATTTTTTCGATGATAAGTTTTCGTCTCAACGCTTCAATCCCGTCGGCCGGCCTGACGTCTTTAGGGCAGACCTCGTTACACCTGAATACGGTATCACATCCCCAGACACCGCCCTCTGTATTGACCTCCGACCAACTGGAGAAAGCCCTCTGATCCCGAGGATCTCTCACCAAACGGTAGAGCTTGGCAAGGGCCGCCGGTCCTAAGTATCTTTCGTCTCGGGAAGCCACAGGACAGGCACTGTAACAGCAGCCACATAAAATGCAGTTGATGTATTGGAGGATTTTGTCCATTTCTTTGTCTTCTATAAGATGCTCTTTCTCAGGAGACTCCTGGCTAGCATGGAGGTAGGGTTCAACCTTATACAAAGCTTCCCAAAAGGGATCCATGTTGACTACCAGATCCTTCTCGATCTCTAAGTTGGGAAGGGGTTCTACGTGAACCAGAGGAGACCTGAGAGAGCCGAGTCCGGCTCGGCAGGCAAGGTCAAACTCACCGTTAATCACCAGGCCACAAGAACCACAGATGGCTTCTCGGCAACTGTATCTAAAGGAAAGGGTACAATCCTGCTCATTCCGGATGTCCATCAAGGCTTCCAGGATGGATTTCTCCTCCGTTGTCTCGTAAGAAAAATCCTGAAAATAAGGCTGTTCATCCTTCAGGGGATCGCACCTGAGAATTCTAAAGGTGTAGACCATCTCAGTATTTTCTCTCCTCAGGTTTGTATTTTTCGATTTTGACATCTCGGTAATCGATTCGAGGTTGGCCGTCTTTCCAGGAGACCAAGGAGTGTTTAAGCCAATTGGAATCATCCCTTTTGGGGAAATCAAGGCGATAATGGGATCCTCGTGTTTCCTCCCTGTTCAGGGCTCCCAGAGTGATCACCTCCGCCAGGTCAAGCATGGATTCGAACTCGAAGATATTCACGAGTTCTTGGCTATACCTCAGGCAATCTCCCGAAACATAAACCTGGCTGTAGTCCTGTCTCAGTCCCTGAATTTCCTTTAAGGCATGTCTTAAGTCTTCTTTGCTCCGAAAAATTCCCACTTTATCGCTCATGATTATTTTCAGCTTGTTGAGCAGGAGATGGATCTTCCACCCGTCTTCTATCTTCCTCCACTTATCGACCCTGCTCTTGATTTCCAAGGCCTCCTCAAGGAGAATCTTTTCAGCCTCTTCGCCCCCTTCGCTTCCGTGCACATAACGGGATGCCTCCTCTCCTGCAATCCGTCCGAAGACAACAGTTTCTAGCAGAGAATTCCCACCGAGGCGATTGGCTCCATGGACACTGACACAAGCACACTCCCCTGCAGCATAAAATCCCCTGACCGCTGAAGCACATGTCTTATCGACATCGATGCCTCCCATGGAATAATGTTGAGCAGGCTGGATAGGAATGGGTTTATCAACGGGGTCGATCCCGGCAAAATGGATACAGATTTCTCGGATAGCTGGAAGCCTCTTATTGAGCTTCGCCTCGCCCAGATGTCTCAAGTCCAGATGGACATACTGCTCTTCAAACCCATGCCCTTTATCGATCTCGGTCTGAAGAGCACGGGCCACGATGTCGCGCGGGGCGAGTTCCATGGCTGAGGGAGCATAGTCCTCCATAAACCTCTTCCCCTTGTTATTGAGAAGATAACCTCCTTCTCCCCGCGCTCCCTCTGTGATCAGGATGTTTTTGGGGAAAAGAGATGTGGGATGAAACTGGACAAATTCCATATCCTTCAACGCAACTCCGGCCCGGTAGGCAATCGCGATACCGCTGCCGTGGTTGATGAAGGAATTGGTTGTCCTCGAATAGACTCTCCCGTAACCGCCGGTGGCGAAGATGACAGCTCGGGCTCTTATCGGCATGACCTGTCCTGTGGTGAGGTCGAAGATGACGACTCCCAGACATTTTCCATCTCTGATGACAAGTTTGGTCACCAGCCACTCGTTATAAAATTCGATTCTTTTTTTCACGGCCTGTTCGAAAAGAGTATGGAGAATCACTAGTCCCGTTCGATCGGCTGCATAACAGGTGCGGGGAAAACCAGCGCCGCCGAAAGGTCTCTGAGCGATAACTCCCCCCGGAAAGCGGCTGAAAGGTACCCCGAGATGCTCCAAATCATAGATCGTAGGGATGGCTTCCTGGCACATCAACTCGGCAGCACTCTGGTCAGCCAGATAATCACTCCCTTTGATGGTGTCAAAAGCATGCCTCTCCCAGCTGTCGTCTTTGCCATCTGGATTGTTTGCCAGGGCCGCGTTGATTCCACCTTGAGCCGCGACAGAGTGAGAGCGGAGAGGATGGACCTTGGAGACGACAGCTGTTCGAAGGTTCGCATCACTGGTGAGTGCAGCGGCCAAGCCTGCCAATCCACCCCCAACAACGAGGATGTCCTGGTCGATCATTCAGTAATTCCTGGTAAAATAAAAGATCAGAAGTACGGCACTGAAGACAACGATGAGGAGAGAGAATACCCAAAAGAGCAATTTTTCTTTCCGGACACCGAGATCGATGATTACGGTCCGCAGGCCGTACAGCGCATGAGCCACGACGGAAATAATGAGCAAGACATCGATAATGGAGTTAGTGTGGAGGACCAAAGCCCAGTCGGGTTTCTGTTCCTTTGTCATCAGGAAGAGAGCTGTTGTGATTTTGATGCCTAGGAGGAGGATGAGCAAAAGGCCGCTAATCCGATGGAAAACCCAAACAAACATCAATAATGTTCCTTTTGAGAGGATATATTAAAGTAAAGTCCAGAGGGATTGTCAAGGATAAGTGACGAGGAATAAGCATATCTATTTCTGTGATAGAGGACTCTTTT
Source organism: uncultured Eubacteriales bacterium (assembly GCA_964347035.1). Classification (GTDB taxonomy): domain Bacteria; phylum Acidobacteriota; class Aminicenantia; order Aminicenantales; family Aminicenantaceae; genus CAYFXE01. The sequence continues at coordinate 92,547 of CAYFXE010000001.1, read as the reverse complement.
CCACTCAAAGAACCATTATAATGAGACGGTAGCCTTCTCATCTTTAATGGCGCTAAGATAGCTTAGCCATGTTTATGACGAATAGTGAAATGCAAGGATAAATCAGATTAAAAACACATCTGTACAGCTGCATCCAGCAAAAAAATTTTTTTTGGGGAAGATAAGGCTGAAATTAACCGTCTAATAATAAAATCAATTATAATACAGAAGGAGATTAACATGAACAGATTATTGGTACTCCCAGCAGTTCTCTTTTTGGCCTTCTTCTCCCTTTCTTCTATGGCCCTGGACACAGATGTCAGGGGCGACTGGGAAATTACTGTCAGCACCCAAAGGGGGGAAATGACTTGGGATGTCCACTTTGAACAGGAAGGTAGCACACTGACGGTGACCATGACTAGCCAGCGCGGAGAGACCGCTGGAGAGGGCACGATCACCGGCAACAAGATCGAATGGACGATAACCCGCGAAACGCCTAGAGGAGAAATGACTATGACCTGGAGCGGAGAAGTGGAAGGCGACACGATGTCGGGCGAGGTCCAATTCGGTTCCTTTGGTGCCAGTTCATGGGAAGGAACGAAAAAAACCACCTGATTTTTATAATCAGATCCTTTTTTCCCCTTTCAAAGAAAACTTTTATACGTTAAACTTTTCTTTTATAAACATAATAGAAGCATCCCCTGTAAAGGAAGATTTCTTCTTTTCCTCCGTCTAAACAATAGACGGAGGTCAAGACAACGTGAAAGGATATGGAAGAAAAAGAGCTCGTTCAAAGGAGCAAAAACGAAGATCAGGACGCCTTCCGACAGCTGGTCGAGAAATATAAGAACAGGGTATTTAACATGGCCTTAAGCATAACCAGAGATACTGGAACCGCCGATGATATTGCCCAAGAAGCCTTTATAAGGGCCTATTTTGGGCTGTCGAGTTTTAAATATAAATCAAAATTCGGCACTTGGCTCTATCGCATTACCATAAACCTCATCAAGGATCACCTGAGAAAAAAAGAGAGAATGCCCAAACTTTCTATTGATGACATCAAGGAGAATCCCTTTGCTCAAGAAGACGAGGTCAAAAAAAGAGAAAAAGAAAAAATACAAATAGCGAGAAGAGCACTAGTTCACCAGGCCATTCGCACCCTGCCAGAGAAATACCAGATCATCATTTCCTTGAGAGACATCCAAGAACTTTCTTACGGAGAAATCTCAAAAATCTTGAAGATCTCTCCGGGTACTGTCGATTCTCGCCTGCACAGAGCGAGGCGATTGCTGCGAAAAAATATAGAGCCATATATAAGGAGGTGAGTATGAGCTGTAAAAAATTCGAGAAATGGATACTCCGCTCCTTCGACAATCTGTTGACAGAGGAAGAAAAAAAGAAAATCGAGATACACATAAATAGCTGTCCTGAATGCCAGGAGACAAGAGAGGAATACCGAACCATCATCAGTCTTTTGAGACAAGAGAAACCTCAAGAGCCGAAGCCCTATTTCTGGGAACGCCTCCAGGCCAAAATCAAAGAAAGGCAAGGCTTGCCGTTCTGGGCTTCTGTCAAACAATGGGGTCTCCGGGCTGTACCCGCATCCCTGATTATCGTCCTTATCATTGCCGTTGCCATTATCTGTATCTTTCCAGTTAAAGATCAGGAATTGAGTCAGTCCGAAGCGCTTCTCCTCCGTAACCTGAATCCTCTCGAGGAGACCCAGCTTTTACTTGATGAAAGATTGGAGGACCAGAACATGATGATCATCTTCTCCACTTTGGAGGAGCAGGACAGCACAAGGAGACAAATCCCATGAAAAACAATTATAAACTCTGGATTATCCTCTCTTTCATCGTCGTCTTCATCGTCGGCGGTGTGGCCGGGGTTCTTCTAGATGAATACATCTTTCCCACAAAATCCAAGAGATCCAGAAGAGATCGGCGGCCGGTTGAATTTCCCACGCTGGATATCATGGCTAAAGAGCTAGATCTATCCGCAGAACAACAGGAACAGATCAGACAAATCTTCGCCGATAACGAAGAGAGTCTAAAGAAGCTGAAAAGCCATATCCATGAGCGCATCTCGAAAATAAGATCGGACTTGAAAACCGAGATTAATAACGTCCTGACTGAGGAGCAGAGGACAAAATTCGAGGCCATGATTGAAAGATACCTCCAAAAGAGGAAAGAACAGATGAACAAACGAAGAAACCACAGAAAACCTAGAAAGAAATCGAATGAATAAGAAAATCATCATCGAAATCGTTGTTTTTATCGTCATCGTGGGGATTGTTCTAGGTTTCACGCTCTTCAATAGCAACAAGGATAAGGCCAGAAATTATAAAAACGAGGCAATAGAGAAGGGGGACATCCAAGCCATGGTGGTTACTATAGGATCGCTTAATCCGGTCACCATCGTCGACGTCGGAAGCCAGGTCTCAGGCCGCATCGAACAGCTCTATGCAAACTTTAATTCCACAATCAAGCAAGGCCTCTAAACTCGACCCAATTGAGGCCTTAAGGTACGAATAAAAGCTTTATTTCTTACTGTTCTAATGATGACTTGTGATGGTTGAGTAAAAAAAGAAAATTATCTAGGAGGAAAATATGAATAAACGCATCATCGGGATTTTTATCTCCGTATTCTTTTTCGCCGCTGTCTCTCAAGGCCAACAGGAAAAAACCATCTCCCTCTCCCTAGAGGAATGCATTCTGAAGGCGATGGAAAACAACCTCGGCCTGGCTGTGGAAGTCTTATCCCCTGAGCTGGCCGATATTTCAATCTCCCTAGCTAAAGAGAAATTCATGCCCTCGCTTTCTTTAAGCTATGGTATAGACAGTAACATTTCGCCTTCCTACTCGTTCCTCGATGCAGCAAAAGAAGTTACGACTGATAGGACGGACTATTCAGCTCAGATAAACCAGCTCCTGCCCACAGGGGGAAACCTGTCTATTAACCTTACGGGCTACGCCACCGAATCGAACAGGAGTTTCCAAACCATCAACCCTCGCTACGGAGGAACGCTGAGGTTTAATTTTACTCAGCCCATCCTCAAGAATTTTGGCCTTAACATCAACCGCAGAGAAATCCTGATCGCTCACAATAACAGCGACATCTCCGAAACCCAGTATAAAAGAGCGCTTCAGGATACGATCTACAACGTGGAAGAGGCCTACTGGAATCTCGTCAATTCTACCGAGAACCTGACAGTCATTAAGCAGTCCTTGAAATTGGCTCAAGACCTGCTGGAAAAAAATAGGCGGGCGGTGGAAGTCGGCACTCTGGCCCCGATTGAAATCCTGACAGCCCAAGAGCAGGTAGCCACGCGCGAAGCCGAAATCCTAGAGGCAGAGGCCCTGGTCAAGAATAACGAGGATGCTCTGAAAACGATCATCAATCTCGCTGCCGATGAGGAGGATGCCGAGATTCTGAGGATCATACCCACAGACAAGCCTAGCTATGTGAAAAAAGACATGACTCTTGATCAAGCTCTGGCCGTTGCCCTACAGAATCGACCCGACCTTCAGGTCTCCAGGATAGACCTGAAGAACAAAGAACTCAACCTCAGTTATGCTAAGAATCAGCTTCTTCCTGAGTTGAGCCTGCAAGCATCCTACTGGAGTCCAGGCATTTCAGGAGATCAAATCATATACCAAGGCGGAAACCCGCTGACAGGAGTGATTGTGGACACGATTCCCGGTGGTGCTTCCAATGCCTTGAAGGACGCCCTCAGTTTCAAGTTCAACAACTGGACGGTCGGCCTGACTTTCTCTATCCCCTTCAGCACACTTCTCTCTCGCGCCGCTTATGCTCAGGCAAAAGTCAACCTGGAACAAGCAACTTTACAGATCAAGAATCAGGAGCAACAGGCTTTCCTTGAGATTAAGAACGCTCTTCGGGGGGTAGAAACGAATTTTAAGCGGATTCAGGCCCGGAAAGTGGCGCGGGAGTTGGCCGCAAAGAAACTGGAAGCCGAGGAAGAGAAGCTGAAAGTCGGACTCACCACGAACTATTTCGTCCTCCAATACCAGAGGGACCTAGCCAACGCTCAGAGTTTGGAATTGAAGGCCATCATCGACTACAACCTGTCATTGGCTCGCTTAAACAGGGCTCTGGGGATAAGTCTGGAGGAAAAAAACATTTCTTTTTCGAGTATGTTGAATAATTAAAGTGGCACATCCGAAAATTCTAGTGATTATTAATCTTTGAAGGATTAGGAGAATCGCTTATAATAGACATTTAAAACGGTTAGACCATTGAAAAAAATCTTGATCATTCTTGTCTTCTTCTTGATACCACCTCTCTGCCTCGTCGGCCAAAAAAAAGGCAATAATTATAATGTGAAGATCCCCAAGTTTCCTTCTCCGCCTAAAATAGATGGGAAACTGGAAAATCCTCTCTGGGAAAAGGGGGCGGTCCTCGAGGCTTTCACCCAGTACGAGCCCCAGGAGGGAACAGACCCCTCTGAAAAAACAATCGCCTACCTCGGCTACGACCATAAAAACCTGTACATCGCTCTCCGCTGCTATGATTCCAACCCGAAGGCCATCAGAGCCTGTCTCACCCAGAGAGATAATGTTCAAGGGGACGACGAGGTCACTATTTACCTGGATACCTTCAACGACAAAAAGCGTGCTTTTGCTTTCCTGGCCAATCCATGTGGTGTGCAATCGGATGGCATTTATTTAGAAACGCAGAGAAGAGGAAGGGGCCGCGGAGGAGGCCCTGACAGGATCGATAAGAACTGGGATACCTTTTTTCTCACCGACGCTTACATTGATGAAGAGGGGTATACCGTCGAAATGGCCATCCCGTTTAAAAGCTTAAGATTTCCCAATACCCAAACACAGCTCTGGGGACTGCAGATCAAGAGGAATATTCGAAGAAAAAATGAAGAAATCTACTGGTATCCAAGGTCGCGCGATGTGAACGGGTTCCTGGTTCAATCGGGCACTTTGACCATCGATGGGAACTTAGAAAAAGGAAAAAACTTCGAAGTTATGCCCGTGTTTACGGGTCTTCAAGAGAGAAATGAGAAATTCGATCCCGAAGGAGGGATAAACTTTAAGTATGGTATCACATCGGATTTGACAGCGGACATCACCTACAACCCGGATTTCAGCCAGGTCGAGGCCGATATGCCTCAGATCGATGTCAACCAGAGGTATGCCCTTTACTATCCAGAAAAGAGGCCTTTTTTCCTAGAAGGAACAGACCATTTCGATACACCCTTTGAATTGGTTTATACGCGAAAAATCATCGACCCTCAATGGGGGGGGAAGCTCACCGGGAAAATAGGAAAGACCACTCTAGGCTTTCTGACCACCTATGATTTAAACGCACCAGACATTAAAATCTCTCCTGAAGATGAAGACGATGACGAGGAAATCAAACGAAGAAGCCTTGTGAATGTTTTTCGCCTGAGACAAGACCTCTTCTCCGAATCCTACGTCGGATTTATCCTGGCAGATAAAGAGATGGGAGATTCCTGGAATAATATTACACAAAACTTCAACAGGGTTGGAGGTTTAGACGGGCACTTCAAATTCTTGAATAACTATCGATTCTCCTTTCAGGTTGTCGGTTCTCAGAGTAAAGTCGGCCCGGAAAAAACCGACCTGGTTCCGGCGATGATGTTTAACCTTGACCGAAGAGGCAGGCATCTGAGCTTCTCGGCTAATTACAGGCACATTCCTCCCGATTTTGAAGCCTCCCTGGGCTTTTTCCGCCGGAAGGACATCCGGTCTTTCAACTCCCGCCTGAGCTATGCAATCCTGCCTCAGACAAACTTCATCGTCGATATCCGGCCCTCGATCGAGTACCGGAGAATCTATGACTTTGATGACATCCTGACAGATGAGGAATGGGAGCTTCGGGTGTTCATGAGTGGATGGAGGGGGTCTTACGTATGGGTGAATTTCTCCACAGGTCTGGAACGTTACGAAGGTATAGAATTTTATAAAAACTCTTTCCGGTCCAGTTTCAGCTCGGAGCCTTTTTCCTGGCTGAGTGGAAACGTGTCTTTTTCTTTGGGTGACGGCATTTATTACGGTGACGACGAGGAAGATCCTTATTTAGGCTATAAAACATCCAAAGGATCCCGCTTAACGTTAAGGCCCCTCACTAACTTCCGCCTGCATTATAATTTCAGGAATGATAATTTCTACAGGAGCAAGGGCGGTGAAAAAGTCTACACGGTGAATATCATCAGCCAACGCATTACCTACCAGATTTCCCGCACACTCTCCTTGAGATTAATTACGGATTATAATAGCTATCATAAAGAAATCTTCAACAGCCTCCTCTTCAGCTATGAACTCAGGCCTGGCACAGTCTTTTACGTCGGAGTAGACGACAACCAAGAAAGAGACGATTCCGGAATCTGGCGGATTCAAGGCCGGTTTTTCTTCATCAAGTTTTCCTACTGGTGGCGTATTTAGGGAGGCGCTTAACTCTTGAATTTTAAAATGAAACGTGGTAGTATATTTATCAAATATAAGCTCCAATTTTCTAACAGCCTATAACCTGGGAGAGTATTATGAACAGGAAACTTATAAGACCCAATCTTTCTGAAATTAAGGAAAAGATGAGCCGTGAAACAGCCAAAAAGAAGTCCCATCCTCCTTCGGAAACCCACGCTGAGAATTATTATTATCTCAAACAGATGAATAAAAAAACGCATATGGCTGTCGTCCTTTCCGATGGCGAAGAAATCGAAGGATATATCGAGTGGTATGATAGAAATTGCGTAAAACTCAACCGAGACCATGAGCCGAATCTTCTGATCTTCAAAAATAACATAAAGTATCTGTATAAACTCGACGAAAAAAAAGAATCCCAGGACACTCCATCCCCCATCAAAAAGAAGAAAAAATGAGCCTTCCCAAGATCGGGATTACTCTTGGGGATCCCGGGGGAATCGGACCTGAAATCATCCTCAAGGCATTCACCTCTGAAAATCTTTTACCCAAAGCTCACTATATCATCTTCGGCTCCTCTATTGTGTTGGAGAAAGAAGTAAAAAGGCTGGGCTTAAACCTCGAAATCCCTCCTCTCGTCGAAGACAAGATTGACCATCTCCCGCGGATATCCCTCTGGGAAGTGACCTCATCGCTCAGAATAATAAGAAGCGGAGCTCCTTCCAAACCAAACGGACAGGCCTCATTTCTCTTCCTCGAACACGCTCACGAACAGGCCAAAAAAGGGATAATCCAGGCCCTGGTGACAGCACCCATATCAAAAAAATCCTGGGAGATGGCTGGGATACCGTGGTCAGGCCATACAGATTATCTAAGCCAAATATATCCTCAAGCCATCATGTCATTCTGGTCAGACAAACTCAAGGTTGCTCTCTATACTCATCACCTTTCGCTGAAGGAATCCATTCAAGGAATAAAAAAGGACGATCTTCTTGGTTTTTTCATCCGTCTTGAGCAAGATACGAAAAAATTTCAACCCGATGGATTTCAATTCCTGGTCTCTGGTTTGAACCCACATGCCGGGGAAGGAGGACTTATGGGTGCTGAAGAAAAGGACGAGATTTATCCAGCTATCGAACAGGCTCGGAAAGAGGGAGTGAATATCAGCGGCCCCTTTCCTCCTGATATTGTCTTTCGGCAGGCTCTAAATCACCCAGATAAAATCGTTATCGCCCTTTATCACGATCAGGGACTCATCCCATTCAAGCTGGTTTCTTTCGAGCAAGGAGTGAATTTAACCTTGGGTTTACCTTTTATTCGAACTTCCCCTGACCATGGGACCGCATTTGATATCGCCGGTCAAAACAAGGCCAATCCTCAGAGCCTTACCAAAGCCATAGAATTGGCTTACAGGCTATCTCCATTTCTTTAGCTCAGCCCTCATTTCTCTCTCGCGGTCTCTCTCTCGAATGACCTCCCTTTTTTGGTAAGCTCTCTTCCCTTTGGCCAGAGAAATTTCCACCTTGATCTTTCCCCTGTCGTTGATCATCACTTTCGTTGGGATGAAGGTTAATCCTTTTTCCTTGACCTTGCCCGTCAGGCGTTTGATCTCTCGGCGGTGGAGAAGAAGCTTCCGCTGCCTTAAAGGTTCGTGATTAAAGCGATTGGAGGCCTCGTAGGGACTGATATGACAATTGAGGAGAAAGACTTCTCCCTCCTTGATTTCGGCGTAACTCTCTTTCAGACTGATCCTGCCCTCTCTGATCGATTTGACCTCACTTCCCACTAGAGAAATGCCCGCTTCTATGCTTTCCAGTATTTCGTAGTTAAAGTATGCTTTTTTATTTTTAGCGATGACCTTCATCTTTTATTTCCTCATCCTTCTCTTTTATATCAATACGGAGCAGACTGATATGTCTTTTAGTCATCCTTTCGACTCTAAGTTTATGGCCTCTATATTCTAAAACATCGCCATCTTGAGGGATCTTCCCGAATTCATACAAAAAAAATCCCGCCAAAGTCGTGTACTCGGTTTTTTCAGGTAAGTCGAGGCCCAATCTTGCATTCACCTGCTTAATCGAGGCTATGCCTTTAACCACATAAATGCTCCCTTCCAATTGGTTAATCCACTCTTCAACTTCGGCATCATATTCATCTTGGATTTCTCCGATGATCTCCTCAATTATGTCCTCAAGAGTCACGATGCCTTCCATGTTCCCGAATTCGTCGACGACGAAAGCAAAATGGACGGCCTTCTCCTGCATCTGGAGCAAAACCTTTTCCAAGGAGGCTGTCTCGGGGACAAAGAAGGGTTCTCTAAGAAGGGTTTCTATATTAAATTCTTTATTATCAATAAGATAAGGAATAATATCCTTGGCGTGGATGAAGCCTTCCACATTATCCATCCTTCCTTTGTAAACAGGGAACCTGGAGAAACCTGCCGAGAGTACAATCTCCAATATCGCCTTCAAAGACGAATCCTTCTCTATCGCTCTAACTTGGGGGCGGGGAATCATGATTTCTCTTATCGGCCGCGATCCAATCTCCAAAGCTCCAGAAATCATCTTCCTTCGGAACGATGAGAGTCCTTTGATCCTAGTGGCCAGCAAGACCTTGATTTCTTCCTCGTCAAGAGTCCGCGAAAGCCCTAATAACTGCTTTCTTGAGGAAGGGAAAATCAAGCGGTTGAGTAACGTGAACAACTGGACCAACGGGTAGAAGAAGATAATAAACATCCGGATAGGCCGAACAAACAGGAATGACACCTTGAGAGGATTGTAAGCTGTGTAGGATTTGGGAGTGACCTCAGAAATAAGAAGAATCAAGAATGTCGAGACGACCGTGGCCAACAAGACCGCCTTGTTCTTGTCTTCGATGAAGGAAACGAAGATGAACGTCGCGACTGAGGCGGCTGCGGTGTTAACCAGTGTGTTGCCGATGAGTATCGTCGCCAGCAGATTGTCCACTCTCTTCAACATTTTTTGAACGAGCTTGGCCTTCCTGGAGCCCTTCTCCTCTAAGTAGTGCAGCTTGTAAGGATTAGAGGCCACAAAGGCTGTTTCTGAGGAGGAAAAAAAGGCGCTGAGCAGAAGGAAAAGAAAAAACAGGATAAGGGCTGGAAGCAGCATTATATTGAAAGTTAGGAATCCATCCGCGACTGAATATCTTTGAAGCAGAAAGATAGGGTCTCGAAAAGCTTATCTTCAATCTTCGTGGAAGGCATCGAGGCGACCTCTGATATCTCAGTCACGATAAGATCCTTTGCCTTCTCCATCATTTTTTTCTCACGGAAAGAAAGAGGCTTTATGAGATTAAGATAGTAGAGGCTCTTTAAAACAAGCGCCATATCAAGGATCGATCCCGTTTTCATAAGATCGAGATGTTCCTTGTAGCGCCCTTTCCAGTTCATCGTCACATCCACCCGGCCGTTTTTCATGAAATCGAATATCTCCTCAACGTCATTCTCTTCGATAGGCTTCCGGATGCCGATCTCAATGGCCGTGGAAGAGGGGACGAGGACCAGAGTATTATTGGCTATGATTCTGACGTGGTAGATTATAAAGTTTTCCCCGTAGTAGTTCTCGTTTTGAATATCCTCGACAACACCCAGCCCCTGATTGGGATAAATGACTTTATCGCCAATCTTGAATAGATCCATTGAAAATAATTATAATCAAATCCTTAAAAAGAGTCAAACAGAAGATTGGGTCATTCTTCCTATCCGCTTGACAGAAGCCCACAGGTTTATTAACATACTCTTTCATTCTTGAGAAACTCGAAGGCGCCATGAAAAGAACATTTCAACCCAACAAAAGGAAAAGGAAGAAGACCCATGGCTTTCTGGTCCGGATGAGAACTAAAGGTGGGCAGCACATCATCAGTCACCGCAGACAAAAAGGAAGAAAAAGACTCTCCGCTTGATGGATGAAACTCTCAGTCCTCGTGAGAGGATAAGAAAGAAAAAGGATTTTTTACTAATCTATAAAGACGGCAAGCGCCACAGAGGCAAGGCATTCAATCTGATTTATATCTCCAACAACCTTAGCTTCTCTCGCTTGGCTATCGTCGTGAGCCGGAAAGTTGGAAACGCTGTCGAGAGGAACAAGATTAAAAGAAACATGAGGGCTCTTTTCCGACAGAATAAAAAATTGCTCAACGTTCATGTGGATATGATTATTATTCCCAACAAAAAGATTCTCGGCCTTTCGCTGTCAGATCTACATAAAGAATACCTCGCAGCCGTTGATTCGATCAGACAGAGTAATCAGACTCCATGAGATACATCGCCTTAATCCTGCTTAGACTTTACCAAAAAGTCATCTCGCCTTTTGTTGGCGATTGCTGTCGTTTCCATCCTTCTTGCTCCGTCTACACGTATGAAGCCATCGAAAAATATGGGTTCTTAAAAGGAACATTCCTCGGAAGCAAAAGGCTTCTTAAATGTCATCCCCTCCATCCAGGAGGAATCGACCCAGTTCCTTGAAGGATTTTCGTATGGAAAAAAGACTATTATTGGCCATCGTGCTTTCCTTTCTAGTCCTGGTACTCTATCAAATTCTTTTCGTGAAGAAGCCTCCTCCCCAGGAGAAAATCTCTGAACAAATTCAGGACATCGAAAAAAAACCAGTTCCAGAGCCCTCCACCAAAAGCCAGATTCCCTCCCCGCTTGTCTCGCAGCCGGAAGAGCCTCGTAAAGAAGAACTCATCACTGAACCCACTTCAGGAACAGTTGAAGAGCAGATTCTCATCGACTCGCCTCTGTATCAGGCAATCTGGAGCAATAAAGGGGCTGTCCTTAAAAGCTGGAGGCTCAAAAAGTACAAAGATGAAAACAAGGAAGATTTTGAGATGATCTCCTTACGATCCGAAGAAATCAGTACCTATCCCTTCGCTTTACACACCGATGATCCGACTTTCGATGCCTCCATCAACAGCGTCCTGTACACATTTTCCAATCCGAAGGTCGAATTGAAGGAGAACCAAGAAGGTGAGCTCCGTTTCCAGTATGCCGATGAGGAGGGAAACCGTGTCGAAAAGACTTTCTTTTTCCAGGGAGGAAAATACACGTTTGATGTCAGCATCAGCGTTTGGAAGAAAGGTCAAAAAATCGATCCTCGTCTCCTATGGGGGCCAAGCCTTGGAAACCCAACTCCGCAGGATGAGAAAAGGCGGTTCGGAGGATCTAGAGGGGTTGCCGTTTTCACCGCGGATAAAATCCATCGAAACGAGGAGAGGAAATATAAACCAGAACGAAGCCTCTTCAATTTTGTCCACTGGGCGGCTTACGAGGACAACTACTTTACGGCTCTTTTCTTGGCGGATTCCCAGAAATCGAGTGCCGCTTTCCTCAGAAAGGAAAAAGACCAACTACCCTACTTTTTCCTCACTCTCTCCTATGCCCAGAAAGCCTATATAGGGCCAAAGGAATATGATGCCCTGAGTGAATTTGGCTCGGGGACTAAGAATCTGATTCGATTTGGCTTTTTCGGCTGGATCGCCCAGATTCTTCTGAAAGCCATAAAAGCGATCTATAGTGTCATCCCCAATTGGGGCTTCAGCATCATCATCCTGACCCTGATTATAAAAATCCTTTTCTTTCCCCTCACATACAGCAGTACAAAGTCCATGGCCAAAATGCAGGAATTACAGCCAAAGATCAAAGCCTTGAGAGCGAAATACAAGAAGGCCAAACAGGACATCGCTCAGAGACGCAAGATGAACGAGGAAATGATGAAGCTCTACAAGGAGCACGGTATCAATCCGGCCGGAGGCTGTTTGCCTATCCTCGTCCAAATCCCTATTTTTTGGGGATTTTTCCGGCTTCTAATTGTATCGATTGAATTTAGACATAGTCCCTTTATTTTTTGGATAAAGGATCTCTCGGTTAAGGATCCTTTCTATGTGACACCGATCCTTATGGGTATCACCCAATTTATCAGCCAAAAAATGACCCCCACCACGGCTGATCCCACTCAGCAAAAAATGATGCTCATCATGCCGGTCATCATGACCATCTTTTTTATGAATTTCCAGAGCGGCCTTGTCCTCTACTGGCTGACCAATAACGTTCTCCAAATCGCACAACAGTACATCATGAATCGCCTCAAGCAAAAGAAAAAGCGAGAAACGCATGGAAGAAAAAAACGAAAAAAATAACGAAGGACAGGAATTCAAAGGAAGGAATCTAGAAGAAGTCATCGCTGCTGCTGAGCACGCTCTAAAACTTCCTCGCTCCCAATTCAACTATGAGGTCGTTACCGAAAAAACAAAACTCTTCGGGATGAAGAGTAAAGAGATTGTTATCCGAGCCTGGCCCAAAGAACAAGAAGAAGAAAGCGCAATTTCTGAGTTCCTGGACAAGCTCCTGACGCTTTTCCCCCTGGAAATCAAGTATCAGGTCAAAAGAAAAAACGATATGATCTATCTGATTTTCGAAGGGAAGGATAAGTATCTCCTGCTGAGAAAAGACGGCTCCCTTCTTTTGGCTCTTCAACACGTGCTCAACAAGATCTCCCCTCAAAAAGTCCAAACTGACTGCGACTTCTACCGAAAAAGAAAGGAGAGAGAGCTAAGACAGTTCGCTCAGCAAAAGGCCCGTCAAGTCCACGAGACAGGGAAGAATGAGATTCTCGATCTGATGAATCCCTATGAAAGACGGATCGTTCATATCGCAGTCAATCAATTTCCCGGAATTATGACCGAAAGTATGGGTGAAGGATTCTTAAAGAGAGTAAAAATCTTTTCCGAAAAAGACCAATCTGAGGAGTAATTCGTCTCCATCCAATCTCTACAATCTAAAAAAAGAAATGGCATTTTAATCCTCGTAATTCTATATATTTTATATATTATATATAATTAATCCCAGCTTGATGATGATCAATCCCTCCTTCATGCTTTTTCCTCATTCCTGTAAATACCCAACGCATAAACCGTCGTATTTCTCTCTTTAAGCATGCACCTGCAAGAGTCAGCAGCAGTTCTCGTTATCTTGTCAATCCACCCATTAAATTTTACTCTATCCTTACTCATCACTACATAGTCTGACTCCTAAAATCAGGATCTTTACGTTTTCGGGTCCAAGATTTATTATATAGAGGCTATGGCTGAAGATACGATCATTGCCATCTCGACACCACTCGGATACGGGGGCTTAGGAATCGTACGGCTGAGTGGAAAAAAATCTCTTCCCATAGCTAAAAAAATATTCAAACCAAAGAAACAAAAAACTCAAATTCAACCTTATCGCGCCCTGTTGGGTAATCTGTACAACTTCGATCAGAAGGAATTTTTCGAAGAAGCCTACCTGACCTACTTCCCTCAGCCCCATACTTACACCAGAGAGGATGTAGTCGAAATAAGCTGCCACGGAAGCCCTTTGATCCTCGAGGAAATCGTTCGTTTAGGCATCAAGGCTGGAGCAAGGCATGCCCATCCCGGCGAATTCACTCTTCGCGCCTACCTCAGGGGAAGAATCGATATCCTCCAAGCCCAGGCCGTCAATGATCTCATCCAGGCAACTTCGCTCAAACAGGCCCAGATTTCTTTCAAGCAGCTTGATGGGAGTCTCTCCAAAAAAGTATCTGCTTTCAGAAAAAAAATCATCCAACTCTTATCCCAAATCGAGGCCAGCATCGAGTTCCCCGACGAGGATCTGCAGCTGAGCAAAGAACAGATCCACAACACTCTCCGCAAGACCGTCGAGAGCATAGAAATGCTTATCAAAAGCTATAACTTGGGGAAAACCTTGAGCGAAGGTCTGACAATAGCCATCACGGGCAGGCCAAACGTCGGAAAATCTACCCTGTTCAATGTCCTTCTCGAAAAAGAAAGGGCGATTGTCACTCCTTATCCAGGAACAACGAGAGATTATCTTCAGGAAAGCTTAAAAATCAAGGATTCCCTGTTCACGCTCATCGACATGGCCGGCATCACGGCTCCCTCCCATCCTGTGGAAAAAGAAGGAATCAAAAGAGGAAAAAAGCTCATTGAAGAGTCAGATGGAGTGCTCCTTCTGCTTGATTTATCCCGCAAAGAGTCTAGGGAAGATCTCAAGTTCTTGGATGAATACAAGGACAAAAAGCTTCTCCTCCTTTTCAACAAAATGGATTTAAAGCAGAGAATGGACAAAGGGGCCATCAGATGTAAGGGAAAGACCATTCCTTCCCTGGAGATTTCTGCTCTGAAGGGAATAAACCTGGATAAGCTGAGAGGCATGATCCATAAACATTTCGTTCCGAACCTGGATCAGCAGGAAGAGGTCATCCTTCATCTCCGTCAGAAGCTTCATCTCGAAGAAATCCTTGGCTACCTGGAAGAGGGCCGACGACTCCTCGAGGAGGGCTTCCCTGAAGACCTGTATGTGGAGGAACTCCGTAAGGTCATTCCTCTTATCGGACAGCTCACTGGAGAAATCCAGGTTGATGAAATCATCGAGAATATCTTCAGCCGTTTCTGCATCGGAAAATAGGATGAGCCATGAGCACCTCGGATGAATACGACGTCGTCGTCGTCGGCGCCGGCCATGCCGGCTGCGAAGCTGCCCATGCTGCCAGCCGGATGGGCCTAGAAACCTGCCTCATCACCATTCATCTGGAAACCATCGCTCAAATGTCCTGTAATCCGGCTATTGGCGGGCTGGCCAAAGGACATCTTGTCCGTGAGATTGATGCTCTAGGCGGTCTTATGGGACTTCTCGCCGATGAAACGGGGATACAATTCCGGCTTTTAAACAGGAGCCGAGGCGGTGCTGTGCAAGCCCCGCGGGCCCAGTCAGATAAGGCTCACTACAGGTTGACCATGAAAAACTGGCTTGAGAAGGTTCCCCGTTTGACACTCTTCCAAGGGATCGTCACTGAAATCCTGACCAAAGGCTTCAAAGCTGTGGGAGTGAAGACCCTAGAGGGAAACAGAATCTTGGGCAAAGCGGTCATTCTCACTCCGGGAACGTTCCTGAATGGTCTAATCCATATCGGTCTTCAAAGCTATCCTGCGGGGAGAGCCAACGAACCCCCCGCCATTGAACTCAGTCGTAACCTTAAAACCCTTGGCCTTAAATCATTCCGATTGAAAACTGGGACCCCGATGAGGCTCCACAGCCAGACCATAGATTGGCATCGTTTCAATCCTCAGCCAGGAGACAAAAAGCCAGTTGCCTTCTCCTTCCGGACTAAAAAAGAACTCGAGAATAAAATCGTCTGCTACATCGGGTATACAGGACCCAAAACACACGAAATCATAAGGAAAAATCTCGATAAATCACCCCTTTACAGCGGGAAAATCATCGGGATAGGGATTCGCTATTGTCCCTCTATAGAAGATAAAGTGGTTAAATTTCCCCATCATCACCGACATCAATTCTTCCTCGAACCTGAAGGCGTAGGAACAGAGGAAATCTACGTCAACGGTCTCTCTTCAAGCCTTCCTTTCGAGGTTCAAAAAAGCATCTTGAAGAGTATCCCAGGATTGGACCGAGCAAAAATATTGAGACCCGCCTACGGCATTGAATACGATGCTGTTTTGCCCACACAACTCCTTCCTACCTTAGAAACAAAACCCATCAAAAACCTTTACCTAGCTGGCCAGATCAACGGCACATCAGGCTACGAAGAAGCTGCCGCCCAGGGGCTGATGGCTGGCATCAATGCTTCTTTGAAAATAAAGAAGAAAAAACCTTTTATCCTGGGAAGGAACGAGGCCTACATCGGCGTCCTGATCGATGACCTCATCTCCAGAGGGATCGAAGAACCCTATCGGCTATTCACCTCCAGGGCAGAATACAGGATTCTCCTTCGCATCGATAATGCGGATAAAAGATTGACTAAATATGGACATGAGCTGGGGCTCATCCAACAGGATGCCTACGAAGCATTCCTCAAGAAGCAAGAAAAAATACAGAGTCTCATGACCTCACTCAAGCGAGAAAAGATCAAACTCCCTGGTAAGGAAAAAATCTTCCTGAGAGAGTTCCTAAAAAAACCTGAAGTCAGATTCAAAAATGTGTTAGAATATAGAAAATTTGACGATACCTTGACCGATGAGGAAATCCGTCACATCGAATCAGAGATCAAATACGAAGGGTACTTGAAAAGGCAGGATATAGAGATTGCCCGGATTAGAAAAATGGATAGGGAAAGGATTCCGGCAGGGACAGATTTTCAGGAAATTCCAGGCCTGACTCGGGAAGTAAGAGAAAAATTAAAAAAATGTGGTCCTCGAACCATCGGAGAAGCCAAGAAGATCCCGGGGATCACTCCAGCGGCTATCGTCAACCTGAGTATGTATCTGAAGATCCAAAACCGTAAGAATGTTCCACGTGGAACATTTAAGGACAAATGAATAGAATTATCGCCATCGCAAATCAGAAAGGGGGCGTGGGAAAAACGACCACGGCCGTGAACCTCTCCGCTTCTCTGGCCATCAACAATCGGAGGGTTTTGGTTGTCGATCTCGATCCCCAAGGCATGGCCTCCGCTGGTCTAGGCAGGATCAAGGAGGATAAGAAGGGCATCTACCCTGCCCTGATGGACGGACGGTATATTATGGATTATATCCGACCCACTCTCCTCGATAACCTGTATATCTGCCCTTCTTCCCCAGAATTGTCCGGAGTCGAAGCCGAGCTTTACGAAATGGAGAATCAAGAAAAAAGGCTCAAGTCGGCTCTGGAGAGAATTAGAAAGTTTTTCCACTTCATCATCATCGATTGTCCTCCCTCCTTGGGATTCCTCACTCTCAATGCCTTGACGGCCGCTGATTCGGTTTTGGTGCCAGTTCAGTGCGAATTTCTCTCGATGGAAGGAATCCCAGAGCTTTTTCGTGTCTTTGATGAAGTACGCACTTACCTTAATTCCTCCTTGGCTCTTGAAGGGATATTGCTCACCATGTATGATGAGAGGACAAACCTCTCCAAACAGGTTGCTCAAGAGGTCAGATGCTCCCTCGAGGAGAATACATATAAGGCTGTGATTCCTCGCAACGTAAGATTGGCTGAGGCACCTAGTTTTGGCAAGCCAATACTTCTCTACGATATTAAATCCAAGGGGGCTCAGGCATATCTAGATTTAGCTCTGGAGATATTAAAGAAATGAAAAAGAAAGCATTGGGAAAGGGATTAAAAGCCTTCATCCCAGAAGAATACGGAATTTTAAAGGAAGACAGCTACGCTGATTTAGATATCGACAAGCTCAAGCCCAATCCGATTCAACCGAGATTGGCTTTCAGTCGTGAATCCATACAGGAACTGGCGCGTTCTATCAAGGAGTCTGGTGTGCTCCAGCCGGTCATCGCTGTCCCTGAAGGAGATTTTTACCGGATCATTATCGGAGAACGGAGATGGCGAGCTGCCCAACAGATAGGTCTCAAAAAAATTCCTGTTCTCATCCGAACCATGCCAAAGGAGAAACAATTAGAAGCTTCTCTCATCGAAAACCTACATCGGGAAGACCTCAATCCCTTGGAGATTGCCTTAGCCTACCAAAAATTGATTCAAGAACTGGATTATACCCAAGAGGAAGTGGCAGAAAAGGTGGGAAAAGACAGAACTTCGGTGACAAACTACCTACGTCTTCTTAGCCTCCCCAAGGAAATCCAGGATTACCTCGGAGAAGGAAAACTTTCGATGGGTCATGCCCGAGCTTTGCTCTCTGTAGACGATCCTAACCTTCAAGCCTCTCTCGCCCAGCAGATTGTCCGAGACAGCCTGTCGGTCCGTGATGTCGAAAAGATAACTCAGAAAAGAAATTCTCAATCCCCTTCTCGAGAGACTCAACCAACAGATGCCGATTTGGTGGCACTCCAAGAGGAATTCCTGAAGATTTTAGGAACAAAGGTCTCCATCTCAGGAACTCAGAACAAGGGTGTGATAAAAGTCTATTATTTTTCTATCGATGATCTAAACAGAATCTATGAACACATCAAAGGAGAATAATTATGAAAGAAAAAAGAAAAGACATAGACGACACAAAGATTACTGGTTTTTACGACAAAGGAACAGAATTTAAAGGGGATTTAATCTTCAAAGGATCTTTCCGTATAGACGGCCGATTCAAGGGAAAAATCGATTCTGAATCCACCCTTATCATCGGCGAGCACGGAAGAGTGGAAGCGGACATCAAAGTCGGACACCTCATCATAAACGGAGAAATTAAGGGCAATGTTCAAGCCCGGGAGAAGGTCGAAATTCACGCCAACGGTCGAGTCACCGGAACAATCGTCACCCCGAAACTGACGGTGGAGGAAGGAGCTTATCTCGAGGCCAACTGCCAGACGACAGATAAGGCTCCCCAGATTGTGCCAGAAAAAAAGATACTAGAAGGACCACAACCTTGAGAAGAGCCACAGGGATTATCCCTGCTCGCTATCAGTCTCTTCGATTTCCAGGGAAAATGCTGGCCCTCATCCAGGGTAAACATTTGATTCAGAGAGTCTATGAACACGCCAGCCAATCCAAATCCCTAGCACGTCTAATCATTGCGACCGATGATGAACGGATCTTGGAGACCTGCAGAGGATTCGGGGCTGAGGCCTGGATGACTTCGCCTGACCACAACTCGGGAACGGAAAGGGTAGCGGAAGTAGCAGAGAAGTTAAATACACCTATTGTCCTCAACGTCCAAGGAGATGAACCCCTTATCCAGGCGGATATGATCGATGAATTGGTCACCACCCTTCAAGACGAATCCATACCGATGGCTACCCTGGCAGTCCGGGCCACTGACTTCGGCCGCTTCAACGATCAAAACACGGTCAAAGTGGTGGTCAACAAGGAGGGTGATGCCCTGTATTTTTCTCGCTCTCCTTTACCTTTCCAGGCGAATGACTATTTCCTACAGCACGTCGGTGTTTACGGTTATCAGAAGGATTTCTTGATGAAATTACGAAAGATGCCTTCTTCTCGGCTGGAGGAGTCAGAAAAACTCGAACAGCTCAGAGCTCTTGAAAACGGATACCAGATAAAAGTCATAGAATCTTCATTTCCCTCCTTGAGCGTGGACTCCCCTGAGGATATAATCAGGGTTGAAAATTTCTTGAGAAAACACCAGGATGAGTAAATTCATTTTTATCACCGGAGGAGTGCTCTCTGCCTTAGGCAAAGGCATTGCGGCCGCTTCTATCGGGCGTCTTTTGGAAAGCCACGGCTACCGCATCACCCTCCAAAAGTTTGATCCCTACCTAAATGTGGATCCGGGAACCATGAATCCCTTCCAACACGGAGAAGTCTATGTGACAGATGACGGAGCCGAAACAGACCTAGATTTGGGCCATTATGAACGATTCACCTCGACTCAGACGACAAAGGCTAACAACTGGACTGCTGGTAAAATCTACGAAAACATCATTAAAAAGGAAAGGATGGGAGATTTCCTCGGAAAAACCGTTCAGGTTATTCCTCATGTTACAGACGAAATCAAAAATGCCTTCTACTCTGTGGCCGACGAGAATGACATCGTCATCGTCGAGATCGGGGGCACGGTCGGGGATATAGAAAGTCAGCCCTTTCTCGAGGCCATACGACAGATGCGGCTTACCCTAGGAACAGAGAACTCTCTGTTTATTCATCTGACTTTAGTTCCCTACATAAAAACCTCTGGAGAACTCAAGACAAAACCCACCCAACACAGCGTCCGAGAGCTACGGGCAATCGGGATTCAGCCTGATATCATCCTCTGCCGAACCGATAGGTTTCTTAGCGATGATATCAAAGCGAAAATCTCTCTCTTTACTAATGTCTCCCTAGATGCGGTGATCGCAGCCAAAGATGTGGATAATATTTACGAGATTCCCCTTATATTTGCCCAAGAAAAGCTGGATAACATCATCCTTAAACAATTGAACTTTGCTCCGCGAAGACGCCGCCTCAGTCAGTGGAAGAAGATGGTCGAGAGGATGAAGAATCCTGCAGATGAAGTGACCATCGCTTTGGTGGGAAAGTATGCCGGTCTCCATGACTCTTACATAAGCTTGACTCAAGCCCTCATCCATGCAGCCACTCATCACAAATTAAGACTCAATCTTTCCTGGGTCGAAGCCGAGGATATGGAGAAGAAAAAGACGGAAGCAGTCCTGGGAAAAGCCGATGGCATTCTTGTTCCCGGAGGTTTTGGTATCCGGGGAATAGAGGGAAAAATCAAGGCCGTCACATTTGCCCGAGAGCACAAAATTCCTTACTTCGGAATCTGTCTTGGTATGCAATGCGCAACCATCGAATTTGCCAGAAAAATAGCCGGTCTCAAGGGGGCTAACAGCACAGAGTTTAATTCCAAAACTCCCCATAGGATTTTCTTCAAATGGAGAGAGCTTAAAGGCATTAAAAAGTTGGGAGGCACCATGAGACTGGGTGAATACCAGTGTCGCCTCCATAAAGGATCTTTTGCCGAGAAAGCCTACAGAAAAGTGAATATCTACGAACGACACCGCCACCGCTATGAGTTCAACCCAGAATACGAGGAGGCTCTGTCCAGAGCTGGTCTGGTCATCTCGGGGAAGAATCCTGATTACGGTTTGGTTGAAATCATGGAGATCAAGAACCATCCATGGTTTCTGGGATGTCAGTATCATCCGGAGTTCAAATCAAAGCCGCTCAAGCCTCATCCGCTCTTCAAAGCCTTTATCGGAGCAAGCTATGCCCATCGCCGTAAGAGAAATAAACATTAATAAAAAAATCAAGATCGGAGGGGAGAATCCTTTCTTCTTGATTGCAGGCCCCTGTGTCATAGAAGGCCAAAATCATGCCTTTCTGATGGCCAAAGAGATAAAAAAAATATGCGAAGACCTCCCGATTTCGCTTATTTTCAAAGCGTCCTACGACAAGGCCAACCGTTCCTCCCTCCATTCTTTCCGCGGACCAGGCCTCGAAAAGGGGTTGGATATTCTCAGGCAAATAAAAGAGGAGTTGAACATCCCTGTGCTTTCTGACGTTCATGAGACTTCACAGATCGAGACAGCCGCTCAGGTGCTGGATGTGATCCAGATCCCGGCTTTCCTCAGCCGTCAGACCGACCTCATCGTCGAAGCCGCAAAAACAAGAAAAACGGTGAATATCAAAAAGGGACAGTTTCTCTCTCCCTATGATATGCAGAATGTCATTGATAAAGCTTTAAACCAAGGAAACGAAAAAATCATCATTACCGAGCGAGGAACTTCCTTTGGATACAACAATTTGGTTTTCGATGTCCGTTCCATCCCGATCATGAAAAAATGGGGTTTTCCAGTGGTCATAGACGCCTCCCATAGTGTCCAAAAACCCGGAGGAGAAGGAATCTATTCAGGGGGAGAGGCTGAATTTATCCCCTCGATCGCTTATGCGGGAGTCAGCGTAGGAGCGGATGGGCTCTTCTTGGAAGTCCATCACAATCCCGGAGAGGCCTTATCGGACAAGCTCAACGCCCTAAGTCTAGATAACCTCAATCCCCTCCTAGCTTCCATCCTAGCCCTTAAAAAGTGGAGGGATACAAACCAAGATCCCTTCTAAGAAAGAGCGAGACAATGAAAAAAGATGAAATCCTTCAAACCGGTAAAGAGGTTTTGAACATAGAAGCCAAGGCCGTTGAATCTCTGGCCTCCACCCTGGACGAAAATTTTTCTAGAGCTGTCGAGCTCATCTATAGTTCAAACTCGCGAGTGATTGTCACCGGCATGGGCAAGTCAGGTCTTGTTGGCCGCAAGATCGCCGCCACTTTAGCCAGCTGCGGAACTCCGTCCATCTTCATCCATCCCGCTGAAGCCGGGCACGGGGATCTCGGTATGATTCTCAAGGATGATATCCTTATAGCCATTTCTTACAGCGGAGAAACCCGAGAACTTGTTGACCTTTTGGAATTCGTCAAAAGAATCGGTGTCAAACTCATAAGTATTACCGGGGACAAGCATTCCAGGCTGGCCGAATACAGCGATATTGTCCTCGAGGCCAAAGTGGAAAGGGAAGCAGAACCATCATTCATGATTCCAACATCGAGCTCCACCGCCGCCTTAGCCCTGGGAGACGCGATCGCCATTGCCTTGATGAAGAAAAAAGGATTCGGGGCAAAAGACTTTGTCTTTTTTCATCCCAAAGGGCAGGCAGGTAAGAAGCTCCTGAAAGTCGCCCATCTGATGCACAAGGGCCGCCAGATTCCCCGCGTTAAAAAAGACACCCTGATGAGGAATGTTCTGGAGGAAATGAGCCGGAAAAAATTCGGTATGACCTGTGTCATTCAGGAAGACGGAACCCTTATGGGCATCATCACTGACGGCGACCTGAGAAGGATGGTTCAAAAATACAGAAAAAATTTCCTCGAAAAGACCGCTGAGGATTGTATGACACCCGATCCCAAGACCATCGATAGAGATGATTTAGCCACGGAGGCACTCAACATCATGGAGGAGAACAAAATCACCTCTCTTATTGTCAAGAGCAAAAAGGGAAAAATCGAAGGAATCATCCACCTTCATGACCTCTGGCGAACAGAGATGTTCTGATGACCAACAAAGACAGAGCCCGAAAAATAAAAATGATCCTGATGGATGTGGACGGCACTCTCACTGACGGCACTCTTCTGATTCTCCCGGATGGGGAAGAGCTTAAAACCTATAATGTCAGAGACGGCACAGGAATTATCTTGGCTCATTTAGCCGGTCTGAAGACGGGAATCATCACGGGAAAATCCTCAAAATCCCTGGAAAAAAGGGCCGAAAAGCTCAGAATCGATGAACTTCACCAAGGGATTCTTGATAAGAAAAATAGCTTGGATGAAATTTTGGAAAAATACCAACTGAATCCTGAACAGATTGCCTATATCGGAGACGACCTGGGAGATTTGACCGTAATCCGCTCCGCAGGTCTAGCAGGAGCCGTGGCTGATGCTCACCCAGAGGTCAAAAAACAGAGTCACTTTATCTGTTCCCAGCCCGGGGGGAAAGGAGCTGTGCGCGAATTCATCGAATTTATCCTCGAATCTCAGGACAAATGGAGCACTGTCGAGGCAAACTTCAGGAATCTCGCAGATTTGAGAGATATTTCGAAAAAGGGAAAACCTGATCATAATCCCTAGACAGCGAAGAGGGTAATGGCCTCCGCTGATCGAGGAGGAAAAACGTGAACATCAACCCAGACATATTCAGACAATACGATATCAGGGGAACCGTGGATAAAGACCTCACCCCAGAAACAGTCGAGTGGCTCGCGAAGGGCATAGGCACTTATATTCGGCAACGCGACAGAAAAGAAGTGGTACTGGGGAGAGACTGCCGCCTCAGCTCGCCAGCTTTCGCCGATATTCTAACCAAGGGTCTTCTCTCGACTGGTTGTGCTGTTGTCGACTTGGGGATCATCCCCACGCCTCCCCTGTATTTCGCCATGTACTACAAGCAGAAGGAGGCCGGAGTCATAATCACTGGATCCCATAATCCGCCCGAATACAACGGCTTCAAGATTATGGTGGGGGAAGAAACTCTTTACGGACCCACTATCCAAGAAATATATTCCATTATCAAGAATGGCCAATTTGTCGAACAGGAGAGCGACTCTAAAACAAGCTACAACATCATCCCAGAATATGAAGAGTTCATCCTTAAAGACATCAAACTGGATAAAAAATTAAAAATTATCGTTGACGCCGGAAACGGCACGGCAGGTTTTGTGGCCTCCCCGATATTCAAAAAATTGGGTTGCGAAGTCGTGGAACTCTATTGTGAGATGGATGGAACCTTTCCCAACCATCATCCTGACCCGACTCTGCCCGAAGCCCTTCAGGACCTCATCCAAAAAGTGGCGGAAACACAGGCAGATTTAGGAATAGCCTATGACGGAGATGGCGATAGGATAGGGATAATAGATGACGAGGGGAATATTATTTGGGGAGATCAGCTGATGATCATCTTTGCTCGAGATATCCTTCCCGCCAATCCAGGTGCCCCGGTTATTTCCGAAGTCAAAGCTTCCAAGCTTCTGTATGATGAAATTCAAAAATTAGGCGGTCGGCCGGTGATGTGGAAGACAGGGCATTCTCTGATCAAGAAAAAAATCAAGGAAGAAAAAGCTCTCCTGGCTGGAGAAATGAGCGGCCATATCTTCTTTGCAGACAGGTATTTCGGGTTTGACGATGCGATCTATTCTTCGGCCCGACTCCTGGAAATTGTTTCTCGATCCGAAAAAAAGCTTTCCCAGATGCTCTCTGATCTTCCTCAGATGTACCATACCCCCGAAATCAGAGTCTATGCCTCTGATCAAATTAAGTTCAAGATCGTCGAAGAGGTCAAGAAAGAACTTTCTCAAAAATATCCTATTATCGACATAGACGGTGTCAGGGCAAACTTCCCGACGGGTTGGGCTCTGGTTCGAGCCTCGAATACCCAGGAAAACCTGGTGCTGCGTTTCGAGGCGATCACCCAAGGAGACTTGGCGGCCATAAAAAAAGAAGTTGAACATACCGTCGAGACGGTCATCAAGAGGTTAGCAGACTCTTGATTTGAAATTTATTCTTTTCAGACGAGGAAAAAATGGACTTTCGGGCAGTGATCATGGCAGGGGGAACTGGAACTCGATTTTGGCCTTTGAGCCGAAAGAAGAAACCAAAACAATTTCTCCCGATTATCAGCGACAAAACGATGATCGAGGAAACCGTCCATCGAATTCTCCCATCCATTCCTTATTCTAGAATCTATACCAGCGCCAACGAGGAGCAAACCCAGGCCAGACACAAGCTCCTGCCAGAAATCCCTGAATCCAACCTTTTGGTTGAGCCTCAGGGAAAAAACACGGCTCCCTCGTTAATCCTGGCGACAGCCTCGATTCACCATCAGAATCCAGAGGCTGTGGTAGCTGCCCTCCCCGCCGATCATCTCATCAGGGAAGCTGATGTGTTCCTCATAAAGCTTGAAGCTGGAGCTTCTGCCGCCTCGGACAGCGAAAACCTGATTGTCTTTGGCATTCCCCCTTCTCATCCGGCCACAGGATACGGTTATATTCAGTTTTCTGAGGAAAGCCCGACACGAATCAGGGAAGAGAAGTTCTTCAAGGTTCTGGAGTTTAAAGAAAAACCAGAGCTCGAACAAGCTAAATCCTTCCTGAACAAAGGGAATTATTATTGGAACTCGGGGATGTTTATCTGGCAGGTTTCTGTCTTTGCTCGAAAGCTTGAACAATATGCTCCTGAGATGTTCCTGTATTGGCAGAGGATTCTGAGCGCCCTTGAAAAAGATGACGCTGCTAATATCCAGGCTATTTTTGACGATATCCCCTCAATTTCTATCGATTATGCCCTTATGGAAAAGGCTCCAGATGTATGGATGGGCGTGGGGGATTTCTGCTGGTCAGATGTAGGGGCCTGGTCTTCTTTAAGAGACATATGGCCTCAGGACGATAAAGAGAATGCCTTGAGAGGAGCAAATATTGCTCTGGACGCAGAAAACTGCCTCCTCCATAATCCCCGCAAGCTGACTGCCCTTGTCGGGGTTAAGGATCTGGTCGTGGTCGACACCGAAGACGCCCTGCTCATTTGTCATAAGGACCAGGACCAGAAAGTCAAGGATATCGTGGAGATCCTCAGAAAAAAAGACAAAGATAAGTATTTATAATTCAAAAATCCATCTGACCTTCTCGGTTGCTGCTGGGGTCAGGCCTTGTCGTCCAGAAGCGCTCTGTCTCTACTTTTACCCGAGTACAAAACCTTGGGATAAGGCCTGACCCCAGCAGCAATATCTATTGACTTGAGAAAAACAATTTCTTAAATTACTATGTCACATAATTTACCATGAATAATTTTAAAGAAAATCGAAGGTACAACCGGCGAGAATTCATGAAGACGGTCGCCGGCGGAGCCTTCGCCGCTTCTCTCATTCCGTCCGTGTTCCTCGACACCAAAGGGATAAACAAAAAAAATGAGCTTTTTTGGGTGAAAAAGACACCTCAGCAGCCTTTTTATCACGATGACCAAGCAAATTATCATGCTGGAATCGACTGCCTTCTCCACCTGATGAGTGAACAGGGACTAAAATTTTACCGTTCTGATAAAAAAACCATTCTTGGGAGCCGGAAAGGCATGATCGGGCCTGAGGACGTGGTTCTGATCAAGGTTAATGCCCAGTGGAAATACAGAGGCTGTACCAACAGCGACCTCATCCGGGGTCTAATCCAGAGAATTCTGGATCACCCTGATATCTTCACAGGCGAGGTCGTGATTTTTGAGAACGGCCAAGGCCGAGGCAGCCTGAATTGTGATACAAGAGAACATTATACTGACAATGATGTTCACGCCAATGCGCTTGATGAATCCCACTCCTTTACCTATCTCGTCGACAACATCTTCAGGGATCCTCGCGTTTCTTGCTATCTTCTCGACCCCATAAGAAGCCGGTTTATCGCTGAAGACAACCATGTGACAGATGGATACCGCAGATACGAAAACGTTTCCTATCCCTGCTTCACAACCCAAGGCGGACACAGGATAGAATTGCAGAGGGGCATCTGGAAAGGTGCCAGCTACGCCAAGAATCTCAAGTTGATCAACGTCCCTGTGCTTAAGCACCATGATACTGGCGGCTCGGAGATAACGGCATCCCTTAAACATTTCTACGGCATTCTCTCCATGTCTGATGGCTACAGCTCCTTCCGTCATTACAATGGCCTTGGAGAAACCTGCGGTAAGATGATGGTCTCGGTCTGCACACCGGTTTTAAACATCATGGACGCCATTTGGGTTTCCCATCGCTCGCTCTCTGGATTCCCGGCAAGCAGCACCTTCCATGCTCGGCAGATAGCCGCCAGTCAGGATCCGGTAGCCCTCGACTACTGGGCGGCTAAAAAAATTATATACCCAATCGATAAGAACGATCGGCATCATCCCGACTTTCCGGTCATCCAGACATGGCTTGCCCAAGCAATGGATATCATCAATGCCCGAGGCGGACTCATCGATCGTAAACAGGGGATATTTGTCAGAAAGGTCACCAAAGATGAGAAAAAGATGCAGGTCTACGAAGCTAATGCAAAGCGTTTCGTGAAAAAATATTCAAGACAAAAATAGCCTCTCTTTCCTTATGCCTTTAATATTCAAGCAGGGTTCAAATTTTCTAAAAAAATCAGTTCCTGACAATCGATCATTCAGAAAGGACCGGTTTGACGCGCCTCGTCTCTATGATGAAGACACCGACGACGGCCATGATGGCAAACAGAAAGGCTCTCCACAGCCCGGCAACAGCTATCCGGCCGACAAGTTGTATCGAGGTTAACATCTCGGCCTCTCCCTGGATAAAAAAACGGCCTTCGACAGCACTCAGGACTGCATAAAGGACTCCGATCAAGATCCCACAACCCACGCCCATGAGAAATCTTTTTGAAAGAAATGCTCCCCCGGCCAAGGCAGAGGTCGCCGCCGCCATAACAAAAGGAATCCATAATGCCAGCCACCATATTTCGCCGAACTGAGGAAAGTATCCCCTGATACGGAAAAAACCCATATCGATAGCCCCTAGAAGAGCCGTCCCGGCGATTATGCACAAGGGAACATGCCAGTATCTCGACTTCAAACCCGCCCGGCGGTCCCGGCGGCTTCGCATACGCCGTCTTAAGGTCAGGGGATAGTTGTAGAACATATCGAAGACCGAGTGTTCCAGCAGTGCTCCCCGCTCCCCGAAAACAGGGACGATGTGCGAGACACCCACTGCCCAGCGGCCAGCCATGAAACGGGCGAGATCCGGGTAGCGGTAGGCCATTTGGATGGGAAAGGCCAGATAACCGATGTATTTGAAGAAGCTTATAAAGAAAGCAATATTATAATCCTTAAAATTTCGTTCTCGGATAACCAGGAAGGTAACATACAGTCCCCTGACGATCGAACCCGGGGAAATTGGGATAATCTGAAAAAAGCCTAAGATCAGTCCGGCATGGACTGAGGCCTCCTGCCAGGAAAGTTCCGGATGCATCCTGATATAGATAACTGCCACGATGACCGAGACGATCTGAGTTATCGGGGCAGTGCAGATATGAACAGCCAGACTCTTCAGGTATTTTTGGATGAATGGTTCCTTTATCTGGGATTGGACGCTGGCAGCTTCGCTTTCGGTCAGCATGCCATCTTTCTGTCCCTGGGAGACCATGTCCCGCAACCACTTCTCCCTGACATCGGCCTTGAAATAGAGCCTGATCGGCCTGGCAAACATATAATCGATCGATTGGAGAAAAAACCGTCGATCTGAAAAAAAACGATGCATCTTCGCCGGCAGGATGGAGAGCGGTAGATGAGCAAGGAACCTCAGGAGTTGACTGGCGAGCTTCTCTGCCCGGTGGGCATTGACCCGTCCTGCTCTGTGCCAGCGGATCAGGGCCTCGGTAATGCCGGCTCGCATGGTTCGCAGGAAATAATTAAAGCTTGTCAACATATGCTTGTAATGCTGGCGATAAACAGCGTGCCCTCCTATTCGACGTATAAAATTCCCCAGAAACGGGAGCAGGCCCAAGATCCAATAAATCAGGGTTAAAATTCTTTTCCGCGGAAGCTTTTCTGAGGCTTTCTGATCGATGATATCCCGAATTTGCCAGCTTTTTATGCTGCTAGTCATGATGGCTTTCCACAATCTTGCACTGGTGAATAATTTAAGATGGTGATGGGAAATATCAGGCAAGGAATCGCGGTAGGCCTTGTCAGCCTCCCTGAGTTCCGAAACAGCCTCCTCCATTCCAGCAAAGTTATCCGCCTGCTTCTCGATGAAGCCCAAGAGTTTCTCGATGTTTCCTCGGTCAAACTGGACTAAACTGCCTCTTTTGATTCCATTAATGATGAGCTTAAAATCGCCAGGACACTGAGGCAAAAATGGAAGGAGCGCCAAGCCGGCCCGGAAATCAACTCCGACTAATCCCTGTATAGGGTCAGGATCGCTCGCGACTCGTTTGAGCGCATTCGGCTGGCTTTTGAACGTCCACCACTCGTATTGGCGAGCTAACTCCGAAGCGCCCATATCATGCATCAGGGCTACAAGATTAGCCATAAAAGTTCGTTTGGCCCGGTATTCAGGAGAACCCAGGCCTTCTTCGCTTTCGCCGACTTTCCATCCCATCCTAGCATCCAGATTATCATCCACTTCAAACCGCCACACCCGTCCCTCAACCCACTCGCTGATCTCACCACAACTCCCGAGGCCGTGGTCAACGAAAGTGGCCAGAACATCCACAACAGCATCTTCAGAACCGAACTTCGTTCTGGCTCCGTGCCGGATCAGCTTCTGCCAGAGGGCTCCGGCTCGGACTGCATCAGGATTGACCTGAAGAGAGTAAGGCGCCTGAAAAGCAAGGCCATAAATTATTTTGCGAAACCACCTTGAAAATCTTCCTGGGGGGACGAGGATCTTCAAGGCGTACGAATAGCCTTCGTTAAGGCCGACGATCGGCTCCTCGTCGGGGTCTACCTTCAGAGCCTTCACCCGGTATACCTGACCCGCGTAACCACCCCCCACAAAGCGCTCAATTTTCAGTCTAATCTGTCCTTCTCTTGCTGGGAAGATGCCTTTGATTCTATATTTGAGCTCGGTGCCGGGATCATACCGCTTCCGACGGCGAGGCCTGAGGATTTTCAGGCTTTGAAAGAGATTCTCTAAATTTCGGATTGTTTGCAGAGAATATTCAACACCCATCCACTCATCTCTCGAGCTTATACAGCTCCTGTCTATTCCTCAGCTAATTTACGTCCTTAATTTACTATTGACAAGCTTATAACAGAGCATCTGAAGCTTGTCAATCGGAAAAGAGCGAGGTTTCTTCCTTATGAAGGATCCTCTAGGAGGGCAATTTATTGGACAACATGAGCGATTTATAATCTATTTATCCTATGGATATAATAGATTAATTTGCACTCTAGGCGGGAGGGGGGTGTCAGTCTTCAAAACTCAGAGTCGACAAGCACCTCTTCTCCTAGAGCACCGTATTCAGGGAACGGTCTTTTGGTCGAATTCCCAGCCCGCATGATCCTGACTCCTCGAACTCCGGCTTCGATGGCTGCCTTCATATCTGCGTCTGAATCTCCGTAGTAGACTTGAATCTCTTTCGCCAGAATGGCTTTCGCTTTTAAATTGGTAAAGATCACCGGATTGATGTTGTCCAGGTTAAACGTCTTGGCGAGCAGCTCTGTCACTGTTTCCGTCTGAGTTTTCAACCTGGCCGTGATGAAATAGATGGTATCTCCCCGGTTTTTATGGAATTCGATCAAGATCTTAGCACATTGCTTGGGCAGACTGAACCTGTCCAACCCATTGTTCAACTCATTCCAGAATTCTTCCATCTCGAGATAAGCATTGCTTCCTGGCGAATACTTCTGTTGACCGTAGTAATAGCCAGCCGTAGAAAACAGAACAGTATCATCCACATCAAACCCGACGTTCATCGGCGGCTGGTCCTCCAGACTCTTGGCAATGTCTTCCATGGTGACCCAGCGAATCTCTTCTTTAGGCCCTGAAGGGCACCCTAGGCAGACTAAAGATACGAATATGAGAATAAAACCCAGTTTTCTCGTCATCGTCTTCTCTCTCCTCTTTCCCAGGCAATGGTGAGCAATCCTTACGCTACTTCATATGCTCCAAGGCTTCGTCCACGGCATCGAGCAGCATCCTGGACGAAATCTTTGAGCCGACGGCATTCTGCATCCAGGCCTGGGGGATGATATTCCCGGCCACACACATCCTTTCCATCTCTTCACCAAGACTCTTTCCTTCAAGGTATTGATGAATCTGGAAGGCGATAACGTGTCCGAGAGGGTAATCAGGAAGATACAGGGCGGCATCAATCATATGGGAATAAATGGCGAGAATAGGCTGATCCTTGACTCCGAAAACGTCGGCATAATATTTGTTCCATATGTTCTTTGCGATGGAGATGACCGCCTCCTTCAGTTCAGCAGGGGTGGCCTCGGGGTGATCGTAAAGCCAGTTCCAAGCCTTCATATCCACCAAAGATACACCCATGATTTCATAGGCATTCCAGAAATCATCGAGGGCCTTCAGGTGTCTCCTGTGGGGATCTTCAGTTTTGATCCCCAAAATATCAAGATCTTTTTCCTGGAAAACAAAAGCAAAAGCCTCGGTAAAGGCTGTGTTGGGAACGCCGCGAAGCATATAGTGGTCAACCTTCTGGAGGGTGAGAGTCTGCTCCACACAGTGCCCAAATTCATGGATGGCGATGTTGAATCCCTTATACTTCATTCCTGTCTTAGGGACTCTGGTCCTCAAGCGTGACTTATCCGACTTCATCTCTGCTCCGTAGGCATGTCCCACACCTCTCGAGGAATCCACCACAATCTTGGGAGCGATGAAATCGGCTTGATCCTGGGAAAATCCCAGTTTCATCAAGATATTCTTCAAGTCTTTCTGGAGGGCTTCCGCGGTTGGATACCTCTCAGCCACTATCTTGTCCAGTTTCTCCTCAGGAATCGAACTTCCGGACCTAAACCCCGTATACCAAATATCGAAGGGTTCCAGCTTCCTCCCCAGCCGCCGGCTGATAAGTTCTCCGACTTTCCGGACTTGAGGTGACGAAATAAAGCTTGTGAACAGAGCTTCAACTTCTGCCTCCGGTATTTCCCGGTTTTCCTCGAACCTTCTCTTGATATGGGTCGGCAGTGAAGGGTAGTAGAGATCGATCATCTTCATTCCTTTAAACGTCTGGATGAAATGCTTATACCGGGTATCCGGTTCTCTTATGGCCTCGATTTCTTTTCCGTCTTGATAGACCTTGTTCCCGAAGGGATCCCAGAGATAATCAGGGTTGTTGATCACGATCTCTGGAATCTCCTGTTTGATGATCCTCATCATGACTTCGTAGATCATCTTCTGCTTGAAAAAACCCTCAGGATCGCTGTATCTGGACTTCAACTCATCCCTAATGCCCCAGTGACTGATGAGCTTGAGGTGCTCTGGAAAGTAGGTTTTCATCTTAGCGTCCACGAGTTTTCCCATGAATATATTGTATTCCGAAATATACGTATCTGCTGCTGTCATGACCTGGGATATTTTCTGGAAGACATGCGCGGGAACTCTCGAGATGAATGCATCTCCCATCCTGGCGTAGGCCCAGTCTTTACGGCTCCATTTTGGGCTCAACTCGGTCTTTTCTGCCAGGGAATAATGAGGAAAGTTCAGGAGGACAAAAAACGCGACTGTATTCGCAAAAAGGTCTTCTATCAGGTGCGACGAGGGATTAAACTGCCCGAACACCATATCCAGGGGAAGAATCTTGCCCCAATCAAGCTCAAGAGGACGCTTTAAATCGATGATCATCTTGGTGAAGTTCCCGTTCAGGACTTCAAAACTTGTTTCCAGCCTGCTGAAATTCAGATCCAGAAGCTCAGGAGAGCCGATAAAATACTGTTGGCAGAAGTCTTCAAATTCCTTTAGCGTCCCATCCTCTTCTTTCCAGAGTGAGGCGACTTGGTCAACGCCTTTTTCTACGCGGAATCGCTGTGACTCTCCATATTTTTCGAGCAGGGCCTTTTTCGCAGCGTCTTTTGTCTTGGCTTCAACGAATATCTCTTGCCCTTGAAGTCCGGCAAAGGAAAGAATCAGCAAAAGAGAAAAGGAAAAGAGTGTAATTTTTCTCATTTTGACCTCCTGAGAAATTAAACTTTGTTTATCCTGATGAAGGCACCATTGTTTCCTGGGTGAGATCTTGCACTATACCCTCTACATCCGTTTTCAACGTGAAGAATCCTTTTTATAACAAAGGCATTTTTTGAAGTCAACGGCAACGATTTTAAACTCAAAATAATATTGCCAAAATTAAAGATTAATCTGACAATAATAAATACTGATCATTCAGGAAAGCGATAGTGAGACAGACATTACTGATTCTGTGTTTGCTTTTGGGATGTTTTCTGCTGGGATTTGAGGATCAGGCTGTTATCATCGGAAGAGAAGAAGGAGAAGGGATGTTGATCTATCCCTCCCAGATCGAAGAAGGACCAGACGGGAATATTTATGTCTATGACATGGCTGATTCTTATATTAAGGTCTATTCCCCCAAGGGTGAGTTTCTGCTTAAAATCGGTGGAAAGGGACAAGGCCCAGGGGAAATCCAACGAGCCGACGGTGTCAACTTTGGATTCACGCCAGGAGGAAGGCTATTTTTCACAGAATATTTTGGAGGGCATCGTTGGATTACCATAATGGAGTTGTCAGGCGAATTCGATAAAGTCATAAAAATTGATATAAAAGAGAGATTCGGCGTCGACAGAGCCATATCTTTACCCGACGGCCATTATCTCTTCCAATTTTCCTTTGTGGGAAGACCGGAGAAGAAAAAAGATTATTTTCTCCAGAGCTTTCCTGAGGAACTGATGATCATTAACTCAGATGGGCATATCATTTCTCGGATAAAAAGAACAAGCTATTACACAAGAATATCTTATTATGACCAGGGAGCCGACTTGGGAATCCCGTTTACCCCCGTCTTTGTCTGGTGTCCCTTCAAAGGTAATACCGTACTTTTTTCAGACGGATTGAGCACGAGCTTGAAGGTCCTCGACTACAGAGGAAATTTGCTCAAAGAAATCGAAACTCCTCTTCCTGAGCCCAAAAAGGTCACCAAGAAGGACCTAGACCGATGGAAGAAATGGAGAAAAGAAAGTATAAGGGATAAAGCCTGGTATAGTCGCTTCGGACGGGTGATCGAAAAATACAAAAAATCCATCTACGAAAAAAGACCCAACCTCAGCAGAATAGATCTAACAGCGGAGGGAAATATTCTGATTTCAGGGCGCTGGAGCGAAGATGAGCAAAGCATAAATTATTGGCTGCTCGACGAAGATGGAAAATCCTTAGCCCAAATATCGACTGATTACAGAAGCTTAAGAATTTCAAAGCACTATATCTTTTACGGAACAACAGACGAAGAAGAAAACATTCTCGTTCACTGCTTGAAAAGAACAGGGTCGGAAAAAGAAGACTTCTTAAGAATTTCGAGGAAATAAAAGCAATGTTCTTTACGATTCCTTATCGAAGCGGAGATTTTTGACCCGTCCCGCATCCAGCCTGAAGCCTGTGATTTTCTTTTCCTCGTCACGGGAGAACCGGATCTTGAAACGGCTGACCGTGAATTTGTCCTGAAGTGTGGGGCGGAGTGGAGGAACGGGGGCGTTTCGATGGATAAAACGCAGTTTTGCCTTTTTGATAGCAATTTTGAATGTCACCTGAAGTTCCTCGCTGAAATAATCTCCTTCATATTCTTTGAGTTGTTCAAGCGAAGGTTTAACCCACGCGAACGCTTCGTAGGTCTCGGGTTTATTACCTTCAGGATAGACGTGCAATAGCAACGGCTTGTCTCCCTTCTGCCTTTCAAATTTGATCGCGGCCTTGATGGCTGCCTCCACAACATGGAATTCTGTCTCGCTGACAGGTTTCAAAGGAAACGCCCTAACTAGAGCTTCTATGACTAACCGGCCATCCCTGAATGAGATGATCCTAATATCGTCTGTTTTACGGTCGATATAAGCTCCCACCTTCTCCTTGAGTTTTTTCTCAGGGAGTTTGATATATTGAGGTTCACCTTTCAAACCGGCTTTGGACTTCGATTCCTGCTTAAATCGGTCGTCTAAATAAATATCCGCGATTTTCCGGGCTATGCCCATCGGGTTAAAGCTGCTCAGGTTGGAAAGACAGATCACGGAAAATTGTTGTTCTGGGAAGCGGAGAAGCGCAGATCTATATCCTCCCAAAGCACCTCCATGCCCAACCGTTGTTAATCCCTTATAATCGCCTACGACGAGCGCAAAGGCATAATCGAGCTTCTGGCCGCTGTTCAGTATTCCCTGAGTATACATCAGATCAAACACTTCCTTGCCTCCGACTTTTTTATTGTAGAAGTTTTGGTCCCAGCGATAAAGATCCTCCACCGAAGTGAACAAACCACCGGATCCGACGCAGTCAAAGGTGGAGACAAAGTTGCGGAATTTCCCTTTCCCGGCCGGGAAATAGCCAGCAGCTCTGTTCTTTATAAGTCTTCGGTAATCATCGTGAAAATGGGAGTTTTTCATTCCCAGGGGTTTGAAAATATTCTCGTCTGCGAATTGGCGAAGAGATTTGCCAGTGGCTTTTTTCACGATCACAGCCAGGAGAAAATACCCCGAATTGCTATACATATATTGTTCACCTGGCTTGAAATTCAACTCCTTCTGTCGTGCAATCAGGTCAATGACATCCTGTTCATGATACGCCCCAATCGGAATGCCAGCGATCCCTTCTAACTCGAGGTAATCACGAAGGCCGCTGGTGTGATAGATGAGATGGCGGATGGTTATCGGTGTCCCATAATCGGGGAGTTCGGGAACATATTTACGGATGTCATCATCTAACGAGAGCTCCCCTTTCTGGACTAACAGAGCAATGCAGAAAGCCACGAACTGCTTAGAAACCGAGCCGATATAAAAAACGCTCTCGGGGGTGATCTGAATGTCATGTTCCAGGTTAGCTGAGCCGTAGCCCTTTTTGTAGATGATGCGTCCATCCTTGATGACGGCTAAAGCGCATCCGGGCGAATCTGGTTTATCCCACTGAGCAAAGAGCTTATCGACTTTATCTATCTTCGCATCAGCCAAAACTGCAGAAAAAACAATGAAAATAAAGAGAAAAATGAATGTTGTCCTGCATCTTAATAATTTTTTCATGGTGACATAAACTCCTCTGGATGGAATGGGAAATAAAATTATAAGCATCTTTCGAATCTATATCTACCTTCGTGATATAATTTGAAGCAGAAAAGGCAGTAATGAAAAAATCAATATCATTAATGCACGCGCTCTTTTTACTCTATTCATTTTCCCATCCAGAGCAAAACGAGGTTATCAAGGAAGCAGATCTCCTATTGGACATAATGGAATATCGGCTTGCTATTGAGAATTACTTTAAAGTCCTTACAGAAAAACCTAACCAAAGAGATATACGAAAAAATTTAGGATACTCTTATTTTCAACTGGGCAAGGTTGATGATGCCCTGAAGTTTCTTAAGGAAGAACTGACATTATTTCCGGCTAATGAGGATGCATATGATCTTTTAGTTTTTATTCTCTCTAAGTTGAATAAGCTAAAAGAAGCCAATGAATATCCAGAAAGGCTTGATCTATCTGGAAGACTGACAGAAGACAATCCTCATATAGGCGGTTTGGGTTGCTTTATTCAAGGTATGTATTTTAAAAATATCGAGATGTATGATAAGGCAAAAATCTATTTTAGACGATCTCTGGAGAAAGAGTATGATCCAGTTAAATGTTATTCACAGTTGATAGATATTGATTTTTCCCAAAGAAAGTCAGCGACAGAACTTCAATTAAAATCAGATCATGAAACAGTTTTATTCGAAGCTGTTAAAGAATATGGTTCTCGACCTGAATTCCTCGTTTTAAACGGAGTGAGGTATTACGAGAAATCTGGATCGAATTTTTTCTTCTTACGTAGGTCCATTGAATCCTTCGAGGCTGCTTTAAGAGTCAATCCCAACTTCCAAGATGCTCTTTTTAACTTGGGAAGCATAAATTACAACTATAACAAATTTGAAAAAGCTTCAGAATACTTTAAGCGAATCCTAGAAATAGATCCCGAAAATGATGAAGTGAAGCTCTATGCAGATTGCTGTCTCAAAAAACTCGATCCATCCGAGCATGAAGAATCAATATCTGAGCAGTGCCCCAAAATTATAGAACTATCCAAAGAGTTTTTAGATAATCCTGGTATGGAATATCAGTATCAACTCAAGAATCCTAAGTCCTCAGTCCTGGATAATATCAATAACCTCGGTCTCGAATTTGTCGGAAGGGGAAGATTTCAACAGGCTCTAACAAGATTCCGCCATGGGTTAAAACTCGATCCCGAGTCGCCGATAATAAATTTTAATGCGGCCATGGTCTATTCATGGCTCAACTTTTTAAAATCGGCTGAAAGGCATGCCTTGATCGCCCTCAGGAGAAGGGGTTATTTCGGGAGTATGCCTGTTTACAGACAACAAGAAATCTTGAGAAAGGAAGAGCAGAGAGAACAAAAACCGACTCAAATTCCTCTTTCTCGATGGACATTTGAGGCAGCATTAAAAGAAGGAAATTATTTTTTAGATGCCTATAATTCTTTGGGAACGATATACTTCAAGAAAAAAGAATTCAAAAAATCAATCTTAGCTTTTAAAAAAGTCATCGAAATTCACCCGGAAGATGCCATGGGTCATTATAATCTGGGTTGTGCCTACCAAGAACTAAATGATTTAGATAATGCCGAGGCAGCATGGAAAAGAGCGATTCAATCTGAAAAAAAAGCGAAGGAGAGAGAAGAAACTCCGATAATCAACTTTCGATATCTTTGGTTGTTCGGAGTAGGCCTGTTTCCTTTCGGTGCCACAAGTTCTTGGGAAGGTTATACATCGAGAAAGGCTTACCTGACTTGGCACTGAAAGAATATGAAAACGCGATAGAATTAGAAGCCAGTGATCCCGAACCCTATTATGAATTGGGAAAACTCTACCAAGCTAGATCCCTGCAGGATAAAAAATATATCAAGGAAGCCATCTCTCATTATGAAAGATATTTGTATCTTGGAGGAGAAAAGGAAAAAGAAGTAAAAGAAGCATTAAAGTCCTTAAAAAAGAAATAGATATTCTAGAAATTGAAAAAACCCGGAACAAGAGTCTTAAGTATCCAAAATCCCCAAGAATGCCGCATCGCCGATCCTCTTCTCAACAACCTTCTGGTTGAAGCAGCAGGAATCGGTGTCAAAGTGAAAGCCATCGGCCTTTACTACGATGCCGAGGATACAGGGGTGTATCTTTACAGTCCTGATCTTGACATAAAACTGAATGAGAACAGAGGATCTGGATGAGAATTTGGGATATTTCCCCATCCAAGCTTTGCCGACAGCATCTCCTCGGAGAACACAGCGAGCTCCACGCTCTCTGGAACATCCTCACTCAAAACAAAAAGGGCTTCTCCAAGCATCCAGAAACACTCAGGTGGAAGGGCAGATTGAAGGCCCTTTACCTGAGGCATCAAGCACTCGTATCAGAGATGATACAAAGGGGATATAATCACAGAACTCCTCTAGATACTCGCTTCGCACTAGGCGCAGAACGCCAGAGTGAATTTATTGACACACTAGAGGAACAGGTAGAAATTCTGCGCAAGAAAAAGTGTCAATGTCAGGTGTGATCCTTATTTCTTCTGTGGCTTCTTTGGCTTCGCAGGTGGAATTTCTATATCGATCGTATTA
Organism: uncultured Eubacteriales bacterium; assembly: GCA_964347035.1. Taxonomy (GTDB): domain Bacteria; phylum Acidobacteriota; class Aminicenantia; order Aminicenantales; family Aminicenantaceae; genus CAYFXE01. The sequence continues at coordinate 53,950 of CAYFXE010000001.1, read as the reverse complement.
ACCTCACCTAAAGTTGATAGAGGCTTATCAAAATCTTCCTGTTTTCCGACGACCAGAATCTGAACCTTATCGGGTCGAAGGTATTCCTTGGCCACTCTGAAGACATCCTTCTTGGTAACTTTTTCGACTCCCTTTTTAACCTGATCCATAAAATCAAGTGGATAATCAAATAAGACATAGGTCATCAACCGGTTGACGATTTTCGCCTTGCTATCAAAATTAAAGACATAAGTATTTAAGTACTGGTCTTTCGCCTTGGCCAGCTCCTCATCGCTCACTTCCTCTTCTGTCATCCGCCTCATCTCTTTAAGCATCAAGTCGATAGCATAGACAGTTGACTCTGATTTCGTCTGAGCACCACTCGAAAAAACCCCGGGATAAGTGAAGTAGGCCCCATAGTATCCCCAGACACTGTAGGCCAGACCCTCGTCTGTCCTTATCTTCTTGAACATCCGATCAAAAGAAAGAATGCTGTTCATGACACTCAGTGCAGGGTAGTCAGGGTTGTTCATCATTCCCCCGATATGGCCGATCATGATGTTCGACTGGTTGACATCCGGCTTGTCGATATAGTTGACCTTGAACTGGTAATCATAATCAATCTTGGGTGGAGGGGTGATACTCACCTCAACCTGTTTCCAGGGCTCCAGATTCTTTTTGAGCTTGTCCACCATCTCTTCAGTCCCGAAATCTCCCCAGACAGCCATAATCGTATTGTTCGGATAGAAATATTTTTGGTAAAAATCGACAATGTCTTGTCTGGTGACAGAATCAATCGTAGCATACTCGGGATGACGGGCATATGGACTATCCTGCCCATAAATCAGCTTCCGAAATTCCCTGTTTGTGATCTGCCCTATATCATCGTTACGCCGGGCTATCATCGTTCTCTGCTGGATCGTAGCCAATCTAATTTTATCCTCCGCAAAAGTAGGGTTGATCAGGATGTCAGCCAGGATCTCTAAGGCTCTGTCGATATCTTCCTTCAGAACGGAAACATTAATGACCCCGGACATCCTGCCTATACTCGTCGAAATCGTGGCGGCCATAGTCTCCAGTTCTTTGTCGATCTCATCCCCCGACATGGATGTTGTTCCTCCTGTCCGGATAACCTGTCCACAAACGGAAGCCAAGCCAATTTTTGAGGCAGGTTCAAAAACAGAGCCAACGCGGACCATGGCCCGAAGATCAATGGTGGGATATTCATGATCCTCGACCAAGAAGATCTTTAGTCCGTTTGCCAACTCGAACTTCTCTATCTTGGGCATCTTGATCGGGCTCAGCGGGCCAAAGACAAATTTATCCTTGGGGCCCTTCTGGGCAAAAACAGCACTCCAGCAAAAAATACCAAGAAGGATGAAAACAAAGGCAATCTTAATTAAATGTTTTTGTCCTCTCATTTTTCCTTCCTTTCTCCTGGATCATTTTCCAGGAATAATCTCACCGACCGTCCTCTTCTTCTTGACCAAATAGGTATTAGCCACTCTCATGACATCTTCGGCAGTGATGGCTTCGATCTGCTTGATCTGATCAAACGCCTCGTCCAAACCTCCAAGAACGACCTCGGCATAGGTGAGTAACGCAGCCATACGGGAATTGGATATCATCTGGTTCAACAGGTTCTTGATAGCACTTCTCTTGAACTTTGTGAGTTCCTCGGGTGTGACAGGCTCTTTCTTTATCTTTTCTATCTCCGCGTCTATAACTTCCAGGCATTCATCCGATTTATGCCCCCAGGAAGAGACCGCATAAAAGGCAATGAGATTGGGAAACTTATCCCCTGGAAATCCGTTGAAACTCCCGGTTTGGATGGCGACTTTCTTCTCCTTGACCATCACCTGATACAACCTGGAGGACCGCCCCTGACCTATGATATTGGCTAAGGCCTCCAGGGCAGCATTATCTTGGTGGCGAGCGTTCGGACGGTGATACCCAACGACGAGGATGGGCTGGGATCTGGCCGTAACCGTGACATGCCTTTCTCCCCATTGCTCGGGTTCTTCTGTCCGGACAGGCTCTGGTTTCGGACCGCTCGGAATCCGCTCAAAATAGATGTCAGCCAGTTTAAAGACCTCGTCGGCGGCAACATCACCGACTATCCCCACTGTTAAATTGCTCGGTCCATAGTATGTCTTGAAATAATCCTCGACATCCTGGCGGGTAATTTTTCTCAAGTCTGACATATGACCGATGACCGTATGGTGATAGGGATGGGCTTTAAAAGCCGTAGCAAAGAAATCTTCTATGAGTTTTCCCATAGGCCTCGTCTCTAACCCGAGTCTTCTCTCTTCCATGACAACATCTCTTTCCTTGTAGAATTCCCGAAAAACAGGATTGAGAAAGCGATCCGAAGTCATGGCCATCCAGTATTCCAGTTTGTTCGAAGGCAGGCTGTCTATGTATTGGGTGGCATCATTGCTGGTGTAGGCGTTGATTCGTTGATCTCCTTGTCTTCTCATCAGATCGATAAATTCATTGGTCGCCACGAACTCTTTAGCCTTCAGGCGCAATTCCTCAAATCTTGTCTTCATCTCCTCGAGCTTCTGGGCATCAGGCTTGACCTGGTCCTCTTCCCTCTTTATCTGGTCATACAAGGTGTCCAGCTCTTCGAGCACTTTCATCTCTGCTTCGTAGTCTTTTGTCCCCACAATCTTGGTGCCTTTGAAAGCCATGTGTTCCAGAAGATGGGAAATCCCGGTTATCCCATAAGTCTCATTGGCGCTTCCGACATCGGCATAGACATGAAAAGAGACGACCGGTGCTTCATGTCGTTCGAGCACGATGAATTTCATCCCGTTCTTCAAAGTATGGACCTTGATTTTGTTTTTGATCGCCTCGAAAGTCTGAGCGAGTAGGGAGGAGGTGAGAATCAGGATGACGGTCAGGAAAAGAACAAGTTTAAAGCAAATTCCTATCTTTCTCTTCATTAATGTCCCTCCTTTCGTAAATTGTTTATATTCAGGTTGTCTCATCTCAACAGACGAAGATAAGAACAACTCTTATTTCCCTGGCCTCTGAAAATCCCCTTTTCCACCAGATATTTTACTTCTGAATAATTTTAAAATCTACAAAAGATTGATGATCTATACTTTTGTCTTTTTTAATCCGAGTTCCCCGAGCTGGTTATCGTCAACCGCTGTGGGGGAGCCGGTGAGAAGACATAGGGCACTTGTCGTCTTGGGAAAAGGAATGACCTCCCGGATGGATTCCTCACCAGCTAGAATCATGACGATTCGGTCAAACCCCAGAGCAATCCCGCCGTGAGGAGGCACACCGAACTCCAGGGCTTCTAGGAAAAACCCGAACTTGGCTTCAACTTCTTCCTGGGATAAGCCGAGGACTTTGAACGCTCTCTTCTGAATATCAAGGTCGTGGACCCGGATGGACCCGCCCCCGATTTCAACTCCGTTAAGGACCAAATCATAGGCTTTGGCTCTGACTTTTTGGGGCTCTTTTTCTAAAAACTCAAGGTCTTCCTCGTGGGGAGACGTGAAAGGATGATGCATGGAGACCAGGCGTCCTTCCTCATCGCTCCATTCAAGAAGGGGAAAGTCCGTCACCCAGGCAAATTTGTACAGGTTCTCATCCTCTCCCTGGTTCAGGTAGAAGTCTCTTCTTAGCTCTCCTAAAACTTTCACAGCTGTTTCCCACTCGTCTGCTACCAATAAAGCCAAATCCTCATCCTTGGCCTGGAGTTCTGTCCAGATTTGACCCAGACTCGCTTCCTCGATCTTTAGAGAAGACTTGAATCCCTCAAGCTTCTTTATCCAGATGACTCCTTTGCCCCCGAGCTCTTGGGCTTTTTTATTAAAATTATCCAAATGACTGCGCGAATATCCTCCGCCTCCCTCCAGAACCAGTCCCTTGAGGACACCACCCTCTGAGAGGGCTTTCTTGATGAGCTCGGAATCAAGGCTGGGAGCGATTCCAGTTAAGTCTTGAATTTCCATCCCGAAGCGTAGGTCCGGTTTATCTGTGCCATATAGTTCCATGCTTTCCTGGTAGGTTAAGCGTGGAAACGGCCTCTCCACCTTCACGCCGATAATCTGAAAAACAGCGGCCATCAGCCCTTCGTTGAGGTCGAATACATCCGTCTCCTCAGCAAAGCTCATCTCGATGTCGATCTGGGTAAACTCAGGCTGTCGGTCAGCCCTCAGGTCCTCGTCACGGAAGCAGCGTACGATCTGGAAATATCGGTCAAACCCGGCGATCATCAGAATCTGCTTGAAAATCTGTGGAGATTGAGGAAGAGCGTAAAAGCGACCTTTGTACATCCGGCTGGGAACGAGGTAATCCCGCGCCCCTTCTGGTGTAGATTTGGTGAGGAAGGGTGTTTCAATCTCCAAGAAACCATTCTCGCTCATATAGTTGCGCACACAGAGAGCCGCTTGGTGGCGAAGTTTGATATTCCGCTGCAGGGTAGGACGTCTCATATCCAGGTATCTGTACTTGAAACGCAGTTCCTCCGAGGCCTGGGGCGGATCGGCGATCACGAAAGGTGGAACCTTGGCGGTGCTCAAGATTTTCAGGTCGTCGACAACCACTTCGACCTCTCCCGTAGGCATACTCGGATTCTTCGATTTTGAATCCCGCTCTTTGACAACTCCCTTGACAGCGAGGACGTTCTCCATCCTGATTTTCTTGGCTTTCTCTAAGAGCTCTGCCTTGCCGGAGGGAACGACGATTTGAACCAGGCCTTCTCTATCCCTGAGGTCGATAAAGACTAAGTTTCCCAGGTCTCTTTGTCTGTGAGCCCATCCTTTGAGGATAACTTCTTGACCCACATGAGCTGAGCGGAGCTCACCGCAGTACATCGTCCGTTTCCAGGTTGGTCGTTTCTCAGCTTTCATTCGCTTTTACCTCTCATGAGAAAAGAAAAATTCTAGGAAAATTCACGGATGACTTTGATGATATCCTCTTGACTGACCTCCACTTGTTTGCCGGTGGACATGTTTTTCAGCTGGTACTTCCTGCTTTTGATTTCTTCCTCACCGACGATAAGCACCCAGCTGGCCCCCAGCTTGTTGGCCCGGCTCATCTGGTTCCTCAAGCTTCGCTCTTTGTACTCCATCCAGCATTCGATGTCATTCTGCCTAAGGAATCGGGCCAGGGCCATCCCTTGCCTTTGTGCTTCGTCTCCCATGAAGGCCAAATACAAAAAATTCTCGCTCACTTTGGAGTGGGGGACAAGAGAGATAAGCCTTTCCATCCCGACCGCAAACCCGATGGCACACATATCCGGGCCGCCAAAAAGCTTCATCAGATCGTCATACCGGCCGCCACCGAGGATGGCATCCTGAGCTCCCAGCTTTGATGAGATGATCTCGAATGTGGTCTTCGTATAGTAGTCAATCCCTCGGACAAGGCGCGGCTCAATGATGAAATTGATCTGATAAGAATCCAGGTGAGATTTGAACTCTTCAAAATGTTCCTCGCACTCCGAGCAGAGGTAGTCGATAATCATCGGGAAATCCCGGGCTGTCTCTCGGCGAGTTTCCACCTTACAGTCGAATATCCTCAACGGGTTGGTCGTAATCTTCCTCTGACAATCCTCACAAAGAAGTGATCTCCTTTTCTCTGCCGCCTCTTTCAACTCCTTAAGATAAGAGGGACGACACTCCTGACAGCCGACAGAATTGATCAGTATCTCCGTTTCATTAACCTTGAGGGCCTTGAGGAGATAATCAGCCATTTCCACGTTTTCCGCATCCACGGCTGGGCCTTTCTCGCCGAAAACTTCGATGTCCATCTGGTGGAACTGACGGTAACGCCCTTTTTGGGGCTTGTCGTACCGAAACATGGGTCCAATAAAATAAAACCGCAACGGATCAGGCTGTAGATGGAGGCGGTGCTCGATGATCGAACGAGCGATCGAGGGAGTGTACTCAGGACGAAGAGTGAGGGAACGGCCGGCTTTATCCTTGAACGTGTACATTTCTTTGATGACGATATCCGATGTCTCTCCAGTGCCTTTTTTGAAAAGTTCTGTAGCTTCAAAGATTGGGGTTCTTATTTCACGGTAGCCATATAGTTCGAAGATGCGCTTTGCTGTGACTTCCACTCTCTGCCATTTCCTGGCTTCTTGAGGGAGGATGTCCTTGGTTCCTTTTATGGCAGCAATTCTCCCTTTCTCGCTCATCTTTCGACATACACTCCGATTTTCCTGAATTTCTGGTATCTCTCTTCTAATATCTCCTCAACGCTCTTCTGTTCTAACCTCTTCAGGATCATGTTTAATTGCTTATCGACATTCTTGAATGTCTGCACTGGATCAATATGGGCCCCTCCCGGCGGCTCAGGTATGATATTATCGATAATTCCCAGCTCCTTCAAATCCTGAGCCCGGATCTTCAAATTCTCGGCCGCTTTGGCTGCCGCACTCTGATCTCTCCAGAGAATAGCCGCACATCCTTCAGGAGAAATCACTGAATAAAAGGAATTCTCCAGCATAAAGATCGCATCGCCCACACCGACAGCCAGGGCCCCTCCGCTTCCTCCCTCACCGATGACCACATTGACCACAGGAATTTTCATCTTGGAAATTTCCCTCAGATTGAATGCAATTGCCTCTGCCTGGCCCCGCTCCTCCGCCTTTATTCCGGGATAAGCTCCGGGGGTATCGATAAGTGTTACAACCGGAAATCCGTATTTTTCAGCCAATTTCATCACCCGGAGGGCTTTCCGATATCCTTCCGGTGTGGGTTGCCCGAAATTCCGCTCTATCCTTTCTTGTGTCCTCCGGCCCTTCTGATGTCCGATAAAGGCCGTTGTTCGTCCTCTGTAAAAACCCAGCCCGGTCACTAGAGCAGGATCATCAGCCGCCCGGCGATCCCCATGGAGCTCCATAAAATCCTCAGTGAGATAGTCGATATAATCCAAAGTATAGGGCCTCTGGGGATGACGAGCGATCTGAACGATGTTCAGAGGTGTTAATCGAGGCTTGATTTGAGCCCATTCTTTCTCAATATATCTTCTTAATTTCGAGATTTTTTCCTTCTTGCCGTTTACTTCGCTAGCTTCAATCTCATCGATTTGTTCCTTGAGGGAGATGATTTTCTTTTCCAGCTGATAATAGTCTTTTTCTTTCTTCATCTTTTCTAAAGTGTCATCAATAGAGTCCCACCTATTCTATAGAGTTGCCCGAATCCCTGTCAAGAGTCTTTGACTACCTGTATCCTCCTAATTATTTGAAAATAAATAAATTATCCTTTTATCTCTTCCTATTTTAACAGATGAATCTGGCTTGTACCACATTCATCCTAATCCCCCTCACTCTTTCCCTCCAGGAAAACGACCAGGTCTTCCTCGTTAATCCACCACCGTCTTCCGATTTTTTGGCCCTTAATCTTGCCAGATTGGACCAATTTTAGCGCTGTCACCTTAGAAATCTGCAGTTTTTCCTGCAAATCATCCAAAGAATACTGATAAATGATCTTGCTTCCGAGCCAAATTGAACGCATTTTTTTTAAATTATACCTTAATATACTTATTTTTATTTTATTATATATAATTATACTATTTAGGAGTCAAGAATTTTTTATATTTTTATCTGGATGATTCCCTCTATTTGTCGCGAAAGTATATTAGATCAATTTTCATTGAAGCTGTAATCATTACTTTCTCATTTCAGTCAAGCGCCTTTTAGCATCCTCTACTTCTGCAATACCAGGATCGGCATCTCTCCAGAGATCAAGGAATTTCTCATAGTTCTCTATAGCCTTGCCCTTCAAACCCTTTTCCTCGAAAATTTTCCCCAGCATATAGAAAGCCCTGGCATAGATATCACCATAGTAGACTCTACCCGTTGTCAGAGTGAGTATTCTTTCGTATTGTTCAATGGCTTTTTCTTTCTCGCCCGACAGGTTATAAGCCGATGCTAATGAGTTAATGAATAATGCTTGGTCTTCCTCCCGGGGTGTTTCATAAGGAATATAGGATAGAGCTTCGTTAAAATATTCAATCGCCTTTGAGAAATTTTCCCTCTTAAGTTCTATCTCACCCATCAGATGAAGATAAAACCTGATGTGTTTTTTACGGAATCCTTGCTCGACCAAAACTTTAATCTCGTCTGCTGCAATTTGTGCTTGTTCTATTGAATTGGTTTCTAAAAAGATCAGGCCTTTAAAAAATAAAGCATAGATCTGACGACTCGATCGTCCCCTTCCAACACCAAACTTCCATAGCTCGTCGTATTCTTTTAAAGCCTCCTTATAATTCCCTGATTTTAGATGGATATATCCTAATTGTTGATTGAATTGGGCCTTCCAAAGCAAGTCGCCGAGGTCTTTTATCGATTCAATCCCTTGCTTTAACTGATCTTCTGCACGCTTGAATTGACCTTTTGATAGATATACAGCTCCTGACTTCTCTCTGTAATAGAAATGAGCCGGCTGCTCCTTTGAGGCCAATAGATTCTGGTATTCCTTCTCTGCCTGAGCTAGATCACTCCTCAGGAGATGAATATCACCTTTTGTGAAGAAATTCCGATATAAAGCGGGATCAAGGGACAACGATTTATCTGCCTCGGCAAGGGCAAGGTCATACTTCCCTTGGCAAAGATAATTATTAGCTAGGTCCCATCTGGTGATAGGAAGTTCTTTAAAATTTTTGTGATAATACTCGATAACTTCTATTGCTTTGTCATACAGTCCCTTGGCCATGTAGGGAGTCGTTATATTCACATAAGGTTGATAACCCTCATATTTGTTTTGAATAAGCCATTCGAATTGTTCTACGGCCTTGTCCCATTCTTCCAAACCGTTGTAGACCATGCCTATTATGTTTCTGGTCCCTCTTATCTCATTATCTTGACTCTCTGGATAAAGCTCCCATAATCTATTGAAGGCCTCAAAAGAATTGTTAATGCTTTTTTGCTCATCAAATTCCTCCTTCAAGCGAGATGAAATTGGCAATCCCTTTAATCTAGAGGAAATTATTTTTTCATTAAAATCTTAGGAATTTTGTCCCTTATTTTCTACTTAAGTTGAAAGTTGTCGATGAGTTTGAATTCCCCTTCTTATAATTAATGAGAACCTTTCCCCGATTTGTTCCTCTTCCCATATATATTTAAACATTTATTTTGTTTTGTCAATCGTTCTTCATTTCTTCCTGTTATACATACGTTATTGACTAGATAAAAGCTTTGAGTACCGTTTTGTGGGGGGAGAATAGTTTTCTATATAATAACTTTCGGAATACAGAAATATCTAGTTTTTAGATTTATTCTTCTCTAGAAGGCGGTCCTCAAGACTTCCAGCCTTTGGGCTGGAATAGAAAGAGAAATGAGATTTCCCTCCTCATCTGTTTGAAGCTCAATTTTTATGCCGCTCAGTTGCATAATCAAGGTGCAGGGAACTCCCTCGAGCGGGCTGAGAGTGAAAGGAGATTCGAACTGAGGGATAATATAGGCTGAAAGCTCGATCTCCTTTTCAAGAGGACACTTATACTTTCTTGTCAACACCAAATAAGGAGAGAATACGGGATTGGGCAGAAGAAAAGCATCTCTCCTGATCTCTACAGTGCTGTGACTTTCCTGGCCGGCAACTTTTATGGTATTGTCGACATTCCCCTCTGAAATCGTACTTGAAACCTCCTGCTGCACCCGGTTGACTGATCCCTTAAAGTAGAAAGAGCTGGCGATAAAATTCTTATCCAGCCGAATATCCAGTTCTTCGATTTCCATATCAGCGGGCTTGGTCATCCGCCCTTTTACAGATAGAAAATACCCGCTCTCATCTTCCTCCCAGGTGTACTCCTCGTAGCCCACTTTCTCTTCCATAAAATAGATAGAGAAAGCTCCTTTCTGTGTCATTTCCTTGGCGGAGGAGGAGAAGAGGAAGAAGAGAAATGTAAATAAGAAAAGCACAAAAAGGGACAATAATTTTTTTAGCATTTTTTCACAGCTCTGGGGCGGCTCCTTTCCTCTATTCAACGACGACCGCAGTGCCGTAGGCTAAAATCT
>CAYFXE010000001.1:32533-43979 GCA_964347035.1 uncultured Eubacteriales bacterium | reverse complement strand
GTCGCCGTATCATTTAAAAAGAAGCTCGCAAACAGCACGCCGGCCGTTGCCCAGGGGACCCAGGCCCGGCGGTCCTCAGGGGCGGCTTGTCACCGCTCGTCTTCGACAATAACCGCCGTACCGTAAACCATCAGTTCGGCGGCGCCCTGCATGATCATGGAGGTGGTGAACCGGACGTTGATAATGGCATTGGCTCCTTTGCTTTCCGCTTCCTCTATCATCCGGTCGATGGCCTGTTCCCTGGATTCAGCCATCATCTTAGTATAATCCGTGATTTCACCTCCGACGATATTCCTGAGGAAGGCAGCAATATCCCTTCCGAGGTGTCGGGCTCTGATCGTGTTGCCTCTGACCAGGCCCAAGTTCTTCTTAATCTCTTTTCCTGGCACGAAATCCGTCGTGACCATAATCATTTTTCGACCTCCTTGTACCTTTCCCTCTTGCGGACAAAAAGACGCTCCCTAAGAAGAGACACCAGCAAAACGACTAATCCTGCCATGGCAGCCAGAATCCCAACCTTAAGAAGCAGGGGAGTGGTCTGGTCCTGGATGATACCTTCGACCGCTTTGTATCCGCCGAAAAATAGAAGAATTATAGCGCCGACGGAAAAAAGAATCCACCCGATTCTTCTCTCCAGGCGGTTGTATACAGAGGACCAATAAACCTGCCAAGTTTCTCTCGGGGGTTTTTTTAGTTCCATTTGACCCATCACCTCCTCAAGTCTTCTCATCTCTTCGAATTCTTTTTGACATTCCGGACATTCCTTCAGGTGGTTTTCGACTGACTTTCTTTGTGTCTCATTCAACTCTCCATCAATATACGAAGAAATGAGCTCTTTCATTTCCTGGTGATCTTGGTAGCCCATTCAATTCTCCCTTTTGTTCTCTTGATCGAAGCCGAGATGTTCGGCCAGGATTTTTTTGAGTTTCCTTTTGGCATAGTACAGGGAAGACATGATGGTTCCGACGGGTTTGGCCGTTATTTCCGCAATTTCTTGGTAGGAGAACTGCTGAAAATAACGGAGAATAATGAGCTCCCTCTGTTCAAAAGGGAGCTCGGCTATTCCTCTCCACAGCGTGGTTTTGACCTCTTTGTTTTCTCCTTCTTCGCTGGACACCTGGCGTTCCTCCAAGGGGATTTCAACCCGTCGATGACTTTTTTTTAGATGATCGAGGCAGAGGTTTTTCATCAGCCTGTAAAACCAAGGGAAAAACGCCTTGTCTATGTCAAATTTCTTGATATTACGAAAGGCCTTAACAAATGCTTCCTGGGATAGGTCGAGCGCGTCTTGGTGGTTATGAACAAAGCTCAGGGCGATGTAGTAGGCCGATTTCATGTATTTTCTGACAACCTCGCCGTAGGCCTCTCGGTCTCCTGCCTGGACCAGCTTCAGAATTTCTTTCTCGGATAGAGTCTTCCCCTCGCTCATTCCAGCGTTGACTCCATAGATGACGAGTTTTCTTTCCAGAGCTCTATCTTGGTGCATTTTCTCCTGTTTCCGTCTACAACTACATAAACTACGATCATTTTTTTCATTTTATTCATTGTTTTTTGCTTTCTTTTTAAGCCGTTGTCTAACAACTTCGAAGAAGAATATGGATGCGGCTGAGGCGACATTGAGGGAAGTCGTTTGACCGAGAAGGGGGACGGAGAGAATCTTGTCGCATTTTTTCTTTATCAAGGGGCGGAGGCCTTTGCCCTCGGAGCCTAGGACAATGGCCACAGGGAGTTTATAATCGAATTCATACCAGGGCTCACAAGTCCCACCTTCAGCCCCTACAATCCATATATTCTTTTTCTTCAGTTCATCCATGGTCCTGGCCAGATTTTTTACCTGCGCGATCTTGATGTGCTCTATGGCTCCAGCAGAGACAGAGGAAACAGTTTCCGTCAATCCCACCGCCCTTCTTTCAGGAAGGATAATGCCATCCACACCCGCCCCTTCTGCCGACCGGATAATCGCTCCCAAATTCTGAGGGTCCTCTATCCTATCGAGAAGAACAAGGAAGGGAACGGGGGAGGAGGCGATGATCGAGGAGAGAGAGACAAACTCCTTCGCTGAGACAAAAGCCACTGCACCCTGGTGGTTTTTGTCAATCTGGTCGAGCCTCTTCCTGGGGACGAAGAGAGGAGTAATGTTCTCAGCTTCGGTTTTTTGGATGATTTCTTTAAATTTGCCTTCCCGCTTATCCTTCTGAATCCATATTTTTTGGATGCGGTGCGGAGAGGATCGAACGATCTCGAGGATAGGGTTGAGACGGCTGATTCTTTCCATATCTTATCTGATCAGTATGTCCCGAATATCGTCTATTATCGATATCACATTCAAGAATCAATTCAAATTATGAAAATGGGAAGAATCTGTTCAGAAAGCTTCTTTGGCAGGACGGGTCGAGATACGGCCGAAAAAGTTATTTGAACTTATATATAAGCTCTTTCTTAAGGTCATAAGTATAGGGAAGACCGCTGTTTTTCCAGCCGTTCTTCGAACGGTAGCCTTCGGAGTCTTTCTCTCCTTCGAATCCATACTTCATGTTGAAGATATTTTCAAACCCGTTGGCCTTTAATAAGCTCATGGCTCTCATGCTTCTTCCCCCGCTGCGGCACATCAGGATCAATGTATCTTCTGGTTTAAACTGCGCTTTTATATCCTCGATAAAGTTCTGATTGAGATCGAGCTTTTGCTCGTTTTCGTTCCAGAACAGAAGGGGAATATTGAAGGCCATTTCTGGATGTCCCACGTAGACATACTCGGCAATTGTTCTCACATCGACAAGATAGGTTGAAGGCTTTTTGAGCATCTCGAAGGCCTCCTGTGGGATAACATCCGTGCTTTCAGCAAAGAGAAAGCATGACAGGATGAGAAGTCCAACCGAAACCATCGTCATTCTTTTCATTCTGAGCTCCTTTAGGGCATTATTTTTTAATTATACATGATTGCCCTTTCTGCTGTAAGGTCTGGGGATGTTCCCCCTCTTTGTCATTCCTGCGCAAGCAGGAACCCAGTTCTTTCCCCTGTCAATTCTGGGGACGCCTCCCGAATTCTCATCTTTAGAATAAACGGGGACAGAGAATTTTCTATGATTTAGAAAGCAAGTAGGCTTTATAGCCCTTGCGGGAGTACCGGAAGAGTTTCTTCTGTGTCAGCCTGGTCATGATGTCCATCTCTCTCATGTGGTGGTCACTGAAGCAGAGAGTGCCTTCGGGTTTCATGATACGGTGAAGTTCGGCCAGCACGGCATCCGGGTTGTCCACCTCGTGGAGAACATCATTGAGGATGACAAACTCCACGCTCTGATCCGGAAGCCCTGTAGCTCCATCCGAGGATATTGTTTCGATGTTCTGAAGGCCGTCTTTCGTCGATTTCCTTTCCACACTCTGTAAGGCCAGAGGATGAATATCCAAGGCATACACCTTTCCCGACTGGCCGACGATTCTTGCCGCAGCAAGGGAAAAACTCCCTGGGCCACAGCCGAAATCGAGCACCTGGTCACCTGATTTTAAGCCAGCATTCCGCAGAATCTTGGTGGGGGAAAAGAAGATATCGCGCAACCACAAGGTCAAGGTCATGAGCTTGAAATGACTATTTGTCTTAATTTCAGGCATTTTCAGTCTTCTTTATTTTTTTCTTGAGGAGGATGAGGGCTGTCTCCTTTTTCTTCTTAATTCTTCTTCTGGGCTTTTTCGATCTTGGCCCAGGTATCACGAAGTTGAACCGTGAGGTTGAAGACGAGTTTTTCGGGTGTTGAGTCAGGATCGACACAGAAGTACCCCTGTCTAAGAAACTGGAAGCGGTCTCCTGGTTTAGCTTTTGTCAGGCTCGGCTCCACCTTACAGGAATCTATTACATCCAGTGATTTTCGGTTGAGGTGTGTTTTAAAATCGACATCGCCGTCTTCCATCGGATCCTGTTTGGTGAACAGCCGGTCGTACAGACGGACCTCGGCTTCGAGGGCATGAGGCGCTGACACCCAGTGCAGCGTTCCCCGGACCATCCGGCCGTCCTCGGTCCACCCTCCTCTGGTTTCTGGGTCATACGTGCAGTGAAGCCCGACGATCTCACCCGTTTTTTCGTCTTTGATGACCTTTTCGCATTTTATGTAATAGGCATGTTTGAGGCGCACTTCCCGCCCAGGAGCCAGCCGGAAAAATTTCCTCGGAGGGTCCTCACGAAAATCCCCCTGTTCGATATAAATCTCACGGGAAAAGGGAATCTTTCGTGTTCCCATACTCGCATCTTCGGGGTTGTTCTCGGCATCCAATTCCTCCACTTTGCCTTCAGGATAGTTGATTATCATCACTTTTAGAGGCCGCAAGACCGCCATCACCCGCTGAGATCGTCTATTGAGGTCTTCCCGGAGACAGTGCTCAAGAAGAGCGATGTCGACCACACTCTCCCTTTTGGCGACTCCGATGCGGTCACAGAAATTCCGGATCGCCTCAGGCGAATACCCTCGCCGCCGCAATCCTGATATGGTCGGCATCCGCGGATCATCCCAACCGGCCACATGCCCTTCTTGGACCAGCTCCAGAAGCTTCCGCTTGCTCATCACCGTGTAGCTGAGGTTCAGCCGCGCAAACTCGATTTGACGGGAAGGGAAAATACCGAGCTGTTCGATAAACCAGTCATACAACGGACGGTGATCCTCGAATTCCAGGGTGCAGATGGAATGGGTGATCCGCTCGATGGAATCCGACTGGCCGTGGGTCCAATCGTAAGTGGGATAGATGCACCATTTATCGCCCGTCCGGTGATGGGAGGCCTTGACGATGCGGTACATCACCGGATCCCGCATGTTCAAGTTTCCAGAGGCCATGTCGATCTTGGCGCGAAGAGTCCGTGACCCCTCCTCGAATTCGCCAGCCCGCATGCGCTCAAAAAGGTCCAGGTTTTCTTCGATAGATCGGTTTCGGTAGGGACTGTCCTTTCCGGGTTCAGTCAAGGTGCCCCGGTATTCTCGAATTTGATCCGGACTCAAATCACAGACATAGGCCTTTCCGGCGTTAATAAGCTTCAGGGCGTACTCGTATAACTGGTCGAAATAGTCCGAGGCAAAATACAATCGATCTTCCCAATCGTACCCGAGCCAGCGGACATCTTCCTTAATCGATTCTACGTATTCTTCCTCCTCTTTGATGGGGTTCGTATCATCGAAACGCAGATTGCACAGCCCCCCGTATTCTTCGGCCAGGCCGAAGTTGAGACAGATGGATTTGGCATGGCCTATGTGGAGATAGCCGTTCGGCTCAGGCGGGAATCGCGTGTGAACCCGGCCTTCGTGTTTTTTGTTCTTCTGGTCATCTTCGATGATGGTTCGGATGAAATCGAGGGTAATTGTGGTTTCCTTATCAGGTGTATCTTTGGTTGAGTTCCTGTCTTTATCTTCCTGTTTCATGTTTTACTCTCCACGTCACTGGATGCCCGTAAAAAGCCCAACATCTCGGATACGCGCTGGGCACAGTTTTTGAGCGGTCGGGGGAACTCGAGGCTGGCCCCCTTCTCAACTAAGGTAATAAATTTATCCAGGTCCAGGCCAGAGACTCTGGCTGTCAGGGCCACCCTTAGAGGGTGGTAAAGATCTTTGCCTTTACAGCCTGTTTCCTGCTTTGCGTGCATGGTGATTCGAGAAAATTGATCATAATCAAAGCTCTCCAGCCGTGATATTTCTTTCCCGAAATACTCGATGACTTTTGAGGCGCATTCCGTTTGTAGGGCCTCCTTAGACTCTTTCTCCATGCTCGAGGGGGAAAAGTCAAATAGCACGGCCACCTGCTCCGGTATGTCCGAGAATTTGTCGATGCGCTCGATCAGAAGCTCCGCTGCCTCCTCAAGCCAGGTCCAGTGAGCTTCTGTCATGTCTGCTGGTAACAGGTTCCTCTCTTTTAAGTGAGGATAAGCCATTTCTGCCATATGGCGGGGAGAAAGATTCTTCATGTGCTGGCGGTTAATCCAGAAGAGTTTCTCGTAGTCGAATATCGCTGAGGAGCGGCTGACTTTTTCCAGGTCGAAGAGTTCGACCAATTCCTCTTTTGTCAAAACCTCCCGCTCTTCTGGAGAGGCCCATCCTAAAAGAGCCAGATAATTGAAAAGAGCAGAGGCTAATATTCCCTGCTTTTCAAACTGAGAAACAGCCGTAGCCCCGTGGCGTTTGCTCAGGCGGGTGTTGTCCTGTCCCATTACCATCGAAAGATGGGCAAATTGTGGAGGATGAAAACCGAGGGCCTGGTAAGTCAAGATTTGGCGTGGTGTGTTGGAAATATGGTCTTCTCCTCTTATGACGTGAGATATCTCCATCAAGTGGTCATCAATGACGACTGCATAATTGTAGGCTGGAAGGCCATTGGAGCGGACGAGCACGGGATCGCCGGTGAGTTTGAGATCAAAGGTCAAGGTCCCCCGCACGAGATCATCGTAGCGGAGCTCTCCTTGCCCGGGTGTTTTGAGGCGGACCACTGCCGGTTCACCATCACGGACACGTCTATCGGCTACATCAAGAGAGATGTCTCTGCATTTACCGCTGTAAACAGGCATCTCCCCCGAAGCGATGGCCTTTTTTCTCTCGTCTTCAAGCTCCTGTGGCGAGCAGAAGCAGTAATAGGCCTTCTCTCCCTCCAAAAGCTGCTGGGTGTATTTTTTGTAGGTGTCGAGGCGGAGTGACTGCCGGTAGGGACCGTACGGACCTCGGATATCCGGTCCCTCATCCCAGTCTAAACCCAACCACCGAAGGTCCTGTTTGAGTCGCTCTTCGTATTCCGCAGCCGACCTCTCGATGTCTGTATCCTCCACCCTAAGAACATACACCCCCTTTTTTTGCCGGGCAAACAGCCAATTAAACAAAGCTGTCCTGGCATTTCCCACGTGGAGATAGCCAGTGGGGCTAGGGGCGAATCGGACTCTTACTTTATCCATCAGACCCCATATTAATATCGAAAAATAGGGGAGTCAAGTGGCGCCGTGCTTTCTTAAGTTTCACAACTTGTGTTTGACTTCCTGTTCATAGATTAAGAAGAACCTATGTAACTTATAAAAACCTAGTCCCTGTTGGATGAAGAGTTGACGATCGGTCAACCACCAAGATTGACTCAGAGCTGGAATGAGTGACTCCGGAAGCTTGTCTAATGTTATTGATGAATCTACTGAACTTAAATCATGGCCCGGGGAATTCAGGCGTTGGAATTGACGGAAATAAACAATTATAAAAGTCATGAAGGATTAATCCTGATGCAACCTTTTTTGCCTGGCCTACGTATATATTATGTATTTCGAAAGATGAAAAATGATACAGGAGGTTAAGATGAAGACAAGAACAAAAGTTGCCATCTTCATGACAGCCGTTCTGCTGACTTTTTTGGGATTCAACCTGATAGCCACTTCTGGCGCAGAAGATCTGATCAAAGTCGGAAACGACGCCGGCTACGAAATTATCTTCAATTACCTGGCTGATGCAGATACGGCCGCTCATCATTCTCTTGGAGGATAAGACATCGTGAGAGAACGGATGATGAGCACAATCATCAAATTCTGGGAGTGGTTGCTTATCGACTTTGAGAGTCTTCGACTCTTCATCTCTAGAGGCAGATTTAGCCTTTGTACACAACCCATTCCCGTCCTTTAAGAGGCTGCAGTAACTTCCAATGCGAATGAATACTGCAGCCTCTTTTTTTATCCCTCCTTCCTGAGATAGCCTTCCTCAAATCCCCTCCAAGTCCTTTATTTCCCGAAATCTTTTCCGTTTATCGTTAATGAAAAGGGACTGGCTACATTCAAGAAGGAGGACTGGCTCCTTTTTTTGATAAAAAGGTGCACAGGCACAATTTTTGCTTCTCTCTATCATTCCTTCGCAAGCAAGAAACCAGTAATATGATAGATTCTTATTCAAATATCTCTGGATTCCTGCTTGCGCAGGAATGACGATAGAAACTTAAGTGACGGTATAAACAGGAATGACAGTAGGAAGGAGGTAGCGACAACTCTTTGTTGGGCCTAAGGCGCCTTGATCAGCACCTGGGCTAAGGCTGCTATGGCTTGGCCTTCTCCAATTATACCGATTCCCTCCGAGGTTTTGGCCTTGATCCCTAAATCTTCCTTCTTAATCCCGAGGAGTGGGCAGAGGGCCTCTTTCATCTGGGAGATGAAGGGGGCCAACTTCGGTCTCTCGGCGATGATAATCGTATCGATGTTTACGATTTCCACAGTTCTTTCACTAAGCCTCTGTATCGCCCTTTCCAAAAGCTCGGTGCTCCGGATGTCTTTGTATTGGGGGTCTGAATCGGGAAACATCTGACCGATATCCTCCATCCCAGCCGCGCCCAACAGTCCGTCGATGATCGCATGAGTTAAACAATCCCCGTCCGAATGTCCCGCCAATCCAACGGGAAAAGGGATTTCAACTCCCCCTAAGAAAAGCCTTCTTCCCTCCTCCAGCCTGTGGATATCGAATCCGAGCCCTGTTTTAATCCGCAACGAGCGCCTCCGCTATCTGGATATCCTCAGGACTGGTAATCTTGATGTTCCGCGTATCTCCGGCAACGACACAGACCTCTTTCCCAAGTCTTTCGACCAGGGAGGCCTCATCCGTCCCGTAGAAATTGTCCTCCTTGGCCTTATTCAACGCTTCCTCAAGAACGGCGTAAGAGAATCCCTGTGGTGTCTGAATCCTGAGCAGAGTCGTTCTATCTAGAGTCCGGAAGACCTTCTCGTCCTTAATTTGTTTGATTGTATCCTCCAAGGAAATGCCAGGGATAGCCGCGCCCACTTTTTCTGCTGCCTCTATGACCCTGGTGATCAGATCCTTGCCTACCAAAGGTCTCACACCATCATGAACAAGAACGATGGTGTCCTTGATGGGTTTAACCTGACTGAATCCGGCCATTACTGAATCCTGTCTCTTTTCTCCTCCATGAACCACGGCGGACAGCTTCTGGAAGCGGCTCATGTACTTCTCTCTCAGCCAGTCTTCTTTGACGACTAGGATGATATCCGTCACCTTGACATGGCTGTCGAACGTCTCCAACGCCCAATCCAAAACAGGTCTCCCTTTGAGCTTCGTAAACTGTTTGGCGCTGCCGAACCGTTTTCCTTCGCCGGCAGCAGCGATAATGACCGATGCTTTTTTCATTCGGTCTCCTCGTTATACCGCCCGAAAATCATCTTCCCGACAGTTGTCTGGAGTACGGACGTCACGGTGATATCGATATTCTGCCCGATCATCTTCCTTGAATTGTCCACAACCACCATGGTGCCATCATCGAGATAGGCCACTCCTTGGTCCTTCTCCTTCCCCTCTTTGAGGATAAAAGCCCTCAAGGTCTCCCCGGGCAGGACCACAGGCTTCATGGCATTGGCCAGTTCGTTGATGTTGAGGACGGGGATGCCTTGGAGCTGGGCCACCTTGTTCAGGTTAAAATCATTAGTCACAATCTTTGCGTCCAGATGCTTGGCCAGTTCGATCAACTTCGAGTCCACATCCTTGATCTCAGGAAAATCCATCTCTGAGATAATCGTCGAGACTTGAGAAGATTTCTGGAGACGATCCAGCACATCCAAGCCTCGCCGCCCCCTCTGGCGCTTTATGCCGTCGGCAGAATCCGCCACGAACTGCAACTCTTTCAGGATGAATTGAGGGATGACCAGCGACCCTTCGACAAAGGCTGTATCACAGATGTCGGCGATGCGGCCATCAATGATAACACTCGTGTCCAGAATCTTATAGCTCCGACCCACGCTTTTTTCCTGGAAGAAGCGGAAAAGATGGGCAGGATCGAGCCACTCGAACTTCTGGGTGCCAACGAGGAATCCGATGTAGGGCATGATGATCAGGAAAAAAATGCGGATAAACGTCGTAGTCGAACTGTCTCGGGCAATAGTCTGGTAAATGGTCCCGAGGCCCCAGCCTAAAACGACACCAGCAAAAGTTCCTACAGTCGAGCTCCAGATGATTTTAAACTGGCTCTTCCGGATTCGCGTCTCAAGGTAGATGATGACAATACTGAGAACAAAAGCCATAATCGCCCCATGATAATGAGCCAGATTAAACGGAGGGAAAAAATACCCGGCTGTAGTGATCAGGGCGATCACAATAAACCTAAAAATAAAAATGCCCATGATATAAATCCCTAAAATATAGTATTAATGGCCTCTTTAATATTTTTAACTCCCTTGAGCTGTATATCCGGGATGTCTTCCTTCTCCAAGTGAGAAAGATTCCCTTCAGGAAGTATGATTCTCTTAAATCCTAAGGAATGGGCTTCTTTCAGCCGGGCTAAAACCTGACCGACAGAGCGAATTTCACCGCTCAACCCGACCTCTCCGAAAACAGTCAGTTCTGATGGAATCGCCTTGTTTTTAATACAGGAAACCACGGCTAGGATCACTCCCAAATCCGAGGCCGGCTCATCGATCACCAAACCTCCGGCCACGTTAAGATATACATCCTGTCCAGAAAAACTGAATCCGAGTTTTCTCTCTGCAATGGCTAATAGCATAGAAGCCCGAAAATGGTCAAGACCGATCGTCATCCTTCTTGGATTCCCCACAAAAAGAGTCGGGGAAACCAGAGCCTGAATCTCGGCCAGCAGGGGTCGGGATCCCTTGATTGTACAGATGACCACACTGCCTGCCTCCTCGGTCGGTCTCTCCTTCAGAAAAAAAGCAGAAGGGTTCGATATGGCCTGAAGCCCCTGTCCTCCCATCTCGAAGATGGCCAGCTCCGAGACCGGGCCGAACCTGTTCTTCAGAGCGCGGAGCACCCTGTGGGCATGATCCCGCTCGCCCTCGAAATACAGGACAACATCCACCATGTGTTCTAGAGACTTAGGCCCTGCTAGTGACCCTTCCTTGGTGATATGACCGATCAGAAAAGAACTGACATCATTTTTCTTGGCGAAGCGGAAAACCTGGTTGGCCACCTCCCGAACCTGGCTGATCGTGCCGGGGCTGGAGGAGAGTTTCGACGAAAAAACAGTTTGGATAGAATCCAAGACAAATATCTGGGGCGACAATTTCTCAGCGTGGGCGATAATCCTCTCCAAGTTGGTCTCCGCCAAAAGGTAGAGATGTCCGTCCTTAAGACCAAGCCTCTCACCTCGGAGTTTAATCTGTTCCAAGGATTCCTCCCCCGAGACGTACAGCACCTTTTCGTTTTGACTGGAAAAATCGCGGCTTATCTGGAGGAGAAGAGTGGATTTCCCGATCCCCGGCTCCCCCCCGATTAAAACCAATGAACCGAGGACAACCCCACCTCCCAGGACGCGGTTCAACTCTTCGATTTCTGTTTTCACTCTTTCCTTCCTTGCCTCCTTTATGTCTTCGTAGAGAAGAGGCTCAGAAGGAGGAAAGGCGTACTCGACCTTGATGTCCTCTTCAACTTCTTCGATCAGCGTGTTCCACTCCCCGCAAGTCGGGCATCTCCCCAGCCCGCGCCGAGGTCTTGGCCGGCACTTCGGC
>CAYFXE010000001.1:16882-32523 GCA_964347035.1 uncultured Eubacteriales bacterium | reverse complement strand
CCCCAGCCACTTGGGAGAGTTGAAGCCACAATTCTGACAGATGAAGATTGTTTTTTGGGTCATGATATTCCTAAACCAAAACCGAAAAACACTTCCCTCTGGGGAGCAAGAGTAAAATCCTCGACTCCGAGAAGGATATACAGGTATTTTGAAACCGCATACCGTGTCCACAACCTCATCCGCGGCCGTGGCTGGCGGTTAAAATCAAAACTCTCAAAGCTGACCATGAACCGGTCCTCAAAAGCGTAATAGTCCACAGCCGCCCCGAACTTGCTTTCCATGATACCGGCTCTGGAAGAAACGGGCCCCCAACGGACCCCACCCTGAGCCGAGTATGTGAATTTATCGAGCCACGGGTCACGGATAACCTGGGCCAGAAAGTATTTTTCCTTAGTCGGCCAAAGCCTGAAGGTCAACATCGATTTCAGAAGCTCACTCTCCCCGAAATAATCGGCCTGCAATCCTGAAGAAAAACGAATCTTCGAGAGCGGTTGGACCATCCTCCGAACCTCCCCCATGGTCTCCCGGGCATCATCGTAGAGCTCCGGCTCGTTAATCACCTTTCCCAAAGATCCTTCTCCACGGTTTATCTTTTCCAAAGATTCATTCAAAAGTCTGAGAGACTCTTCTGTCTTGTCAATCAACTCCTTGAAGCTTTCCAGGTTGATCTTGATATTCTCTCTGTTTTCATCGACCGTATCCCTCATGAGAGAGATCAACTTTTCTAAATTTTTGGATACTTCACCCACCTTCTGGTCAAAGGTCTCGATCGCTCTAGAGGTCGTCTGGAGGCTGCGGTTGACATCATCCTTACTGCTCCCGACCAGCTCTTTTAAATCGGCGGTCAAAGAAGAAAGATTCTTGAGGGTTCCCCTAAAATGAGCACCTGACTCCCCTCCGACTATCTCGTTTAAACTCTCAGCCGTTTGTTGAATCTGGTCACCGATGGAGCTTAACAGGGTTCCCATCTGTTCGAAACTGACAGAGGGAACGACTTCCATCGTCTCTCCTGGCTGGTAGAAATCCCTCGCCTCTCCAGGGCGGATTTCAATATATTTTTCTCCGAGTAGTCCCAAGGCTGCCAGGGTGGCCTTCGAACCTCTGGGGATTTCCACTTCAGGATTGATACTCATCACGACTTGAGCCCGTCCCCTCTCCAGGCGAATATCCTTGACAAACCCGGCTTTAACACCTGCTATCCTGATCACCGCGGATTTCTCCAGCCCTGCCACAGAGTCAAAATCAGCATATAGGGTATAGCCTTCTTTTCTGAACAGGTCGGAGAGGTCACCGACGAAGAAGATGAAGAGGGCCAGGATGAACAGGGTCCCGGCCAAAAATATTCCGATCTTAAATTCCCTTTTCATTTTTCTTGCCTATCCTCGCTTTCCACTATCACTTTCCATCATCAGCAACAGTGTTCTATGGGCCCTTCTGCCCGGCCATGGATGAATTGCTGAACCACTGGATTCGGCGTTGTCTTGATCTCATCGGGGGTGCCGACCTCGATGATTTTTCCCTCGTAGAGCATGGCGATTCTATCGGCGACCTTGTAAGAGCTCACCATATCATGAGTTATGACCACTGAGGTCACCTTGAGCTCTTTCTTCGTCATGTTGATCAAATCGTTTATCCCGTCGGCTCTGATCGGGTCGATCCCGGTGGAGGGTTCATCGTACAGGATGATTTCGGGTTTATAAGCAATCGCCCTGGCCAGTCCAACCCTCTTTTTCATTCCTCCGCTCAGCTCATGAGGCATCAAATTCTCCATGCCTCGAAGTCCGACCTTTTCCAGACTTTCTTTGACCAGGGTCTTTATCTCTTTAGATGAATAATCTGTGTATCTCTCCAGACCGAAGCCCACATTCTGGGCCACGGTTAACGAGTCGAACAGGGCTGATCCCTGGAAGAGCATCCCGAATTTCCGGGTGACCTCGTGGATTTCGTGCTCCTTCAGCCGGGTGATTTCAAGGCCATCGACGTAGATCTCTCCCCGATCTGGCTTGAGCAAACCGATGAGGTGCTTGATCAAAACACTTTTGCCTGAACCGCTCCGACCGATGATGACCATGGTTTCTCCATGTTCAATATCCAGGTTCACCCCGCGGAGCACACGGTTTGTACCGAAAGCTTTGTGGAGATTGATTATCCGTATCATTAGCCCAAAGATGCAGGAAGTAATTTGCTGAGAAAAAAGTTGACGATCAGAATACTGATGCTGGAGATGACAGCTGCCCGGGTCGTGGCTCGCCCCACGCCTTCTGCTCCCCCTTTGGCCGTGAGCCCCTGCCAGCAGCCGATCAAAGCGATGATAACGCCAAAAATTGCCGCTTTGATAACACCACTCAGGATATCCCAAAGTTCGAGATACAGCAGAGTATTCTTGACATAAATCGTACGATTGACTCCCATGGCCACGACGTTGTAGAAATAACCGCCGATCATGCCGATAAAATCTCCGTACAAAGTAAGACAAGGCAGCATGATGAAGCAGGCCAATAACCTGGGAACGACAAGATAACGATTGGGGTCAGCACCCAAAGTGAACAGGGCATCGACCTGCTCTGTGATCTTCATCGTCCCTATCTCAGCAGCCATGGCCGAGCCCACCCTGCCCGCGACCATCAGGCCGACCAGAATAGGAATGAGCTCCTTAGCCAGCCCGAGGGAAATCACAGCGCCACCGTAGGCCTCTGATCCTGGCCCGACATACCTGTGGAAGGCTATGTATGTTTGGAGCCCGTACACCAACCCTCCAAAAGCAGCCGTCAAGGAGACAACAGGTAGAGAGCGGACGCCTATCTCCTCGAGCTGTTGGAGGAAGATCTTCTTCTCCCAGGGACGCCTGAAAATATTCCTGAAGCTATTGAAGGAGAGCAGCCCTAACTCCCCCATTTGTTGGAAGAAAAGGATAAAAAGAGATGACTTGGCTCTGTGGAACATTTTAAGTTTCGAAGGACCGGTATTCCATATCAGCGAATCGCGCATATTCACGAATAAAGGCCAGATTGATTCGTCCGGTCGGTCCGTTCCTCTGTTTGGCAACGTTAATCTCGGCCATTCCTCTCAGAGCTTCATCATGAGGACGGTAGAGTTCTGGGCGATATATGAAAATGACCACATCGGCATCTTGCTCGATGGCCCCTGATTCCCTCAGATCCGAAAGCTGAGGAATCGGCTCCCGGCGTCCCTTCTCCGGAGCCCGGCTTAGCTGGGAAATGCCGACCACAGGAATCTGCAGTTCTTTGGATAATTCCTTGAGAGAGCGCGAGATGAAAGAGATCTCTTGATTCCTGTTCTCGAACCGGCCTCCCGTCCGCATGAGCTGCATATAATCGACGAACAACAAGTCTAGATTCTGCTCCAACTTTAACCGTCTTGCCTTGGCTTTCATCTCCATAACAGTCAGAGCCGGTGTCTCATCCAGGAAGATTCTGGCTCGAGACAGAGTTTCAGCGCTGAGCTTTAGTCTTTCCAGTTCCCTTTCTCCGATGAATCCGGTCCTCACTTTCTTGATATCCAGCTGAGCCTCGGCACAGAGAAGCCGGATGACGATCTGTTCCTTGGCCATCTCCAGAGAGAAAAAGCCCACAGAGAATTCTGTTTTCACTCCCACATAATGCGAAATATTCAAACCAAGGGCTGTTTTTCCCATCGAGGGTCTGGCGGCAATCACGATAAACTCTGAATTGTGGAACCCTGAAGTCAATTGATCTAAATCGCGGAATCCTGAAGGGACCCCGATAACCGTTTCCTTGCGCTCATGGAGAGCCCGGACCATCTCAAGAGTGGGATCTGTCAGCTTCCCAACAGAGACAAAGCCTGGTTTTATCCGCTGTTCAGCCACCTCGACAATTGCTGCTTGAGCCTCGTTCAAGAGTTGGTCGGCGTCCTCTTTTTGCTCATAACTAGAAGAAATAATCTTGGCAGAGGAAAGGATCAGTCGTCTCAACAGAGCTTTCTCCTTGATGATCTGGGCATGATACTCGATATTTAAGCTCTTCGGGACGCCATCCATCAAGGAAGAAAGATAGGTGGCCCCGCCCACTTCCTCCAGAAGGCCTGCCCTCTGCAATTCCTCACTCAGGCTGAGAACATCAACAGGACGTCCTTTGTCGACCAAGGCTATGATCTTCTCTATGATCTTCCGGTTCGCATCCCTGTAAAAATCCTCAGGAGTGATGACGGAGAGGACCACGTTTAAATTTTTGTCATTGACGAGAATTCCGCCCAAGACCGTTTTCTCCGCCTCAGGGCTGTGTGGAGGGGTCTTCTTGAGAAACATCAAATCGAGTTCCATTGGTTTATCCTATTTCTTTTATTATTCGGCCTTTTTCTCTTTTGAAGGCTCTGGTTCATTCTCATCCTCTTCTTCTGCTACCTCTCTGTCAGGCTCCTTCTTTCTTTCCTCAAGATGCTTTTCCTCTCTCGCCTCCTCTTCCTTCTCTTCTTCTTTTTTTTCTCCTTCAGGCACTATGAGGACTGTCTCAGCCGTTTCTTCTTGCTCCTTCTTTTCTTTCTCGACTATGACCGTCTCGGCCGTTTCCTCCTTTCGCTCCTCCTTCTCCTTCGCTTCTGCTATCTCTTTTTCAGCATCTTCCCTTTTTTCCTCAGGAGGTTCGTCCGCTTTGACTTCCTCGACTACTGCTTCTGCTTTCTTTTCCTCGATTTTCTCTGACATTTTCTCTTTTTCTTCTTTGGCTTTCGCTTCCCCTTCGGTGATGACTTCAATACTGACTTCAGCTCTTTCATCATGGAAGATCTTGATGGGCACTGTATAATTCCCCAGCCGCTTTATCGGCTCATCTAACATGACCTTTTTCTTGTCGACGTCCATCCCCTGCTCTGAAAGAGCCTCTCTGATATCCGCAGAGCTGACAGAGCCAAAAATAATATCCTTCTCAGCTGTTTTCCTGATAAAAGTCAACCTCGTTTCGTTCAGCTTGTCGATAATATCCTGGAATGAGGCCTTCTCCTGATCAAACTTCTTTTTCAGGGCCCGCTGTTGCATCTCGATCATCTTCATGTTGGAAGGAGTTATTTCGAGTGCCAACTTTTTCGGTATGAGAAAATTTCTCCCATATCCTGCCGCAACATCAACGATATCCCCTTTCCTTCCTAAGTTTTCTATGTTCTCCCTTAAGATAACTCTCATCTTCCTCTCCGTATAGAGGCGGTTTAGTCCTCTATAAAAGGCAGCAACGCCAGCAAACGAGCCCGCTTGATCGCTGTCGAGAGCCTCCTCTGGTGATAAGCACATGTACCAGTCAGTCTGCGGGGAGCAATCTTTCCTCTGTCGGCCACATATCTTTTCAAGATATCAACATTCTTGTAGTCGATATCTCTTGCCTTCTTCTCGCAAAACCGGCATGTTTTCTTTCTGGGAAGAAAATACCTGCGCGCCGGAGCCCTTTCACTCCTTTGTTCTCTGGCCATTTTTATTCGTCCTCCTTCGGTTCTTCTTCGGCAGGAGGGGCTTCTTCGCTTTTCTCCGGTTTCACTTCTTTAGGAGGAGCTTCCTTCGCTGCGACTAGAACTCTCTTGTTCCTCCCACGAACATTCTCTCTTGTGTCTTTCTTCACTGTTAAGTAGCGGATAACCGTATCGCTCTGTTTAAAGCGCCTTTCTAGTTCATCCGGAATTTCTGATTTTCCTTCGTAGTGGAAAAGTACATAGACGGCTTCATCAAACTTTTGGATAGGATACGCTAATCTCCTCTTCCCCCACTCTTCCTTGTTGATCAACTTCCCGTTTTTCTTGGAAACCACCTCCTCCATCTGGTGGATTAATCCCTCGGTTTCTTCTTCGGTAAGTTTGGGGGAAATCAAAAATACTGTTTCGTACTGTCTCATCTTACCTCCTTATGGATTCTAGCTCCCTCTTCATAAAGAAGGAACAAGGAGCTCTCGAAAGGGAGACAATCCCCCTTTCCCTGGACAAAGTCCTTTATTCTGGGGCTGCGTCTTCAGGAAAAAGACGCTGCGTTTTCCTTTTATTATAGATATTCATCGCCTTGTCCGTTTCTCCGCTAAGTATTAAATTCAACGCCTCTTGGGCTGCATTTAAGCTCTGCTCAAGAAGTGGCTTTTCCTCACGAGTAAACGGAGAAAGCACGTAATCGACGGCATCATCTTCCGGTTCTAAAGTCCCGATTCCAATCCGTATTCGCGCAAATTTTGTCGTCTGAATCTCCTCGACTATGGAGGTCATTCCCTTATGAGTTCCTGCTCCGCCCTCTTTGCGGACTCTGATTTCACCTAGAGGAATATCCAAATCATCATAGATGATCAGAAGATGTTCCGGTTTGATCCCGCGTCCATCTAAAATGCCCTTGACGGCGCGGCCGCTGTGATTCATGTAGGTCTGCGGTAAGGCCAGTAACACCTTACCTTGTGCCTTCTCCACAAGACACGTTTTGGAGTGGAACGATCTCTTTCTCAATCTCACCTTCCAATTCTTTGCCACACGGCGAACAAACATGAATCCCACATTGTGCCTGGTACTCGCGTAACGCCTTCCTGGATTTCCCAAGCCAACCACAGCCCACACATATCACTCCTTCTTTTCTTCTGCCTCCCCTTCTTTTTTATCCTCTTTTTCCTTTTGCTCTTCCTCCTCAGCCTTTTCTTTCTTTATCACTTCAGGCTCTTCCTCCTCTCCGATGATTTCCTCCTCCTCTCCTTCTTCGACGACCACTTCTTCGGCGACAGGAGCAGCGATGTGCACAACGATCGTGTTGGGGTCGCTGAGAATCTCCACATTTTCTTGAACGCGAATGTCTTCCACTTTCATGGATTGATTGAGATGGAGGTCACTTATATCCAAAGTAACTTTCTCAGGAATATCCTTAGGAAGACATTCCACCTCCACCTCACGAGTGATGACATCGATGAACCCGCCTTCCGCCTTGACTCCTATAGCTTCCCCCTCAAAAACAATCGGGATAGAGACTTGAACGGCCTTGTCCATGGCGATCTGGATGAGGTCGGTATGGAGGATCTCATCGGAAACAGGATCGGTCTGTATTTCTTTGATCATAGCATCCTGTTTTTCAGAATCGATCGAAACTTTAAAAATGGTATTCTCGCCGGTTTCGGACTTTAATATCCTGAAGATATCTGTTTTCTTCACGATTAGGGAAACATTATCAGTAGTTGGCCCGTATAGAATGACGGGAATTTTTCCCTCTCTTCTCAAACGCCGAGAGGCATTCTTCCCGAAAACGTCTCTTCTTTCCGCCTTGATCGTAAAGCTCATCTTCCCGCCTCCTTACGTGAACAAAGAGCTCACAGACTGCCCAAGGTTGATTCTCCGAATCGCTTCTCCAAAAAGAGAGGCGACAGAGAGGACGAAAATCTTTTTGCAGGATTTCTTGTCATCTTGAAGAAGAATCGTGTTGGTTACGATTAATTTTTCTATCTCTGAATTCTCGATTTTTTCGATCGCGTTGCTAGAAAGCACGGGATGGGTGCAGGCTGCAAAGACTCGTTTTGCCCCTTCCTTCTTGAGGGCTTCCACACTCTTGATCAATGTTCCCCCTGTGTCGACCATGTCATCCAATATCACCGCATCGCGATCCTTGACATCTCCAATGACGTGGAGGACTTTAGCCACGTTGGGAGCCGGCCTCCGTTTGTCGATGATTGCCAAAGCGACTTCCAGTCTTTTGGCAAACGCCCTCGCTCTTCCGACCCCTCCCGCATCAGGAGAAATGACCGTCAGGTCTTTCAGGCCTAAGCTCTGGATATGGTTAGCCAATACAGGAGCAGCTCCCAGATTGTCCACAGGGATAGAGAAAAAGCCCTGTATTTGAGGGGAGTGAAGGTCCATAGTCAGAACCCTATCCGTTCCCGCGGCTTCGAGCAAATCAGCCACAAGGCGAGCCGATATCGGAACACGTGGCCGGTCTTTCCAGTCCTGTCGCGCATAGCAGTAGTACGGAATAACCGCAGTGATTCTCTCCGCAGAAGCTCGCTTAAAAGCGTCGATCATCAGAAAAAGCTCCATCAAATGAAAGTTCGCGTCGTGAGAACCCGTCTGGACGATAAAAATATCCTCTCCCCTAACGTTTTCCTCGACATGAAAGCGAATCTCTCCATCGCTAAACCGCTCCAGTTCACATTGACCTAAATCACTCTTCAAGTAGTGGGCGATCTCCTCGGCTAACGCTATGTTAGAAGATCCTGCAAAAACTTTCATTCCTATCTCCTCTAGCTTTTGTACAGCTGAAGGAACACATTTATCTTGGGCATTTGACTGGGGTGGGAGGATTCGAACCTCCGAATGGCGGATCCAAAGTCCGCTGCCTTACCGCTTGGCTACACCCCAAAGCTAAGACTTTCCCAATATCGCTCTCGAGACAATGTCTCCACGAGGAGCACTTTATAGTCTTTCTTCAACCTTTTCAAGGCATTTTCTGCCTTCTGGCTGTCGTCAAAAAGGCCAAAAACGGCTGAGCCAGACCCGCTGACGAGTGACAGCTCTGAGCACTGATTCCGGAAGAGGCTCTTTATGTCTTTTAATCGAGGGTATTGATGGAAAACAGTCTCTTCTAAATCGTTCTCGAGTAACTCAAACTCTCGCCGCTCTAAAAACCTGATAATTTTACTGTCTTTCACACCTGAAGTCAAGGACAGGGCGAATCGTTCGTAGATCGTGGCTGTGGAGAGGGACAATGGTGGCAATACCAGGAGGCAGTAGAAAGGATCCAGGTCTTCCAGGGGCGTTAGTTTATCCCCTCTCCCCATCCCTAAGCAGAAGCCCCCCTCTAAAAAATACGGAACATCTGCCCCAAGCTTCCCAGCCAAATTCATCAATTCGTCCTTCTCAAGATCGAGCGCCCATATCCTGTTTAACGCGTACAGAGTCATCGCCGCATTGGAGCTCCCTCCTCCTAATCCTTTTCCTGGAGGAATGTTCTTCTCCACCCATATCTCTATTCCGCGCGAGGATAAATCCCTTTCTTTCAGGAGAGAGGCGGCCTTGAAGATGAGGTTGCTCTCATCCCAGGGGACAGATGAATCTGTGCCCCCCAGGATAATATCATTTGATCGAATCTCCTTGAACTCGAGGATGTCATAAAAATCAACCGTTTGGAAGAGGGTCCGGAGGTTGTGGTAGCCATCTTCCCTCTTTCCTGTTATCTCTAATCCGAGGTTAATTTTGGCGAAGGATTTAATTTTTCTCATTCAGCATTTCCTCGATCTCGGCCCAGGTCTTCTGCTCATATCTCTTCAAAAACTCCTGGGAAAACACGCCTTCCTTGAGAGGCTGATTGAAATTTATGGCGAGGATTTTTAGGCGCCCTTTGTTGGGCGGATGCTCGAAGGTAAGCAGACGAACAACAGAAGTGTACTGAAAAAATTCTTGGACCTCAAACCCCAATTCTCTTCTTTGTCCTGCCCGAATCCTCCCGAGTTCGTCCTGCTCAAGAATCCAATCTCGCTGCCAAGGTTTATCCTCGCCCTCTTCCCACTGTCCGGTCATCATGCTGACCAACTCATCAAAATTCAGCCTAAATCCGAGGATCTTCTCCACGATTTCTTCTTCCTCCCCTTGCCAGTAAACTCTCTTTGAGGGGATAAGCAGGAAGGCCGTTCGATCGTTGATAATAATTTGGTAAGCCGTCTTACCTAGAAAGCTGGACACATCGATCCGTCCTCGGTCAGGGAGTTGAAACAGGAAGGAAAATTTCGACCGGGCAGTTTCCTGTCCGCTTTCTATCTTCAAAGACGCATAACCCTCGATCCTCTCAATCTGAGCGGGAGGAGGAGAAATTCTCACTTGAGGGATAGTGCAGCTGAGAAGAAAAAGGAGAGCCACTAAACCCCAAACGTAACGCTTTGGCACCCCTGATCTCCTCTTCAATCCAGGAGTAAAATCACTCTTTTCCGCCTTCTGCCTCTTTCCCTTCCTCAGCCCTAACCTTATCCTCGACGAGCTTGAACCCATAGTCTTCAGTCTTGACTGGAGGCCTCTTCTGCCGATCGGTCCTGACCCGCGTCCCTTTGGCTTCGGGCTTCCCCTTTGAGGAACCCCCTCCGAGATGAAATCCATAATCGTCGGTCTTAATCCGCCTTCGCTTTCTCTTTCGAAGGATGGGGTAAAAAGGAGACCTAATCGTTCTTCCGAAACAAGTCAGATTAGGATTAAGAATGAGAAGGAGGACGAACGCACCAAAAAGAATTAATATCCCATAAATCCCTATATTCATGTCATTACTCTGCGAAATAGTCCTGTGTTTCTTCTCTACCCAGGAGAAAAACAGATCTTTATTAGGAGTTCATTATATGTCTGACTCTTTTTAGAGTCAAATTTTTCACCTGGGCGTAAGCATCCTTATTTCCATGATGAAAGTTAAAGAATGTGTATTTGGGGATGGCCTAGCTCCCCTTGGGTTATCAAAGGAGGTTTTGTCAGATTTTCGGGGTTGTAAGAAACTTCTCAGTCCTTCTCTTCTACGTCTTCTTGGAAATCGGGAAATTTTGATTTTATCTTCTCTTGACCGATATACAGGCCGATCAAAAAAGCTGAGGATGTCAGGAGTATAGCGAAGAGGGATTTGAAGAAATCTTTCATGGCATTTCATTTTCAATCAATTCCAGACAAAAGTCAATAAGCAGGCTTCATCTGATTTGATTTTTCGCTGTTTTCCCGCTATATTTTTCTTGTCCCCATCCAAAAAAAGAGAAGGCTACAATGAAAAAAACGCTCTCCTTTTTTTCCCTGTTTTTTATCCTATCCTGCGCTCTTTCCTCCCAAGGAATAAGGGAGGCAGTCTGGGCAGGCCTATTTTATGAGAAGAACCCTCAGGCTCTCTCCCAGCACATCGACGTTCTGCTCGAGCGAGCCAAGGAAAGCCCAGAGTTTTCTGGTAAAATCTTGGCCATCGTCGCCCCTCACGCAGGTTACGACTACTCGGGAAAGGTGGCGGCATCTGCTTACCGTCTCGTCCAGGGCCAAGACTATGAAACCGTGGTCATCATGGGCCCTTCCCACCATTATCCTCTTCGCGGCTGTTCTATTTATCACAAGGGAGGGTACAAGACTCCCCTGGGCCTAGTCTCCGTGGACCAAGATTTAGCGTCTGAGTTATGCAAGGCCTCTGGATACGAATACATCCCTGAAGCCCATAGAAAAGAGCACTCCATCGAAGTTCAAATTCCGTTTATCCAAAAGACCCTTCCCCAAGCGAAAATCGTTCCCATCATCATGGGCTTTCCCATCAAAGACACCGCGATGAGCCTGGCCAATGCTCTCTCCAAAGTCATTCCTGGCAGAAATGTCCTCATCGTCTCCTCAACGGACCTCTCCCATTACTTCCCCAAAAAAAAGGCCAACGAGACCGATGCCCAAACGATCTCTCTTATTCAATCTTTAAAGACCAGCGTTCTCATCAGAAAGTGTGAACGTGGGGAGAACATCATGTGCGGCGGAGGACCGGTTGTGGCCGCCCTCCTCTACGGGAAAAAACAAGGAAACCTCAAGGTGGAGATCCTAGACTATGCGGACTCCTCTGAATCCGAGGACAAAAGCCCTGAAAATCGTGTGGTCGGATACCTCTCTGCGGCTATATACAAAGAAGCCCCTGCAGAAAAGTTTTCCCTGAACTCCGCAGAAAAAAAAGAGCTCCTGGATATCGCTCGTTCGGCTATCGAAGCTTATGTCTTGGAGAAGAGAGTCTTGAATTACCAGCCTGAAAACGCTGGCCTACTGACAAAAAAAGGGGCCTTTGTCACCCTTAAGAAAAAGGGATATCTCAGAGGATGCATCGGATTCATTAGGCCGACTTTACCCCTATACCAAACGGTCATTCAAGCCGCCATCTATGCCGCTTGTCGTGACCAGAGATTTCTTCCTCTCACTTCACAAGAGCTTAAACAGGTCGAAGTCGAGATCTCCGTTCTTTCACCTCTTAAAAAAATCGACAACCCTGCTAGCGTAAGGGTCGGTAAACACGGCCTTCTGGTTTCAAAGGGGGACCGAAGCGGACTTCTTCTTCCCCAGGTTCCTGTAGATAACAACTGGTCCAGAGAAACGTTCCTCCAACAGGCTTGTATAAAGGCTGGCCTGCCTGAAAATGCCTGGAGACACGGGGTTGAACTCTTTGTTTTTGAAGCCATCGTCTTCCACCAATAGAAAAGAAGCCACCCTGCCTATCCTCCAGAAGCATATCCAAGTCCGCTATTAAAATAAACATCTATGCTGCTTTGAAAAGGGTGAGGGAGGGAGGTAAGGAAGCCCCTGTAAGGACAGAGCAGGGGTCAGGCTTCATCGTGAGGCATGGATTAAGGAGTAAGCAATTCGTCCAAGTCGTATCAAGATAACGAAGCCTGACCCCGAGCGACTTGATTTGTGAATATTCTTTGCTATAATAATTCTTTCCTTTTTACCGGAGATAAAAATGCCTTTGTATGAATACAAGTGTCAGAATTGTGGAGTTGCTTTCGAAGTGATCCAGAAAGTCGGTGAATCCCCGTTTAAAAAATGCCTCAAATGTGGGGGCCTTCTTAAGAAGATCATCTCTGCTCCTGCCTTGCAATTTAAGGGAGAAGGCTGGTACGTAACCGATTACGCCCAGAAAAAATCCTCTGAGGACGAAAAACCAGCCGAAAAACAACAAAAAACCGCAAACGCTGATACTAAGAAGGAAAAGAAGGACAAAACTGCTCCCAAAGAGTAGGCCTTCTCCTTTTGACAAGCTCCTATCAAGGGAATACAATTGGGCTGATGAAGATCATTGTCCATGTCCCTAACTGGATCGGAGATTCTATCCTTGCTCTTCCTACTCTGGAAAGCTTGAGCCTGAATTTCCCGGAAGACCAGGTTTGGGTAGCAGCCAAGGACTGGGTCAAAGATCTCTTTTTTGCCTGCGATTTCGTAGAAGGGACGATAGCACTCTCCTCTAAAGGCAATCTCAAAAGCCTTCGTCATTCTGTCCGGGCGCTGAAGACGTCTGGCTTCGACCTGGGAGTTCTCCTTCCGAACTCATTTTCTTCGGCCCTTCTCTTCTACCATGCCAAAATTCCCCAACGGTGGGGATACAAGAAGGATGGCCGTGGATTTTTGCTAACGAGAGGAGTTGCTTTACCAAAAAACGCTCTTCACCAAGGTCAATATTACCTTGATCTTCTGAGCCAATTAGGTCTTCAGGCTATGGTGAGGGAGATCAAATTCCCCCTTAAACAAGACGAGAAAAGGAAGGCCAATGAGTACTTGAGAATGTTAAACGTGGATATGAAAAAGCCGATAATTCTTCTCCATCCCGGAGCCGCCTACGGCTCTTCGAAAAGATGGCCGGTCCAAAAATATGCGCGGCTGGCAGATCTGTTCTATGAGAGAGATCAGGCCTCGATCCTCATCATCGGATCCCTTGATGAAGTGGAAACAGCAGAAGCTCTTTGTTCGGCTGTAGGCACAGAGCCGATCAA
The DNA here is from genome assembly GCA_964347035.1 of uncultured Eubacteriales bacterium. Taxonomy (GTDB): domain Bacteria; phylum Acidobacteriota; class Aminicenantia; order Aminicenantales; family Aminicenantaceae; genus CAYFXE01. The sequence goes on along the minus strand of CAYFXE010000001.1, from coordinate 19,093 downwards.
CCTGGCCGGAAAAACAAGCCTTCGCCTCTTAGCCGGGCTGATCAGCCACGCTTCCCTCTTCGTCTCGAATGATTCCGGGCCTATGCATATGGCCAATGCTCTCAAGGTCCCAGTCGTTGCCCTTTTCGGTCCTTCTGATCCCAGTATGACACGCCCCTTTCAACAGCCTTCCACCGTCATAAAGAAGTCTGTCCCTTGCTGGCCTTGTAGTTATCGAGTCTGTCCTTTTGACCACAGGTGCATGATGAATATCGAACCAGAGGAGGTCTACGAGGCTGGAAAAAAGTATCTGTGATGAAAAAAAAGGCTGTCTTTCTTGATCGGGATGGAACCATAAACCGCGATGTCGGCTATCCCAACTCGTTCCGGCAGATAGAAATCTTTCCTTATAGTTTTGAAGCCGTTCGAAAAATCAACGACTCTGGATTATTAGCAGTGATCATTACAAATCAATCCGGCGTAGGTCGGGGCCTTATCGCCGAGGACAACCTTCATGATATTCACCAGAAAATGGAAGCTGCCTTCGCAGAGCACAATGCTCATTTTGACGGTATTTACTACTGCCCTCATTATCTCCTCTCTTCCATCCCCGAGTACAAAAAAGGCTGCTCCTGTCGTAAACCGTTCCCTGGCATGGCTTTTCAAGCTGCCAAGGACCTCAACATCGACTTAACCAAGTCTTATATGGTGGGAGACAAGGTCGAGGATGTGCAGTTTGGGCTGAACATCAAAGCCCAACCTATCCTCCTCCTCACTGGATTTGGCCGCAAGTCTCTCATCAAGCTCAGAGAAGAGGGAATAAGGCCAGCTCATGCGGCTAAAAACCTACTGACGGCTGTCAACTGGATCCTCAAAAGCGAAAAATCCACATCCAAGGACTGATAGCACCAGAGTTGTTTTGGGTTCACAAAGATGATTCGTTTTGATGATATCTTAGAGAAAGTCTCCTCGTCCTACAGTGAGAAGGCGATTAACCTCCTCAAGAAGGCGTATGTCTTTTCCGCCCAAGTCCATAAAGGACAAATCCGCCGCTCCGGGGAACCCTACCTCAGCCATCCTCTAGAGGTGGCAAACATGCTGGCTGACATGAAATTGGATGCCACAACTCTGGTTGCCTCTCTTCTCCATGATGTGCTCGAAGACACGGATGTCACGGCCCTTGACCTACAACAGGGATTCGGCAAGGATGTCGCTCACCTGGTCGAGGGAGTCACCAAAATCAGCCGCGTTCAAGAGTCCTCCCCAGAGACACGGCAAGCCGAAAGCATTCGGAAGGTGATCCTGGCCATGACCGACGACTTAAGGGTGATCTTCATCAAGCTAGCCGACCGAATCCACAACCTGAAAACCCTCAAGTTTCTTCCTGAAGAAAAACAAAAGCAAATCGCTGTGGAGACGCTCGAAATCTATGCTCCGATTGCCAACAGGCTGGGTATGGGCCGAATAAAAGCCGAGCTGGAAGACCTATCTTTTAGATACGTCGAGCCAGAGCAATATTTCAAAATCTCCGCCATGGTCGAACCGAAAAAAAAGAAATCGGAAACAGAGTTAAAGAAGATTAAAAAGACCCTGAAGACGTTGTTAAACGAGAATCGGATCCCTGCGGATCTTAATTACCGAATCAAACGTCCCTACAGCATCTACAACAAAATGAATCGACAGCATGTCGATTTCGAGCAGGTCTACGATTTTATGGCTTTGAGACTCATCACGAATACCGTCAAGAACTGCTATTCTGTTCTGGGTATTATCCACCAGCATTGGCCTCATCTTCCTCATCGCTTTCGCGATTTTATCGCCATGCCCAAGCCTAATCTCTACCAAGCTCTGCACACAACGATTATCACCGAGAAAAAACAAACCATCGAGATTCAAATCAGAACCCATGATATGCATATTCTGGCCGAAAACGGGATCGCGGCCCATTGGAAATACAAGGAACGAGACTCCCGGTCCATCCTGAAAGAGGACACAAGGCTTCTCTGGCTAAGAGAGATGGCCGATCTCTACAAGGATCAGAAAAGCCCCCGCGAGTTCCTGAAAAGCCTAAAAACCGATCTCATCCCAGAAGAAGTGTACGTCTTCACACCGCGAGGCAAAGTCATTGCCTTGCCACTTGGATCTTCCGCTCTGGATTTCGCGTTTAACATTCATTCGGAAATCGGGCTTCATGCGGCCGAAGCTAAGATTAACGGGAAACAGGCTCCCCTG
>CAYFXE010000001.1:888-16872 GCA_964347035.1 uncultured Eubacteriales bacterium | reverse complement strand
CGCACAGGAGATATCGTCGAAATCCTGACCTGTCCCCAAAAAAAACCGAAGCGGGATTGGCTCAACATCGTTTTTACCTCCCGAGCCAGGCACCATCTCAAACGCTGGCTTAAACTCCAGGATAAAATAAAAAACATCGCCCTCGGAAAGAAATTGTGGGAAAAAGAGGTGAGAAAATATGACCTCTCTCCAGAAGATCTATCTGATGACAATCTTCTCGACAAGGTGACGCATCTGACAACCTTCCGTGTCAAAAAAATAGAAGATTTCTATGCGCTCATCGGTTTCGGGAAGCTCATCCTCAACAGAAAGCTGATGGAGAAGATTTTCCCTCGAGAGAAATTCGCCGAGAAAAAAGAGACCCTCCTCAAAAAAGTCGTGACTAAAGTCACCAAAAAACCGAAGCCAGAGATTCAGGTGCGCGAGACTGGAGGAGTGACCATCTATCTGGCTAAATGCTGTGCTCCCATCAAGGGAGAACCGATTATCGGTTATATCACTTCTGGAAAAGGCATAACGATCCATTCCCTTCGTTGCCCGCTGGTCACAAAAGAAATCCTGGACAGCCAGAGGATGGTCGAGGTCACATGGGATGAGTCTCTGGAGGGGCCCTTCAGAGGAAATCTATTGATTAAAAGCGAAGACTCGCCCGGTGTTTTGGCCAAGCTTACCTCGGTCATCGCTCAATCTGGAGGGAATATCACCAAGGCAGACGTCACCACATTCGCCGACAGGAAAGCCCGTATCAGGCTCACCCTTTCGATCCGGGATATAGACCATCTGCAGTCCATAGTGAAAAAGATTTCGGGGATAAAAGAGATTTTATCAGTTATCAGGCCATAATCTGGCTAAAGGGCTTTGATAACCCTCCCTGACCGGAGGCATCTCGTACAGGCCCAGATATACTTCACACCTGTAGGGGTCTTGGCCTTAACTCGTTGGAGATTCGGTCTCCACTTTTTTTTTGAGGCTTTATGGGAATGACTGATGGTTTGACCGAAAAGAGGGCCTTTCCCGCAAATCTCACATATCTTTGCCATTGTATTCTCTACACAAGGAGCCTTTTTATAACATATTTTTCAAAAATTTCCAACGATTAATTCGCATCCACCACCTCGATGTCTTCATCTGCAACATACACATGTCATCTTTTTATAACAATCAGACTACTAGCCCTTCTCCTCTTCTTTATCCTGGCATGAAAATTGCATCTCTTGTCCTTGACGAAACACGCAAAAAGAAGTAGTCTAATTATTCAGGCGATAATGAATAAACGAATCCTTCCATTCATCTCCATCCTTCTGTTTATCCTCATTGCTCTGCAGAGCTGTAGCCGCCCGTTCGTCACAAACCAACTTCTTTTCGGTGCTGAAGCCGCGCGGAAAGATCTTTGGGATGAGGCCATCTTTCGCTGGAAAAAAGTTATTGCCTCGAATCCTCAATCCGCGGCTGCCCATAACAACCTAGCCGTTGCTTACGAAAAAAAGGGCCTCTGGGATGAGGCAAATAAGGAATATGAGATCGCGTTAAAGTTAAGCCCCGACAATAAATACATAAAATCGAATTTTCAGAATTTTAAAACCCATTACGACCTCAAAAAGAAAGAAGAAAAAAAAGATGAGAAAAATTAAGTTCTTACTTATCTCCTTCCTCTTTCTGTTCCTATCCTGTTCCTCTAATCTGTACTGGAAGCTGCGGTTGGAGATCCCGGGAGAGGCGGCTCTCGATTTAGCTCAATTCGAGGAGATCATCATCACCGATTTCCTCATCCAGAAGGAAACCAAAGATATCAACCTAAATCAAGAAATCGTAGATTACTTCAACTTCGAGATCGGACAAGAATTCGAAGGGAAGACAACTGTTAAAAACATTTCCATCGAAGATGAAAAGATCTTTACAAATGATGCCTTTTGGAAGGACAAGGCCACAAAGCCAGAACAGACGCTCTTCCTAACTGGTAGCGCGCAGTACACGGAGGAAATCCGAAAGGCTATATTGGACACGAAACGGTCAAGGTTTGAGGGCCCTTTCGAAGTCGAACGGAAGCTAGCCGAACGCAAATTTTATACGCTTAACCTCAACCTTTACCTTATAAATGCCGAAACAGGAAAATCTCTCTACACCAGGACCTTCACAGAAACCCAGGGCTATAAGAATCCGAATCAGACAGCCTACTTTGCTTTCTTTGACCTGATCCTGAAGGTCAAGGATAAGCTCCTCCGTAGTGTCTTGGGTGGAGAAAAAATCCAAGAACGCTACATCATCTCAAAATAAACAAGGAGTCAACATGAAACGCCTTATCAGATACATCCTTCCTCTTTTGCTTTGTTTGCTATGGGCCCAGTTTAGCTATGGGCAATCTTATTTTTTCCCGTATTACGGGAAGAATAAAGTGTTGTATGAAAAATTCGACTGGAGTCATTACCGGACAGATCATTTCGATATCTACTATTATGTGGGAGATGTTCATATCCTGAAGAATCTCGCAGAAATGGCTGAAAGCGCCTACCAAAAAATCAGCAGCAATATTAAACACCAGCTTTCAGCCACTGTTCCTCTTATCTTTTACAAAACCTCTACGGACTTTGAGCAGACGAATCTTTTCCAAATCCCGGAAGGTGTTCTCGGCGTGGCTGAGCCTGTCCTGTATCGTATCGTCATCCAGGGAGATATGGCGTTGGATGAGATTCAAGATCTCCTGGAGCACGAATTGACTCATATTTTCGAGTACGACCTTTTATGGGGACAGCCTGGAGGAGCGCTCTACTCTCTCGCTCAACCTCCAGGCTGGATCATAGAAGGGTTTGCCGAGTATAACACAGAAACCTGGTCCTCCTGGTCATCCCTCATCGTCAGGGATGCGGTGCTGAACGATCGTATTCCCGAACTGACAAATGCCGGACATCTTTACTCTCGCTACCCCTTGCCGCGTCCTCCGGACTACGATTTCGGCCATGCCCTCTACGATTTCATCGAGCATAAGTTCGGAAAAAACGGAATCAGAGAGTTCTGGCAGTCTCTAAAAAACTATCCGCGCATAGGGAGGAAAAATCCTATTAACCGGGCATTCAAACAAGAATCTCGAGAGTTTAATCATGAATTCAAAAAATACCTGCGCCAGAAGCACAAGGATTTTCTCCTGCGGGAAAACCCGGAGGACTACAGCCTGCCGATCGGCCCTGAGTTTCCTCTCAATCCCTACTACTTCTCTCTCTCCCATACTCTTTCCCCATCGGGAGACATTGTGGCTGCCCTAACGGCCAACATCAAAGACAGCGATATCGATATCGTCCTAATCTCCACCAAAGACGGTTCTGTCATCAAAAATATTACCAAGGGTCACACCCTTAAATATGAACACATCAAGTACGAAATCGACCCTTCCAAGGGAAGCGATATTAGCTGGTCCGCAGACGGGGACAGGATTGCTTTTTTCGCTCGGGCTGGTCAGAAACATTCCCTATTCATTATCAGTGCCTTAACAGGAAAAACTCTGAGAACGATCAAAATCCCGTATGATCAACCCGCCTCTCCCTGTTTCTTCTCCTCAGAAAATGCGTTGCTTTTCACTGCCTTCCACGAAGGCGTCCACGATGTGTTCAAAATCAATCTGGAGAACGAAAAAATCCTCAACCTCACCAAGGATGATCTCTTCGAAAAGGCACCGATAATTTCGCCAGACGGGAAATATGTCGCCTACACCATCCGTTTGGATTCTTATGACAAAGTCTTCCTCTCTCCGCTGGACAATTTTCAAAAAAAGACTCAGCTAACGTTTGGCCGGGGAAATACCATCACTCCCTATTTTTCGGCCGATGGGAAGGAACTCTTTTACTCCGGCGATATTAGAGAGGCGTTCAATATCTATTCCCTGAACCTCGAAACAGGAGAGCTCAAACGATACACAGATGTCAGGACAGGGAATTTCTTCCCGATGCCACTCCCGAATGATTCTAAAACCATCATCTTTTCCTCGTTCAACAAAGGAGCTTTTCAAATTTTTAAGAGTACTCTCGAGGGGGAAATCGAAAAAAAAGTCAGCTTTGAGGAGAAGACCCTGATAGAGGAGTTTGAGAGGTTTGAACCTATCGTCTCACTCGAGATAAAAAAAGATGAAATCAAGCCCTATCGAGGGATAGGAAAGCTATACCTGGCTTCCCGGCCGCCAGTCGACACCATCGTCTCCTCTGACGGATCTATATACGGCGGCTCAGCCCTCGTCTTCACTGATCTCCTAGCAGACCACACCCTCTATTTCATGGCATATCAAGTAAGAGCTTTCCGTTCTTATTATTTTGCCTATCTTAACCAAAAAAGACGCCTCCAGTTCATGGCCAGTGCTTTCCAGTACACACAGTTCTATTACACCCCTTACAGCTACACAGACCCCTATTATTATTCTCGTCTTAATTATCGTGATGCCATCGCGACTCGCAAAATCTCGGGATTAAATCTAAGCTCCTACTACCCTTTAAATAGATATTATCGGTTCGAGGCTGGCCTTGGTTTTCTCCGCTACACAGAAGAGTTTTTTGATCCGATCTTTACCCAAAACCTCACCACAAGGGGACGCACCTATGATCGCTTCTTGAACGGGAATATTGTTTCCTTCTCTCTTTCTCTAGTGGGCGAGACTACCCGGTTCAAGTATCCGTATGGGCCTGCAGGAGGCAACACTTTCAGGGTCTCGTTGAGCCAGACTCTTCCATTTGGAGGCAGCTTCCTCCAGAACACCACGGCATCCGCCGATTTGAGACAGTATCTAAACATCGGATCCGACTTTATCTTCGCGACTCGTCTCGAGGCATTTGCGAGCCGAGGGAGAGATCCCTACATCTTCTACTTCGGTGGGAACAATCAGGTTCGATCCGAAAATTTTTACAACATCATCGCCAACGAAGGCTGGTTCCTAAACCTTGAATTCAGGCATCCTCTCATCAACCAAGCCTCGACCATCATCGGTCAGATCGGTCCTGTCCGCGGTGTGTTCTTTTTTGATGTGGCTCGGGCAAAAGTCAAGGGATTCCCGGCCAAATTCATTTCTTTTGCTGGTTATAACCAAGACGGTTCCGCGCGCTTCCGAGAACTAGACGCCATAGGCTCTTACGGCTGGGGATTCGAGTTTTTTTTCCTCGGTCTACCCCTGCATATAGAGTTTGTAAAGAGGCTTGAATTTATTGATATATCTCGTCCTTATGACTTCACCGGTGTCGGCAGTTGGGAGACAAAATTCTGGATCGGCTACGATTTTTAAATTTTTTTAACAAACTTCTTGAAATCCCTTTTTTTGCGTGATACTATAGCCGCGCCTTCTCTGCCAGGCAATACAAAAGGAAGGTTTTCCACAGCTGTGAAAAATTCTGTGGAAATCTAAATCGTCCCAATGGAACCGCAAGATAAATCAAACGCTTGGACTCAACTTCTCCTTTTAGTCCAAGAAAACATCGACAGGAACAGCTATGAAACTTGGTTCGAGCCGACCTCTTTCATCGGTCGTGAATCAGATTCTCTGTACATAAAAGTGCCCAATTCCTATTTTAAAGATTGGCTTTCCTTCCATTATGCCAGCCTCATTAATCAGTGTTCTAAAGAACTTTTTGGTAAGCTCTACGATATCAAGTATATTTACGATGAACGGCCTTCCACATTCATGCGTCGGGCACCGCAGGATCGACGGATAAAAAACGGAGGTCTTCTCAACCCTAATTTAAATCCCAATTATACCTTCCAAAACTTTGTCGTCGGCTCTTGTAATCAGTTTGCCCATGCAGCCGCCACGGCTGTGGCTAAGAAGCCCGCCCTCTCTTATAATCCTCTTTTCATATACGGCGGTGCTGGCCTTGGAAAAACCCATCTGATGAATGCTATCGGACATTTCACCCTCAAAAACAGCAGGAATTTCAAGATTTTATATATCACAACAGAAAAATTCATGAATGATCTCATCAACCATCTTCAGCACGGTAAAATTCTTGATTTTCGTCATAAGTACCGAAGCGTCGATGTTCTCCTGATGGATGATATCCATTATCTTTCGGGTCGAGAAAGAACTAAAGAAGAGTTCTTCCACACGTTTAATCATCTCTACGATAGCCAAAAACAGATTGTCATATCAAGCGATTGTCCCCCAAAAGAAATTCCTCAACTCGAAGAGAGGTTTAGTTCCCGTTTTGAGTGGGGTCTTATTGCTGATTTGAAGCCTCCTGATATTGAGACTAGAATTGCTATTCTGAGAAAGAAATCAGAATTGGAAGGAGTGGATTTGCCAGAAACAGTGGCCCTCTACATCGCGGATAAGATTCAATCCAATATACGGGAATTGGAGGGATACCTACGCCGCGTTATCGCCTATTCTTCTCTAAAAGGAGAACCGATAGACTTAGATCTAGCCAAGGAAGCCTTGAAAGATCTTCTAGATTCTTCATCGAAGTTAATCACTGTTGAGAAAATTCAGAGTATTGTCTGTCATAAATATAAAATCAAACTCTCTCAGATTAAATCAAAGAATAACTCTCCGAAGATTGCTTTCCCTCGTCAAATTGCCATGTACTTGACTAAGGAATTCACGTCCACATCCCTTCCTGAAATCGGTAGAAAATTCGGTGGAAAACATCACACAACTGTCCTTCATAGCATTCGTAAAATCAATAAAATGAAGATTAAAAATCCCGAATTTAACAGAGAAATCAACAGTTTGATTAACTCTATTCGTTAGAAATTCAACTATTTAAAAATTTTTTTAACTTTCTCTTCGTATTTATTATTTTTATTATTTATCTTTTAATCTATATTGTATTAGAATAATAATAATCCTGATGAGGAAGGTGGAAAATGAATTTTTCTATAGATAAAAAGGACATCATCGGAGAACTGCAACTCCTTCAAGGAATTGTTGAGAAAAGGAACACCATGCCTATTCTGGCCAATATATTGGTCGAAGTTTCAGACAAGGAAGTGAACTTGACTGGAACGGACTTAGAAGTCGGCTTGAAGACTCATTTTCCCGCTAATATCGAGGAAGCGGGATCAATAACAGTTTCCGGAAAAAAAATATTTGAGATCGTGAAATCCCTTGAAGAAGACCAAACGATTGTGTTTAAGGAAGCTGGAGATCTTCTGATGGAAATCGTTTCAGGAAATAGCCAATTTAAGGTTCTTTGTTTACCAAAGGACGACTTTCCCCAGGTCCCTGCTGCTAAATTCGAGAAGAATATAATCCTTCCTCTGAAATTTGTTCAAGAAATGATAGATAAGGTTTATTACGCCATTGCCCAAGAACAAAGATATTATCTGAACGGGGCCCTGATGATACTCCAAGAAAATTCTTTAGAATTCGTGAGTACAGATGGCCACAGGTTAGCCTACACATCAAAAACATTAGAAGACATTCTAGTCAAACAGGAAATCAGAGGAATCGTTTCCAAGAAGACGTTGAGCGAGCTGAAGAAAGTTGAGGATGAAAACGTCGAGTTTGACCTTGATGAGAACAATCTATTTTTTAAGGTCGCAAACAGGACTTTCATCTCAAGGATCATTGAGGGAAAATTCCCGAATTTTGAGGCAGTCATTCCAAAGGATAATCCCAATACTCTTCTCCTATCACGAGATGAGATAACAGACTCGATAAGAAGAGTAGCCCTGTTATCGACAGAAAGATCCAAAGGAATTAAATTTTACATAGAAAAGAACCAATTGAGACTGTTCTCCTCCAACCCTGAAATCGGAGAAGCACGAGACAAGATCGACATTGAATACGAGGGAGATGAAATAGAGATCGGGTTCAACTCTCAGTATCTCCTCGATTTTCTGACCACGGTCAAAGAAGAAAGAATAAGAATAGAGTTAAAAGATGAAAACAGCGCAGTCTTGATTAAGCCGGAGACAGGAGACGACATTAAATATATTTACGTCCTGATGCCGATGAAGATTTAGCGACTGTGGGGGTCAGACTTTGAAAACTTGAATTTTGTACAGACATGACATGACGCATAGAAAGAAAACTAAACTTTTCAATGCCTGACCCCCAGAATCGAGATTTTCCCTTCCTTATCCACAACAATAGCTCAATAATCCGGGGATAAATTTAAAATATTCTTATGGTCATCTCAGAAATCTTTCTCCAGAACACAGCCTGCACAGAGGATGGCGAGAAGGAGTAGAACAAGGAAAGAAAGTTTTTTATCCAATGGCGGTATCTACGAAGGAAGGACCTCCGATATCCAGCAGGAAACGGCTGGGTGCACAGATGATTCGTTCCCCTGCTGTGGAGATAGGCGGAGAAAAACAACAAATCTTATGCGGGCAAGAAGCACCTTGAATCCAGGCTTTCCCCTTTTCGATCCTAACCGTGACGAGACCCTTAGGATTGGTGTAAGTCTTTACTAAGTTTTTATTAAGAGAGACCTTATCTACGACGCGACCATCAGAGTAAATCGTGACCTTCTTTCCTGGAGGAACAAGGGTTTTTTGATTGTTGAAGAAGATGATCGTGAGGAGGGAAGAGGGCTGGCCGGATGTATTCATCCGGGCCCAAAGAGAAGAGAGGGCTTTAGAGCGAATATCTAAGACATGGCCCGCCTTTACCAGTGTAAATGAAGGAGCGACTTTTTGTTGGAGACGATGGAAGGAGACATGAAGGATGGCCGCAGCCGGGGACGAGATCTGTTTCCATCCTTGATGAACGAGAGCCGTTTGAAGAGGTTGAACCTGGGGAGAGAAGTTGAGAAAGGTGAATTTTCGGCCCTTCGTTAACGCGTATTTTTCCAATTCGTTGAGAAGAGCGGGGAGAAAGCGGTGAGGGGTGTCGTTTATAAGAAAGAGTTCGCCACCTGTTCTTATAGATTTTAAACCTATGAAGAGGGAGCTTAAAACAGGTGAAAGCATTATCGTTTTGCAAAAATCTCGTCTATCCATTCCTGTCTCCTTTTTGGAGGATACCGATGATCACGGGATAAAGGAGGTCTTTATTCCTCTTCCGATAGGACAAGAAGAGACCAACCCCTGATAAAAAGAGCGCGAGGAAGAGACCGGCTATACTTAATTCCTGTTCAGGGGCGGAGAAAACAACAGAAAAGAGATAGCCCATGCCCATGCCTGCCAGAGAGGCAAGGAGGAGTATGGAGAAAATTTTAATCAGGGCTTTGTTGTAGGTGCTTTCGGGGATTTCGATTTCCACCTCATCACCCACAGAGGCCTGGAGTGGATTCTTAACCAAAAGGCGGCCCTTCGAGGATTCCTGTTTGGCACACAGTCTTTCAGCCGCACACCCTTGGCAGGCCTCGATCAAACAGCGGACTTCCACTTCAGCAAAACCTGTCCTGGTGTTGACGACGAAACCGCTATCTTTCATTGTCTTTTTTAAGACGGCCGATGGAGTCAGTCGGACATTTTTCGATCTCCGGGATTTTTTCCGGATCGATCTTGTCTTCATCGACGATCACAGCCAGATAATTTTCGAGGACGATGGCTTCCGGACAGGCCCTAACACAAATCCCACAGGCGATGCAGGCGTTTTTGCAGACTTTGCGGGCAAACGGGCCTCTGTCTTGCGACCGACAGTAGACGAAGATGTTCCTGGTCAAAGGATGGAGTTCAAAAAGATCGCGAGGGCAGGCTTCGACACACTTCCCGCAGGCGGTACATTTTTCTTCGCTGACGACAGGGAGGCCGTCCACTCCCATATAAAGGGCATCAAACTGGCAAACCTGCACACAGTCCCCCAAGCCGAGACAGCCGTAGGAGCATTGTTTATTCCCCCCAAGAAGGTGGGCGGCATAACAGGTGGACAGGCCGAGATATTCGCCACGGTCCAAAGCGGCCTCTCGGGTCCCCCGGCAGTGTAGCCGGGCCACTTTCTTGATAAATTCAGCTGGTTTGGCGCCCATGATATCGGCAATTTGGTTGGCTACCTCTTCTCCGCCCACTGGACAGCCGTTAATCTCCGCCTCGCCTTTGGCCACAGCTTCAGCGTAGGCGCGACATCCCGAATAGCCGCAGGCACCGCATTGGGCTTGGGGAAGGATGTCATTGACAATCTCGACTTTTGGGTCTTCTTCGACTCGCAGTCTTTTGTAGGCGATGACGAGGCCGGCCGAGAAGAGAAGGCCGAGCATCCCCATGGTTATAACAGGAATCAAGATATCTATCACTTTATCATCCCCGCGAAGCCGGAAAAGGCTAAAGCCATCAGCCCGGCGACTATCAGTGTGATTCCTGCTCCTTTCAAAGGCTCCGGGACATCGGCCAAGTCGAGCTGTTCACGGATCGCCGCCATAAGAACGATGGCCAGCGTAAACCCGATACCCGAGCCGACGCCGAAGACAACAGACTCGATGAAGTTGTAGTTCTTACGGGCGGCCAGAAGAGCCAGTCCCATGATAGCACAGTTGGTCGTGATGAGCGGCAGGTAAATCCCTAGGGCTTGATACAGGGGAGGGCTTATTTTGCGGATAAACATCTCCACCAGCTGGACGAGAGAAGCGATAACCAGGATGAAAGAAACAATCTGGAGGTAGTCGAGACCATAAGGGATCAAGATGAGATGGTTGATGAGCCAGGAAACCACCGCCGTTATGGACATGACAAAGGTCACGGCCAGGCCCATGGACAGGGCAGAGTCCAGCTTTTTACTTACCCCTAAAAAAGGGCAGATGCCGAGGAAGTAGTACAGGACAAAATTCTTGATCAGGACGGCCGAGATGAGGATGGTCAGAATTTCCACTCTTATAGCCTCGCTTTTGTTTTTTGTTCGATAAGAAGGAACAATACCAAGAGAATTCCGAGCGTGATAAATGCTCCGGCTGGAAGAACCATGATGACCCAAGGTTTAAACCAAGCTCCCATGACTTGATAGCCAAAGAACGTCCCCATCCCTAATATTTCTCTTATCGCACTGAGAATGAGCAGGGCGGTGATGAATCCAGAGCTCATCCCGAAGGCATCGATCAAAGACCGCCCGACAGTATTCTTCGAGGAAAAAGCTTCCTGGCGTCCGAGGATGATGCAGTTGACGACGATCAAAGGCACGTATGGCCCTAAATTCTTGGAAAGAGGTGGAAAATAGGCTGCCAGAACGCGGTCGGCAATGGTGACAAAAGAAGCGATGATGACGATGTAACTTGCGATCCGGACCTGACTCGGGATGAGTTTTTTAATGGAAGAGACGACAAGAGAGCTGAAGATGAGGACGAACGAAGTCGCCAGCCCCATGGCTAAACCGTTGATCATGGCGTTGGTCACAGCCAGGACGGGACACATGCCCAGGAGTTGACGGAAGACAGGGTTCTCCTCCCACAATCCTTTTAAGTATTCTTGGCCGATGGATCTAGTTGGCATTGCCCTCCTCGCTGGAGAGTTTTCCTTGTTTTACTAATTCTTTTATCTTATCCAGGGAGACATTAGCCGTATCCAGCACGGCTTCAGAAGAAATCGTCGCTCCTGTGATCGTGTTAATCTCTGAAGGCGAGAGGTCTTCGACCGAGCTTGCCGGAGGTTTGCGGAGAGTCAGAGGCTGGGTGCAGTCCTTGTTTTCCCAGAACTGAAGAAAAGATCCCCTGTCCACGATCCTTGCCCCTAATCCAGGAGTTTCTTTCTGCTCCAGGATGACCAGGCTGTTGATTTTGGTGATGGAAGGATTTATTCCCAACATGAAGGTGATTTTATCCTGGAAACCGATTCCTGAAGTGTGGATGGCGAAACCGAGAAGATGACCTCCTTTGTCCTTTCCGCCATAGATAGAAAAATCCTCCTCTTCGTACAGCTTTTCGCTGCTCTGAGTCCCGGGAACAACACTCACGATTGCCTCTTCGATTTCCCTCTGTTTGTTAAGCGCTATCCGCTCTTTCGTCAGATGTCCCACAGTGGCCAGGAATCCGCCAGAGAGAAGACCTACAGACGTGAGAACCGCGATCATCCGGCCAAACAGGCTCACGCCTTCCTCCTCTCTCCCAGGATTCGTGGTCGAGTGTATCGATTGAGGAGGGGAACAAAAGCATTCATAAACAGGATAGAATACATCACTCCCTCAGGAAACCCGCCGAAGAGGCGGATAACCCCTACCATGATCCCTATCCCTAGGGCATAAATCCAAGAGCCCCGAGGAGTGATGGGGGACGTCACCATATCTGTGGCCATGAAGAAGGCCCCGATCAGAAGACCACCGGCGAGGATGTGAAACAGGGGAGAGGCGTACTTATCTGGCCTGAAAAGCCAGAAGATACCAGTAAAGGCTGAAAGAGAGAGAAGAATTCCTGCGGGGACACGCCAATCGATAACCCGGCGTGAAAGAAGATAGACAGCCCCGATTAGCAGGGCGATGGAGGAGGTTTCTCCCAAGCAGCCGCCGATATTTCCCCAGAAGACATCTTTCAAGGGCGTTAGCGTGCCTTGGGCGACAGCATCCTGGAACTTCAAGTCAGCCAACGGAGTGGCAAAGGTGGCGGTGTTGACTTTTAAGGTAACTGGAGGAACCCAGGTCGTCATGGCCACCGGAAAGGCGGTTTGGAGAAAGGCTCGTCCCACCAAAGCCGGATTGAAGATATTATGGCCAAGACCTCCGAACACCTGTTTGCCTAGGGCGATGGCGGCCACAGCCCCGATCACAGCCAGCGCTGGAGATAGAGAAGGGGGGAGGGTTAAGGCGAGAAGAACCCCGGTTATCAAAGTCGAACCATCCCACAACGAGTGGAAGGGTTTCTTGCGGAGCCAAAGAAACAGGGCTTCTGTGGCTAAACAAGCGATGATACAGGTGATGATCAAAGTCAAAGCATACCAGCGAAAAAAATAGAAGGAGGCGATAACGGCCGGAGCAAGACTCAAGATGACAGCATACATGATCTTGGGAACAGAATCCTGGTCCTTGAAGTGCGGTGAAGACTGGAGGAAGAATTGTTCTTTGGCCATCAGGCGGATTTTTTCCTTTTCAATTCGGTGATTTTGTTTTTCCCAAGACGAATCCAGTGGACAAGGGGAATTTTAGCCGGACAGGAATACTGACAGCTTCCGCATTCCACACAGTCGAGAGCCCCCCACTCTTCAGCCTCCGAGAGATGATCGAACTTCGTAAACTTCATTAAGCGCGTGGGGACAAGACCCATCGGGCAGTGGTCGATACACCGTCCGCATTGGATGCAGCTGCGTTCCACAGGCAAAGGGAGGTCTCTCCAGGCTAAAAGGCCCGAAGTTCCCTTGATAACGGGCACGTCCAGAGACCATTGAGAAATGCCCATCATCGGTCCCCCCATGACCAACAGGCTGATATCCCCTGTGAACCCTTCACAGAAGTCGACGACATCCTGGAACGGTGTTCCGAGGCGAGCAAGAACATTCTTGGGCTCTTGGATGCCATCCCCCGAGACCGTCAGGGCTCTCTCGTAGAGCGGGATTCCCCGACTGACTGCATCCCAAACGGCTTTGGTCGTTCCCACATTCTGGACGACAACCCCAACATCAAACGGGAGCCCACCCCGGGGAACCTCTCTTCTCAGAAGAGCGTAGATCAAGTTTTTTTCTGCTCCTTGGGGATATTTTGTCTTGACCAGGAGGACCTCGGTCGAATTGCCTTCGGCTTTTTCCTGGAAAACCTCGAAAGCTTCCTTTTTATTGTCCTCGATACCGACGAGGACTCGTTGGGCATCGACGGCCATGCGGATGAGTTCGGCACCGTTCAGAATATCTTCAGCATACTCTAACATCAGCCTGAAGTCGGACGTAAGCAGCGGCTCGCATTCACAGCCGTTGATGATAACAGTATCAATCGGCTTGTCCTTGGGTGGGGACAGCTTAACCGCGGTCGGGAAGGCGGCGCCTCCGAGCCCGACGATTCCCGCCTCCTTAACCCGCTGGCGGATCTCATCTGGAGAGAGAGCATAGGGGTTATCTGCGCCTTTGAGATCAGGAGACAGGCGGTCCTCACCGTCGTTTTCGATTATCACTGAAAGGACTGATCGGCCGAGAGGATGATGGCTGTGATCCACGGTTTTGACTTTTCCCGAGACGCTGGCGTGGACAGAGGCCGAGAAAAGCCCCTGGCCCTCACCGATCTTCTGTCCCAAGTCAACATCTTCTCCTTTTTTCACCAGGGGTTCAGCGGGATTGCCAAAATGCTGAAGGAGGGGGATTATGACTTTTTCTGGGGGAGGCAGGCATTCAAGGGCTTTGTGGGCAGATGCCTGTTTAAATTCAGGGGGATGGATGCCGTGAGGAAACGTTTTGACCTTCATCCGTAGTCAGTGTCAAATTAAAAGAAAGTAAAGTTTAGTCATTCTTGACTCAAGTTGTCAACCCTTGGGAAATCATCTTCAAAACCGTGAACAGGATGCTTTAGACGAGATCTTAAATGCGATGTCCAATCCGTTACCTGTCTGCGCAGGCACAGGCTTCGCCGTAACCTCCCCACCCACCGAATTTAATTATTTGAGTGTCGAATGATATATGGTAGAATCTAAAAAGGTTTAAGCCTAACGTCCTGACTAGCATGAGTGTTGACATCAAAAAGGTTAATAGCCGAAAAGACCTTAAAACCTTCATCCATCTTCCCGAAAAAATCCACGACGGTCACAAGACATGGGTACCGCCTATCTACATGGATGAATGGACATACTTCCATCCCGAGAAAAACAAAGCGTTTTCTTACTGTGATGCGATCCTTCTTTTAGCCTTGAGAGACGGTAAGCCTGTGGGGAGAATCATGGGCATCATCAATTCGCGGTACAACCAGGCCCGGCAGGAGAGAACCGCCCGCTTCGGGTACCTTGAGACCTGGGAAGAAGAAGAGGTTGTAGAGGGGCTTTTAACCGCTGTCGAGGAGTGGGCCAGAGAGAAAGGGATGAATAAGATTATTGGACCTTACGGGTTTACAGATCAAGACCCCGAGGGATTTATGATTGAGGGGTTTGAAAACCGGGCCACGATCGCCACCCCCTGTAATTATGAATGGATGCCTCGGATGGTGGAGAAGTGCGGATACACGAAAGAAGTCGATTATTTCGTTTATAAACTCGACGTTCCTGAAGAAATCCCGGATTTCTATAAAAGGATTTACGAGAGGATCCAGAAGAAAGGGCAGTATGAAATCGTCGAATTCCGGACCAAGAAGGAACTCAAACCTTGGATAAATCCCTTATTCCACCTGATGAATGAGTGTTATTTCGAGGGTGGGATTTATGGCTACACCCCGTTGGATGAGGAAGAGATGGAGGCCCTAACCAAGCGGTATCTGCCTGTTGTCGATCCACGGTTTGTCAAGATGGTTAGGAAGGGAGATGAGATTGTGGCCTTCATCGTCGGCATCCCGGATATGACCGAAGGAATACAGAAGGCAAGGGGGAGGCTCTTTCCCTTCGGGTTTATAAAAATCCTGAGAGCCGCCAAGAAGACCAAACAGTTAGATCTCCTCTTAGGAGCCATCAAGGAGAAATACCGCGGCCGAGGCCTGGATGTCCTGATGGGCGTTCACATGCTTCGTGAAGCTAAGGAGGCTGGATTTAAAGTGATGGACACCCACCATGAGATGGAATCCAACATCAAGGTCCGGGCTGAGATGGAGAGGATGGGCGGGAAGATCTACAAGCGCTTCCGCATCTACCAAAAACCTCTGTAAAAAGGGGATGAACTCTTATTTACAATTTCCTGCCACTCCCTAATCTAGGGCGAAACAAATTTTTCATGGAATTGTCCTTTTGATAACAAGTCTAAACTTTAATCCTCCATCATCTAGCACCTTCGAATAATTTTTGGCATATACATCGACAGCTTTAAGCTTACTGGAATCAAGCCAAAGGCCACTGGAATTAAGGACTAACTGTCCACCCTCATATGTCGTTTGCCAATCCCAAGTTGATCCAGGATAAAGAAGAGTCTCCTTAAGAATGGCCTTGCTAAAATGGTAGCCTTCTCCTATGGCTTGCAGAGTATTACCTGGTTGACCATGCCCTCCACCCTTAAACATTTCCATCCAGAATTTAGTGTAGAAGTCACCACTCAGAG
>CAYFXE010000001.1:347-878 GCA_964347035.1 uncultured Eubacteriales bacterium | reverse complement strand
TTTATTCATCAGTCCCTCCTTTTTATTTTTAGCCTTTTGTTTTTTACTTTTCCCCTTCAGCATCACCTCCTTACTTCGCTTCGGCTTAGTGGATGCCCCAACCTAATTGAACTTTCACCGGAATCTTCAAATTCTATTCGTAGCGCCCCTTGTCTGAAGATATGCGAAAAAAAACAACTTGACAAATGTAAGTTATTTATACTATTATTCATACACAACTTAATAACCTTAGAACCAGGGCGGGAAAGACATTTTTATTTTTAGGAAGAAAGAAAGAGGAGAAAGGCAGCTATCCAAAAGATAAAAGTGCCGATTAAGAATATAATTGACTAATGCCATATTATATATTATATTTATCGGAATTCTCTAGTTATTAAAAAGACAGAAAAAGTACAAGATAGACTGGAAAGGAAAAGAAACAACTTCCCGTTTATAAAAGAAGGACGAAACTACAAGGGTAATCTATTGCGAAGAAAATCATTAAGTTCAGGCAATGAGGAACGAGTCCGTGTGTGTGGTAAATTTTTCGCC
>CAYFXE010000001.1:0-337 GCA_964347035.1 uncultured Eubacteriales bacterium | reverse complement strand
TAACATATGGCCCCTTTTCACCCAATGCCGACGGTGAATCCTTTCCGTCCCAAGATCAAGTTCGCCGCGATTTTAAGCAGATGCGGCAAGCTGGGATTAACTCCATTCGAACGTATTATGTTCCACCTGAATGGCTTCTGGATATTGCTGAGGAAAAAGCGATCTCTGTTCTTGTTGATGTGCCGTGGTCTAAGCACCTTTGCTTCTTTGATAACCATCAGGCCCGACATGATGCCATAAATGCCGTTAAAAACGCGGTTGAACACGGTAAGAAACATCCATCTATACTGGGCTATTCCATCTACAACGAGATTCCACCAGATATCGTCCGTTGGTG